>NZ_JBIGIC010000011.1:0-267944 GCF_043555985.1 Pelomonas candidula | reverse complement strand
ATGGTGATCACTCCTCACACCCCCGCCCAGCTGTGGATATCTCGGGCAGGGTAGGTTGAACACCTGGGTCAAATTTGGGTCGGCAGGGCCCTCACGGGTGGGTCAAATTTCAGTCGGCGTCAACACGCGGCCTCATTGCTCGTAGGACTGCTCATCGCGACCTCGCAGGGCAAGCTAAGTTGGCATCTGTTCTGAGTGCAGCCGAATGTGTGACAGCGAATGTGCCGCACGCGATCAGTGAACGGCGCGGCTCGGCACGAACTGCTGAAGCGGCCCATATTTGCTTGACGGCATACCCCTCGCTGGCAACCCGGTCGCATAACTTTGCGGACTACAAGAAAGACGCCCCATTACTTTGCTGGCGGCTACTTCTCCCGGTCCGAACTCTGAACTTTGCGGCCCACATATGCGTTGAGAACAATCCCTCGAGGAGATGCACGCTGGCGTCCCCTGGAAACCGAGATATGCGTCCGTCGTTCCAGCACGGTTATGGATCAAAGCGCACCTCTGGGGCCTTTGTCATTCAAGGGCTTGGTTCCATTCGTCTTCCCAGAAGGGCCACTCTCCAGCGGCCCGATGGGAGTATCCAGCGGTGACGAAGTTGCCCAAGAAGATCCCTAGCTGGTCACGAAAGGTGGCCGCCACTACTTCCGCATCGCGGTCCCGAAGGAACTGGTCTCCGTCATCGGGAAGAAGGGACACAGCGAAGCCCTCGGCGACCCTTTAGCGCGTCGCCGCATGCTCTACATGTCCGCCACGGCGATGGCGAAGCCACGCAAGGCCCACAAACTGCGGGACGAAGGCGAACCAGTCGACACACCCTCTGAGGTCGCCCTGCCCCGCTCCCTCGCTGGCCCGAACAGTTCCACATTGCCACCCGCCAAGAAGCCAGCGGCGGCGCTCCGGCTGCGCGCTGTCTACGAGCTGTGGTGCAACAAGGCGAAGAAGCTGGACATCAGCCGCACCTGCACGGATGCGGCGAGCGTCGTCAGCGCCGGGGGGGCGAGTACACAGGCCCCAAGCCAACGGATCGAGGCAAGCTCGGGCGCGCCAGCCTCTGGAAGAGGCCGAGCGCGGGATCGGAGCCATGCAATGAAGCCGTTCAAGCTTGCAAGCGCCTGGGCGAACGAGTCAGCGCCAGGATTTATCGCCAGGTGGCGGAGTTGCATGTCCGGGTCGCGTTGCTGAACCGCTTCAGCCAGATCGACCTCTCCCAACCGTGCCGGTGACCGTCTTGGCATGAGGCCGTCCGGGGCTGGGGTTATGCCCTTCGCGTATTGATTTGCGCAACAAAGCCATCCTGAACTCGCCCCCCTCCCCCGAAGGCACGGCAGCACGTGCCGGCCTGCCAACTTGTGCGCAGAAACCTCGAATAGCGCAGCCGCTCGGTCTGCGTGTGCTGGTCATTTGATCTTTGATTTGCCAAAATTGATATAAATGATTCAAAAGACGTTGCTCTCGCCAACCATCCACGACCAACTTCGCCTGCGCAGTAAAAAAATCGCAACAAATGATCGAAACATCATTTTCGCCAACTAGCACCGCCGTCACGCCGACCGGCGCGTCCGCCGCAGCGTGGCGCCGCGCGCGCCTGGCGGCCATGGTGGGCCTGTGGCTGCTGGCTGGCGTGGCACTGGCCTTCGGTGGCATGAGGGCGGCCTGGGTGCTGTGGGTGCTGGCCGCCGCCGCGGGCTGGCAGTTGGGCAGCACAACCGCCACGGGCGCTGCCGACCCGGACGCGCAGCCCCCGTCCGCCGTGCTCGTCAACTGCATGGAAGAGGCGTCCCGCACCTGGGGCACGCACGTCGCCACCGCCCAGACGCAGTTGCGGGAGGCGGTCGAGCAGATGCTGGGTGCCTTCGGCGACATCCTCCAGCAACTGGACGGCCTGATCGGCCAGACCGACGGCAGCGCCGAAGGACAAGGCCGCCTGGTCGTGCTGGCCGACTGCGACGCGCAGCTGCGCGGCCTGCTGGATCACTTCAACAGCTTCGTGCAGTCGCGCAACGAGATCCTGAGCACCGTGCGCACGCTGGGCGAGTCCTCCGGCCAATTGCACGCCATGGCCGAGGACGTCTCCAACATCGCGCGCCACACCAACCTGTTGTCCATCAACGCTGCCATCGAAGCCGCACGCGCTGGCACGGCGGGGCGGGGCTTCGCCGTCGTGGCCGGGGAGGTGCGGCGGCTGTCGGCCGAATCGGGGGAGACCGGCCGCCGCATCGGCGTGCAGGTCGGCGAGTTCGATCGGCACATGCAGCAGGCGCTGCAACTGGCCACGCAATCCGCCACACGGGACACCGAGGCCATCCAGGCCTCGGAACAGACCGTCAGCCAGGTCGTCGCGCAGGTCAATGCCACGGTGGCCGAACTGCGGCAGCGCAGTACCGAGCAGAGCGCACAGGGCGAACGGGTCAAGTCGCAGGTGGAGCAGTTGCTGATGTCCTTCCAGTTCCAGGACCGCGTGCACCAGATCCTGGACCAGCTGCGCGACTCCATAACCCAGGCCAGCGCCTCCTTACGGCAAGCCGCCGCCAGCGGCGAGACGCCCGACGAGACCTCCTGGCAACAACTGCTCGCGGCCGGCTACACGACCGCCGAACAACGCGCCGTCACCCGCGGCGCCCCGGTGCAGGCCACCCCTGCCCAGCACACCGAGACCACCTTCTTCTGAGGATGCCCATGGCCAAGACCATTCTCATCGTCGATGACTCGACCTCGCTGCGCACCGTGGTGCGCCTGGCCCTGACCCGGTCCGGCTATGACGTGCTGGAAGCCGGCGACGGCGTGGCCGCACTCGACGCGCTGGGCCAGGTACCCAAGGTCCACCTCATCGTGTGCGACGTGAACATGCCCAACATGGACGGCATCACCTTCGTGACGCAGGTCAAGCAGCATCCGCGGCACCGCTTCATCCCGGTCGTCATGCTGACCACCGAGGGCGAGGAGGACGCCAAGAACCGTGGCCGCCAGGCAGGCGCCAAGGCCTGGATCGTCAAGCCCTTCAACCCGCCCCAGCTGCTGGACGCCGTGTCCAAGCTGGTGCTGCCCTGAACGTGGAGGCCGCATGGACGCGTTGCCCCTTCCCTCGGAACTGAGCATCTACAGCGCCGCCGAGCTGCATCCGCAGTGGCTGGCCTGGGCGGGCGATGCCGCCTCGGCCGGCACCGAGGCCCTGGCGGACGGCCAGGGCGTCGACCAGGTCGACGGCGCCGGCGTGCAGCTGCTGCTGGCCTTGCAGCGCTGCCTGGCTGCCCGCGGCTGCACGCTGCGCCTGCGCGCCCCCAGCCTCCCGCTGCGCGAGGCCTGCGCGGCGCTTGGCCTGGCCACCTGGCTGGGCGATCTCCAGACCCCATCGCCTGCGGAGGCCGCATGAGCACCGATGCCGATTTCATCGCCGAAGCCCTGCCCGCCTTCCTCAGCGAAGCCGAGGAGCAGATCGAAGGTCTGGAAGCCCTGTTGCTGCAACTGGAAGACGAGCCCGACGACGCCGAGCTGCTGAATGCCCTCTTCCGCTGCGCCCACACCGTCAAGGGCTCGGCCGGGCTGTTCGGACTGGACGACATCGTCGGCTTCACCCATCACGTCGAGACGCTGCTGCAGCGGCTGCGCGAGGGCCAGGTCGTGCTGACGCCCGCCCTGAGCACACTGCTGCTGCGCTGCAACGACCAGATCCGCGCCCTCGTCGCCGAGGCAGGCGGCCTGCCCGCCGACGCGGTGGCGGCAGACCAGCGCAACGGCCTCGTCGCCGAGCTGCAGGCCGCCGCCGGCATCAGCGCCCCGGTCTGCGAGGCCGCGCCGCCCGCCCCGGCCCGCGCGGCCACGTCGACACAGCACCCATGGCATGTCTCGATCGCCTTCGGCCGCGACGTCTTCCGCAACGGCATGGACCCGCTGGCGGTGCTGAACTACGTGCGCGGCCTGGGCGACGTGCCGCACATGATCTGCGACGTCGGCGGCGTGCCGGCGCTGGACGAACTCGACCCCGAGAGCTGCCACCTGGCCTTCATCTTCAGCCTGGTCTCGGAAGCCAGCCGCGAGCAGATCGAGGACGCCTTCAGCTTCGTGCGCGAGGACTGCCAGCTCCACGTGCTCAACCCGGGAGCCACGGCTGCCCAGTTCGCCGACATGATCGACGCCATGCCCGGCAATCCGCGCCTGGGCGAGATCCTCGTCGCCGCGGGCGCCGTCAGCCCCGCGCAGCTGCAGCAGGGGCTTCGTAGCCAGCAGGCCACCGATGCCGTGGGCGCGCCGGCCCTGCCCGGCCAGCTGCTGACCGAGCAGACCGGGCTCGCGCCGCAGGTGGTGGACGCCGCGCTGCGCAAGCAGCGTGAACAGCGCCGCAGCGACACCACCGCCCCGGCCGCGGCTGGCGGCGAGGACCAGCGCTTCATCCGCGTGCAGGCCCACCGTCTGGACGCCGTCATCAACCTGCTGGGCGAGCTCGTCATCGCCGGCGCCGGGGCGGAACTGCTCGCCCGCCAGACCCAGCAGCGCCAGCTCATCGAGGCCAACGGCCAGATCAGCCACCTCATCGAGGAGATCCGCAACAGCACGCTGCAGCTGCGCATGGTGCCCATCGGCGAGACCTTCGCGCGCTTTCGCCGCGTCGTGCGCGACACCGCCGCCGAGCTGGGCAAGTCCGTGCAGCTGGAAATCATCGGCGGCGACACCGAGCTGGACAAGAGCGTCGTTGAGCGCATCGCCGACCCGCTGATGCACCTGGTGCGCAACGGCCTGGACCACGGCGTGGAAACGCCGGCACAGCGCGAAGCGGCTGGCAAGCCGCCGCAGGGCCGTCTCACGCTGTCGGCCCACCACGAGGCCGGCAGCATCGTCATCCGCATCGACGACGACGGCCGCGGCATCCAGCGCCGCAAGGTGCTGGAGCGGGCGTGGGAGCGCGGCTTGCTCGAGCGCGGCACCGTGCCGGACGACAACGCCATCCTGCAACTGATCTTCGAGCCAGGCTTCTCCACAGCCGAGGCCGTCACCAACCTCAGCGGCCGCGGCGTCGGCATGGACGTCGTGCGCAGCAACATCGAGGCGCTGCGCGGCAGCGTCCTGCTCGATAGCGTGGAGGGCCAGGGCTCGACCATCGAGATCAGGCTGCCGCTGACGCTGGCCATCATTGACGGCTTCCTCATCGGCGTCGGCACGTCGCGCTTCATCTTTCCGCTGGACGCCGTCGTCGAGGTCATCGAAGGCCGCGCCGGCGAGGCCGTGCTGGACCCGCGCGGCCGCGGTGTCGTCGAGCTGCGCGGGCAGGTGCTGCCCGTCGTCAGCCTGCGCACGCTCTACGCCATCGACGGCCCGCAGGCCGTTCGCGGCAGCATCGTCGTGCTCAAGGCCGGCCACAGCCGCTTCGGCGTGCTCGTGGACGCGCTGCTGGGCCAGCACCAGACGGTTATCAAGCCGCTAGGCCGCCTCTTCCGCAGCCTGCGCGGCATGGCCGGCTCTTCCATCCTCGGCAACGGCGAGGTGGCGCTGATCTTCGACATCGCCGCCCTCAGCCATTTGGCGGCTGAACTCCCGGGGCGCCGCCACGCCAACGAACTCGCTCCGGAACGCTTCACCGCTTGAAGCGGCATCAACGCAGATCGCCTGCAAAGAAGGACATCCACCATGAACAAGCCCTCCTGGATCACCCGCCTGATCGCCGGCAAGGCGCTGGACGCCGCCGAGGCTGCCCGGCAGGCAGCCGAGACCGCCCGCGCCGAAGCCGAGGCCCGGCTGCACGACGTAGAAGCCGAACTCAAGGTCCGCACCGACATCATGAACATCACGAGCATCGTCTCGGAGGCGGACAAGAAGGGCGACATCCTCTGTGTCAACGAGAAGTTCCTGGAGGTGTCCAAGTACAGCCGCAGCGAGCTGATCGGCCACGGCCACAACACCACGCGGCACCCCGACATGCCCAAGGAGGTGTTCAAGCAGATGTGGTCCACCATCGGCCGCGGGGACATCTTCCGCGGCATCGTGAAGAACCGCGCCAAGGACGGCACCCCCTACTACGTGGACGCCGTCATCGCCCCCATCCTGGGCGACAACGGCAAGCCGATGAAATACCTCGGTGTGCGCTACGACATCACCGAGCAGGAGATCGAGCGCCAGAACGCCCGCGGCATCCTGGCCGCCATCGATGCCAGCTATGCCTACATCGAATTCGATCTGACCGGCCATGTCCTGCACGCCAACGACAACTTCCTGCGCACGCTTGGCTACATCCTGGACGAGGTCAAGGGCCGGCATCACCGCATGTTCTGCGACCCGACGCTGGCTTCGAGCCCGGAATACGCCCAGTTCTGGCGCGACCTCAATGCCGGCCAAGCACAGAACGACCTCTTCCGTCGCCTCAACAAGTCAGGCCAGGATGTCTGGATTCAGGCCGTGTACGCGCCGGTCAAGGACGAGATGGGCCGTGTCGTCAAGATCGTCAAGATTGCGACCGACGTGAGCGCCCAGGTGGCTTCCACCCGCGCACTGGAGCAAGCCGTCGAGGAGGCGGAACAGGTGGCTGCGGCAGCACGCAACGGCGACATGACGCAGCGCATCCCGACGACAGGCAAGTCCGGGCTCGTGTCGCGGCTGTGCGAGGGTGTGAACACGCTCCTCGAGACGACGACTGTCGTCTTCGGCGACGTGAGCCGCGTGCTGTCGGCGCTTTCCGAAGGCGACCTGTCCCAGCGCATCACTGGTGACTATTCGGGCGTGTTCGGCCAGCTCCGCGACGACGCCAATCGCACAAGCGACAAGCTGGCGGCCATCATCGAGGAGGTGCGCAGCGCAGCGGATGCGCTCAGCGGCGCAGCCAGCCAGGTCAGCGCCACCGCGCAGAGCCTGTCCCAGGCCGCCAGCGAGCAGGCCTCGTCGGTCGAGCAGACGACGGCCTCCGTCGACATGATCTCGGCCAGCATCAGCCAGAACAGCGACAACGCCCGCGTAACCGACAGCATGGCCACCAAGGCCAGCAAGGAAGCCACTGACGGTGGCATCGCCGTCACGCAGACCGTCACCGCGATGAAGCAGATCGCCCAGAAGATCAGCATCGTCGACGACATCGCCTACCAGACCAACCTGCTGGCCCTGAACGCCGCCATCGAGGCTGCCCGTGCCGGCGAGCATGGCAAGGGCTTCGCCGTCGTCGCCGCTGAAGTGCGCAAGCTCGCCGAGCGTAGCCAGGAGGCCGCCAAGGAGATCGGCGACCTCGCCAGCAACAGCGTCAACACCGCCGAGCGCGCCGGCAAGCTGCTCGACGAGATCGTGCCCAGCATCCAGAAGACCAGCGAGCTCGTGCAGGAGATCTCTGCAGCGTCACAGGAGCAGAGCCAGTCTGTCACCCAGATCGGTGGCGCCATGGGCCAGCTCAGCAAGGCCACGCAGCAGAACGCCAGTGCCTCCGAGGAACTGGCCGCAACCTCCGAGGAGCTGTCCAGCCAGGCCACGCAACTGCAGCAGTCGGTGGCCTTCTTCAACACCGAGGTCGAGGCGGGCCGGCGCCCGGCGCAGGGGCATCCTGAGCAGACGGGTTTCGTCGAGCGCCGCGCGCCCCACTCGCCGATGCGCGGCACCCGCGGCGTGGGCCAGGCGCGCCCGCTGGCCACCGGCACCCACGGCAATTTCCGCCCCTTCTGACGCAGGAGTCTCGACCATGAGCACCCCGACGACCGACGCCACCGGCACGGCGCAACAGTTCCTCAGCTTCACGGTCGACGGCGAGGCCTTTGCCATCGACATCCGCACTGTGCGCGAGATCATCCAGCACGGCACAGTCACGCCCGTGCCGCTGATGCCCGACTTCGTGCGCGGCGTCATCAACCTGCGCGGTGCGGTCGTGCCCGTCATCGACCTGCAAGCCCGCTTCGGCCGCCCGCCGGCCACGATCAGCAAAAAGACCTGCTTCGTCATCGTCGACTCGGTGCGGGATGGCGAGCGCGCGGAACTCGGGCTGATGGTGGACGCCGTCAGCGAGGTGATCTCGCTGGAGCCGTCGCAGATCGAACCGCCGCCGCAGTTCGGCGGCGCGACGCGGCGCGATTTCATCGCCGGCATGGGCAAGCGCGGCGAGCGCTTCGTCGTGCTGCTGGCCCCGGAGCGCGCCTTCGACATCGGCGAGATGGCCGCTCTGTGCGAAGCCAGCCAGATGGCGTTGGCGGCCTGAGCAACACGCCGTGGGCACGCCCCGACTCTCCGACCGCAGCTTCAGCCGCATCGCCGGCCTGAATCATCAAACAACCGGCGGCGCCGTGCTGGCGCCGCTGCACACCCAGCAGTAATCTCCTTCAACCCAGCGAACTTCTCAAAACGACTGGTACGGGCATTGAGGGCAGGTCAACGTGAACTTCCCAGCTTGCGACTTCGCAAGGCAGAAGGCCCGATGAGTTGTAGATTGGTCCGCCGCGAATCTCGTCCGGTTGAAAGGCATCACCCCCCATGCGCCGAACAGCATTGGGCTGCCGAATGCCACTCGGGTCGCGGCGCAGGCGCGCAGACCCGGCATGCCGAAGGAAAGGTTTGCGCGAAGCAGGCTGTCCTGCCAGGGCGAGGGACTTGATGATCCAGCTGAAAGTCAACGGTTTGCAGGTCGAGGTCGACGATGGCGCGACGCTGCTCACCGCCGCCCGCAAGGCCGGCGTGCACGTCCCCACCCTGTGCCACCACCCCAGGTTGCCGCCGCTTGCCGTCTGCCGCATGTGCGTCGTGGAGGTCGAGGGCACACAGCGCCTGCAGCCCTCCTGCGCGACGGCCGCCAAGCAAGGCGACATCGTCGAGACGGAAAGCGGCGTGGTGCGGACCTTCCGGCAAGCGAATGCCGAATGGCTGCTCGCGAGGCATCCCGACAGCTGCATGCACTGCGAGGTGAATGGGGCGTGCCGGCTGCAATCCCTTGTCCATGAACATCAATGGGAAAGCCGCTGGCCCCACGTGCCCGCAGTCTTGCCTGGCCCCGGCGCACACCTCGTCACGGACCACACCTCACCGAGCATCTGGCGCGACCTGTCCAAGTGCATCGAATGTGGCCTGTGCGCACAGGTTTGCGGCAGTCCAGGCCAGGAGCAGCACGTGATCGGCTTCGCCGGGCGCGCCGGCGATCGCGCACCGGTGACGGTTTTTGATCAGCCGCTGGCCGAAACGCGTTGCATTTCCTGCGGCCAGTGCACCCTGGTGTGTCCGGTCGGCGCGCTGGTCGAGGCCCCCGCCTGGCATGCGGCGCTTGAAGTCCTGGACTCCCGCCAGCACATGGCCGTTGCAATGGTCGCCCCCGCTACACGCATCGCCATCGGCGAGGAGTTCGGCTTCAAGCCCGGGACCATCAGCACCGGTCGATTGATCAATGCGCTGCGGGCCTTGGGTTTCAAGCAGGTCTTCGACGTGAACTTCGGCGCCGACGTGACCATCATGGAGGAGAGCGCCGAATTGCTCGGCCGCCTCATGGACGGACGGCAGCTGCCGCTGTTGACGTCGTGCTGTCCTGCGTGGGTGAACTGGGTCGAGATCAACCGTCCGGACCTGCTGGTGCATCTCAGCGACACACGCTCCCCGCAACAGATCCTCGGGTCGCTGACGAAACGCGGGCCGTTCGCGCGCACGCTAGCCGCGACAGCCGGCCGGCCGACACAGGCATTCGTCGTCGGCATCATGCCCTGCACCGCCAAGAAGGACGAAGCGCTGAGACCTGGCATGTCGGGCGACGTGGACCTGGTACTGACGACAAGGGAGCTCGCCAGGATGATCCGGGCGCGCGACATCGCATTCGGAGCGCTCGACGACGACGGACGCTTCGACGACCCGCTGGGCGAGAGCACCGGCGCCGGTCAGATCTTCGGCGCGTCCGGCGGCGTCATGGAAGCCCTGGTCCGCACAGCGTCATTCATCGTCCGGGGCGACCGCACGCTGCCCCTGGAATGGCATCAACTGCGTGGCGTCGACGAAGGCATCAAGACCACCGACGTGCCAGGCATGGGACGCGTCGCGGTTTGCAACGGCATTGCGGTCGCACAGCGCCTCCTGCAGACGGAGGGCTGGCGGACCGAGTACGTCGCCATCGAGGTGATGGCCTGCCCGGGCGGCTGCCTCGGCGGCGGCGGCGAGCCCAAGTCTCAGGACCGGGACATCCTGACCAAGCGCGCACAGGCGATCTACACCCTCGACGGCGCCGCGCCGCGCCGCCGATCGCATGAGAACCTGTCCGTCCAGGCGCTTTACGCGGAAGCCATCGGGGAGGCCAACGGTGTCGCGGCGCAGGCCCTGCTGCACACAGCCTATGCGCCGAGAGGGTCTGCCCGATCACTGCTGATGCGCTTTCTCGACGCGGTGGACCGGCGAGATGCGCACACCGCTGCAAGCCTGATCCATCCCGACGGCGACTGGATCACCGGCGCCGACCTGGGTGAAGCGCACGGCCCCATTGAAGTGGCGCAGCTGATCGGCAAGCTGCCGCCCAGGGACGAAGGGGAGGCGATTGCGCGCCACCGCATGGCGGTCGCTGCGTCGCTCGACGACCTGACCGTCATCACGCCGGCCGGCGAATGCTGCCGGTTCGAGCTCGAACTCGAGACGGCCCCCGGCACCGGAAGCCCCCCCTTGATCAAGCGTCTCGTCCGCAAGCGCCTGTGACCGTCACGCGCCCGGCTGCGGACCGGCCGGGGCCCACCTTGCGCCAGCACTTCCAAAATTTCGCCTGGCACGCGCGGGTCGTCGACTACGCAGTCGGTGGCAAAACTGCAGTCCACGCTGCCCTGCTGGCGCCAGTTGTCCTCAAGAACTGCAGTGCTCGCCCCTGCACAGGCATGCATCAGTCCAAGTCCGAACCGCTCAGTCTGCAGGCGGGGTACCTCGGGCGCCCTTTTGTCTGCTCTGCCCCACAGCCAGCGTCGCGGGAGCCCAATGGCCGGCTTTCACCACAGCGCAAAGCCCGTCGAGTCCGCGGTTGTCCCCAAAGACCAAAACTCGGACTCGGAAAGGAAAACGGGCTACAGCCATGCAGCTGCAACCCGTTGATTTCTGAGGAAAAATTTGGTCGGGGCGGCGGGATTCGAACTCGCGACCCTCTGCTCCCAAAGCAGATGCGCTACCAGGCTGCGCTACGCCCCGATCAAGCCCGCCATTCTATGCGACAAACACGACCCTGCCCTCGCCGCTGATCAACGCGGCTTTCACGGGCTCGCCAGGCTGCAGTGCCTGCACCGCCGCCACGTAGCCGCGCAGCTGTTGGTGATAGGTCTGCACGGCCTCGGGTGACAGGCCCAGCTTGTAGTCCAGCACCCACCAGCAGCCGTCGCGATACTGCACGAGGCGGTCGATGCGGCCTTCGCCGCCGTCCAGTGCCACGGCCACCTCGTTGCCGGCCCATAGCAGCTCGGCCGGATCGAAGAAGGGCCCGGCCTCGGGGCTGGCCAGGATGGCGCGCACGCTGCGCTCCAGTTGCTGGCGGCCGGCGGCGTCCAGCCCGAAGGCCTGGCCGCTGCCGGCCAGCAGCACGTCCAGCGGCTGGGTCTGGCCCGGCTGGCTGGCCCATTCCAGGGCCCGGTGCAGCGCCTCGCCCACCTGGGCGGCCCGCGCGTTGTCGGCCGCGCGGGCCGGCAGCTCCACACGCTGCCCCTGCCAGGCCGGCAGCGGCCACCAACGCGGCGCGGGCGCCTCGGCCGCCGCGCCATCCTTCAGCGCCAGCGGCCAGGGCTGGCCCAGCGGCGAGAGCCGCGCCCACCAGCTGGCCTGCGGCCTTTTGGCCGGTGTGCGGCTGACGATGAGCATGCGGCGCGCACGCGTCAGTGCCACGTAGAGCGCGTTGAACTCCTCGCGCTCGCGGGCGGCCTGTTCCTGCGCGACGAGACCGGCCAGCGACGGCGGCGGCTTGGCCTCGGAGCCGAAGAAGGCCGCCTGGCGCGGTGCCGGTAGGTCCACCGGCCAGTCCAGCAGCAGGCCGTAGGTCTCGGCCTTGGGCGGCGCAGCGTCGGCATCCAGCAGCACGACGACCTCGGCCTCCAGCCCCTTGGCACCGTGGATGGTCAGCAGTTGCACGCCGGCCTCGCCGGTGGCCTGGCCCCAGGTCAGCGGCCGGCTGCGCAGCGCCCGCACGAAGCCGTAGAGCTGGGCATAGCGACCGCCGTCCAGGTCCAGCGCGGCGCGCAGCAGCGCCTGCACGCTCTGCACGCGCGCCGCCGCCTCGGTGGGCGGGCTGGCAGCCAGCAGACGCGGCAGCAGCTCGCCCTCGTGGACGATGCGATCCAGAAGCTCGTGCGGCGTGCTCAGTGAGGCGGCCTCGCGCCAGCCGGCCAGCAGGCCGCGTGCACGTGCCAGCGCCAGGCTGGGTTCGGGCAAGGCCTGCACGGCCTCCCACCACGGCAGGTGCTGGGCGGCGGCGGGCATGTCCAGATAGGCCACGCGGCCTGCAGCCCGGGCGATGCGCAGCAGTTCGTCGTCGGCGATGCCGAACAGCGGGCTGGCCAGCGCCTGGGCCAGCGAATGGTCGTGGCCGGGCGAGGCCAGCACGTCCAGCACCGCAAGCAGGTCGCGCACGGCGGGCGCGTCGGCGAGCGGCGTCTCCTCGGGCGCGGCATGCGGGATGCCCGCAGCGGTGAGTGCTGCGCTCAGCTGACGCAGCGGCTCGCGCTTGCGCGCCAGCACAAAGATGTCCTCGGGGCCCAGGTCGGGCCGCGCGGCCAGCAAGCCGGCGATGCAGGCCGCCACGCGTTGGGCCTCGGCGGCGCGGCGTTCGAACTCGGGCTCGTGGCGCGGCTCGATCAGGCTGGCGCGCCAGGCCAGCGGGTCGACCTCGCGCTCCGTCTTTTCGCCGGGCGGGCCGTCCAGCAGCCACAGGCCGGCCAGCGCATCGCTGCCCGGCGCGCCCTCGGTGGTGTGGGGGCGAAAGCCTTCCAGCACGCCGTCCAGCGCCCCGTTCACGGCGGCCAGCACCTCGGGCGCGTTGCGCCGCGTGTGGTCGCAGGCCAGGCTGACGCCGGCCAGCCCGCCCAGCACGAACTCGCGCGCGGCGATGAAGACGCGCGGCTCGGCGCGGCGGAAGCGGTAGATGCTCTGCTTGGGGTCGCCGACGATGAAGACGCTGATCTGCGCGCCACCGCCCGCGCCGGCATAGGCCTGCAGCCAGCCGTGCAGGGCCTGCCACTGCAGCGGGCTGGTGTCCTGGAACTCGTCGATGAGCAGGTGGCGCACCTGCGCGTCCAGCCGCTGCTGCACCCAGCCGGCCAGCTCGGGCCGCGCCAGCAGCGCCAGCGCGCCGCGCTCCAGGTCGTTCATGTCGACGAGGCCGCGGCCTCGCTTGAGCGCCTCGAACTCGGCGACCAGCACGCGGGCCAGCCGGCACATGCGGGCATGCTGCTCGGCAGCGGCCAGCTGGTCGAAGTCGGCGCGCAGCGCTTCGAGCTCGGTGACCATGGCGCGCAGCGACGGCAGCGCGTCGCTGGCCTTGTCCAGCTTGCGCGACGTGCCGGTGGCGGTGAACAGCGCAGCCCAGACCTCGTCGAAGTTGCCGGCGTCCACCAGCGCCGCAGCAGCCGTCTGCGCCTTGGCACCGCCCTGCCCCAGCTCACGGGCCAGCGCCACCAGCGACGGCGCCAGCTGCTCGAAGCGCTCTACCGGGTCGTGCTTTGGCGGCAAAAGGCTGGCGGCCAGCACTCCGGTCGCGTCGGCAAGGCCCAACTCCACACGCTTGGAGAAGCCGGCCACCAGCCATTCGCGCAGGTTGTGCCGGCCGCGCGTCAACGTCAGCGCCTGGAAGTCGGCCAGCAGGTCGGCATCACCCAGCACCGCGGCGTGGAAGCGCCGCCACAGCTGCGGCATCAGCTCCGCCTCGTCCTCGATGAGCTGCAGCTCCGGGGAGATGCCCAGCTCGGCCAGCAGGCTCATCGGCGCGGCGCGCAGCAACTGAGAGAACCAGCCATGGAAGGTGCGCACCTCCACGCCACGCCCGCCGCGCAGCAACTCGGCCTGCAGCGTGGCCAGCCGCGGGCGCAGACGCTCGGCCTCGGCGGCTTCCAGGCCGCGGTCCACCAGCGCCTGGCGTTGCGCGGCCTCGTCGGCCGCGGCGAAGCCGGCCAGCCATTCGGACAGCCGCTCGCGCATCTCGCCCGCGGCCTTGCGCGTGAACGTGATGGCGACGATCTGCTGCGGCTCGGCGCCGGCCAGCAGCGCACGCAGGATGCGCGACACCAGCATCCACGTCTTGCCGGCGCCGGCGCAGGCCTCGACGATGCTGCTGCGCGCCGGGTCGCAGGCGATGGCGTAGAAGCGCTCGCGGGGGATCAGCCGGCCATCGGCGTAGTAGGCGAAGTCGCTTGTCATGCCCAGTCATCCTTGCGGCACAGGCCGCGCGCTTCGCAGTAGTCGCAGACGCGGCCTTCGCCCAGCGCCGGCAGCGCGGCGCCGCCCAGCACCTCAGTGAGGTCGGCCTGCAGGCCGTCGCGCAAGGCGAGAGCCGTCTCGCTGACGGCCTCGTGCGGCACCAGCTTCAGCGCGTCCGGCTCGTCCAGCGCGAGGTAGGCGGCCTGCAACGCCGGGGCGGCGTCCATCAGCAGCGCGTAGACGGCCAGCTGCGTGTCCTCCAGCGGCGCCTTGAGCTTGTCCTTCAGTTCAGCAGCACGGCCGGTCTTGTAGTCCAGCAGCAGCGGGCCGTCGCGCGTGGCGTCGATGCGGTCGAGACGCCCCTGCAGCACCAGCCCGGCCAGCACGCCGTCGAAGGGCTGGCAGCGCTTGTCGACCTCACCGGCCTCGAAGCGCTGGCCACGGGCCTCGGTCTCGGCCAGCCAGCTCACGTAGCGCGGCAGCACACGCTCGAAGGCGGCGCGGTAAGGCAGGAAGTCGGCCGCGTCCAGGCGTTCGCCCTCGGTGTCGGCGGCAGCGCGCAGGTCGGCGAGATCATCACCGCTGCGCTGCTCGTGGAAACGCTTGAGGACGTCGTGCAGCCAGGTGCCGTAGTCGCGCTTGTCCAGCTCGACCTCCAGCTCGTCGGGCTCGCGCAGGCCCAGCAGGCTGCGGCTGAAGAACTGGTAGGGGCAGTTGCGCAGCGCCTCGATGCTGCTGGCACTCAAGGCCGCCGGCAGGCATGCCGGAACGGCTGCACGCCGCGGTGTGGGCGTGTGGGCCAGCACCGCCGCGGCGCGTTCGTCCTGCCAGGCCGGCAGCGTGTGGCCCCAGGCGGCTTCGAGGCGCTCAAGCAGCGGGCTGGGCGGCAGCGGCTCGGCACCGGCGTGGCTGCAGCGCAGCAGCGTGACGGCCGGCAGGCGCAGCAGCTGCGCGAAAGCCCAGGCCTGCGCCTCGCGCTGCGCGGCCATGTGCGGCAGGCCCAGCGCCTGCGCGTCAGCATCCGACAGCACGCCGTTGCGCGGCGGCGAGGCAGCCAGCGTCGCAGCGTCCACGCCCGGCAGCACGGCGGCACCGAAGGGCCGTAGCAGCGCGCGCGCCATCGGCGTGATGATGACTGCTGCCTGCGCATCCTCCTGCGGGCTGAACTGGGCGCCTTCCAGCGTCGCGTCCACCCAGGCCAGAAACTCGTCGGGCCGCAGCCGCGTCGCGCCGATGACCTGCTCGTGCGCACTGCCCTCCCACGGGTTGCGGCTGATCCACAGCGCATCCAGCAGCGGCTCGCCGCCTTCCACGCCGGCCAATGGCCCGAGGCGTCGCAGCACGCGGCCCAGGTCGGCCAGCCAACCACCCAGCTTGCGCGCGCCGCCACCGGCCAGCGGCGCGGTGGCATCGCGGATCTCGCGCCACAGCGGCAGGGCGAGTGCGTCCAGCGGGCCGGTCTGGCGCCAGCCCTTGCGGCGGCACAGCGCCTCCAGCTCGCGCAGCGCGGCGGCATCCCAGGCGGCGCCCAGCGGCGACTTCAGCCAGGCCAGCCAGTCATCCAGCACGGGCTGGGCCAGCAGCGCGCGCAGCAAGGCCATCAGCGCCGCGGCGGCGGGCGTGGTGGCCAGCGTCCAGCCGGTCTCGTCCTGCATCGGCACGCGTTGGCGCATCAGCAGCGTGCGCACACGGCGCACGACGACGCGGTCCTGCGCCAGCAGCGCCACCGGCGCGCGGCCGGCGTTCAGGTGCTGCAACACGGCCGTGGCGGCCTGCTCGGCCAGGGCTTCGAAGTCGGCGCTGGCGGCCAGCCGCAGATCGACGCCGGTGGGCACGGCCGTGTCCAGATCCACATCGGCCTGCAGCCGCAGCGCCGGCACGTCCCGCGTCATCAGCGCATGAGCCAGCGGGTCCGGGCCGCCGACCTCCAGCACCAGCCAGGCGCCGGGCCGCTGGCCGAACAGCGCATCGGTGGCCGGCCGGCGGTCGTCCGCCTCCACCCAGGCCACGGCCACCAGGCCCAGCGCCCGCTCCAGATCACCCGGGCCACCGGCCTGCAGTTGCAACCGCGCACGGGCAGCCTCGAAGAAGGCCTGCCGCGCCTGCGGCGCCCGCTGCGCCGCACCGCGGGCCAGCGCGTGGGCGGTTTCGACAAGCCGGGCACGGGCGGCCACGTAGGCCTTTTCGTCGCGCCCCCGCAGCGCCAGCGCCCAGCTCTGGTCAGCCAGCAGGCCTTCGGCCGTGAAGGCGTCGATGGCGGCGTCCTGGCTGATCTGCCCGGGCGCGGCCAACCGGCTGGGGCCCAGCGACGAGGCCAGGCTGTTGGTTGTGGTGATCAGCGGCGCCCAACCGCCACGGGCCGAAAATGCGCGCCGGGCGGGCGCAATCTGCTGTGCGAAGGGCAGGAGCAGCACGGCGTCGCGCAACGCCAGGCCCTGGCTGGCCAGCCAGTCGGCGCAGGTGGCGGCCACCCGGCGCCAGAACGCGTCGATGTCTTCCCCGGGCTCCAGGCCCACGTTCATGGCTTGCAATCCGGGCCTCCCGCCCTAACGTCTGCTGCCACTTCGGTCACCCCTGTGACCGTCCGGGCAAAAGTGGCTATGTCACAATCATTTTTGCCTATTCGGACGGCGCCAACGGCGGCCGCCACACCTTTGAGGCCAAGGAACCCTCCCATGAGCAGCGAATTGATCAAGCATGTTTCCGACGCGTCCTTCGACGCCGACGTGATCCAGTCCGGCAAGCCCGTGCTGGTGGACTACTGGGCCGAGTGGTGCGGCCCCTGCAAGATGATCGCGCCCATCCTCGACGAGGTCGCCACCGGCTACGGCGAGAAGCTGCAGGTCGCCAAGATGAACGTCGACGAGAACCGTGAAGTGCCGGCCAAGTTCGGCATCCGCGGCATCCCGACGCTGATGCTGTTCAAGGACGGCCAGCTCGCCGCCACCAAGGTCGGCGCCCTGTCCAAGGCCCAGTTGACCGCCTTCCTCGACGCGAACCTATAATCGCGCCAACTGCTGCGGCGCTCCTGGCGCCTCCCGGCTCCCCGCCGCAGCAGCCAAAGCCAACACGCCCCGGGTTCCCGACGGAATCCAGCCAGCGTGGCCTCGGCTCCCCTCCCCACCTTGTTTCGTCTGAATCCGCGTCGCTCGCTGTTGGAGCGATTGCCCCTTCGGTCCGGTCACGGGGCGGCCGTGGAATCGCCGTTGCGCCTTGGCTGGCGCTGCGGCCCCTGACGGGTGTTCACCCATGCATCTTTCCGAACTCAAAGCCCTTCACGTCTCCGCCCTCATCAAGATGGGCGAGGAGCTGGAGATCGAGAACGTCTCGCGCCTGCGCAAGCAGGAACTGATGTTCGCCATCATGAAGAAGCGCGCCAAGGCCGGCGAACAGGTCTTCGGCGATGGCGTGCTCGAAGTCCTGCCCGACGGCTTCGGCTTCCTGCGCTCGATCGAAGCCAGCTTCATGGCCTCGACGGACGACATCTACCTGTCGCCCAGCCAGATCCGCCGCTTCAACCTGCACACCGGCGACCTGGTGGAAGGCGAAGTGCGCGTGCCCAAGGACGGCGAACGCTACTTCGCGCTCGTGAAGGTCGACCGTGTCAACGGCCAGACGCCCGAGGAGAGCAAGAACAAGATCATGTTCGAGAACCTGACGCCCTTGTTCCCCAAGGAGCAGTTCAAGCTCGAGCGTGAAGGCTACAAGGGTGAGGAGAACATCACCGGTCGCATCATCGACCTGACGTCTCCCATCGGCAAAGGCCAGCGCGCGCTGATCGTCGCCCAGCCCAAGACCGGCAAGACCGAGATGATGAAGAGCATCGCCCATGCTCTCGTCGCCAACGCGCCGGACTGCCACCTCATCGTGCTGCTCGTCGACGAGCGCCCCGAGGAAGTGACCGAGATGCTGCGCACCGTGCGCGGCGAGGTCATCAGCTCCACCTTCGACGAACCCGCCGCCCGCCACGTGCAGGTCGCGGAAATGGTCATCGAACGCGCCAAGCGCCTGGTGGAGTTGAAGAAGGACGTGATCATCCTGCTGGACTCGATCACCCGCCTGGCCCGTGCCTACAACAACGTGCTGCCATCGTCCGGCAAGGTCATGTCCGGCGGTGTGGACGCCAACGCACTGCAGCGCCCCAAGCGCTTCTTTGGCGCGGCGCGCAATATCGAGGAAGGCGGCTCGCTGACCATCATCGGCACGGCGCTGATCGACACCGGCTCGCTGATGGACCAGGTCATCTACGAAGAGTTCAAGGGCACCGGCAACTGCGAAATCCACCTGGATCGCCGCATGGCCGAGAAGCGCGTCTACCCGTCCATCCTGATCAACAAATCCGGCACGCGTCGTGAAGAGCTGCTGCTCAAGCCCGAGATCCTGCAGAAGAGCTGGATTCTGCGGAAGCTGCTCTACAACATGGACGAGATCGAGGCGATGGAGTTCATCCTCGACAAGATGAAGGCGTCGAAGAACAACCTGGACTTCTTCGACATGATGCGGCGCGGCGGGTAACTCTTCAGCCCCAAACTAGCCAAACTGCAGGGAAGCCCGCTAGAATCGCGGGTTTTCCGCCCCAGAACACCCGGAAAGTGCGTCACAACCCGTGGCGTGGCTCCCGACCTAAGCCGAGAGGTTCCCATGAAAGAAGGCATTCACCCCAACTACCGCGACGTCGTCTTCGTCGACCTGTCCAACGGTTTCCAGTTCGTGACGCGTTCCACCGTCCAGACCAAGGAAACCATCGAGCTCGACGGCAAGACCCTGCCGCTGGTGAAGCTGGAAACCACCAGCGAATCGCACCCCTTCTACACGGGCACGCAGAAGAGCGTGGACAACCTCGGCGGCCGTGTCGAGAAGTTCCGCAACAAGTTCGCGCACCTCAAGAAGTAATTCTTCGCAGCGGCTTAGGCCGCTTCGCATGCAAGGGCAGCTTTGGCTGCCCTTTGTCATTTGCGCCTGACGCTGCCCTGCCGGAACTGCGGCATCATGCCGGCCGACCTGATTGAAGCTGCACGAGTGAATCTGCCCACCCCTGCCATCGTCGCCGAACGCGGCGTCGAGCGCCTGCCGCGACTGGCCCTGCTGCTGCTGTGCGCGGCCTACCTGTTGCCCGGCATCTTCGGCCACGACCCCTGGCGCAACGACGACCTGACGGCCTTCGGCTTCATGGTCAGCATCGCCAAGGGGCATGCCACCTGGTGGCAGCCGGCCATCGCCGGCATCCCGGCAGAGGGCGGCCCCCTGCCCTACTGGCTGGGCGCGCTGGCCATCAAGGCCCTGCCCTTCCTGGACGCGCCCGTCGCCGCACGCCTGCCCTACGTGCTGGTGCTGGCCGGCGTGTTCATCGCCACCTGGTACGCCTGCTTCCACCTCGCCTGCACGGAGGCGGCCCAGCCGGTGGCGTTCGCCTTCGGCGGCGAAGCGCATGCGGTGGACTACGCCCGCGCACTGGCCGACGGCGCGCTGCTCGCCTTGATGGCCTCGCTGGGACTGCTGCGACTGGGCCACGAGACGACGCCCGAGCTGCTGCAATTGCTGGCGGTGTCGGTCTACATCTATGGCCTGGCCGCGGCGCCGTTCCGGCGCGGCCGGTCCCGCGTTGCCGTGCTGCTGGCGCTGCCGGTGCTCGCGGCCAGCGATGCCCCCACGGTGGCCTGCGTGCTGGGCCTGCTGGGCGTGCTGCTCAACCACCGCTCCAGCTACCCCGAGGCCAAGGGCCAGCGCGTCTGGCTGCTGGGCGCGCTGACGCTGGCGGTGCTGGCCGCCTACGCCTTTGACGGCTGGGCCTGGCGAGCGAAACCGGGACTGGACGTCACCTCGCTGCTGAGCCTGCTGGCCTGGTTCTGCTGGCCTGCCGGGCCGTTGGCGCTGTGGACGCTGTGGCGCTGGCGCCGGCACGGGCTGCGCCGCCACATCACGGTGCCCGCCATCGCGCTGCTGGTACCGCTGGTGGCCTGCATCGCGATGGACGGGTCGGATCGCGCGCTGCTGCTGGCGCTGCCGTCGCTGGCCATCCTCGCCGCCTTCGCGCTGCCGACGCTGAGCCGGGGCTTCGCGGCCGCGGTGGACTGGTTCTCGGTGTTCTTCTTCAGCGCCGCGGCGCTGTTCTTCTGGCTCTACTACCTGTCCATGCACACCGGCTGGCCGGAGCGCCCGCTGGCCAATCTGCGCCGGCTGGCCGAGGGCTTCGAGCCAGAGTTCAGCCTGCTGGCACTTGTGTTCGCGCTCGCTGCGACGGCGGCCTGGCTGGCGCTCGTGCGCTGGCGCACGGCCCGCCACCGCCACGCGCTGTGGAAGAGCCTGGCGCTGCCGGCCGGCGGCGTGGCCCTGGGCTGGCTGTTGGTCATGAGCCTGCTGCTGCCGCCGCTGGACTACGCACGCAGCCTGGCGCCGCTGGTCTCGCGCCTCAAGGCGCGCATGCCGCCCGAGGTCTCGTGCCTGGCCGCACCGGGCCAGAGCCTGCCGACGCTGGCGGCGCTGGAATGGCACGGCGGCTGGCGCGTCGAGGGCCGGGGCTCGCTGGCCGCGACGACGTGCAGCCATGCCGTCATCGCGGCCGGCCAGCCAGCACCACGTGGCTGGCAGGTCATCGCCCACGTGAAGCGCCCGACGGACCGCAGCGGCAGCGCCGGGCTGGTGCTGCTGAAGCGTCAGTGATCGGAGATCGCCGCCGCGCTGAACGCGGCCTCGTCGCCCAGGGCTGAGTCGCTGGAAGGCCGCACGCGCGCGGCCGGGAAGACGAGACGGAAACGCGAGCCCTTGCCGACCTCGCTCTGGATCATCAGCTCGCCTCCATGCCGCTGCATGACGTGCTTGACGATGGACAGCCCCAGGCCTGTACCGCCGGTCTCCCGCGAACGGCTGCCGTCGACGCGGTAGAAGCGTTCGGTCAGCCGCGGGATGTGCTCGCGCGCGATGCCCGGGCCGCTGTCGATGACGGTCAGCTCGCCGCTGCCGTCCTCCAGCAGCCGCCATGCCACGTCGACGTCGCCGCCGTCGGGTGTGTAGCGCACGGCGTTGGTGACAAGGTTGGCGATGGCACTGAGCAGTTCGCTCTCGATGCCCGCCAGCTCGACACCGGTGGCGGGCTTGAGCGACAGCCGGTGGCGCCCTGCCGAAAGCGCCTCGGCATCGGCAGCGATGCGCAGCAGCAGGCCGTCCAGCCCCACCCAGCGGTCCGGCGCGGGGCGCGGGCTACCTTCCAGCTGCGCCAGCGTCAGCAGGTCGGCGACCAGCGTCTGCATGCGCTGGGTCTGCTGGTTCATCAGCACCAGCACGCGTTCGCGCTCCACGGTCGTCAGCGGCAGCGAATGCATGGTCTCGATGAAGCCGGACAGCACGGTCAGCGGCGTACGGATCTCGTGCGAGACGTTGGCGACGAAGTCGCGCCGCATGCCCTCGGCACGCAGGCGTTCGGTGATGTCCAGCGACAGCACGAGACGCATGCCCTCGCCGTAATCGCGAACGACGATGGACAGCGTGCCCGGGCCGCGGCTGTTGCCCAGCACGAGCGGCTCGGCGTAGCGGCCCGCCTGCAGGTAGGCGACGAAGGACGGCGCGCGCACGAGGTTGGTGATGCGCTGGCGCAGGTCGCGCTGCGGGTCGAGCGAGAAGTGATCGGCCGCGACGCGGTTGCACCAGACGATCTGCTCCTGCGCATCCAGCATCAGCACGCCGTTGGGCGAGGCCTCGATGGCCGACAGGAACTGCTCCAGCTCCAATTGCCCGCGCGCGACGGCGCGATCGCGGTCGCGCACGGCGCGCTCGATGCGATAGCCGACTTCGCCCCACAGGCCGGTGTCGCGCGGTGCGTTCTCGAGCTGGTTGCCGCGCAACCAGCTCAGCAGCCGGTAGCCGCGCACGGCGTCGACGAGCAGCATCAGCATGACGCCGACAACAACGCCCACGCCCAGACCGAGGCCATCGACACCCGTGGCGGTACGCACCGCCGCTCCAATGACAAACCCGAGCAGCGCGGCCACCAGGGCCATCAGCAGTCGGGGCAACAACCAGGTCATGTGCTGGGGAACCGCCTCAGGCCGAAAGTGCGCTGCTTTGCTGGGTCAGGCGGTAACCCGCACCACGGACGGTCTCGATCATGCGGGCGCATTGCACGCGCTCCAGCGCCTCACGCAGGCGCTTGACGTGGACGTCGATGGTGCGCTCCTCGATGAAGACGTGGTCGCCCCAGACGCGATCCAGCAGCTGCGAGCGGCTGTGCACGCGCTCCGGGTGCGTCATCAAGAAGTGCAGCAGGCGGAACTCGGTGGGGCCGAGCTTGACCTCGACACCCTCGCGGCTGACACGGCGCGTGCCCGGGTCCAGCAGCAGCGGACCGACCTCGACCGCGCTGTCCAGCGCCTCAGGCGCCTTGCGGCGCAGCACGGCGCGGATGCGGGCCAGCAGCTCGTTGGTCGAGAACGGCTTGGTGACGTAGTCGTCGGCACCCGCATCGAGGCCGGCAATCTTGTCGCCCTCGTCGGCTCGCGCCGTCAGCATGATGATGGGCAGCTCCTTCGTGCGCGCCGCGCCGCGCCACTGGCGGGCAAGCGCCACGCCGCTCTGGCCGGGCAGCATCCAGTCCAGCACGACCAGGTCGGGCAGCACGCGGTCCACCTCGTACTGCGCCGCAGTGGCGCTGGCGGCCAGCGTGACCTCGAAGCCGGCGTGACGCAGGTTGATGGAGATCAGTTCGGCAATGGCCGATTCGTCTTCGACGACAAGGATGCGACTCATGATCAGCGCACCATCGTCTCGACGGCTTCAGGCGTGTTGTGACGCACGTCCTGACCCTTGACCACGTAGATGATGACCTCGGCCAGGTTCTTGGCATGGTCGCCCACGCGCTCGATGGCCTTGGCGACGAACACCAGGTCGATGGACGACGAGATGGTGCGCGGGTCTTCCATCATGTAGGTGATGAGCTTGCGCAGCAGGCCGTCGAACTCCTTGTCGATCTCGTCGTCATGCTTGAGCACATCCAGCGCGCGTTCGACGTCCAGGCGGGCGAAGGCGTCTAGCGCCTTGCGCAGCTGGCCGGTGGCGAGCTCGGCCTCGAAGGCCAGGTCCGACATCGGCACACGCATGCGGCTGGAAACGCCGCTGGCCACCAGGCGCTGCACGGTGCGGGCGATGCGCGCGGCCTCGTCGCCGACGCGCTCGAGGTTGGCGATGCTCTTGCTGATGGCGATCAGCAGGCGCAGGTCGCGGGCGGTGGGCTGGCGGCGCGCGATGATGGTGGAGAGATCGCGGTCGATCTCGATTTCCATCGAGTTCACGCGGCCTTCGCGGGCCAGCACTTCGTCGGCGGACTCGGCCGAGAAGTCGCTGAGGGCCTGCACGGCCTGGGCTACCTGAGCCTCGACGAGGCCGCCCATCTCAAGCACGCGGGTAGAGATGCCGCTGAGTTCGGCGTCGAATTGGGTGGAGAGATGCTTGTCAACCATTCTTTTCTCCTCAATCAGCCGAACCGGCCGGTGATGTAGTCCTCGGTGTCCTTGCGCTTGGGCTTCATGAAGAGCTCGGCCGTGGGGCCGAACTCGATGAGGTCGCCGAGGTACATGTAGGCCGTGTAGTCGGAGCAACGCGCGGCCTGCTGCATGTTGTGGGTCACGATGGCGACGGTGTAGTCGCTCTTGAGTTCGTGGATGAGTTCTTCGATCTTGCCGGTGGAGATCGGGTCCAGCGCCGAGCACGGCTCGTCGAGCAACAGCACCTCGGGCTTGATGGCGATGCCGCGCGCGATGCACAGACGTTGCTGCTGACCGCCAGAGAGGCCGGCGCCGCTCTGGTTGAGCTTGTCCTTCACTTCGGTCCAGAGAGCGGCCTTCTTCAGGGCCCATTCGACACGCTCATCCATCTCGACGCGCGGCAGCGTCTCGAACAGCTTCACGCCAAAGGCGATGTTGTCGTAGATGGACATCGGAAACGGCGTGGGCTTCTGGAAGACCATGCCGACCTTGGCGCGGATCAGCGAGACGTCGTCCTTGCTCTGCAGGATGTTCTCGCCGTCCAGCAGGATCTCGCCTTCGGCGCGCTGCTCGGGGTAGAGCTCGAACATGCGGTTGAGCGTGCGCAGCAGTGTGGACTTGCCACAGCCCGACGGACCGATGAAGGCGGTGACCTTCTTCTCGGGGATATCAAGGTTGATGTTCTTCAGCGCATGGAAGCTGCCGTAGAAGAAGTTCAGGTTGCGCACCGACAGCTTGGCGCGTTCGCCCACGGGCGTTTCGATCTTGGCGTCCATGGTTGAGTCCTTAGTGTTTGTTCTTGAAGAGCACGCGGGCGAGGATGTTCAGCAGCAGCACGCCGACGGTGATCAGGAAGACGCCGGCCCAGGCCAGCTTCTGCCAGTTTTCGTAGGGGCTCATCGCGAACTTGAAGATGGTGACGGGCAGACTGGCCATCGGCGCGCCGATGTCGCTGGTCCAGAACTGGTTGGACAGCGCCGTGAACAGCAGCGGCGCCGTCTCGCCGGACACGCGGGCCAGTGCCAGCAGGATGCCGGTGAGCACGCCGGCGCGGGCGGACTTCAGCGTGATGGCCAGGATGACCTTCCACTTGGGCGTGCCCAGCGCGTAGGCGGCTTCGCGCAACGCGTTGGGCACGAGGCTGAGCATGTTTTCCGTCGTGCGGATGACGACCGGGATGACCAGCAGCGCCAGGGCTAGCGAACCCGCCAGACCCGAGAACGTGTGCATCTTGGCCACGACGAGGGCGTAAACGAACAGGCCCACGACGATGGATGGCGCGGACAGCATGATGTCGTTGATGAAGCGCACCACGCTGCCCAGCAGGTTCTTCTGGCCGTACTCGGCGAGATAGACCCCGGCCAGGATGCCGACCGGTGTACCGACCAGCGTGGCCAGGCCCACCATGACCAAGCTGCCGAACAGCGCGTTTGCCAGACCACCGCCCTCACCTTGCGGCGGCGGTGTCATCTGCGTGAAGGTGGCCAGGCTCAGACCACCGATGCCGAGATAGATGGTCTCGAACAGTATCCAGATGAGCCAGAACACGCCGAAGGCCATCGCCCCCAGCGACAGCGTCAGCGCGACGGCGTTGATGCGCTTGCGTTTGTTGTGCATCGCCAGGCGGCGAGCGTCGAGTGCGGAACTCATGCGCGGGCTCCTTCACTCTTCTTCAGGCGCAGCAGCAGCAGCTTGGAGATGGACAGCACGACGAAGGTGATGAGGAACAGCACGAGGCCGAGGTACATCAGCGAGGCCTGGTGCAGGCCCTCGCCGGCTTCGGCGAATTCGTTGGCCAGCGTGGACGTGATGCTGTTGGCGGCCTCGAAGACCGACAGCGAGTTCAGCTGGTTCATGTTGCCGATGACGAAGGTGACGGCCATCGTCTCGCCCAGCGCGCGGCCCAAGCCCAGCATGATGCCGCCGACGACGCCGGTCTTGGTGTATGGCAGCACAACGCGGGAGACGACCTCCCAGGTCGTCGCGCCGAGGCCGTAGGCGGACTCCTTCAGCATGGGCGGCGTGACTTCGAACACATCGCGCATCACCGAAGCGATGAACGGGATGATCATGATCGCCAGGATGATGCCGGCCGACAGGATGCCGATGCCCACCGGCGGGCCGGACACCAGCGAACCCAGGACCGGCACGCCGCCCAGCACGGCCTGCAGTGGCTGCTGGACGAAGGTGGCAAGGATGGGGCCAAAGACCAGCAGCCCCCACATGCCGTAGACGATGGAGGGCACGGCCGCCAGCAGTTCGATGGCGATGCCAAGTGGTCGCTTGAGCCAGGTGGGCGAGAGCTCGGTCAGGAACATGGCGATGCCGAAGCTGACCGGCACGGCGATGACCAGTGCGATGAACGAACTGGCCAGCGTGCCGTAGATCATCACGAGGCCGCCGAACTTCTCCTGCACCGGGTCCCATTCCGCGCTGGTCAGGAAGCCCAGGCCGAAGGCCTTGAGCGCCGGCGTCGCGCCGATGATGAGGGAGCCGATGATGCCCACCATCAGCGCCAGCGTCAGCCAGGCCGCACCCTGCGACAGGGCGGCAAACAACGTGTCGGCCCAGGGAGCGACGCGGCGGCGCTGGGGTTGGGGTTTCATCGGTGATGTGCGAGGTTCGCTTCGATCAGCGCCTGCGCTGCTGTCGGCGGGAAGGATGGCTGCCAAGGAACCTCCGAAGGTCTGGTCTGCGGGATGGACGCCTGGACGTGGCAAGGCCCGGCCGAAGCCGGGCCCGCATTCGTGTCAAGAATCGCGTCCAGGGGTCACTTGAAAGCGACGGGCTTGCCGGCGCTGTCCTTGATGTGGTCGGCCCACTGCTTGCGCACCAGTTCCTTCACGCTGGAGGGCAGCGGCACGTAGTCGAGGTCGTCGGCCATCTTGTCGCCATTGCCGTAGGCCCAGTCGAAGAACTTCAGGGCGGCGGTGGCCTGGGCAGCCTTGTCCTGCGACTTGAACATCAGGATGTAGGTCGGGTTCGTGATGGGCCACGACGCCTTGCCCGGCTGGTCGGTCGTGATCTGGTAGAACGTCTTGTTCCAGTCGGCACCGGCGGCGGCGGACTTGAAGGCTTCGTCGTTCGGGCTGACCCAGTGGCCTTCCTTGTTCTTCAGCTGGACGTAGGTCATCTTGTTCTGCTTCACATAGGCGTACTCGACGTAGCCGATGGAGTTGGGCAGACGCTGCACGAAGGCGGCGACGCCTTCATTGCCCTTGCCGGCCGTGCCAGCCAGCCACTTGACCGTCGTGCCTTCGCCGACCTTGTCCTTCCACTCGGGGCTGACCTTGGACAGGTAGTTCGTGAAGATGAAGGTCGTTCCCGAACCGTCGGCGCGGGCCACCGGGGCGATGGCAGCGTCAGGCAGCGCGACGCCGGGGTTCAGCGCAGTGATGGCCGCGTCGTTCCACTTGGCGACCTTACCCAGGTAGATGTCAGCCAGCACGGCGCCAGTCAGCTTGATCTGACCCGGGGCGATGCCCTTGATGTTGACGACGGGCACGACACCGCCGATGACGGTGGGGAACTGGAGCAGACCATCCTTGGCCAGCTCTTCGTCCTTCAGCGGCATGTCGGAGGCGCCGAAGTCGACCGTCTTGGCCTTGATCTGGCGGATGCCGGCACCGGAGCCGACGGATTGGTAGTTGATGCGTGCACCGGTCGCCTTGTTGTAGGCATCGGCCCACTTGGCGTAGATGGGGGCGGGGAAAGTCGCACCAGCACCGGTGACGTCCTGGGCAAGGGCCACTTGAGCCCCGAAAAGGCTCGCGACGATCGCGAAAGACTTGCTGACCTGGACAAAGTTCATCTGAAACACCTTCCGCAGAGCGGTTTTGACGATGGACGGCATCCTAGGGATCAAATGTGACCATTCGGTGACCATCACTGAACCCATCCGGCGATTGGAACCTGTCGAAGTGCTCATGTGAAGCCGCGTGAGCCGGCTTTGTGACAGCGTCATTTGGCGTTCACGCGAATGTCACATTTGGCTCCTGGAGTGCCGGCCGCCCATTGTCCGCACCTGTTCGGAGACCTGAGTGATCCGTCGCCCGGCCTTCCTCGCCTTTGCAGCCGCCTGGCTGCTGGCCGGCTGCGCCACCACGCCCGCGCCCGCACCGCTGGCGCAAACGCGGCCCGCGACCCGCAGTTCACCCCCTTCAACCGCCTCGCGGCACAGTCTGGCCTGGCCGAGGAACTGCGCGGCGCCGGCCCGCTGACCGTCTTCGTGCCCAGCGACGATGCTTTCAAGGCCATGCCGGCCAAAACAAAAGCCGCCCGAGGGCGGCCTTTTTCTACGGCCAGCCACTCACGCTGAAAGCGCGTCCACCAGTCGCTGCGCGCAACGCTGGGCCAGAGAGGCGTCCGCCGCCTCGACCATGACGCGCAGCAACGGCTCGGTACCCGACGCGCGGATCAGCACACGGCCCTTGTTGCCCAGCTCTGCAGTCACCGCGGACTGCTCCTCGGCCAGCCGTGAACTGCTCTTCCAATCCTGACCAGGCTGCAGGCGCACGTTGATCAAGGTCTGCGGAAACAGGTCCACGCCGGCCAGTTGCTCCGCCAGGCTACGGCCGCTGCGGCAGACCGACTGCAGCACCAGCAGCGCGCTGACGATGCCGTCACCGGTGGTGTGCTTGTCCAGCGCCAGCAGGTGACCCGACCCCTCGCCGCCCAACTGCCAGCCGCGCGCGGCCAGTTCCTCCAGCACGTAGCGGTCGCCCACCTTGGCGCGCACGAACTCGACGTCGCGCGAGCGCAGCGCCAGCTCAACGGCCATATTGGTCATCAGCGTGCCGACCGCACCGGGCACTCGCTGCCCTTGGGCCAGACGGTCCGTGACCATCGCGTAGAGCAGCTCGTCGCCGTTGTAGAGGCGGCCGTTGCCGTCGACCAGTTGCAGCCGGTCGGCGTCACCGTCCAGCGCCACGCCATAGTGCGCGCCGTGGGCCTTGACGGCCTCGACCAGCGCGGCTGGCGAGGTCGCACCGAAACCCGCGTTGATGTTGAAACCGTCGGGTTTGCAGCCGATGGAAATGACCTCGGCACCCAGCTCGTGGAAGACGTCCGGCGCGACGTGATAAGCCGCACCGTTGGCCGCGTCGACGACGATCTTCAGGCCCTTCAGCGTCAGGTCGGAGCCGAAGCTGTTCTTGCAGAACTCGATGTAGCGGCCGCGCGCATCTTCCAGGCGCTTGGCGCGGCCCAGGCTGGCGGAGTCCACCCACTGAGGTTCCTCGTCCAGCGCGGCCTCGACGGCCAGTTCCCAGGCGTCGGGCAGCTTCTCCCCTTTGGCCGAGAAGAACTTGATGCCGTTGTCCTGGAAGGGGTTGTGCGAGGCGCTGATGACGACGCCCAGGTCCAGGCGCAGCGCCCGCGTCAGGTAGGCCACACCCGGCGTGGGCAACGGGCCGGTCAGCAGCACGTTGATACCAGCCGACGCAAACCCGGCCTCCAGCGACGACTCCAGCATGTAACCGGAGATGCGCGTGTCCTTGCCGATCAGCACCATCGGGCGGTTGCTGGTCTTGCGCAGCACACGGCCGACGGCATGGCCCAGGCGCAACATGAAGTCCGGCGTGATCGGCGACTGGCCGACGGTGCCTCGAATGCCGTCGGTCCCGAAATACTTGCG
The DNA here is from genome assembly GCF_043555985.1 of Pelomonas candidula. NCBI lineage: Bacteria > Pseudomonadati > Pseudomonadota > Betaproteobacteria > Burkholderiales > Sphaerotilaceae > Roseateles > Pelomonas candidula. Next base: position 238,535 of record NZ_JBIGIC010000011.1, on the reverse strand, counting down.
GCTCATCGAGCTCTTCCTTTATTCAGTGCGTGCGATTTTCGCCGCATCGACGGCGGTCCACACCTTGAGAGCGTCCACCGTCGCAGCGACATCGTGCACACGAATGATGTTGGCGCCGGCGCTGACGGCCCGAAGCGCCGCGGCGAGACTTGCCGGCAGGCGCTGGTCCACAGGTTTGCCGGTGATGTCGCCCAGCGTGCGCTTGCGCGACCAGCCAACCAGCAGCGGGTAGCCCAGCTCAGCCAGTCGCTGCTGTCCGGCAAGCAGCTGGAGGTTGTGCTGGGCCGTCTTGGCGAAGCCGTAGCCAGGGTCCAGCGCGATGTTCCCTGCCGGGACGCCCGAGTCGAGCGCCGCCTGGGCGCGCAGCTTCAGGAACGCCCCAACCTCGGCGACGACGTCACCGTAGACCGCCAGGTCCATCATGGACGCCGGGTCGCCGCGCATATGCATCAGGCACACGCCGGCACCGGTGCCTGCGACCGCGGCGAGCGCACCGGGCAACTGCAAGGCCTGCACATCGTTGACGATGTCAGCGCCGGCCGCCAGAGCGCGGCGCATGACCTCGGGCTTGTAGGTATCGACCGAGACTGGCGCCCCCAGCGTGACGGCCGCAGCCAGCACCGGCTCGATGCGTGCCCACTCGGTGTCGGCATCGACGTGAGGCGCGTGAGGCCGCGTGGACTCGCCACCGATGTCGAGGATGTCGGCGCCCTCGGCCAACAGACGCTCGCAGTGAGCGATGGCGGAAGGATGTCCGTCGTGCCGGCCGCCATCCGAGAACGAATCGGGCGTCACGTTGACGATGCCCATCACCTGCGGGCGGCTCAGGTCGATACGGAAGCGGCGGGTCTGCCAGTACATGCGATTCGCGAATGGAAAACGGGCCCGGGGTCAACCGGGCCCGCTGTTCGGGAGCCAATCAGGCCGCGGCGGGGGCGCCGTCGGTGCTGACAGGCGGCGTGCCGCTCGGGCCGCTGCTGGCAGCAGGCGGCGCGCCACCACCCGGCTCGCGCGGCGGGCGGCCGGCCATGATGTCCAGGATCTGGTCGCGGTCGATGGTTTCCCACTTCATCAGTGCGGCGGTCATGACCTCGACCTTGTCACGGTTGTCCTCGAGGATCTTCTGCGCGACGGCGTACTGCTCGTCGAGGATGCGGCGGATCTCGCTGTCGACCTTCTGCTGCGTGTTTTCGCTGATGTTGGCCGTCTTGGTCATGCTGCGGCCGAGGAAGACCTCGCCCTCGTTCTCGGCATACACCATCGGGCCCAGCGCCTCGCTCATGCCGTAGCGCGTGACCATGTCGCGAGCCATGCGGGTGGCGCGCTCGTAGTCGTTGGATGCGCCGGTGGAGATGTCGTGGACGAACAGGTCCTCGGCGATACGGCCACCGAACATGATGCTGATGCTGTTGAGCATCTGCTTGAAGTACAGACTGTGCTGGTCGCGCTCGGGCAGCTGCCACGTGACGCCCAGGGCACGGCCGCGCGGCATGATGGTGACCTTGTGGACCGGGTCGGTGCCGGGCAGCAACTCTGCGACGACGGCGTGGCCGGACTCGTGATAGGCCGTGGCCTTCTTCTCGTCCTCGGTCATGACCATGCTCTTGCGCTCGGGGCCCATGTAGAGCTTGTCCTTGGCGCGCTCGAAGTCGATCATTTCCACGAGACGACCGTTGCGACGGGCAGCAAACAGTGCGGCCTCGTTGACGAGATTGGCCAGATCGGCACCGCTCATGCCAGGCGTACCGCGGGCCAGGATGGACGCGTTCACGTCCTGGCCGATGGGCACCTTGCGCATGTGCACGTTCAGGATCTGCTCGCGGCCACGGATGTCCGGCAGCGTCACGTAGACCTGGCGGTCGAAGCGACCCGGACGCAGCAGCGCGGGGTCCAGGATGTCGGGGCGGTTGGTGGCCGCGATGACGATGACGCCGAGGTTGGTATCGAAGCCGTCCATCTCGACAAGCATCTGGTTCAGCGTCTGCTCGCGCTCGTCGTTGCCGCCGCCCAGGCCGGCACCACGATGGCGGCCGACGGCGTCGATTTCGTCGATGAAGATGATGCAGGGCGCGCTCTTCTTGGCCTGCTCGAACATGTCGCGCACGCGGGCCGCGCCGACGCCGACAAACATCTCGACGAAGTCGGAACCCGAGATCGTGAAGAACGGCACCTTGGCTTCGCCGGCGATGGACTTGGCCAGCAGCGTCTTGCCGGTACCCGGAGGGCCGACCATCAGCACGCCACGCGGGATGCGGCCGCCGAGCTTCTGGAACTTCTGCGGGTCCTTCAGGAAGTCGACCAGTTCCTTCACCTCTTCCTTGGCCTCGTCGCAACCGGCGACGTCGGCGAAGGTGATGGTGTTGTTGTTCTCGTCCAGCATGCGGGCTTTGGACTTGCCGAAGCTGAACGCCCCGCCCTTGCCGCCGCCCTGCATCTGGCGCATGAAGTAGACCCACACGCCGATCAGCAGCAGCATGGGCGCCCAGTTGATCAGCATGCTGATCAGGAAGCTCTGCTCCTCGCGCGGCTTGACGTCGAACTTGACGCCGTTGTTGCGCAGGTCGCCCACAAGGCCCTGATCCTTGGCCGTGGCCAGCGTGCGCAGCTTGTTGCCGTCGGTGTCCTCGGCGGTGACATCACCGGCAAAGCCGTCCGGCAGCGTGACCGATTTGATCCGGTGCGACTGGACCAGGTCCAGGAACTCGGAATACGTCACCTGCTTGCCCGGTGCCGTCGCCCCGCCAAACTGCTTCACGACCGTGAACAGCACCAACGCGATCACGATCCAGACGGCGAACTTAGAAAACCATTGATTGTTCACTGCGACTCCTTGGCCCTGATGGCCCAGCGCGGGTTTCAGGACTGTGGGGGCGATTTTAGGTGAGGCAAGGGGGCAAGCCCTGTAATTAGCGGTTTTTCAACCCGATGCCGACCAAGAATGTCTCGGAAGAGCGTTCGCGCGAGGCCTTGGGCTTCACGACCTTGACGGTCTTGAACTGGGCACGGAACAACTGCACCAGCTCGTTGTAGCCACTGCCGTGGAAGACCTTGGCCACCAGCGCCCCCTCGGGCTTGAGGTGATGGCTGGAAAAATCCACCGCCAGCTCGATGAGATTGGAGATGCGGGCTGCATCCGTGGACGCGATGCCCGACAGGTTGGGCGCCATGTCCGACACGACGACATCGACCGGCCGGCCGGCGAGCGCGGCCTCCAGTTGGGCCAGCACCGCGTCCTCCTGGAAGTCCCCCTGGATGAACTGCACGCCCTCGATGGGTTCGAAGTCCAGCAGGTCCAGCGCAATGATGGTGCCGTTGAGCTGGCCCACGGCTGCCCCGCCCCGCCCTGCCTCGGTAGGCGCGAACCTGCGGCGCAGATACTGGCTCCAGGCGCCCGGCGTGGCGCCGAGGTCGACGACAACCTGGCCCGGGCGGATCAGCTTCAGCTCCTCGTCGATTTCCTTGAGCTTGTAGGCCGCGCGCGAGCGATAACCGTCCTTCTGCGCCTGCTGCACATAGGGGTCGCTGACGTGGTTGTTGAGCCACGCCTTGTTGAGCTTCTTGCTTTTGGTTTGAGTTTTCATGCCTACGGGATAATACGGGGATGCCTCAAATCAACCTCACCCCCGCCCAGCGCAAGGACAAGCGCGCCGACGCCCACCATCTCGACCCGGTCGTGATGATCGGCGGCGACGGCCTCACCCCTGCCGTCGTCAAGGAAACCGACGCCGCGCTGAAGGCCCACGGCCTGATCAAGGTGCGGGTGCTGGGCGACGACCGCACGGCTCGCGAGGCGATGTTCGCCCAGCTCTGCGATGAGCTGAACGCAGCCCCCATCCAGCACATCGGCAAGCTGCTGGTGCTGTGGCGGCCGATTCCCGAGAAGGCCGTCGCCGAACGCACCGATGCCCGGCCGGGCCCTCGCGTCGTCAAGATCGTCAAGTTCTCCAAGAGCGGCAATGGCCGCCCCCAGGTCAGCAAGCTCAAGGTGTTGGGCAACGAGCGCGTCGCCCAGGGTGGCGAGATCAAGCGCGCCAAGCGGCGCATGACCAGCGTCAAGAAGAACGTCGCTGACTGACCCACGCGAGGGCCAGCACGACGAGGCCCTTCACGCCGAAGAACGCCAGCGATACGCCGTGCAATGCGGCGAAGGACGCGACACCGGCGCCGGCCTTGGCATCGGCCATCAATGGCTGCAGGCCGTAGTAGCCCGCGATGGTGCAGAACACCGCAACGACGGGCAGCAGCAACCGGGCCGAGAACTGATGGCTCGCCGCGCCAGCCTCCACCGCATCACGGGCGAGGCGGCGCTCGATCATCATCAGCACCAGGCCCAGCGCCAGGCTGATCTGCGCCTCCAGCGCGAACACGCGCGCCACGTAGGCACCGGCCTGGGCACGCTCCAGCACCGCAAACGCGCTGGGTGTCGCCACGAAAGCCACGCACAGCAAAAAGCCGCCCCAGAGGGCGGCCAGCAGGGCTTGAAGCCGGGCGAACATCAGACGTAGCGGACTTCGATGATCTCGTAGCGACGCACGCCACCAGGGGCCTGCACCTCGGCCGTGTCGCCGGCTTCCTTGCCGATCAGCGCCCGCGCGATGGGCGAGCCGATGGAGATCCGCCCCAGCTTGATGTCGGCCTCGTCATCGCCGGTGATCTGGTAGGTCACGGCGTTGCCGCTGTCCTCGTCTTCCAGGTCCACCGTCGCACCAAAGACGACACGGCCCCCGGCGTCCAGCGTGGACGGATCGATGATCTGAGCGACGGACAGCTTGCCCTCGACTTCCAGGATGCGGCCTTCGATGAAGCCCTGCTTGTCCTTGGCTGCGTCGTACTCGGCGTTTTCGCTCAGGTCACCCTGCGCACGCGCTTCGGCAATCGCCAGGATGACGGCCGGGCGTTCCACGGTCTTCAGGCGGTGCAGCTCTTCCTTCAGCGCCTCGGCGCCGCGCTTGGTCAGGGGGATGGTGCTCATGTCTCAGTGGCGCCCGGCCGCCCGAAGCCGCTGACACCTCTTGGGGGGGCCAGCGAGCAACGCGAGCTTGGGGCAAACAAGTTGGTCGTGCGGTCAAAAAGAGACCGCCGCTGCGATCCGGATGGCCCGGACGGCGGCGGCGGAATCAGTGAGGCGAAAGTTTAGGCCAGTTCGGCGTGCAGCTCTTGCAGGGATTGCACGAGCAGCCCGTCCTGGTGCTTCATGCCTTCCACGGCGGCTTCGCAGCCCGCCATCGTCGTGTAGTAGGTGACGCGGTTGGCCAGCGCCGCCTGGCGGATGTAGCGACTGTCGGCAATGGCCGTGCGGGTCTCGTCCACCGTCGTGAAGACGAGCTGGATGTCGCCGCCCTTGAGCGCATCGACGATGTGCGGACGGCCGTCCTTGATCTTGTTGATCAGCTTGACCGGTACGCCAGCCTCGGCGATCGCAGCCGCGGTGCCCTTGGTCGCAACGATGCCGAAACCCAGTTCGTGCAGGTCCTTGGCGATGGCGGCCGCACGGGCATGGTCACCGCTCTTCACGGTGATCAGCACGTTGCCGGAACGCGGCAGACGCGAGCCGGCGCCGATCTGGCTCTTCAGCACGGCCTCACCGAAGGTCTTGGCCGCACCCATCACCTCGCCGGTCGAACGCATCTCGGGGCTCAGGATGGGGTCCACACCCGGGAACTTGTTGAACGGGAAGACGGCTTCCTTGACGCTGTAGTACGGCGGCACGACCTCCTGCGGCACACGACCCTTGCGGTCGCGCTGGTCCTTGAGCTTCTGGCCAGCCATGCAACGCGCAGCGATCTTGGCGAGTTGCTGGCCCGTGGCCTTGCTCACGTAAGGCACCGTGCGCGAGGCGCGCGGGTTCACTTCGAGCACATAGATCGTGCAGTGCTTCAGACCCTTGGCAACATCGCCCTGGATCGCGAACTGCACGTTCATCAGGCCGACGACCTTCAGTGCCTTGGCCATCGCGGCTGTCTGGCGGCGCAGTTCGTCCTGCACGTCGGCGGCCAGCGTGTACGGCGGCAGCGAGCAGGCCGAGTCGCCGGAGTGGATGCCGGCCGCCTCGATGTGCTCCATGATGCCGCCGATCATCGTGTCGGTGCCGTCGCTGATGCAGTCCACGTCGACCTCGACGGCGTCCTGCAGAAAGTGGTCGAGCAGCACGGGCGACTTCTCGGACACGCGGACGGCTTCGCGCATGTAGCGCTCCAGGTCCTTGTCGCCGTGCACGATCTCCATCGCGCGGCCGCCCAGCACGTAGCTCGGGCGCACGACCAGCGGGTAGCCGATCTCGTTGGCCAGCGTGACGGCCTGCTCTTCGGTTCGGGCGGTGCGGTTGGGCGGCTGCTTGAGGCCCAACTCGTGCAGCAGTTTCTGGAAGCGCTCGCGGTCCTCCGCGATATCGATGGAATCGGGCGTCGTGCCGATGATGGGCACACCGGCGCGCTCCAGGTCCAGCGCCAGCTTCAGCGGCGTCTGGCCGCCGTACTGCACGATGACGCCGACCGGCTTTTCCTTGTCGACGATTTCCAGCACGTCTTCCAGCGTGACCGGCTCGAAGTACAGGCGGTCGGACGTGTCGTAGTCGGTCGAGACGGTCTCGGGGTTGCAGTTGACCATCAGCGTCTCATAGCCGTCCTCGCGCATGGCAAGGGCCGCGTGCACGCAGCAGTAATCAAACTCGATGCCCTGGCCGATGCGGTTAGGGCCACCGCCCAGCACCATGATCTTCTTCTTGTCGGTCGGGTTGGCCTCGCACTCAGCGCCCTCGCCTTCGTAGGTCGAGTACATGTAGGCCGTCTGCGTCGCGAACTCGGCGGCGCACGTGTCCACACGCTTGTAGACCGGGCGCACATTCAGCGCATGGCGACGGGCGCGGACCTCGTGCTGGTTCGTGCCCAGCAGCTTGGCCAAGCGCTTGTCCGAGAAGCCCTTGGTCTTCAGCAAACGCAGTTCGGCTTCGGTGATCGACTCGATTGAGCGGCCCTTGATCGCGCCTTCGATCTGCACCAGTTGCTCGATCTGGGCGAGGAACCACGGGTCCACCGCGGTCTCCTCGTAGATCTCGTCCAGCGTCATGCCGATGCGGAAGGCGTCGGCCAGGAACAGGATGCGCTCGGGGCCGGCTTCGCCGATCTCCTGCACGATCTCTTCACGGTCGGTCGAGCGCTCGGTCAGGCCGTCGATGCCCGTCTCCAGGCCGCGCAAGGCCTTCTGGAACGACTCCTGGAAGGTGCGGCCCATGGCCATCACCTCGCCGACGGACTTCATCTGCGTCGTCAGGCGCGAGTCGGCCATCGGGAACTTCTCGAAGGCGAAGCGCGGGATCTTGGTGACGACGTAGTCGATGCTGGGTTCGAACGATGCCGGCGTCGCGCCGCCGGTGATGTCATTCTTCAGCTCGTCCAGCGTGTAGCCGACGGCCAGCTTGGCCGCGACCTTGGCGATGGGGAAGCCCGTGGCCTTGGAGGCCAGTGCCGACGAACGCGACACGCGCGGGTTCATCTCGATGACGACCATGCGGCCGTCCTTCGGGTTGATCGAGAACTGCACGTTGGAGCCGCCGGTGTCCACGCCGATCTCGCGCAGCACGGCCAGCGATGCGTTGCGCAGCAGCTGGTATTCCTTGTCGGACAGCGTCTGGCTCGGTGCCACGGTGATGGAGTCACCGGTGTGGATGCCCATCGGGTCCAGGTTCTCGATGGAGCAGACGATGATGCAGTTGTCCGCCTTGTCGCGGACGACTTCCATCTCGTATTCCTTCCAGCCGATCAGGCTCTCTTCGATGAGCAGCTCGTTGGTCGGCGACAGGTCGATGCCGCGCTTGCAGATCGTCTCGAACTCTTCCGGGTTGTAGGCAATGCCACCACCCGTGCCGCCCAGCGTGAAGCTGGGACGGATGACCATCGGGAAGCCGCTGCCGCCGATCTCTGCATGGATCTGCTTCTGGACCGCCCACGCCTCTTCAAGCGTGTGCGCGATGCCCGACTTGGCCGAACCCAGGCCGATCTTGGTCATCGCGTCCTTGAACTTGAGCCGGTCCTCGGCCTTCTCGATGGCAACCTCGTTGGCGCCGATCATCTCGACGCCGTACTTGGCCAGCACGCCGTGCTTGTGCAGGTCCAGCGCGCAGTTCAGCGCGGTCTGGCCGCCCATCGTCGGCAGCACCGCATCCGGGCGCTCCTTGGCGATGATCTTCTCGACCACCTGCCAGGTGATGGGCTCGATGTAGGTGACGTCCGCCGTGTCCGGGTCCGTCATGATCGTCGCCGGGTTGCTGTTGACGAGGATGACCTTGTAGCCCTCCTCGCGCAGCGCCTTGCAGGCCTGGGCGCCGGAGTAATCGAACTCGCAGGCCTGGCCGATGATGATCGGGCCGGCGCCGATGATGAGGATGCTCTTGAGGTCTGTACGTTTCGGCATGGCGGTCTGCGCTCTTGGAACTTTTTAGAGGGTGGCCGTGGCCAGCTTGGCCCCGAATCCAACGAAAAGGACACCGACGCCCGCATTGGCGGCGCCGGAGAGGCGACGCCGCGCACGGAAGGCCGCCGCGAGGCGGGCACCGGCAAAGATCAGCGTCGAGAGGTAGAGGAAGCTGAGCACCTGGATGATGGAGCCCAGGATCAGGAAGGTCAGCGCGGGATGCGGATAGGCCGGATCGACGAACTGGATGAAGAACGACAGCAGGAAGGCGATGGCCTTGGGGTTCAGCAGGCTGACGACCAACGCCTTGCGGAACGGCTGACTGGCGTCGACCACGCGAGGCGCCTCTGCCTGCGCGTCACCGCGCCAGCTCTTCACGCCACCGCGCAGCAGCTGAATGCCGATCCAGCCGAGGTAGACCGCGCCGACCATCTTCACGACAAAGAAGATCTGCGGGCTGGCCATCAGCAGCGAGGCCCCACCGGCGGCAGCGGCCGTCATCAGCACCGTGTCGCCCACGAACACGCCGCACGCGGCCGTGTAGCCGGTGCGCACGCCGCGCTGCGCCGCAACGGACAGCACGTACAGCGAGTTCGGCCCCGGCAGCAGGATGATGAAGATCGCTGCCGCGAGGTAGGTGCCGAGGTCGGTGATGCCGAACATGGCTTTACGCCTTGCTCATCAGGCCGATGAAGCGGTCGAACAGGTAGGCGATGTCGTGCGGGCCCGGGCTGGCTTCCGGGTGGCCCTGGAAGCTGAAGGCCGGCTTGTCCGTGCGGGCGATGCCCTGCAGCGTGCCGTCGAACAGGCTGACGTGCGTGGCGCGCAGGTTGGCCGGCAGCGTCTCGGGGTCGACCGCGAAGCCATGGTTCTGGCTGGTGATGCCGACGCGGCCGCTGTCCAGGTCCTTGACCGGGTGGTTGGCGCCGTGATGGCCGAACTTCATCTTGAAGGTCTTGGCACCCGAGGCCAGCGCGAGGATCTGATGCCCCAGGCAGATGCCGAACACGGGAATGCCGGATTCAACGAGTTGCGCCGTCGCCTTGATGGCGTAGTCGCAGGGCTCCGGGTCGCCAGGGCCGTTGGACAGGAACACGCCGTCCGGTTCCAGGTCGAACACGGCACTGGCGGGCGTCTGCGCCGGCACGACGGTGATCTTGCAGCCACGCTCGGCCAGCATGCGCAGGATGTTGTTCTTGGCGCCGAAGTCGTAGGCGACGACATGGAATTTCGGAGCTGCCTGGGTGCCGTAGCCGCTGCCGAGCTTCCACTCGGTCTGCGTCCAGGTCTCGTTCTCGGTGCGGCTGACGACCTTGGCCAGGTCCAGGCCGGCCATCGACGGCGCGGCCTTGGCAGCAGCAACCGCCGCGTCGATGTGGACCTGCGTCAGCGTCTCTCCGGCGGGCAGCGCCAGGATGGCGCCGTTCTGGGCACCCTTGGTACGCAGCACGCGGGTCAGGCGGCGGGTGTCGAGGCCGGCGATGGCGACCGTGCCCTGCTCACGCAGGTAGGCGTCCAGCGTCTTGCCGGCGCGGAAGTTGGACGCGCGGATCGGCAGGTCCTTGATGACCAGACCGGCGGCAAACACCTTGCTCGATTCGACATCCTCTTCAGCGACACCGTAGCTGCCGATGTGCGGATACGTCAGCGTGACGATCTGCTTGCAGTAGCTGGGGTCGGTCAGGATTTCCTGGTAGCCAGTCAGCGACGTGTTGAACACGACTTCGCCGACCGTCTGGCCGGTCGCGCCGATGGACTGGCCTCGGAACACCGTCCCATCCGCCAGAGCCAGGATTGCTTGAGGGGGATGGAGCAGGTCGGTCAGCACAAAGGGTCTCCGCAAGTGGTTCGCGTGCCCGGCATCAACCCGTCGGACGACGGGTCAACTTGTAGAAACCGAAGGGGGAGGTTTTCTAGAAACCTTGCAGGTTTCCGCCGGGCAGCGATGGGGTTCAGGTAAACCCATCGAGTATAGCCGACTGGGGTTAGTACCGAGGCTTCGTGACCCGCTCGTGACGCCTCAAAGTGCCGCGATGCCGGCCTTGGCGATCTCGGCGTCCTCGCTGGACTTGACGCCGCTGACCCCCACCGCGCCAACCACCTGGCCGTCGACGAGGATGGGGACGCCGCCTTCCAACGTGCCGTACATGCCGGGCACGCTGAGGAAGGACACGCGACCGCCGTTGATCATGTCCTCGTAGACCTTGGATTCACGGCGACCCAGGGCCGACGTGTGCGCCTTGGCCGGCGCGAACATCGCCGAGCTGGGCGAGGCGCCGTCCAGGCGCTGCAGCCACAGCAGATGACCGCCGGCGTCGACGATGGCGATGGACACCGCCCAGCCCTTGCCGAGTGCGTGCGCCTCGGCGGCGGCGGCGATGCGTTTGACGTCTTCGAGTTCGAGTTGAGCTTGCTGTTTCATGGTCTTGATTTCCGGGAGACAGCCCCCAATGTAGCCGGCAGACGTCGCCCTAGAATCCCTGCGGTTTCCATTCGTCCTTCGGAGGATCGTCATGAACAACAACGTGCAAACGCAATTCGGCTACGCCGGCAGCGGCATTGCTGCGGACAGCCAGCGTGTGTTGCGCAATACCTACTGGCTGCTGGCCCTGTCGCTGGTGCCGACGGTACTGGGCGCCTGGATCGGCGTCGCGACCGGTCTCTTCGCCTTGATGAGCCCGGGCGCCAGCACGCTGATCTTCTTCATCGGAGCCTTCGGCCTGATGTTCGTCATCGAGAAGACCAAGGACAGCGCCACCGGCGTCGCTGCGCTGCTGGGCTTCACCTTCTTCATGGGCCTGATGCTGTCGCGCCTGGTCGGCTACGTGCTGGGCTTCAAGAACGGCACGTCGCTGGTCATGACAGCCTTCGGCGGCACGGCCGCCGTGTTCTTCACGATGGCCAGCCTGGCCACGGTCATCAAGCGTGACCTGTCCGGCATGGGCAAGTTCCTGGTGGTCGGCGCGGTCATCCTGATGGTGGCCGGCATCGCCAACCTGTTCATGCAGTCCTCGGCCCTGATGCTGACGATGTTGGTGTTGTCGCTGGGCATCTTCTCGGCCTTCATGCTGTACGACGTCAAGCGCGTCATCGATGGCGGCGAGACCAACTACATCAGCGCCGCGCTGAACATCTACCTGGACCTCTACAACGTGTTCCAGAGCCTGCTTTCCCTGTTGGGCATCTTCGGCGGCGACCGCGACTGAGCTCGTCACGCACCATGAAAAAAGGCGGCCTCGGCCGCCTTTTTCTTTGCGCGCCGAGGCGCTACTGCGGCGCCTTGTAGTTCTTCAGCACGAAGGGCGCGCTGATGATGATGGGCTGGCCAACCTGCCCCAGTTGCATCGCCAGGTTGACGGTGCCGCCGGCAAAGTTGTCCGCCGCGACACCACCGATGGCAATGGCTTCCAGTTTGCTGGTCAACGTCACCGAGCCCGAGATCACCGCCGTGTACGGCGGCGCGCCGACCTGCAGCAGCAACGGCACGACGACCTTGGCGTTGGCATCCTCAGTGTCCAGCCGCGCCCAGGCGACGACCTGTAGCTTGTCGCCCTTGGCGATACTGCCCTGCAGCGGCGCGACGGCACCGATGTCCCAGGGGTTGGGCTTGGACGACGCCAGTGCCACCCGCAGGCAGACCTTGCCGGTCGCCGCGCAGGGCACCTGTCCGCTGGTCTGGCCGTCGCCGTAGACCGACCAGGCCGAGGCGCGCGGCGTGTTGATCAGGTAGTCCAGCGCCGGGTCGGTCGCACGCGCAGCAGCGGCGGTCGCCTTCTCGGGCACCAGTGCGCCGTGGATGGGCTTGACCCAGCCGTCGGCCTGCATATCCCAGAGCACAAAGTCGGAGTCGAACTGCCAATAGGACCAGCCAAAGCCGCGAGCCTCGGCGGCGCGCGCAACGGCGGATGTCCAGCCGACACGCTGCGCCATGCCGGCGCTCTCCAGCGCACCGAACTCGCCCATCAGGATAGGGCGGCCTGCCTTGTCAGCCCAGGCCTTGACGACGTCGAGATCCTTGCCCAGCTTCTCGCGGTCCGCGGCACTGCCCCAGGTCACGCCCGACAGTTTCTGGAACTGCGGCGTCCACGACGCGCCCTGGTGCGTGAACTCCATCGGCGTGTAGTAGTGAAAGGTGACGATGAGACGCTTGTCCGCATCGGGCAGCTTCAGGCTGTCCAGGTGCGCCATCGAGTTCCAGCCCTTGGGGCCGACGATGACGCGCCGTGTCGGGTTGGTCTCGCGGATGATGGCCAGGTTCTCGGCCAGCATGTCGTTCCAGACCGCGTCGGCCGCACTGTTGGGCTCGTTCAGGATCTCGAACAGCACCGCGTCCGGCGCCCCCTTGTAATGGGCCGCGACCTGGCGCCAGAAGGCCTTCAACTTGGCGCGGCAGCTGTCGATGTCGGTCGGCTTGGCGCACTCGTTGAAGTTGTGCTCGTCGAGGATGACCTGCAGCCCCGACTTCAACCCGGCATCGACCAGTTCGTCCAGTTGCTTGAACCAGGCCGGCGACAGGTTGTACTGCGCGTCCATATGCGCAAACGCGTGCAGGTTCATGCGCACATGATCGAAACCGCCGTCGCGGATGGCCTGCATGTGGCGTGGCTGGAAGCGCGCCTTGGCCGGCTCGGTCCACAGCGGGTCGTAGCCGACGATGTTGACGCCGCGCTTCAACGCGGGTGACGCGGTGGTGTCGCCTTGTGTCGGCGCCGCGCTGGCCAGGCCCAGCGCCAGGCAGGCAAGGCCCAGCGAGCGTGCAAGATGGATGCGAAAGCCCATGTCGTCCTCTGTCTCCGTTGAGGTTGGCTTGTTTAGTTTTCACTAAACATCATTGTTTATCCATTTTGTCTACAGCCGGCAGGCTGAGACTCCGGACTTACACGGACAGAGCAACACCGCACCACACCGGACGGGCCGGCGGGCGCTCAGGAATCGGTAACCGGAAGCTCAGCGGTCGAAGACCGCAATGCTTTCGACGTGGGCCGTGTGCGGGAACATGTTCACCGCACTGGCCGCCGTGCAGCGGTAGCCGGCCACGTTGACCAGCAAGCCCGCGTCGCGCGCCAGCGTCGCCGGGTTGCAGCTGACGTAGACGACGCGCTTGGGCGGTGTCCAGCCCGGTGCCAGCGATGGGTCCTGGGCGATATCGGCCACCGCCTTCGCCAGCGCGAACGCGCCCTCGCGCGGCGGGTCGATGAGCCAGCGGTCGGAAACGCCGTCGGCTGCCAGTAGCTCTGGCGTCATGTCGAACAGGTTGCGCGCGACAAAACTGGTCTTGTGAGCGAGCCCGTTGGCCACGGCGTTCTCGCGCGAGCGCTGCACGAGCGTCTCGCTGCCCTCGATGCCCAGCACCTCGCGCGCCTTTGTCGCCAACGGCAGCGTGAAGTTACCCAAGCCACAAAACCAGTCAATGACGCGATCGTCCGGCTCCACGGCCAGCAGCCGCAGCGCGCGGCCGACGAGGGCCGAGTTGATGTGCGGGTTGACCTGCGTGAAGTCGGTCGGCTTGAACGGCATCGTCACGCCGAACTCGGGCAGGCGGTAGGCCAGCTGCGCCCCCCCCACGTCCAGCAGCTTGACTGTGTCCGGCCCCTTGGGCTGCAGCCACCACTGCACGCCATGCTTGGCCGCGAATTCGCGCAGCAGTGCGATGTCGCCATCCGGCAGCGGGTTCAGGTGACGCAGCACCAGCGCGATGACCTCGTCGCCCATGGCCAGTTCGATCTGCGGCAGGCGATCTCGCTCGGCCATGCTGGAGATCAGCTCGCGCAGTGGCATCAGCAGGTCGCTGACGACCTTGGGCACGACCTTGCAGACCTGCATGTCGGCCACGTAGCGACTCTTGCGCTCGTGGAAGCCAATCAGCACGACGCCCTTCTTCTGCACATAGCGCACCGAGAAGCGCGCGCGGTAACGGTAGCCCCAGGTCGGCCCCTCGATAGGGCGCAGCATGACCTCGGGCTTGACCTTGCCAAGATGCCAGAGGTTGTCCTCGACGACGCGCTGCTTCACGGCGACCTGCGCGCCCGCATGCAGGTGCTGCATCTTGCAGCCGCCGCAGGCGCCAGCGTGCAGGCCGAAATGCGGGCAGCCCGGTGTCACGCGCAGCGGGCTTTCCTTCTTGATCTCGGTGAGCTGGCCCTGCTCCCAGTTGTTCTTGCGCCGCGCAATCTGCGCCTTCACGATCTCGCCCGGCAAGGCGCCGTCGATGAAGACCACCTTGCCCTCGGCGTTGTGCGCCACGCCCTGCGCTTCAAGCTCGATGCTCTCGACCTTGAGCCAATCCGTTGTCTGAGTCATCCCCGAATTATCGGAGGGTATTCCGGGCCGAGCGCTGGGCCGCTCCCGAGCCGGCCCGCTTGGGCGATGTGCTTGCGGCTCGATGCCGCAAGCATCGCCGTCCCCTCGGGGGACCGGTCAGACGCACCGCGTTCAGCGGTGTGCGGCTGGACGAGGGGCTAAAAGATCGAATCCCGGTCGACCCCGTGACGCATCATGTTGCGCTTGAGCTTGGCCAGCGCCTCGATCTGGATCTGGCGGATGCGCTCACGCGTCAGCTTGAGGCGGATGGCCAGCACGTCCAGCGTCTCGGGCTCGCGGTCCGACAGGCCGTAGCGACCCGAAAGCACCTCGCGCTCGCGGTCGTTCAGGCTCGCGAGGCCGTGCTGCAGCAACTGCTCGACCTCGTGCGACAGGCGCAGCCCCATCGGGTCGATGGCCTGGTCGTCGGCAACCAGGTCCAGCATGGACTCGCCGCCCTCGCCGTTTCGGTCCACCGGCGAGTCCAGCGAACTGGGCAACTCGGCATAGGCCAGCAACTCGGCCACCTCCTCGACCGGCCGACCGAGCGCCTGGGCCACGTCCTCGGCGCGCACGCGGCTCTCCGCGCCGCTGGCGCTCTGCAGCGCCTCCAGCGCGCGGCGTGCCTTCAGCACCTGGTTGAGCTCGCGCACGATGTGCACCGGCAGCCGCACGAGGCGGGCCTGGTGCATCAGCGCGCGCTCGATGCTCTGGCGTATCCACCAACTCGAGTAGGTCGAGAAGCGGAAGCCTCGCTCGGGTTCGAACTTGCTGATGGCGTGCATCAGGCCGAGGTTGCCTTCCTCGATGAGATCGCTCATCGGCAGGCCGCGGCCGAGGTAGTTCTTGGCGATGCTGACGACGAGCCGCAGGTTGTGCTCGATCATGGCTTGGCGGGCATCGAAATCGCCCGCGCGGGCTGCGACTGCCGTGTCGAACTCCTGCTGCGGCGTCAGCAGCGGCGTGCGGCGGATGTCGCGCAGGTAGGCCTGCAACGCATTGCCCAGCTCGACATCCTGGCCGTTGCCATTGTTGCGCAGCGCCTGCGCGTCTTCGTCAGGCCCATCGGCAGCGGGCTCAGTGTCTGCACTGCCGCTCATGGCCAGCATGACGCCGGGCTCGTGAGCCGCGCCGTCATGGCCGTTGCGACCGTTCATGGAGGTGGGCGCAGCGCGTTTCATGGCGTGATCGCTGGCCCGAAGTGCTTGGTCCGCTAACCGGCCGACTCAGCGCGCCGGCAACAGCTTGGCAGGGTCGACGGGCTTGCCGAGCTTGCGCACTTCGAAGTGCAACTTGACGGTATCGCTCTCGGTGGAACCCATCTCGGCAATCCTCTGGCCCTTGCGCACGACTTGGTCCTGCTCGACCAGCATCGCCCGGTTGTGGGCATACGCCGTCAGGTAGGTGTTGTTGTGCTTGATGATGACCAAGTTGCCGTAGCCGCGCAAGCCCGAACCTGCGTAAACGACACGTCCGTCAGCAACGGCCAGCACCGGGTCGCCAGGCTTGCCGGCGAAGTCCAGGCCCTTGTTGCGCTGCTCGTCGAAACCGGCGCTGACGGGCTGCGACACCGGCCAGCCCCAGGCCAGGCCGTCGTCGTCCGAGGAGGCGGTTTCCTTGGGCGGCGCTTCACGCGGCGGTGCCGGCGTCGGCGCCGCGGCAGAGGCCGCACTGGCAGACGCGACCGGCGGCTTGGCGTCCAGCGGTCGCGTCTCGACCTTGGGCGCACTGGCGATCGGGCGGGCCGTCACCGCGCTAGGGTCGACGCCAGGCGGCACGACGCGCAGCACCTGGCCGACTTCGATGCGGTTCGGGTTCTCGAGGTTGTTCCACTTTGCCACGTCGCGCCAGCTCTGGCCGTTGTCCAGCGCGATGCGGATCAGCGCATCACCCGGCTTGACGGTGTAGTAGCCCGGCTTGCCGGCGTTTTCGGCGCCCGGCGGTGGCTTGACCTCGGCCGCAGGCGTGGACGCTGCCGACGCAGGCGCCTGAGCGGCGGCCTTGGGCGGCTGCGGATTGCGGTCCTCGACCGGGGCCTGGTTCAGCGAAACGCTGCTGCAGGCGCAGAGCAGCAGCGAGGTGGAGACAACGGCGAGGAGGTGGCTCAGGCGTGAGGGCATCGTGTAGCGGTGGCTTGGAGGCCGTACGGATTGTGTGGCGCGGTGCGCCAGCGGCCCCGTCAGACGACGCCAGATTTTAGGGGGACGAACAGCACCGCCTCGTGTTCGCTCCTCAACCACCGGCTGACACCCCCTTCGACGACGTGATCCAGCACCACCAGCACCTGGCCGCGGCCACTCGCCGCGGTGGGTGCAATGAGGCGCCCGCCGGGGGCCAATTGTTCGGTCCAGGCGGCCGGGATGTCCTCGCCGCCGGCCGCCGCAATGATGCTGTCGAACGGCCCGCTGGCCGCATGGCCGATACGGCCGTCACCCCATACGAGGCGCGGCGCGCGCGGCAGGGCCACGCGATGCAGGTTCAGCTTGGCCTTGTCATGCAGTCCCTTCAGCCGCTCGATGGACGTGACCTGGCGCGCCAGCATCGCGATGACGGCCGCCTGGTAGCCGCAGCCGGTGCCGATCTCCAGCACGCGGCCCAGCGAGCCACGCTGGCGGGCTCCGCCGCCAGCCATCAGCAGGCCCAGCATGTGGGCCACGACGGAGGGCTTGGAGATGGTCTGGCCATGGCCGATCGGCAGGGCCGTGTCCTCATAGGCCTGGGCGGCCAGCGCGCTGTCGACGAACTCGTGGCGCGGCATGGCCGCCATCGCGGCAAGCACGTGCTCGTCGAACCGCCCTTCAGCGCGCAGCCGGTCGACCATGCGCTGGCGCACGGCGCCGCTGTCCAGGCCGGTGCCGCTGGGCCGCGCCAGCCGGGCCGCGTCACGTGTGGCCTGGTGCAGGTGGCGCTGCGGCATCAGCAGCTCGCGCTGCGGCGCCGTGGCGGACTTCAGGCTGGCCGGGAAACGCTTGGGCGTGGACATTCAGAGGCCCAGCCGCTGGCCCCAGGCACCGAGGGACGCGTGCTCGGTCAGATCCACCTGCAGCGGCGTGATCGACACCCGGCCGTTGGCCGTGGCGTGGAAGTCCGTGCCCTCGCCGGCATCGCGGGCGTCACCGGCCGGGCCGATCCAGTAGATGGTCTCGCCGCGCGGGTTGACCTGCTCGATGATGGCTTCGGCGGAGTGGCGACGACCCAGCCGCGTGATCTTGCGGGGCAACTGGTCGGCGTCGGCCCGGTTCGGGATGTTGACGTTCAGCAGGAAGGCCTGGCCCAAGCCGCC
Organism: Pelomonas candidula; assembly: GCF_043555985.1. Classification (NCBI taxonomy): domain Bacteria; kingdom Pseudomonadati; phylum Pseudomonadota; class Betaproteobacteria; order Burkholderiales; family Sphaerotilaceae; genus Roseateles; species Pelomonas candidula. The sequence goes on along the minus strand of NZ_JBIGIC010000011.1, from coordinate 220,543 downwards.
GGCGATGACTTGCTCGACGACGCTGCGCGCCGTGCGGGCCGCCGCCTCCAGCTCGCCCCACCCCTTCTCGGCCTGCGAGAACGCGATCGACGGGATGCCGAACAGATAGCCCTCGGTGGCCGCGGCTACGGTGCCGGAGTACAGGGTGTCGTCGCCCATGTTGGCACCGTTGTTGATGCCCGAGAGCACCAGGTCGGGCCGGTAGCCCAGCAGGCCGCTCAGCGCGAGGTGGACACCGTCCGACGGCGTGCCGCTGACGTAGCGGAATCCGTTGGCGGCACGGTAGACATTGAGCGGGCGGTTCAGCGTCAGCGAGTTGGAGGTGCCGCTGGCGTTCTGCTCGGGCGCGATGACGTCGATCTCGCCCAGGCCTTCGCAGGCTTTCACGAGGGCGGCGAGGCCGGGCGCGAGGTAGCCGTCGTCGTTGGAAATCAGGATACGCATGGTGGCCAATTGTAGGGAGCGCGTCACCTGCGAGACCGGGTGTAACCCAGTGGATTCCTATCATCGCCGCTTCACCAAACAGGAGATGGCAATGAAGGCATGGGTCTGCGAGAACCCGGTGGGCGTCGAGGCGCTGCAGTTCAAGGAACTGCCACCGCCGCCGCTCGGCCCAGGCCAGATCCGCGTGCAGATCAGGGCGGCCAGCCTGAACTTCCCCGACCTGCTCATCGTGCAGAACAAGTACCAGATGAAGCCGCCCCTGCCCTTCGTGCCGGGCACGGAGTTCTCGGGCGTCGTCACCGAGGTCGGCGAAGGCGTGAAGGGCTTCGCCGTCGACCAGCGCGTCGCGGCCTTCGGCGGGCTGGGCGGCTTCGCCACCGAAGTCTGCATCCCCGCCGTGCTGGCCATGCCGCTGCCGGACGCCTTCAGCTTCGAGGACGCCGCCGCATTCATCTGCACTTACGCCACCAGCCACCACGCGCTCATCGACCGCGGCTCGCTGCAGGCAGGCGAGACCGTGCTCATCCTCGGCGCCGCCGGCGGCGTGGGCACCGCAGCCATCCAGATCGCCAAGGCCACCGGCGCGCGCGTCATCGCCGCCGTGGGCAGCGAAGCCAAGGCCCAGGCCTGCAAGGCGCTGGGCGCCGACGCCACGATCAACTACGCGACGCAGAATTTGCGTGACGAATTGAAAGCGCTGACCGAGGGCAAGGGCCCCGACGTGGTCTACGACCCGGTCGGCGGCGACCTGGCCGAGGCGGCCTTCCGCTCCATCGCCTGGCGTGGGCGCTACCTCGTCATCGGCTTCGCGCAGGGGCAGATCCCGGCGCTGCCGCTGAACCTCGCGCTGCTGAAAGGCGCCTCGCTGGTAGGCGTGTTCTGGGGGGAGTTCGCCAAACGCGAGCCGGGCCGCAACGCGAAGATGCTGGGCGAGCTGGCCGCCTGGTACGCCGCCGGCAAGATCAAGCCGGTGCTGGACCGCGTGCTGCCGCTGGAACAACTGCCCGCCGCTTTCGCCCGCATGGCCGCCCGCGAGGTCGTCGGCAAGTTAGTTCTTACCAATGTGTGAAGCCTGAAACGGGGGCTTGCTCCCCCGCAGTCTCGCCCCGTGACGGTAGGGTGCGTGCGATACATTCGTCAGTCGAATCGACAGCCGCAGTGCCGCTCCCGCCATGACCGTCAAAGTCCTCATCATCGAAGACAACCCCGTTGCCCGGAGTTTCCTGTGCCGCGTGGTGCGCGAGAGCTTCAGCGACGCGATGGAAATCACCGAGGTCGGCGACCTCGAGAACGCACGACGGCAAGTCGCCAAGTTCGGGAGCGCGCCGGACAACGGCTTCAAGCTCATCCTCGTCGACCTGGAACTGCCCGACGGCAACGGCATGGAGTTCCTGACCGAACTGGCCGGCTCCACGGCACTGAAGATCGTCACGACGCTCTACTCCGACGACGACCACCTCTTCCCCGCGCTGCAATGTGGCGCCGACGGCTACCTGCTGAAGGAAGACCGCTTCGAGGTGCTGGTGGAAGAGCTGCAGCGCATCGTGCGCGGCCAGCCGCCGCTGTCGCCGGCCATCGCGCGCCGGCTGCTGTCGCACTTCCGTCCGTCGTCCAGCGACAGCGGAACGATGCCGCTGAACTCGGGCTTCGGCTCCCTGTCGTCCACACACGCGCCGTTCAGCAACAGCCGCAACGTCGCGTTGGACCCGCCGCCCGAGTGGGAACGCCTGACGCCGCGCGAGAGCGAGGTGCTGACCTACCTCAGCAAGGGCTTCACGATCAAGGAGATCGCGAACCTGATGGGCATCAAGTGGTTCACCGTCAACGACCATATCAAGAGCATCTACAAGAAGCTCAACGTGTCCAGCCGCGCCGAAGCGGCGGTGCTGGCGTCAAAGCAGGGCCTGGTCTAGCCAGCGCTGCATCAACTGCTTCAAGGCCTCGGCAAGTCCGGGGCCTTGTTGTTTGGCGGCGTCGCGCATCGCCTGCGGCTTGATGCCGGCGGCTTCGAGTTCACCCGCATGGCCGATCAGCCATTGCTCCAACCGGGCCGGGTCGACCTCCGGGTGGAACTGCAGCGCCAGCGCCCGCGCGTGCGGCGCGAACGCCTGGTACGGGCAGACCGCCGTGGCGGCCAGCGACGCCTGCCCGGCCGGTAGCGCGAACTGCTCGCCATGCCAGTGCAGCACCGGCTGGTCGCGCAGTTCGGCCAGCGCCGTGCCCCGCCCCGCCGCGGTCAGCACCAGAGGCGAGAAGCCGATCTCCTTGACACCCATCGGTCGCACCGCGGCGCCCAGCGCCTTGGCCATCAGCTGCGCGCCGAGGCAGATGCCCAGCAGTGGTCGCTGCGAATCCAGGCGCCAGCGCACCAACGCGACCTCGTCGGCCAGCCACGGGTAGTTGGCCTCGTCCTCGACGCTGATCGGCCCGCCGAGCACGATGAGCAGGTCGACCGCGTCGAGGTCGACGGCGGCGAAATCGTCGACGCCGGCCTCGTGATAGCGGACCTCGAAGCCACGCGCCTGCAGCAGTGGAGCGATGAGCCCGAGGTCTTCGAAGGCGAGGTGGCGCAGCGCGAGGGCGGTCATCTTCATGGACAGCATCATCGGCGCTCAACACCGATCCTCAAGCCGCCGAACGCAGCTTCACGGCGGGGAAATCCACCGGCACGGCGAATGCGACGTTCACGTAGTTCGTGAACAGGTTCAGTGCGACGTGAGCCAGGATCTCCACGACCTGGGCATCGCTGAAGCCCACCGCGCGCAGCGCCGCGACGTCGGCGTCGCCCACCTGGCCACGCTGCTCGACGAGCTTGAGCGCAAAGCGCAGCGCAGCCGCCGTGGCCGGATCGGCGGACTCGCCTGCCTGGGCCGCAGCCATCTCGGCCGCCGACGCGCCGGCCTTTCGGCCCAACGCCCAGTGCGCGGCCAGGCAGTACTCGCAGGCATTGCGGTCGGCCACGGCGACGGCGATCTGCTCGCCCAGCTTGGGCGCGATCGTGCCGCCACCCAGGGCACCGAAAAAGCCCCACATCGCCTGCAACGCGGCCGGCGAGTTGGCGACGGCGCGGAACATGTGGGGCGTGGCACCGAAGGCGCCGTGGATGGCATCGAGCGTCGCGCGGCTGGCCGCGGGCGTGTCGGTGGCGGAGACGAGAGGAATGCGGGAGGTCATGGTGTCGCCTGACTGGCAGTGGATGAAGGACTCCACTGTCGCGGCGCTGCGAGAACGAAAAGTATCATTTCATCCACCACATCAACCGGATCGTCCCGATGGCCGACACCCAGCCGCTGGACCGCCTGAGCCCGCTGTTCGAGCGCTTCCGCGTGCGGGCGAGCCTGTTCCACGCCGGCCCGCTGTGCGGCGTGACGCATTTCGACGCACAACCGGGCCGCGGGTTCCTGCACGTCATGCGCAACGGCGAGATGGAGGTGCGGCACGCCGCCGCGACGGGCCTCGTGGAAAGGCTGTGGGTGCGCGAGCCCAGCCTCGTGTTCTACCCGCGCCCGCTGGCGCACGACTTCCACAACGCACCGGCCGAAGGGTCGGACTTCGTCTGCGCAACGCTGGACTTCGAAGCCGGCCACCCGCTGGTGCAGGCGCTGCCGCCGCTGGTCGTGCTGCCGCTGGCCAGCGTCGACGGCATCGGCGCGACGCTGACACTGCTGTTCGGCGAGGCCGAGCGCGTGCGCTGTGGCCAGCGGCTGCTGGCGGACCGGTTGTTGGAAGTGCTGTTGCTGCAGTTGCTGCGCTGGATGCTGGACCAGCGCGACGCCACGCTGCCGCTGGGCCTGCTGCGCGGCTTGGCCGACGCACGCCTGGCGCGAGCGCTGACGGCGTTGCACGCGCGGCCGGGCGAGGCGTGGAGCCTGGCCGCGATGGCGGCAGAGGCCGGCATGTCGCGCAGCCGTTTTGCCGAGGCCTTCCGCGACGCGCTGGGCCAGACACCGGCCGACTACCTCGCCGACTGGCGGCTGGCCATCGCCCGCAGCGAGTTGCGTGCCGGCAAGCCACTGAAGCTGCTAGCCACCGAGCTGGGCTACGCGAACGCGTCGGCGCTGAGCCGGTTGTTCACTCAAAAGCACGCCGGGCTGTCGCCACGGGCCTGGCTGAACCAGCCCGGGTAAAGTGCCGGCCATGCGTCGCCCCGGCCGCTTCCTCGTCCTCTGCCTGCTGCTCGTGATGCTGCCGTTGCGCAGCCTGCTCGCGGCCGGGCATCTGGGCTGCGGGCCGGCGCCCACGCAGGGCGAACACGCGGCCCACCATACGCATCACGCCGGACACGGCGAGTCGCACGGCGGCGGCGCGGCCAAGCCGTGCAAGCTCTGCGCTCCCTGCTGCCTGGCGGCCGCGCCGCCGCCGGTGCTGGCAACGGGCACGGCCGCGGTGGCACCCACCGCGCGCGCCGCCGTGGCGCCCGCAGAGGCCTGGGCCAGCATCGTGCCCCCCCCTGCCCGACCCGCCACCGCGGGCCTGAGCCCCTCTTCTCGCTGCCCCGCCCGGTCGCCCGCGACCGGCGGCCTGCTTCCGTCCTGCCCCGAGAGGCTCGTCGTATGCCCCCTGTTCCCTTCCACGCGGCGCTGCCGCTGCTGCTTGCGCTGGCCTTGTCCGGCTGCGCCAGCGTCGACGCCAGCGCACCGCTGGCAGACGTCAACCGGCTGACCCAGCCCCACCTCGGCCAGCCGCTGGCCGATCAACCGCTGCCGCCCGAAGAGCTGGCCGAACGGCTGCGCGAACCGCTGCCTGCCGACGCCGCCGTTCAGCTCGCGCTGCAGAACAACCGCGCGCTGCAGGCCAGCCTCGCACGCCTGGGCGTGACCGCCTCCGAAGTGGCCGACGCCGGCCGGCTGCCCAATCCGGGCTTTCGCTTCAGTCGGCTGACGCGCGGCAGCGAGGTGGAGCTGGAGCGCGGCTGGCACGTCGACCTCGCTCGCTTGCTGACGCTACCGCTGGTGCGCGCCGCCGAGCAGCGCCGTCAGCAGGCCGAGCAGCAGCAGGCCGCCGCCGACGTGCTGGCGCTGGCTGCCGACACTCGCCGCGCCTGGGTGCGCGCCGTGTCCGCCGAGGAGACGCTGCGCTATCGCGAGCAGGTCATGGAGGCCGCCGAGGCCGGCGCGGAGCTGGCCAAACGCATGCAGACGGCCGGCAACTTCAACGCACTGGCACGAGCCCGTGAACAAGCCTTCGAGGCCGAGACACGGCTCGCGCTCGCGCAGGCCCTGCAGCAGCGGTTGGTCTCGCGCGAACGCCTCGTTCGCCTGCTGGGCCTCGACAACGACTCTGCGCTGCAACTGCCGGACCACCTGCCCGACCTGCCCGCCGCACCGCGCGATGTAGCCGACGCGGAAACGCTGGCACTGTCCCAGCGCCTGGACGTGCTCGCCGCGCGCTCGACGCTGGAGCAGGCCGCGCGGCAGACCGAGCTGGCGCAGACGACGCGCTTTGTCTCCATGCTGGAGTTGGGCACGGTGCGCAACTCGTCCAACGAACAGCCGACGCAACGCGGCTGGGAGGTCGCGCTGGAGCTGCCGCTGTTCGGCCCCGGCCCGTTGCCGCGTGCCCAGGCGCTGGCCCGCCAGGCCGCGCACGAGGCAGCAGACACGGCCATCCGCGCCCGCTCCGAGGTGCGCGAGGCCCACGGTCTGTACCGCAGCGCATTCGATATCGCGCGCCACCATCGCGACGAGCTGATGCCGCTGGCCAAGCGCATCGCCGACGAGCAGCTGCTTCGCTACAACGGCATGCTGATCGGCGTCTTCGAGCTGCTGGCCGATGCGCGCGCGCAGGTCGCCGCCGTCAGCGCCGCGCAGGAGGCGTTGCGCGACTTCTGGCTCGCGCAGGCCGACCTGGACCAGGCCCTCGTCGGGCCGACCACCCACTGAATCCGAGGACAGATCCATGTTCAACCGACGCTCCCTGCTCGGCGCGGCTTCACTGGCCGCTGTCTCCAAGGCCGCGATGGCAGCACTGCCCGAGCCCGTCATCCAGACCTCACCCGACACACAGGCGCCGCTCGTGCCGCCCACCGGACGGCCCTACAACCCCGTCGTCACGCTGAACGGCTGGACCGCGCCGTGGCGCATGAACGCTGGCGTCAAGGAGTTCCACCTCGTCGCCGAACCTGTCGTGCGCGAGATGGCGCCCGGCTTCACCGCGAAACTGTGGGGCTACAACGGCCAGAGCCCGGGGCCGACCATCGAGGTCGTCGAAGGTGACCGCGTGCGCATCTACGTGACCAACCGCCTGCCCGAACCCACCAGCATGCACTGGCACGGTCAGCGCCTGCCCAATGGCATGGACGGCGTGACCGGACTCACACAGCCGGCCATCCCGCCCGGCAAGACCTGGGTCTACGAGTTCATCGCCCGCCGCCCCGGCACCTTCATGTACCACCCGCACGCCGACGAGATGGTGCAGATGGCCATGGGCATGATGGGCTTGTGGATCACACATCCGAAGGCGAAGCACCCCCACATCGACGAGGTCGACCGCGACTACGCCTTCCTGCTTAATGCCTACGACATCGAGCCCGGCAGCGCGGTGCCCAGGATCATGACGATGCTGGACTTCAACCTGTGGAGCTGGAACAGCCGCATCTTCCCGGGCATCGCGCCGCTGGTGGCGAGCCAGGGCGACCGCGTGCGCATCCGCGTCGGCAACCTGACGATGACCAACCACCCGATGCACATCCACGGCCATGAGTTCACCGTGACCGGCACGGACGGCGGCCCGGTGCCGCGCACGGCACGCTGGCCCGAGGTGACGACGGATGTCGCCGTGGGCCAGATGCGCCAGCTGGAGTTCACCGCCGACGAGGAAGGCGACTGGGCCTTCCACTGCCACAAGGCCCACCACACGATGAACGCGATGGGCCACGGCGTGCCGACGATGCTGGGCGTGGACGCCAGCGACCTGGAAGGCAAGATCCGCAAGCTCGTGCCCGGCTACATGGCCATGGGCCAGACCGGCATGCACGAGATGACGGAGATGAGCATGCCGGGCCCGGCGAACACGGCGCCGATGATGGCCGGCGACGGGCCGTTCGGCGCCATCGGCATGGGCGGCATGTTCAGCGTGCTGAAGGTGCGGCGCGGCCTCAGGCGCGGCGACTACGCGGACCCGGGCTGGTTCCAGCACCCGCCCGGCACGCTGGCCCGCGAGGTGGGTGATGCACCGCCGGCAGCGGTCGCGCCGGAAGCATCGGTATCGCCAGGCGGCGTCGAGGTGCAGGTGCGCAAGCCCGGCGGGCACGCGGGCCACGAGGGGCACTGAAGCCCTGCCGCTAGAATCGTGCCTCCTCTGGGGAGTAGCCGGCCCCGGTTCCAGATCCTGGCAACCGGGGCGCTTGCATCAACATACTTGGCAGTTGCCATGGTGCAAGCAGCGTTCAGCGTGGCAAGACCATTGGCGTATCGAGGCTCTGCCGGTCGGGCGGCCTCGGTCGCTGATGACCGTCTTTCGCCCGACCGCATGGACCCATGCGCATGAACCTCGCCTCCATCGCCCTGCTGTCCGTCGCCATGTCGACGGACGCCTTCGCCGCCGCCGTCAGCAAGGGCGCGGCCCTCGACAAGCCCCATTGGCGCGAAGCGCTGCGCACCGGCGCCATCTTCGGCAGCATCGAGGCGGCAACGCCGGTCATCGGCTGGCTGCTCGGCGCCGCCGCGAGCGACTACGTGCGCGTGTGGGACCACTGGATCGCCTTCACGCTGCTCGGCGTGCTGGGCGCCAAGATGATCTGGGAAGGCCTGAAGCACGACGACGACCGCGAGCCGCCCGTCAGCCGGCACGGCTTCTTGACGCTGGCGCTGACGGGCCTGGCCACCAGCATCGACGCGATGGCCGTCGGCGTCGGCCTGGCCTTCCTGGACGAGTCCATCGGTCCCATCGCCCTGTCCATCGGCTTCACCACCTTCGTGGCCGTCACGCTGGGCGTGATGCTGGGCCGCGCGCTGGGCAGCGCCATCGGCAAGCGCGCCGAGGTGCTGGGTGGCCTGCTGCTGATTGGCATCGGCTCGGCCATCCTGTACGAGCACCTGACGGTGCTGCCCGCCTGAGCACAAAGCAAAAAGGCCAGTCCTGAGGGACTGGCCTTGTGCTTGGAGGAGAGGGGGGGATTCGAACCCCCGAGACGTTACCGTCCGCCTGATTTCGAGTCAGGTACATTCAACCACTCTGCCACCTCTCCGAATCTGGTGCGAGCTGAGCCCAGCAGTATAGCCGGATTTTCCGCCTTCAGCCGCGAAGCGTGTCGACGCCGCCGAGATAGGGCCGCAGCGCCTCGGGCACCGTGATGCTGCCGTCGGCGTTCTGGTAGTTCTCGAGCACCGCAACGAGCGCGCGGCCGACGGCCAGGCCGGAACCGTTCAACGTGTGCACGAACTCGTTCTTGCCCTGGGCGTTCTTGAAGCGCGCCTGCATGCGGCGGGCCTGGAAGGCACCCATGTTCGAGCAGGAGCTGATCTCGCGGAAGGTGTTCTGCGCCGGCAGCCACACCTCCAGGTCGTAGGTCTTGGTCGAGCCAAAGCCCATGTCGCCGCTGCACAGCAGCATGGTGCGGTACGGCAGGCCGAGCTTTTGCAGCACGGCTTCGGCGTGGCCGGTCATTTCTTCCAGCGCGGCCATGCTGTTCTCGGGCAGCTCGATGCGGACCATCTCGACCTTGTCGAACTGGTGCTGGCGGATCAACCCACGCGTGTCGCGCCCGGCCGAACCGGCTTCCGAACGGAAGCACGGGCTGTGCGCCGTCAGCTTGACGGGCAGGTCTTCGGGCTTCAGCACGCTTTCACGCACGGTGTTGGTCAGCGAGATTTCCGACGTGGAGATCAGATACTGCTCGACCTGCTCGTCGTCGCCGCCGCGCAGCACCCAGAACATGTCCTCCTTGAACTTGGGCAGCTGGCCCGTGCCTTCGAGGATCTCGCGGTTGACGATGTAGGGCGTGTAGCACTCGGTGTAGCCGTGCTCGTCGGTCTGCACGTCGAGCATGAACTGCGCGAGCGCGCGGTGCAGCTTGGCGGCCGGACCTTTCAGGAAGGCGAAGCGCGAGCCTGAAAGCTTGGCGCCCATCTCGAAATCCAGGCCCAGCGGGGCGCCGATGTCGACGTGATCCTTGACCTCGAAGTCGAACGTGCGCGGGGTGCCCCAGCGGCGCACCTCGACGTTGCCGGTCTCGTCGACGCCCGCCGGCACGCTGGCGTCCGGCAGGTTGGGCACGCCCATCAGCAGCACGTTCAGCTCGGCCTGGATGGCGTCCAGGCGCTCGGCGCCGGCCTTCAGTTCGTCGGCGATGCCGCCGACCTCGGCCATCAGCGCCGAGGCGTCTTCGCCCTTGCCCTTGGCCATGCCGATCTGCTTGGACAGCGCGTTGCGGCGGGCCTGGAAGGCTTCGGTCTTGACCTGGATGTCCTTGCGCTCGGCTTCGAGCGCCTTGTAGCGCTCCACGTCGAGGTAGGGCTGCGGGTTCTTGCGCGCGTTCAGGCGCTCGATGACGGCGTCGAGGTCCTTGCGCAGCTGGGTGATGTCGAGCATGAGGGTCTTTCAGAAATCGGATGCGGAAGCGGCGCCGATGTCAGGCGCCGCCGGAAGCCGGAAGCACCGGCTTCAAGATCGTGAGGCACTCACCTCGGCCATGGACTTGTCGCCCAGGCCCATCGGCAGCGGGAAGCGCACATGCTCTTCCACGCCCGGCAGGCTGCGCACGGTGGTCGCACCCAGCGCACGCAGGCGGTCGATGACGGCCTGCACCAGCACGTCGGGCGCCGACGCACCGGCGGTCAGGCCCACGCGGGCGCGGCCGTCCAGCCATTCGGCCTTCAGGTCCTCGGCGGCATCGACCATGTAGCCCGGCGTGCCCAGGCGCTCAGCCAGCTCGCGCAGGCGGTTGCTGTTGGAGCTGGTGGGGCTGCCGACAACGATGACCACGTCCACCTGCGGCGCCAGCACCTTGACCGCGTCCTGACGATTCTGCGTGGCGTAGCAGATGTCCTGCTGCTTGGGCTCGCGGACCTGCGGGAACACGCGCTTCACCTCGGCGAGGATCTCGGCGGCGTCGTCCACGCTGAGCGTCGTCTGCGTGACGACGGCGAGCTTGGTCTGGTCCTTGACCTGCACCTTGGCGACATCCTCGACCTCTTCGACCAGGAAGATGCCGTCGGACAGCTGGCCCATCGTGCCCTCGACCTCCGGGTGACCCTTGTGGCCGATCATGATGAACTCGAAGCCCTCGCGGTGCAGCTTGGCCACTTCCACGTGCACCTTGGTGACCAGCGGGCAGGTCGCGTCGAACACGTTGAAGCCGCGCTCAGCGGCCTCGCGGCGCACCTCCTGGCTCACGCCATGGGCGCTGAACACCAGCGTGGCGCCGGCGGGCACCTCGGCCAGGTCCTCGATGAAGATGGCGCCGCGTGACTTCAGGTCGTTGACGACATAGGTGTTGTGGACGATCTCGTGACGCACGTAGATCGGTGCGCCGAACTTGACAAGCGCTCGCTCGACGATCTCGATGGCCCGATCCACACCGGCGCAGAAGCCACGCGGCTCGGCCAGCAGCACTTCCTGGGGATGCACGACAGCGTTCATCACAGCACCCCGATCACTTGCACCTCGAAGCTGACCGGCTGGCCAGCGAGCGGGTGGTTGAAGTCGAACAGCAGGGCCTCGTCGCCCAGCTCGCGCACGACGCCGGCGTAGCCGCCCTGCCCGTCCGGGCCAGGGAACTGCACGACGTCGCCGACGTTGTAGGTCTCGTCCGGGTCGCCCAGCGTGCGCAGCAGCGTGAGCTTCACGCGCTGCAGCAGCTCGGGGTTGCGTTCACCGAAGGCTTCGCCGGCATTGAGCTGGAAGGTTTCGTGCGCGCCTTCGGGCAGGCCGATCAGGCGCGCCTCGATGGCCGGCGACAGCTGACCCGTGCCCAGCGACAGCGTCGCGGGCTTGTCGTCGAAGGTATTGACGATGTCGGCGCCGTCCGGGCCCGAGAGCCGGTAGTGCAGCGTGAGGAAGGAGCCGGCCTGGATGGGGTTCATTCGAGAGAGAGTGGAGAGCGCTTGGCTAGACTGACGATTTTATGCCGCTGACCCACCTGCCCCCCGACGCCCGCCCGCGCGAGAAGCTGCTCGCCCGCGGTCCGCAGGCGCTGGCGGACGCCGAGCTGCTGGCCTTGCTGCTGCGCACCGGCATCCAGGGCACGCCGGTGCTGCAGCTGGCGCAGAGCCTGCTGGACCGCTTCGGCGGCTGGGCGGGGCTGCTGGCAGCCAGCGTGCAGGACCTCGGCAAGGTCAAGGGCCTGGGACCGGCCAAGCGCGCCGAGATCGCTGCCGTGCTGGAGATCGCGCGGCGCTCGCTGAACCAGCGGCTGGCCGAGAAGCCGGCGATGAGCGACGTCGACACGGTCAAGTCCTACGTGCGGCTGCAACTGGGCGGGCTGGGGCACGAGGTGTTCGCCGTGCTGTTCCTGGACGCGCAGCTGAAGCTGATCGCGATGGAGACGCTGTTCACGGGCTCGCTGAGCCACACAACCGTGCACCCGCGCGAGGTCGTCAAGCGCGCGCTGGCGCTGGGGGCCGGCGCGGCCATCCTGGCGCACAACCACCCGAGCGGCCACGCCGAGCCGTCGCGCGCCGACGAACTGCTGACGAAGCAGCTGAGCCAGGCGCTGGCCCTCGTGGACGTGCGCGTGGTGGACCACTTCATCGTCGGCGCGAACGAGGTCGTCTCGTTCGCCGAGCGGGGCTTGATGTGAACAAGCCGGTGCGCAGCCTTGCCGACCTCAAGCCGCTGGCCCGCGAGCTGGCTGCGGCTCGGCTGGCGGCCGAGGCCGAACGCGAGCGGCTGGCTGCAGCAATGCGCCTGGCCGAGCAGGAGCGTCGCGTATTCGAGCTGACCGTGGGCCCGGTGACGCCGCTGCGCCGCGTCGACCGCGTGTTGCACGACCTGGAGCAGCCCGCGCCCGAGCCGCGCCAGCGCGAAGCCGACGAGCGCGCCGTGCTGCTGCAGGCGCTGTCCGACGAGATCGACATCGAGAGCCTGCTGGAGACGGACGAGACGCTGTCGTTCCGCCGCGAGGGCATCAGCCTGGAGGTCGTGCGCAAGCTGCGCCGCGGCCACTGGGCGCTGCAGGGCCAGCTGGACCTGCACGGCCTGCGCCGCGACGCCGCGCGCGAGGCGCTCAGCCACTTCGTGCACGACAGTTCCCGCCGCGGCCTGCGCTGCGTGCGCGTGGTGCACGGCAAGGGCCACGGCTCGCCGGGCCGCGAGCCCGTGCTGAAGGGCCGCGTGCGCCGCTGGCTGGTGCAGAAGAACGAGGTGCTGGCGTTCGTGCAGGCACGCGCCAGCGATGGCGGTGCGGGCGCACTCATCGTGCTGCTGACGGGTACGGCCTGACACCGCACTGACGCGCTGTGCGAACGCCTTCACGCGTGGCGTGGCGCCGACGGGCAAACCCACCATTGACCCGCCTCTCCCAACCGCAGTAGCGTTGGCCCCAAGCCACCGCAAACGCGACATCTGGTTTCCCCAACCGCTGCAGAGAGGAGATCCCATGAACCTGTCCCACGCCTATTCGGGCCATGCCCCCAAGCCCAAGAGCTATGTGGGCATCGGTCTGGTCGTTGCCGTGCATGTCGCCGCGATTTATGCGCTGAGCGCCGGGCTCATCAAGTCGCCTCCCGAGCCGCCCAAGATCATCACGTTGAAGCCGCTGCCGCCGGAGGTGCAGCCCGATCCGCCGAAACCCGAGCCTCGACCGGTGGACAGGCCCGTGATGCGGGACTTCCAGCCCATCCCGGTGCCCGTCCCCGACGACGTCGTCGTAGCACAAGACCCGCCCCCGGTTGGCCCGACCGTGATCCGCGACACCGGGACGATCGTGGCCGAGCGAGGCTCGACCCGCGCCGATCCGACACCCGCGCAGCCGGTCAGCAAGCCCCGGCTGCAGACGCCGGGCGCCGTCTGCTCGGTCATGCCCAAGCCTGAGATGCCCGCACTCAACTGGAGCGGCGAGGCGGTGCTGAACGTCGTCGCCACGGTGCGCGGCGGCCGCGTCGTGGGCACCGATTTCCATGTGACCCAGGGTGCGCTGGACGGCAAGACCCGGCGCTCGCTGCAGCGTTCGGTGGAGACCGCGCTCGCCGGCTACCAGTGCCAGGGCGATGCGATGTTCCAGCAGGACTTCGCTTTCAGTATCGACTGAGCATCGTGACGGGGCTGGCGCCGGGAAGGCGCCAGCCTCGCGTTTCAAGCGCCGACGTTACGCATCCAGTCGGCCGTGCCCGCGAACGACTCGGCCAGGCGAGCCTGCAGGTCGGGGTTCACGCCGGTCTCCTGCATGGCCTGCGCCATGCAAGCCAGCCACTCGTCGCGCTCGGCGATACCGATGCGGAACGGCAGATGCCGCGCCCGCAGCCGCGGGTGGCCGAAGCGGCTGATGTAGTGGTCCGGCCCGCCCAGCCAGCCGCACAGGAACCAGAACAGCTTGTCGCGCGCCGACTCCAGTGAGTCGCCATGCGCCGCGCGCAGTCGCGCGTAGCCCGGCTCCAGGTCCATCAGGTCGTAGAAACGGTCAACGAGTTCGCGCACGCGCGCCTCGCCGCCGATCCAGTCGAATGCAGTCGCGGGAGAGTCAGCCAAGGATTTTTGTGGCGAGTGCCTTGATGGCCTGGGCCGCATCGCAGCCGGGGAAGTGCTCCAGCATCAGCTGGCGCTTCAGCACGGCCTGCTTGACCGCCGGATCGGCACGCACCTCGCCCATCAGTTCGAGCTTGAAGGTCTGGCCCGGTGTCGGCCCGACGAAGCGCTGCAGCACCTGTTGCAACTGCCCGCAGATCAGCCGGCCCTCGCCGACGCGGTTGGCCTGGTTGACGAGCAGGCCCACCTGGCGGCGCTCCTGCTGCGTGGCCAGCACCTTGATGGTGGCGTAGGCGTCGGTCAGCGACGTGGGCTCAGGCGTGGCGACGACGAGCACATCGGTGGCCAGCGAGATCGCGAACAGCACGACGTCGGAAATGCCGGCGCCGGTGTCCAGCAGCACCCAGTCGAATCGGGGCTTCACGAGGTCGATGATGTGCAACAGCTTGTCGCGCACCTCGGGCGTCAGGCGCGAGTACTCCACCATGCCGGAGCCGGCCAGCAGCACGCTGAACCCGCCCGGCGCGGGCAGGATGGCCTGCTCGAGCGTGGCCTTCTCGGTGAAGACGTCGTGCAGCGTCAGCTTGGGGTGCAGGTTCAGCACCACGTCGAGGTTGGCGAGGCCGAGGTCGGCGTCCAGCACCAGCACCTTCTGGCCGCGCGCGGCGAGGGCCGCGGCGAGGTTGGCGGTGACGAAGGTCTTGCCGACGCCGCCCTTGCCGCTGGTGATGGCGAGCGTGCGGGCGCCGGATCGCGGCGGGCGCGGGGCAGCAGGATCGTGGGTCATGCTCATGGCAGGTCCTGTTGCGTGTCGAGATTCATGGAGGCAAACAACATGCCCTTTTCTTCGGCGCTGACCAGGGAGTCGATCTGGGGCTCCAGGCAGGCGCGGTTGCGGCCGTCGGCCTTGGCGCGGTAGAGCTGGCGGTCGGCACGCTCCGTCCACAGCAGCGGCGACGAGCGCACCCATTGCGGGGCAAAGGCGCCGCCGAGGCTGACGGTCACGCCCAGCATCTGGCCGGGGGCGATCTCGATGTCGAGCTCGGAAACGCGCTCGCGCACGCGCTCGGCGACGGCCAGACCGACATGCGTCGCGCAGTTGGGCAAGATGATGGCGAACTCCTCGCCGCCCACGCGGGCCACGAGGTCCATGGGCCGTACCGTCTGCGCGACGGCGTTGGCGACGGCGCGGATCACCTGGTCGCCGGCGCCATGGCCGTGCGTGTCGTTGACGGCCTTGAAGTGGTCGATGTCGAGGATCAAAAGCAAGGCAGCTTCGCCGGATCGGGCCACGCGGTCGACCTCGCGAGCCAGGGCCATCTCGAAGCTGCGGCGGTTGACGAGGCCGGTCAGGGCGTCCTTGCTGGACAGGTCACAGAGCGCATCCAGCACGGCCTGCAGCCAGGCGGCGCTCAGCGGTGCTTCATCCGGCAGCAGTGCCCCGGCCTGCTGAAGCAGTTGCAGGGCCTGGTCCAGATCAAGCGCCTGGGCGTCGATCAGCGAGGTGGCGGGCGAGCGGTGTTCCAAAGGCTGGCGGATTGGCGAGCGGTTGGTGAATTGTGGTTTCGAGTCAGTCTAGCAGCGGGACTTATGAGGGCCGGCCGTGAAACAGGCACGTTCCTGCGGCCTGTTTGCACTATGCTGAGTCGAACCCGGACCGTACAAACGGCCTGCGGTGCAGAATCGGCGCGCCAACGCCATAACTGCTGCGAGCACCAACAAATCTGATTTAGAGACATGCCCGCACCCGACCTTGCCCACGGCAACGACACCCTCGATCACGAGTTCAGCTTCAGCAAGGCCGACTTCGACCGGGTGCGCGAGCTGATCTACAAGCACGCCGGCATCAGCCTTCACGACGGCAAGCACGCGATGGTCTACAGCCGCCTGTCGCGCCGCCTGCGCGAGACGGGGCACAAGAGCTTCGCGAGCTACCTGCAGTGGCTGGAGTCTTCCAGTGGTGCGTCCGGTGCGGCCGAGTGGCAGGAGTTCGTCAACTGCCTGACCACCAACCTGACGTCCTTCTTCCGCGAGGAGCATCACTTCCACGCGCTGAAGGACGACCTCAAGCCCTTTGTCGGCAAGCCCGTCCGCATCTGGTGCTGTGCGGCGTCGACCGGTGAGGAGCCGTACTCCATCCTGATGACCTGCAGCGAGGCGCTGGGCCCGGGCGCGTCGGTGCAGCTGGTATCCAGCGACATCGACACCAATGTGCTGGCCACGGCCAAGCGCGGCGTCTACAACGCCGACGCCCGCGGCCTGGACGCGACGCGGCTGAAGAACTTCTTCATGCGCGGCACAGGCGCCAACTCCGGCAAGATCCGCGTCAAGCCGGAGCTGCAGCGCTGGGTGGACTTCCGCCCGCTGAACCTGATGGACGCGCAGTGGCAGCTCGGCGACCCCTTCCACATGGTGTTCTGCCGCAACGTCATGATCTATTTCGACGCACCGACGCAGCGCAAGGTGCTGGAGCGCATCCACCGCGTCATGCGCCCGGGAGGCCTGCTGTTCGTGGGCCATTCCGAGAACTTCACCGAATCCCGCGACCTGTTCAAGCTGCGCGGCAAAACCATCTACGAACGGGTCTGAAGATGAGTACGCCTTTCGCCTCCGCCGCGACCGTCGGCATCGGCAACCCGGTCGCGGTTGCCAAGGTCAACCAGCTCAAGGCCCAGCCACGCAAGCAGGGCGAGGCCTCGTTCTTCTTCTACGACGCCCACTTCAAGAACGCGGCCGTCAAGATCCTGCCGGGCGAGTACTTCGTCGACACCGAGGACCTTCTCGTCATGACGACGCTGGGCTCGTGCATCGCCGCCTGCCTGTGGGACCGTACGGCCAAGGTCGGCGGCATGAACCACTTCATGCTGCCCGAGGGCAACGGCGACTCGGGCCGCTACGGCTCGTTCGCGATGGAACTGCTGATCAACGAGATGATGAAGCGCGGCGCCAGCAAGGCCCGCATGGAGGCCAAGATCTTCGGCGGCGGCGCCGTCATCTCCGGCATGAACTCGCTGAACGTCGGCGAGCGCAACACCAACTTCGTCATCGACTACCTGAAGCTAGAACGCATCCCCATCGTGTCCAAGGACGTGATGGACGTGTACCCACGCAAGGTCTGTTTCCTGCCCGCAAGCGGCAAGGCCATGGTCAAGCGCCTGGCCCCGACCAACACGGACGCACTGGTCCAACAGGACAAGGCGGCCATCCAGAAGGTGCAGCCCGTCGCCAGCAGCGGCGGCTCCATCGACTTGTTCTGAGGAGGCCAACGATGGCCAAAACCAAGGTCGTTGTGGTGGACGATTCGGCGCTGGTGCGCTCCATCCTGACCGAGATCATCAATCGCCAGACCGACATGGAATGCATTGGCGCCGCGGCCGACCCGCTGCTGGCGCGCGAGATGATCCGCACGCTCAACCCCGACGTCATCACGCTGGACGTGGAGATGCCGCGCATGGACGGGTTGGACTTCCTGTCGCGCCTGATGCGCCTGCGGCCGATGCCCGTCGTCATGGTGTCCACGCTGACCGAACGCGGCGCGGAAGTCACGCTGAAGGCGCTGGAACTGGGCGCGGTGGACTTTGTGGCCAAGCCCAAGATCGGCGTGGCCGACGGCATCCGGCTGCTGGCCCAGGACATCACCGACAAGATCCGCATCGCGTCCAAGGCCCACATCCGCCGCGCGCCGCCACCACCCGCGCCGGGCAGCACGCCCGCCGCGCCGGTCAAGGCCGTCACGATGGCCAGCTTGGGCCGCGCGTCGACCGAGAAGATCATCTTCATCGGCGCCTCCACCGGCGGCACCGAGGCGACCAAGGACGTGCTCATCAACCTGCCAGCCGACAGCCCGGCCGTCGTCATCACGCAGCACATGCCGCCCGGCTTCACGAAGAGCTACGCGGCGCGGCTGGACGGGCTGTGCAAGATCCGCGTGAAGGAAGCGCAGGACGGCGAGCGCATCCTGCCCGGCCACGGCTACATCGCGCCGGGCGGCCTGCACCTGACCGTGGAACGCAGCGGCGCCAACTACATCGCCCGCGTGCAGGACGGCGAGCCGATCAACCGCCACAAGCCATCGGTGGAGGCGCTGTTCCTGTCGGCCGCCAAGGTCGTGGGCCAGAACGCCATCGGCATCATGCTGACCGGCATGGGCGCCGACGGCGCCCGCGCGATGAAGGTCATGAAGGACGCCGGCTCCTACAACTACTGCCAGGACGAGGCGAGCTGTGTCGTCTTCGGCATGCCGCGCGAAGCCATCGCACACGGCGCTGCCGACGAGGTGCTGCCGCTGAACCAGATCGCCGGCAAGGTGCTGGAGCGGCTGCGCGCCACGTCGGGCATCTCGCTCAACCGCGTCTGACGCCAGCTCATCGCGCGGCGTCTGCCTGGGCCAGCGTCTGCTGCGCCGGCGGGTGTCCCGCAGCGATGCCATGCTCTGGCGGCAGCACGGGCTTGAATCCGTCCAGTTGCTTGGCCGTCGCCTGCGGCACCCATGCCACCGGCCTGGGCGGCTGGGCCTTGGCGAGCACGACGACGCGCGCGGTGCGGTCGGCTGCGACCTCCTTCAAATCGGCGTTCGAGTCGGTGAACGCAGGCGCGGCCACAGCCACCAGCACGAGGGCAACGGCAAGCAAAGTCGAGGCAATCCAGCGGTACGGCGAGTTCATGGTGGTGTCTCCTGGAGGTTCCTGGGTATCCTAGGAATCCAGCAACCGCTTACCAAGCGCTCGTTTCTGCACTGCCTGGTTCATTTCGCTTACCAAATGGCCTCACTGGACCGTTTCCCGCTGCACTACCTCGCCGCCTTCCGCGCTGCCGCGCAGACGGAGAACCTGCGCGCCGCGGCCGAGAGCCTGCACCTGACGCATAGCGCCGTCAGCCAGCAGATCCGCGGACTGGAGACTCAGCTGGGCTTCGAGCTGTTCGCGCGCCAGGGGCGGCGGCTGACGCTGAACCCGGCCGGACAGGCACTGCAGCGCGCGGTGCTGAAGATGTTCGCGGAGTTGCAAACCGGCGTCATCGCCGCGACGCAGGCCCACGGCCAGGCCGCCCAGATGCTGCGCGTGACCGCCCTGCCCTCGTTCGCACAGCGCTGGCTGATGCCGCGCCTGCCGCGCTGGCAGAGCCTGCAGCCCTGCATCTCGCTGGACCTGCACACGTCGCAGCAGGTCGTCGACCTGGAGCGCGAGGGCTTTCACATCGGGCTGCGCGTGGGGCGCGGCGGTTGGCCGGGCCTGGTCACCGAGGCACTCTTCCACTCACCGTTGATCGCCGTGGCCGCACCGGCCCTGGCACATCGACTCATCGGCAAGCCGTCGTCCGCACTGCTGGAAGAACCGCTGCTGGGCGATGCGGAAGACTGGCAGGAATGGTTCGCCGGCACGGGCGTGCGAGCGGCACCCGTCGTCGTCGCGAGCTTCAACGATGCCGGCGTGCTGTTGCAGGCGGGCGAACAGGCGATGGGCGTGGCGCTGGCGCGCGAGCTGCTGGCCGCCGACGCGCTGCTGGACGGCCGGCTCGTGCGCGTACACGCGCACACGGTGGACCTCGACGCCACGCGGGACTACCAGATCGTCTACCCCGAGGCGCTGCGCGACGACCTCGCAGTGCGCGCCTTCTGCGACTGGTTGCATGCCGAGATCGCGGCGCTGCAGCAGCGCCTGAGCGAAGCGCCGACGCCCGCCTGACGCGGCTCAGAGGAAAAGCTGCTGCAGGTCGCTGAGGAAGTCGAAGCCGCGCTCGGTCGGCTGGATGCGCGCGGGGTCATTCACCAGCAGGCCACGGTCGCGCGCCGTTTCCAGCGCCTTGGCGATGCTGGAGATCGGCAGGCCGGTGCGTTCGAGGAACTGCATGACGGTGACACCGTCCTTGAGCCGCAACGCGTTCAGCATGAACTCGAACGGCAGCTCCTTGCGCGCCACCTCGTTCTCATTGCTGACCTTGTTGGCTTGCGCCATGAAGGCCGCCGGCTCGCGCCAGCGCACCTGACGCAGCACGCGGTTCGGAAAACTCAGCTTGCTGTGCGCGCCGGCGCCGATGCCGAGGTAGTCGCCGAACTGCCAGTAGTTCAGGTTGTGCGCGCAGCGATGGCCATCGCGCGAGTAGGCCGAGACCTCGTAACGCGACAGGCCCGCGGCACCGGTCTTCGCGGTGATGAGGTCCAGCATGTCGCTCGCCAGGTCCGGGTCGGGCAGATGTTCGGGCGTGCGCGTCGCAAAGACCGTGTTGGGCTCGATGGTCAGGTGGTAGATGGACAGGTGCGGTGGCTTGAAGCTCAGCACCGCATCCAGCTCGCGCGCCAGGTGGTCCAGCGTCTGACCGGGCAGCGCGTACATCAGGTCGAGGTTCCAGGTCTCGAACGCACTGGCCGCCTCGGCCAGTGCCGCGCGCGCCTGGGTCGAGCTGTGCACGCGCCCCAACGTCTTCAGCTGCCCATCGTCGAAGCTCTGGACGCCGACCGACAGCCGCGTCACGCCTGCCTGGCGGAAGCCCGCGAAGCGCTCACGCTCGAAGGTGCCGGGGTTGGCCTCCAGTGTGATCTCACAGCCCGCCTCCAGCGGCAGACGGGCGCGGATGTCGGAGATCAACTGCCCGATCTGCTCGGGGTTGAACAGGCTGGGCGTGCCGCCGCCGATGAAGATGCTGACGACGGGCCGGCCCCAGATCAGCGGCAGCGCAGCTTCGAGATCGGCACGCAGCGCGGCGAGGTAGGCCTCGGCCGTGTCGATGGCCAGCGCACCATCCTTCACCTCGTGCGAGTTGAAGTCGCAGTAGGGGCATTTGCGCAGGCACCACGGCAGGTGCACGTAGAGCGCGAGCGGCGGCAGCGCGGGCAACTGCAGCGTGCCCGGGCGCATCAGGTGCTGGAGATCAGCCATGAACGTCAGCCGAGGCGCCAGACCTCGCGGAACTGCACGATCAGTTGCGCCGCCGCCAACGCGCGGTGGCTGTGCCGGTTCTTGACCTCGGCGCCGAGGCTGGCGACGGTCTGGCCCAGTGCGGGAATGTTCATCAGCGGGTCATAGCCGAAGCCGCCTTCGCCGCTTGGCGCGGTCAAGATCTCGCCAGCCCAGCGGCCCATCGCGATCAGCGGCTCGGGATCATCGGCGCTGCGCACGGCCACCAACGCGCAGACGAAGCGCGCGCGGCGGTCGTCGATCGCCGCCATCTCGCGCAGCAGACGCTCGTTGTTGGCCGCATCGCTCTTCTCGCCGCCAGCGTCCAGCGCGTAGCGGGCCGAGCGCACGCCCGGCGCACCGCCCAGCGCGTCGACGCTCAGCCCGGAGTCGTCGGCCAGCGCCGGCAGGCCGCTCAGCTTCGCTGCATGCCGCGCCTTGGCCAGCGCGTTCTCGGCAAACGTCTCGAAAGGCTCCTCCGCCTCCGGAATGCCCAGGCTGCCCTGGTTCACCAGCTCGATGCCGAGCGGCGCGAACAGCGCCTGCAGTTCGACGAGCTTCTTGGCGTTGTTGGAGGCGAGGACGAGTTTCATGTCGGCCCCTCGCCCGACGAGTACATCGGTCGATCCCCCGAGGGGATGACCGCTTGCTTGGGGCGGCCCGGCGCTGCGCGGCCCATCATGCCGCCTTCTGCAACGCGATCAGCTCGCGGATGCCCTTGTCGGCCAGGTCCAGCAGCGCGTTCATCTCGTCGCGCGTGAAAACCACGCCCTCGGCCGTGCCCTGCAGTTCGACGAAGCCGCCCGAGCCGGTCATGACGACGTTCATGTCGGTGTCGCAGGCCGAGTCCTCGACGTATTCGAGGTCCAGCAGCGGCACGCCGTCGACGATGCCGACCGAGATCGCAGCGACCGAGTCCTTGATCGGCGAGCGCGACAGCTTGCTGTCGGCGATGAGCTTGTTGACGGCATCCGTCGCCGCGACGAAGGCGCCGGTGATGGCCGCCGTGCGCGTGCCGCCGTCGGCCTGCAGCACGTCGCAGTCCAGCGTGATGGTGCGCTCGCCCAACGCCGCCAGATCGAACACCGCGCGCAGCGAGCGGCCGATGAGGCGCTGGATCTCCTGCGTGCGGCCACTCTGCTTGCCCTTGGCGGCCTCACGGTCGCTACGGGTGTGCGTGGCGCGCGGCAGCATGCCGTACTCGGCCGTCACCCAGCCCTCGCCCGAGCCGCGCTTGTGCGGCGGCACGCGCTCCTCAACGGACGCCGTGCACAGCACGCGCGTCGAGCCGAATTCGATGAGCACGGAGCCCTCGGCATGCACTGTGAAGCCGCGGGTGATGCGCACCGGGCGCAACTCATTGGCAGCGCGGCCTGCGCTGCGCGTGAAAGTCTTGGTCATGACGAGAAAGAGGTTAGCGGCGGTTCAGACCGCGGCCGGATTGACGGATGACTTCGTTGATCTCGCGCACCGAGCGCTCGATCTCCTCGTCGTCCATCGCGGCGACGAGGTCGGCGTCCAGCGCGCCCTGGATCGTGGAGGCGAAGCCGGAGTTGCCGAGGTTTTGCGTGGTGTCCCCATCGGGGTCGCCCTGGCCTTCCCATTCGACGGAAAGCACCGTGACGTTGTCGCTGCGCTCGCCGCCGCGGCGCAAGGCCTGCTCGACGAGGTCTGGCACGGCCTCGGAGATGGCCTGGTCGGCCATGTGCTGGACGATCTCGTGATCCTCCACACTGCCCCACAGGCCGTCGGAGCACAGCAGGATGCGGTCCGAAGACTCCAGGACCAGCGGGCCCTGGCAGTCCACCATGGGCTTGCCGGGGCTGCCCAGGCAGGTGAACAGCACGTTGCGATTGAAGGGCTCGGCACCGCGGGCGACGCGGCCGAGCGCTTCCTGCAGCTCGGAGTAGGAATGGTCGCGCGTGCGGGCGATCAGCTTGCCGCCGCGCACGAGGTACAGGCGCGAATCTCCGCAGTGCGCCCACCAGGCCTGGTTGCCCTGGATGATGCAGGCGACGACCGTGGTGCGCGGCGTGTCCGACAGCCCCTTGCTCTGGGCGTAGCGCAGCAGCTGCTGATGGGCGATGACGATGGTGTCCTGCAGGAAGCGCTGCGGGTCGTCCAGCACCGGGCGGGCGTCCTGCTGGAACAGCGCTGCCAGCGTCTGCAGCGCGATCTGCGCAGCGACCTCGCCCTCCGGATGGCCACCCATGCCATCGGCCAGCGCAAATAGGCCGGCTTCCCGCGTGTAGCAATAGCCCATGCGGTCTTCATTGGTCTCGCGGCCACCGCGACGACTGACTTGGAAGACGCTGAACTTCACGCCAAGGCTCCCGACGGGCCGCCCCTGGGGTGGCCTTGCGCCCCCTCGGGGGGCTGCGGACGAACGTACGCGTGGGGGCTCAAGCTTTCGCTCCGGATTTCAGATTCTCAAGTTGCAGTTTGAGGCGTTCGCTGAAACTGAGTTTGGTGTACCGACGCTCGGTCTCGCGGGCGAGTTCCTTCTGCAGCGCGAACACGCTCTGCGGGCGCGCGAGCGGGTCCAGCGACATGCACCACTCGGTCACTTCGAGCAGGTTGTCGGAGTAGACATTGCGCAGCCGCGACAGGCTCAAGTTCAGCCGGTCCTTCTCCAGCCGCTGCGGCGCGTCGTTGGGCGGGTAGCCCTGCATGCAGGCGTAGATGCAGGCGCCAATGGCGTAGATGTCGGTCCACGGGCCCAGCGAGCCGTCGCGGCGGTACATCTCCGGCGCGGCGAAGCCTGGCGTGTACATCGGGCGGATGAAGTTGCCTTCCTTGCTCAGTACTTCGCGCGCGGCGCCGAAGTCCAGCAGCACGGCCTTGTTGTCGTTCGTGATGAAGATGTTGGCCGGCTTGATGTCCAGGTGCAACATCTTGTGCTGGTGGACGATGCGCAGGCCGCGCAGGATCTCGTCGAACAGGCTGCGGATGGTCGACTCGCGGAAGACCTTGTCGCGCTTCATGTCTCGTGCGGTCACGATGAAGTCCTGCAGCGTGTCGCCCTGCAGGTAGTTCATGACCATGTAGACGGTCTCGTTCTCGCGCAGGAAGTTCAGCACCGAGACGACGCTGGGATGCGAGATCTGCGCGAGCGAACGGCCTTCTTCGAAGAAGCTCTTCAGCCCCAGCCGGTACAACGGCTGCTTCTCAGGCTTGACGCGAGGCGTCAGCTCTCCGGGGGAACGCTCGGCCAGCGACGAGGGCAGATATTCCTTCAACGCGACGAGGTGGTGGTCCGGGTCTTCAGCGAGGTAAACCACGCCGAAACCGCCCGCCGCCAGTCGCTTGATGATCTGATAGCCCCCAACCACCGTGCCTGCGGGCAATGGCGCCGGCTTCGGCTTGGACATAATCGCGTTTTGTCTGTTTTGCGAGTGCGAAATGCCAGTCTACAGCATGACCGGGTACGCCAATTCCGTGGCGCAACCCCCTAAAGCCGACGACGGCACCAACACTTCACAAGCCTCCGTCAGCGTCGAGTTACGGTCTGTAAACGGCCGCTTCCTGGACCTGTCCATGCGCATGCCTGAAGAGCTGCGCGGGCTGGAGCCGGCGCTGCGCGAACTGGTCGCGGCACGCTTCAAGCGCGGCAAGATCGAGCTGCGTATCAACACCCAGCGCGAGTCAGACGGCGGCTGGCCCCAGCCCCAGCCGGAGCAACTCAACCGCCTGGCCAGCCTGGAATCCAAGGTGCGCGCCTGGATGCCGGACGCGGCACCGCTGTCCGTGCAGGAGGTGTTGAACTGGTGCAAGAGCGGCGCCGCCGTGCCAGCTCAGCTCGATGCCGCAACGCTGGAAGCCGCGCGAGCCTGCGTCGAGGGCCTGGCCGAGTCGCGTGAACGCGAGGGCGAGAAGCTGGTGGCCATCCTCAGCGAACGCATCCAGCGGCTGCGCGCGCTGGCCGATGAAGCCGAGCCGCTGCTGCCCGCCGTCGTCGCCCGCCAGCAACAGCGCTTCCTGGAGCGCTGGCAGGAGGCGCTGAACGCCACCGGTGCGGCCAGTTCCGTGCCGCAGGAGGCCCTGCAGGAACGCGCCCTGGGTGAGGCCGCGGCCTTCGCGATCCGCATCGACGTGGCCGAGGAATTGGCGCGGCTGCGCGCCCACCTGGATGAACTCAGCCGCCTGCTCAAGAAAGGCGGCGAACTCGGCAAGCGGCTGGATTTCCTGATCCAGGAATTGCACCGCGAGGCCAACACGCTGGGCTCCAAGTCCGCGGCGCTCGAGCTGACGAATATCTCCGTCGAAATGAAAGTCGCGATCGAACAGATGCGCGAGCAGGTGCAAAACGTTGAATAAGGTCTGAACGCTCCCGAGAATCCCCGATCGGGAGCGGGTCGAAGGCAGGCCGCTCGGCGCCGATATCGTGCGCCTCGTGCGGCGAGGGCCCGCGCCTCGCTCCGGTCAAAGGGAGGCGACGAACGCGTAGACCGCACGCTGTTCGTCCTCGTCGAGTTCAAAGAACCGTCTGCGCACGAGCTCCGCTTCGCCGCCGTGTTCGAGCACCGCATCACGCAGCGTCGTTGCGCGTCCGTCGTGCAGATAGCGCTCGCGCAGCCGGATGCCGATCAACGGTGTCGTCCGCCATTCGGAGCCGATGGCCTGGCCCTGCACGATCTTGTCGTCGAGCGCCGGGCCCATGTCGTGCAACAGCAGGTCGGAAAACACGGGCACGTCGCCATTGACGCCGCGCAGGCTGGGCACGTGGCACTTCACGCAGCCGACGGCATCGAAGATGCGAGCGCCGTCACCCGGCGGCACAGCACGCGCCGACGTCTCCTCGGCGAGCGCGCTGCCCTGGTTGGCACGCACCAGCGCATAGGCGATGCCGGCCGACAGCACGAGCGCGAACACGCCCGCGCCGATCAACCGCAGGCCGCCGCTGCCGACCAGCGGCTTCAGCGGCGTCGTGAGCCCCAACGCCACCATGACCATCAGGAACAGGAACTGGTCGAACTGCAGGACGGCCGCGCGTACCTGCGGATGCACGGTCACCACCGAATTGAAGAGCAGCACGGCCAGGAAGGCGAACACGAACCACGGCACCGGCAAGCGGCCGCGCGCTTCGCCCGACGGCGCGCGGCGCTGGGCAACGCCCATCAACAGCAGCAACGGGATCAGCATGACGACCTTGCTGAGCTTGACCAGCGTCGCCATGTTCAGCGCGCCCTCGGACACGGCGAACGACGCGCCATAGACCTGGGCCTGCTCGAAGATGCTGGCGCCGACGAGGACACCGAAGCTGCGCTCGTCCAGCCCCGGCATCCAGCCGGCCAGGAAGGCCATCGGGTACAGCAGCAGCGCGACAGTGCCGACCATCGTGATGAGCGCGATCGCGATGCCGGCATGCCGCTCACGGTCCTTCGCCATCGCCGCCACCGACAGGATGGCTGCAGCCCCGCAGACCGCCGAGCCCGCCGCCACCAGCAGCGCGAGTGCCGGCTCCAGGCGGAACACGCGCAGCGCCACCCAGCGCACGATGAGCAGCATCAAGACCAGCTCGGTCGCGGCGATGAGGATGGGCGCCAGGCCGAGATCCCCCAACAGCGCCACGGTGATGCGAAAGCCCAGCAGCACGATGCCCGTGCGCAGCAGGAAGCGCTTCGTGAAGTCCAGCCCGGGACGCAGCGCGTCGGGGCAGCCGAAGACGTTGCCGAGCAGCAGACCCAGCAGCATGGCCACCAGCACCGGGTTGCGCGCCAGCGGGTCGCCCAGGCCGCCCGCGATCCAGCTTGCGGCCAGCGCCAGCGCGGCAGCGACGAGAACGCCCGGCGTGCGCCCACGCAGCGTCGCGGCAAGGCCTTGCAGAGGCAGCGCGGGCGTCATGGCGCGGCCCTCCCGCGGGCTTGCGCGGACACTGCGGCCACGGTGGGCGGACGCGCCGTGGAGAGCCCGTGCAGATAGGCAGCCAGCGCCCGCACCGTACCGTCCTCGCCAGCCGCCGTGCGCACCACGCCCATCTCGTTGGCCAGCGCCCGGGTGACGATGTCGTCCAGCCGGGCGGTGTCGGCCTTCCAGCCATAGCGGCCCACGCGCTGCGCGCCATCTCCGGCGGTCACGTAGTGCACGCGGCCCTTGATGCCATCGCCCTTGCTGACGGCCTGGGCCTCGATGACGGCGTCAGGGATCTCGTCCAGCCGGCCGGCTGCGACCAGCGTCAGCGGCATGCGCAGCGACACGACGTTGGCCCCGCGCGGCAAAG
The DNA here is from genome assembly GCF_043555985.1 of Pelomonas candidula. Classification (NCBI taxonomy): domain Bacteria; kingdom Pseudomonadati; phylum Pseudomonadota; class Betaproteobacteria; order Burkholderiales; family Sphaerotilaceae; genus Roseateles; species Pelomonas candidula. The sequence goes on along the minus strand of NZ_JBIGIC010000011.1, from coordinate 193,363 downwards.
GTTCGGCGCGCATGACGGAGCCGGCCATCACATGCCGCGGCGCCAGCTCCGCCGCGCCCGGCGCCGCCCGGCCGCTGACCGCGTCGAGGCGGGCGATGCGGCGCGCGAAGTGTTCCTCGCCAGCACTCGCGCCACCCGGGCCGGGGTGGCAGGCCACGCAGGACGTGGCGTTGAAGCGCGTGCCCGGCCCCGCACCGAGCGTGAGGTTGGCCGTGAACAGGCGGGCACCCTCTTCTACCGTCTCCTGCGGCCTGGCCTGCGCAGCCGCCACCTGGCCGCGGGCGACGAAGGCACCGCCGGCGTCGAAGCCGGCCACTTCGATCAGCACGCTCCCGGCATCGCGCTCGGCGATCAACCACAGCCGCTGCGCATCGGCCGACACGGCGATGGCGTGCAGTCGGTCGGCGCCGACCTCACGGCCATCCGGCCAGGTGACCACGGCACGCGCGACGACCGTGCCATCCTGCGCGACGCGCAGCACCGAGCCGTCGCCACGGTTGACAACGTAGAGGTCGGAGCCGCCGGCCAGCGTCGTGTGGCTGGCGAAGCGCGGGTTGGCGATCTCGGGCACGCAGGGCGCGAGGTCGACCGGGTGCTGGAACCACGGCGACTGCAGATGGCGCGTGCGGCGCAGCGTGAAGTGCCGCGTGTCGTCGCCCAGCTCCAGCACGGCGATGCGATCGCGCCGCGCGTCGGCAACGTACAGCGTGCGGTCCGGCACCCACTGGAACGCCGTGCCGATCACGCCGGGATCGTCGCCGCCGACGTCGACCGTGCCGCGCGGCGCCAGGCCGTCGACACCGTCCTGCACATGCACCTGCACGACGGCGCCATCGCCCGTCACGACGGCGAACACCGCGAAGCCGCTGCCGTCAGGCGACGAGCCGAGGAAGGCCGTGCCGAGCGCCCCCTTGTCGATGGCGCCAGGCGTGAGCTGGCCGCTGTCCTGGCGGTTCAGCCACTGCGCGAACCAGCCGGTACGCACGGCGCGGGGCCTGCTGGTGCGCAAATTCATCGCACCGGCGAACACACCGCCCGCGTCGTCGCTGGGTGCATTGGCCAGCGGCGCGCCGTCGGGGTCGAGCACGCTCTCGCTGCCCGCGCCGCGCAGCCCGAACGGCGCGTTCGCGACCCAAGGCCGGCCGAAGGCGTTGTTGATCGACAGGTAGCGCGGGCCCGACACGCCGGCGAAGTCGGCCGTGCGGGCGCCCGCGTTGTGCAGGCGGTTGAGCTGCGTGCGCGCCTGGACGCTGTACAGCTGCACGGCGCCGCCCTCGGCCGGGCGGCCCGGCGCCAGCACGGCGGGGATTGCCAGCGCGTGATCGTCCGTCGCGGCGGTCGGGTCGATGGACAGGACGGCGCCGGGCGCATGGGCCGGGTTGCCCGGCGTCGCACCGAAGTTCTGCTCCACCGCCACCAGCACGCGCTGCGGGTCCAGCACCTTGCCGGGCTGCGTCTGCAGCAGGAACTCGGGGTTGGACACGAAAGGCCCGCCGCTGTGGAACCGGCCGACCTGGCGAACGCCGAACGCGCGGCGCATGCCGGTGGCGACGATGCGCGCGCGCAGCGTCCAGCTCTGGACCGCGGGGCGATCCGGGGTTGCCGGGGCCGCCTGCGCGGCGGCGCACACGGCCGCGGCGAAGCTCAGGGTCAACGTCAGACGTCGCATGGATCTCTTCAATCAGTTGCTGAAGAGAGTTACGCAGTCGACGCCTCCAACCGGACATCGCGCGCCACCGCGCGGCACGATCCCCCTAACCTGAACCGGCCTGTGCGAGCAGTTGCCGGACACGGGCGACATCGGGGCTTCTGACCGGGTCGCCCAGGGCGCGGCGCTGCGGCAGCGTCACCTGCGGCAAGCGGCAGCGTGGCTTACGCAAGCCTGCGCCGCAGGGAGACCAGCATCGTCGCGCCCGACGTGGCCGGAGGGGCGGTAGGCCCCGACCTCCGCGCCGGCCACGAGGTCGTCGGCCGCCTCCGAGGGCTCCAGCACCGGCAGCCGCGCAAGAGAGCCCGCAGTCTCCACGCCTGCCTGCGTGGCCAGCAGCGCCTCCAGCGCCTCGCGGTGTCCAGTGTCCGCGCCGACGAGCTGCGCCAGCCAGGCAGCGCGCTGGTCGGCCGGCAAGGTCGGTGCCTCGTCGAGCAGGTGGTTCAGGACCGGCCATTGGTCAGCCATCGCGAGCAACGATCTCATCGGGAGTCCCCTGCGGCTGGCGGGTCGGAGGCCGACTGGTTCACCGCGATCTGCCGTGCCGGCCGCGCCGCATCGGCACGGTCGATCTGCGGGGCGCCTGACGGATCGATATGAACGGACTGCAGATGCCAGTCACTGACACCCTGGGCCGTCACGGTCATCCAAAGGATGGAGCCGGTGTTGTTGTCCGCGTCGCTGAACCCGTCGAAGACGAAGTTGCCGAGGCTGTAGATCACGGGCTTGCCATCGATGAGCTCGGTGTCCTGGCGCACGTGCGGATGCGTGCCCACGACGGCGTCTGCACCCGCACGGATCATCAGCCGGGCCAGGGCACGCTGGCGGGCATGCGCCGTCTCGCTGTGTTCCTGGCCCCAGTGCATGTAGGGGATGACCACGTCGGCCTCGGCCCGGGCGGCGCGGATGTCGGCCACGATCTGCTCCTCGTCGGCCCAGGCGATGCCGGGGCTGCCGGGACCGGCCTCGAACAGGCGCGGGAACATCTCGTTGTAGCCGAGCAGGGCAATGCGCAGCCCCTGCCGCTCGATGATGGCGGGCCGGTGTGCCACGCGCAGATCGGCGCCGCCACCGAAGTAAGGCAGCCCGGCCCGCTCCAGCCGCCCCAGCATCTGCGCGAACGCCGCGGGCCCGAAGTCGCCCGAGTGGTTGTTGGCGAGCGAGACCACGTCGACATGCCTTCGCAGCACCGCCAGCACGCGCGGATGGGCCCGGAAGGTCCAGGGCTTGGCGACGCGCGTTCCGCCGGTCGCGATGACACATTCCAGATTGGCGATGCGCAGGTCTGCCGCCTTCATGACCGTCATGACCGCCGCGAACGGATCGCGCCCACGGGCGATGCTCCGACCCGGTCCATCGGCCAGCATGACGTCGCCCATCCAGGCGAGGCGGACGGTGGCGGAGCCCGTGCGGGCGGCTTTCTGGCCTGCGGGCGCCTGGCTGTCGTCGATGTCGGTCGCGTCCACGCGGTCCCAGTTCGCGGGCGTCGAGCCCTTCAGCACCAACGCGCAGCCCCAGGCCAGTTCGCGGCCGAGTGCCGGCGAGTAGACGCGCTGCCAGCCCGACAGGTTCGGCCGCCAGGCCGCCTGTGAATCGAGAGCCTCGCGCCCGGCCGTCGGCAGGCGGCTCTGCGAAAGGACGACCCGGCGGCTCGCGTCCGCCCGGTCCAGCACCGTGACGACGGCCCGGTCGACAAGGTCGGCATCGCCCGCCCCGGACAGCGCCACGGCACGCACCTCGAAGCCCTCGCCGACATCGACGGCGGACGCAGCCAGCGGGTCGCCGCCCGCCGCCACTCGCAGCGTGGCCGCTGCGTCGCCCGTGCGCATTCCGCACAGCACCTCGGTGGCCTGCCCCCGGGCGGAGGCGGCCGTCGCGGCTGCACAGAGGAGCAAGGCAAGGAGCGCGGGGCGCGCGGCGAAAGACGCAGGACGGGTCATGTCGGGTCCACTGGAGCCATGGCAAACGTGCCGTCTCAGTGAACGAGGCGCCGTCGGCCTCCCGGACACACGCCCACCTTTTTCTGTCGGCACGGCCGCCGCGGTGCCACCTCGCCTCAGCGCCGGACGGGCTCCGGCAGGTCGTGCAGGTAGCGGTACAGCGCCTGCACCTCGGCGTCGGTGAAGTGCGAGAAATACGCCCGGGCCCAGCCCGACATGACGCCCAGCTTGCGGTCGCCCATGCCGATGCCCGTTCGCATCAGGCGCGTGAACGCCTCCGGCTGGTAGCCGGCCACGATGCGCAGGTTGGGCGCGACACCTTCGGGGTGGCTCGCACCGCCGAGATCGGCGCCATGGCACTCGGCACAGGAGGTGCGGGCCAGGTAGCGCCCGATGGACGCCCCGGCGTCGGGCGCCTCGGGCGGCGCCACCGCCTGCTCCACGAGCTGCAGCGAGGTCTTGTACTGGCCGGCCAGCAGCCCCAGGCGCCCCACAGGCCCGACCGACACGCTGCCTTCCATGCCCGGCGCCCGCGGCAGGCTCGCCACAAACGCCAGGATCTTGCCCAGGTCCGCGTCGCTCAGCGGCGCGAATGCCTGCGACGGCATGACCAGCATCGTTCTGCCGGTGCGCGGGCTGACGCCGTTGCGGATCGCCGTCGCGATGTCGCCAGCGCCGTAGCGGGCGATCGAATCGGTGAGGTTGGGCGCCACGATCGTGGCGATGAGCGGTTCATCGAACAGCAGATTCCCTTCGGCAGCCGGACCATGGCAGCCGGCACAGCCGTGCACCATGAACAGGCGGCTCCCTTCCGCGACCGAGACCGCATCGGTCGGCAACGCGACCGCGGGGGCGCGGGCCGGCGAGGTCTGCCGCAGCAGGTATTCCGAAGCGCCGTAGGCCACTGCGGCCGCCACCAGCACCAACGTCGCGACGCCCCCGAGCGCCACCACCATCCATCGCAGGACTCGCATTCGATTCACCCTTTCGTTGAGCCGGCACGCCACCGCGGCCCGTCGACAAGGACGCGGTCGGGGCGGCTGACATGCGGCTGTACGGATTCGCTGTGACGGAGCGGACATCCGGCACCCGCAAGCCGGACCGGACCTCCACAACGTGACACAGCCCTCCCCCTAGCCCTTGGGGACCGCCCCGCCCCGCTGTCCGCCTGCCGCCCGGCAAGCCGTACTGACGAGCAAGGGGTGCCGGGAGCGTGCCCGGCAGATGGATGGCAGGCGCGATGGATATCTGGTGGAAGGCGGCGTGCACGGCGATCACGATGGCGGCGGTGATCCTCGCCGCACGGCACGTACATCGGCGCCTGGCGGGGCTGGTCGCCGCGTTCCCGACGGCGACCGCGCCGGCCCTGCTATGGCTGGCGCGCGACGAAGGTGCGGCCTTCGCCTCGGCGGCGGCGGTGGCGACCGTGGCCTGCTGCCTGATGCAGGCGGGCTTCGCGCTGGGCTATGCGCGAGCGTCCCGCCATGTCGGCCCGGCGGGAGCACTCGGGAGCGGCCTCGCCGCCGCGGCGGGGCTGGCGGCGCTGACCCCGACCATCAGCCATCAACTGCTGCAGGCAACAGCCGCCGCAGTGGCGGGCGTCGCGCTGAGCCTGAAGCTGCGCCCCCGGTCCGGCCAGCGCCATGAGGCGCCTCGCTCGTCGCCGCATGGCGGGCTCGGCGAGATCACGCTCACCGTGCTGGCCTCGGCACTGCTCAGCACGCTGGCCGCCAGCCTGGGCGCGCACTGGGGGCCGTCGGCCGCCGGCGTTCTCGCGTCGCTGCCGGTGGTCTGCGGCACGGTGGCGGTCGCCGAGCACGCGAGGCATGGCACCGCTGCCGCGGGCGAGTTCCTCCACGCCTACACCCGCGGCTTGTTCGGGCGGGCGCTGTTCGGTGCGGCCTTCGCACTGGCCCTACCCGCGTTGGGAACCGGCTGGGCCCTGTTGCTGGCCATCGCATCCAGCGTCGCCGTGACCGCAGCCTGCCACCGCCTGCCACGCGTGGCCGGGCCGGCATCGCGCGGCAGCACCCAGCGGGCATGAGCCTGGGCCGGTCGATATCATTCGCGCTCCGCGTGGCACAGCCCGCGCGCCACGGACCGACCGCGAATGGGCGACATCACACTTCTGATCGAACAGGCCCGCGACGGCGACCGCGCCGCGTTCGACCGCCTGTTCGAAAAGCTTTATCCGGAACTGCGCGCGGTGGCCCACCGCCGGCTGGGACGCCATGCCCGTGAAGAGGCCGTCGACACGACGGCGCTGGTCAACGAGTGCTACCTCAAGCTGTCCCGCGTCGACGGCCTGCCGCCCGTCGACCGCGGGCATTTCCTGGCCTACGCGGCCTCGGTGATGCGCTCGATCATCGTCGACGCGGCGCGGGCCTCACGCGCCGAGCGGCGGGGCGGCGGCGTGGATGCCATCCCGCTGGACACGACGCTCGTCGATCAGCTCGCCGACCCGGCCGGCGAGATCCTCGACGTAGATGCCGCGCTGAACGACCTGGCGCAGATCGACGCCCGGCTGGCGAGAGTCGTCGAGCTGCGCTACTTCGGCGGCCTGAGCGACGTGGAAATCGGCGAAGCGCTGAACATCTCCGACCGCACCGTGCGGCGGGACTGGGACAAGGCGCGCCTGCTGCTCGCTCACGCGCTGCGCGCGTGAGCGCCAGGGCGACCGCGGCCGGCTCAGGCCACGATGCCCAGGCGCGCCGAGGGCCGGTAGCGCGGCGCGGCGTCCGACTGCCGCCGGATCAGCGTGTAGTCCATCATCTGCTGGGCGACCGGCAGCCTGACACCGTTGCGCCAGGCGCGGATGTGCCGGACCAGCATGTCCACGGCCGTACCGGCCATCTCGCCGATGGGCTGCCGCACGGTGGTCAGCTCGGGCCAGATCGTCGTCGCGAGCGGCGCATCGTCGAATCCCACCACGGTCAGATCACTCGGGACGTACAGGCCCAGCCGCTGCGCCACCGCGACGGTGGCGGCCGCCATGTCGTCGTTGCTCGCGAAGACCGCTGACGGGCGCTGGCTGCCGGCCAGCAGCGCCTCGGCCGCATCGAGCCCCGAGTGGTAAGTGAAGCGCCCCTGCACGGTCTGGATGTCGTGGGCCTCGTCCAGCCCGGCCTCGATGGCCGCGGCCCGAAAGCCCGCGAAGCGGCGCTCGCTGCAGCTCTGCCCCGGGTCGCCCATGACGAAGCCCAGGCGCTGGTGCCCCAGCGACAGCAGGTGGCGGGTCATCTCGTAGGCGGCCTTGTAGTCGTCGATGCTGACGCCGTAGCAATGCGGGTTCGGCCGGCCGGCGGAGACCGTCACGGTCGGCGTACCGCTGCGCGCCACGAGGTCGAGCAAGACACGCGATTCGCAGAACGGCGGCGGCAGGATCAGCCCGTCGACGCCGCTGTCAAGGAGCGACGCAACCGCGTCCACCCCGTCGCTGCCGGCGTCGCAGTGCGCCGCGTTCAGCTGCACGTGGCGCAGGCTGATCTTGCCGAGCATCCCCAGCATGAAGCCGTTCAGATAGCCCGCCCGCGCGTCGCTGTAGAGCAGGCCGAGCAGGATGGGCCGCGATCCCGCCAGCTTGCGCGCCGATGGGTTGGGCATGTAGTTCAGCGCAGCGACGGCGGCCTGCACCCGGGCACGGCTGTCCGGCCGGACCGTGGGCTCGCCATTCACGACACGCGACACGGTCATCGTCGACACGCCAGCCAGGCGGGCCACATCCGACACGGTCGCCGACCTGGGTACGGCACCCTGCCGCGCTGTCTGCTTCATGGACGACATCCTTTCCGGGTTATGACGACGATGCCTCCCTGGCATCCCGGACACATCCTAGAAACGCATCTCGACGCACAGCAATCAATTTGCCGAGCACTTCAATCACGAAGTCGATATCGAACCACGCAGCCTGAGGTGAAGGATGTGAAGCACTGAGGGAGCCGATGACGAAAATCAAATCGCTCGACGGTCACAAGTCATTGCCCTGCAGCCGGGCGGCTGACTAGCATGCGCGGCCCCAACACCGCACTTCCCCCAAGATGAAACGACTCTGGTGCTGCCTGCTCGTGGCCTTGTCCGGCGTTGCGCCGGCCCAGCCCGCCGATACGCCGGCTCCGCTGAGCTGGCCCATCGAGCTCCACGCCGATGACCGACCGGCCTTCCCGCCTCCAGCCGCCGGATGGAACCGGCCCCGCGACGCCATCGCACACGGGCGCCTGGAGATGGTGGACTACGACTCGCGCACCGTCGGCACCCGGCGGCACATGCTGGTCTACACGCCACCGCACTACGACCCACAGCGCGCCTACCCGGTGCTGTACCTGCTGCACGGCATCGGCGGCGACGAGACCGAATGGCAGCGCTTCGCGGCGCCCGAAGTGCTGCTGGACAACCTCATCGCCGACGGCCGCGCCGTGCCGATGATCGTGGTCATGCCCAATGGCCGCGCCCAGCCCGACGACCGGGCGCGCGGCAACGTCTTCGCCACGGCGCCGGCCTTCGCCCGCTTCGAGCGGGACCTGCTGGACGACGTCATCCCGGCCATCGAGGCACGCTTTCACACCCGCACCGACCGGGAGGGCCGCGCGCTGGCGGGGCTGTCGATGGGCGGCGGCCAGACGCTGAACTTCGGGCTGGCGCACCCGGACCGGTTCGCCTGGATTGGCGGCTTCTCGTCCGCGCCCAACACACGTGCGCCGGCGGAGCTGCTGCCCGACGCCGAGGCCGCTAAGCAGCTCCGCCTGCTGTGGCTGTCCTGCGGCAGCCTCGACGGACTGCTGCGCATCAGCCAGGGCGTGCACGCCCGCCTGCAGTCACTGGGCGTGCCGCACGTCTGGCACGTGCCGGCCCACGGCCACGATGCGGCGCAGTGGCAAGAGGACCTGTACCACTTCGCCCAGCAGCTCTTCCGGTGAGTTCAGGCCATGCCGCCCAAGCGCAGCGGCGGGCGCGAGCGCGGCGCGGCATCGGACTGGCGCCGCAGCAGCTCGAAGGGCATCAGCACATGCTCGCAGGGCAGCGGCTTGCCGGCACGGCGCGAGCGGATGTGTCGCACGAGCAACTCGACCGCGGCGCCGGCCATGGCCGTGACCGGCTGGTGGATCGTCGTCAGCTCGGGCCAGATGGTGGTGGCCAGCGGCGCGTCGTCGAAGCCCACGACGGCCAGGTCGCTGGGCACGTCCAGGCCGCGGCGATGCGCGATGGCGACGGTGGCGGCCGCCATGTCGTCGTTGCTGGCGAAGATGGCCGTTGGCCGGCTTTCCAGCGCCAACAGCTGTTCGGCGGCGTCCAGCCCCGAGCGGTAGCTGAAGTCGCCGTACGCCAGCGCGGCCATCCGGGCCGGGTCCAGCCCGGCATCGTTCATGGCCTGCCGGAAGCCCGCGAGGCGCCGCTCGCTGCAGTGCTGATCCTTGTCGCCGACGATGAAGCCCAGGCGCTGGTGCCCCAGCGAGAGCAGGTGGCGCGTCATCTCGTAGGCGGCGCGCTGGTCGTCGATGCCGATGGCGCTGGCCAGCGGGCTCGGCCGGCCGCTGGACACCACCACGCCCAGCACGCCGTGGGCCGCCAGCTTGCGCAGCAGCGGCTCGGAGTCGCAGAACGGCGGCGGCAGGATGAGGCCGTGGATGCCGCCGGCAATCATGACCTGCACCATCGCCTCCTCGTCCTCGCGCAGTTCACAGCGCTGCACGTCCAGCTGCACGTGCGGCAGGCCGGCCTTGCTCAGCAACCCGATCATGAAGTCGTTGAGATAACCCACGCTCGGGTCGTTGAAGACCATGCCGATGCGCACGACATCCGTGTCCAGCGTCGGCTGCGCGGACGGATGCGGCAGATAGTTCAGCGCAGCGATGGCCGCAACGACCTTGTCACGCATCTCCCGGCGCACGCCGGGCTCTTCGTTGACGACGCGGGAAACTGTCATCGGCGACACGCCGGCCAGCTTGGCGACATCGGCCAGCGTAGCGGCCTTGGTGCGCCGCCGCGGACGCGCGGTTTGGTTCAAATCTCGACCTCGATGGTTCGCGGGGCGGCCATGGACTCTTGCAGGCTCGGCGCTCGGCCTGACCCTCAAAATGGTAAGTCAAGCCGCCGGGCCGGGCCGTCAAATGGCTGGCCCGGTGCGGCCGACGCGGCCGACCTTCCACACACCAAATGGTAGCGCTACATTCTTGACCGCTCCGCGGCGGCAACGCCAACGCGAGACATCCACAACAACACAGGAGACTCCATGCCTTCATCCCCCCTGCGGCTCGCCCGGTCGCTGATCCCTGCCCTGCTGTGTGTGCTGGCTGCAGGCTCGCACGCCGAGGTCCGGCTGGCCCAGGTCTTCGGCGACCACATGGTGCTGCAGCGCGATCAGCCCATCAACGTGTGGGGCTGGGCCACGCCCGGGCGTCAGCTCACCGTCGAACTGGCGGGCCGCAAGGCCAGCGCCCAGGCCGGTGCCGACGGTCGCTGGACAGCCAGGCTGGCGCCACTGCCGGCTGGCGGCCCGCACCAGTTGCGCGTGCACGGCGACGGCGAGGCCCAGCGCGGAGACATCCTGATCGGTGACGTCTGGCTGCTGAGCGGCCAGTCCAACATGGAATGGCCGCTGGGCCCGACCGACACCGGGCCGCAGGAGGTCGCCGCGCCGCAGAACGCACAGCTGCGCCAGCTGCGCGTGCCGCTGCGCGCCAGCCTGCACCCCGAAGCCGATATCGCGCCCGCCCCCTGGGTCGTCGCCGAGTCCGGCAAGGTGGGCGAGTTCAGCGCCATCGGCTACCACTTCGCGCGCCAGATGCTCACCACGCAGGGCGTGCCCATCGGCCTCATCGACACGGCCTGGGGCGGCTCGCACCTCGAAACCTGGATGCGCCGCGACGTGGCGCTGGCCGACCCCGACCTGGCGCCGACCCTGAAGGCACTGCCGACGGACAACGCCGACTTCGCCAAGGCGCAGCGCGAGCGCGTGCTGGCGCGCGTGGTGGCCTGGCAGCCGGGTCTGCCGCTGCAGGGCATCGACGCCAAGGGCTGGTCCGCCGCCGGCGACCTCGACCTGGACTGGCCCACGCTGCAGGCGCCGCAGGAATGGGAAGGCCAGGGGCTGGCTGACCTGGACGGCGTCGTCTGGATGCGCCGCAAGGTCGAGCTGAGCGCCGCGCAGGCTGCGGGCACGGCCGAGCTGCATCTCGCCAAGGTGGACGACTGCGACGAAGTGTGGGTGAACGGCCAGCGCGTGGGTGGCCTGTGCGGCTACGACCAGCTGCGCCACTACAGCCTGCCCGCCGGCCTGCTGCGCGCAGGCGCCAACTGGATCGCCGTGCGCGTGACCGACACGGGCGGCGGCGGCGGCTTCCACGGCGACGCGGCCACGATGAGGCTGGACACCACGGCCGGCTCGGTCTCGCTAGCCGGGCCGTGGCGCGCCCGCGTGGAGCAGATCAGCGTGGCCGACGGCCCGACCGCCAACGACGCGCCCTCGCTCGCCCACAACGGCCTCATTGCCCCGATCACCGGCCTGGCCCTGCGCGGCGTGCTCTGGTACCAGGGCGAGAGCAACACGGGCCGCGCCGCGGCCTACGCCGATGGTTTCCAGCGCCTGATCCTCGACTGGCGTGCACAGTGGCATCAACCTGATCTGCCGTTCTTCTTCGTGCAGCTCGCATCCTTCCTGCCACTGCAGAACAACCGACCGGGCCACGGCGGCTGGGCGGAATTGCGCGAGGCGCAGTCTCGCGCCCTCGCCCTGCCCCACACCGGCATGGCGGTCACCATCGACGTGGGCAACGCCGACGACATCCATCCGCGCAACAAGCGCACGCCGGGGCAGCGCCTGGCGGCCCTGGCCCTGCACGACATGGGGCTGCGCGCCGCGCCGGCCACCGGCCCGCGCTTCGCGGGCGCCGAGGTGCACGGCAACGAGCTGTGGCTGCGCTTCAAGGACACAGCCGGCGGGCTGCGCACGGCCGCGTCGGGCGAGTCGCTGCGCGGCTTCGTCATCGCTGGCGCGGACCAACGCTTCGTTCCGGCCACGGCCCGCATCGACGGCGACCGGGTCGTGCTGAGCAGCCCGACCGTCGCGGCGCCCGTCGCCGCGCGCTACGCTTGGGTGGACAACGCCAGCGAGGCCAACCTGGTGGGCGGCGATGGCTTGCCTGCTGCGCCGGCACGCAGCGACGGGTGGGCACTGGAGACGCAGGGCCGCCGCTACCCGCAGTAACGCACTGCCGGCTGGGACCGCAATCCTGGCACGGTATGTATCGCTATCAAGACTGCTGGACAGGTCACATCCTAGGTGGAAACGCCATGGGATCGGGATTTGACCGATAGTTATGATAGCGATACCAAATACACAGGAACGGGCCGTTAGCGAGGCCGACTGACAGTCCCCGGGACCGCCAGTCGGCCCGCATCAGGTCGCGCGCCATGACATCGGCCTTCGTCACGCCCCGCCCCGAGCTCCGCGCCAAGCTGCACGACGTCGCCCGCGAGGCCGGCGTCAGCCTGGCCACCGTGGACCGCGCGCTCAACCAGAGGCCCGGCGTGAGCACGCGCACGCTGCTGCGCGTGCAGGAAGCGCTGCAGCGGCTGGCCCTGCAGAACGAGCCCACCATGGCGCCGCAGCCGCGCGGCGGCAGCTGGCTGCTGTGCTTCCTGCTGCCGTCGGGGCAGAACAGCTTCGTCGAGCAGTTGCGCGAGGCCCTGCGCGCGCTGACGCCGTGGCTCACCGAGCAGCATGCCCGCGTGGAGGTGCGCACGACGGACGCCTTCTCCCCTGCCGCCGCATCGGCGGCCGTGCGCCGGCTGCGCGGCCAGTACGACGCCGTCGTGCTGATGCTGGAGGACCACCCGCTGGTGCGCGAGTCCGTGGACCGCATGGCCGGCGACGGCACCTGCATCGTCACGCTGGTGTCAGACATCGACTCCCGCGCCCGCAACTATTTCGTCGGCATCGACAACCGCGCGGCGGGTCGCACGGCCGCTACCCTGCTGGGCCGCAGCCTCGCCGGGCGCAGCGGGCCGGTGGGCATCGTCATGGGCTCGCACGCGCTGCACGACCACGCCGAGCGGCTGCAGGGCTTTCGTGAAGTGATGGCCGCCGAGCATCCGGCGCTGACGCTGCTGCCGCCGCTGGAATGCAAGGACCGCCCCGAGGCGGCCCAGCCCCTTGTGGCCGCGCTGCTGGCCGAACGGCCGGACCTCGCCGGGCTGTACAGCATCGGCGCCGGCAATGACGGCATCTACGCGGCGCTGCGCGACAGCGGCGCCGCCGGCTGGGTCTCGTGGGTCTGCCACGAGCTCACGCCGCAGACCCGCGCCGCGCTGCTGGACGGCACGGCCAGCGCCGTCATCGGCCAGTCCGCCGCGCAGGAGGCGCAGGTGGCCTGCCGCCTGGCCCTGAGCCGGCTGACGCGCCAACGCAGCCCGGAGACGGACGCGCCCATCCGCATCGAGATCTACCTGAAGGACAACCTGCCGCCATGACATTCCCCCTGGGCACCCGCATCGCGCTCGCGCTGGGCGCGGCGGGCCTGCTGCTCGCCAGCCTGCCGGCCCGCGCCTGGCAGGCAGACAACGGCGACGGCAGCTACACCAACCCGCCGCTGTACGCGGACTACCCCGACCCCGATGTCATCCGCGTCGGCGAGGACTTCTACTTCGCGACGACCACCTTCGCCAACTCGCCGGGCCTGCGCATCCTGCAGTCGCGCGACCTCGTCAACTGGCGCATCGCCGGCCATGTGCTGCCAAGGCTGGAGGGCGGTCCCGCCTTTGATCTGCAGGGCGGCAGCGTCTACCGACGCGGCGTGTTCGCGCCCAGCCTGCGATTCCATGACGGCGAGTTCGTGCTGGCCTTCACGATGGTGGGCCAGAACACCCGCATCTGCCGCGCCGTGCAGGTGGCGGGCCCGTGGCGCTGCCATGCGCTGGACCGTGCGGCCTTCGACCCGGCGCTGTTCTTCGACACCGACGGCAGCGCCTACATCGCCACGTCAGTCGGCAGCGACGGCACGGTGACGCTGCTGTCGCTGGACAAGTCACTGACGCACGTGACCGAAGCGCGCAAGATCCACTACATCCCCGGCGCCGAGGGCTCCAAGCTGGTCCGCCGCGGCGACTGGTACTACCTCTTCAACGCCGTGCCGCGGCGCCTGGCGATGACGATCTCGCGCGCCCGCGCGCTGACCGGCCCCTGGGAGACCATCAACGCCATCGACTCGGCCACCAGCGGCGGCCACCAGGGCGCCATCGTGGACCTGGCCGACGGCCGCTGGTGGGGCTTCGTCATGCAGGACCGGCCGAGCATCGGGCGCATCACCAACTTCAGCCCGATCTTCTGGCGCGACGACTGGCCCGTGTGGGGCACGCCCGACGCACCGGGCCGCGTGCCGGCGCGGGTGACCAAGCCCGTGCAGGGGCAGCCGCCGGCGCAGCCGGACACGTCCGACGAATTCGACCGCGCGACGCTGGGCCTGCAGTGGGCGTGGAACCACAACCCCGACGACTCGCGCTGGAGCCTGACCGAGCGGCCGGGCTGGCTGCGCCTGAATGCCACCCGGGCAGATGGCTTCTGGACTGCACGCAACACGCTGACGCAGAAAGGCCAGGGCCCTTACAGCCGCGCCGACGTGAAGCTGGACCTGTCGGGGCTGGCTGCCGGCGACCGCTGCGGCCTGGGCACGCTGGGCAAGGTCAATGCCGGCATCGCTGCAGTGCGGGCGCCCGACGGCACGCTGAGGCTGGAGCGCCACACGCTGATCGACAACGGCGACCGCCAGGCGGCCACCGTCGTGCCCGGCCCCTCGGCGGCACTGGACGGCAACGACGTGACGCTGCGGCTGGAGATGGACTTCGAGCGCGCGCAGGGGCGGCTGTCATGGCAGGACGGCGCCACTTGGAAGCCGCTGGGCGACGCCTTCGATCTCGTCTACGACTGGCGCACCGGCACCTTCCAGGGGCCGCAGTACGCCCTCTTCTGCTTCAACACCACGAAGGACAGCCCGGCCGGGCACGTGGACGTGGACTGGTTCCGCTTCACGGACAGGCGTTAGGCCTCGCAGGAAAAAAGCGCCGCACGGGAGCGGCGCTTGTCCGAACGCGGCGGGCGACGCCCGCCTTCACCTCATTGGCTCACGAAGGTGTTGATGCTGCCCGGGTCCACGTAGGCCGTTGCGACGCCGCCGCTGACCGCGTAGCTGCCCGCATAGCCGCTGGACACGGTGGCGCTGGTGCGCGTCTTCGTGAAGGAGGTTGCGGAGCCGGCGGCCAGCGTCAGGTCCACACGGCGCTGTGACGTGCCGTTGTTGATGACCACGACGACCAGCTTGCCGGCCGAGTCCTTGTAGGCCGTCACATAGGTATCGCTGTAGGGCTTCTCGGTCGCGGCGATGCGCACCATGCCGGGCCGCACGAAGCGGGCGAACTGCGACATCACGTGGCCGCGCTTGCTGATCAGGCCGTCCTCGGTCAGCAGACCGTAGGAGCGGCGGATGTACCACCACACGTAGGCGCTGTAGTTCGACACCATCGTGTTGTGCAGCTCCAGGCCCACCGGCAGCGCCGCCGTCCAGTCGTTGGCGTCGGTGTTGTCGGTGTAGTGCTCGGTCATCCACAGCTCCTTGCCCTTGCTGCGCGCCAGCGGGTAGTCGCTGGGGCTGACGCCGTAGAAGTGCCCGCCCATGATGTCCATCTGCGCGGCAGCCGAAGCGTCGTTGAGGATGGGATCGCCCAGCGTCTTGCTGGCGTTGAGCGACTCGGTGACGATGACCTTGAGATTGCCGAAGCGCGAGCCCTGCGCGGTGAGGAAGGCACGGAACTGGTCCGACGTCCAGCTGCAGCTGTCGTAGTTGGGCAGCCAGTCGGGCTCGTTCTGGACGGAGACCGCGTACAGGGCCGCGTTGCCGCTGCTCATGTAGCTGGCGAAGTTCAGCAGGAAAGTGGCGTAGTCGCCGTAGCTCGCGGCCAGCAGGCTGCCACCGACGCGGCTGCCGTTGCTCTTCATGGAAGCCGGCGGCGTCCACGGCGTGGCGAACAGCGTCACGCCCTTGGCCTTGGCCGCGGCCGCGGTGGGCAACTGCGTCGCCCACGTCGAGCTGTCGGGGTCGATGCGCATGCGCATGATGGACAGGCCCACCTGGCCGGCAGCGGTGCCGAAGGCGGTGTCGATCTGGCTGGACGTCAGGTCGGCGATCCAGCCCGCGCCGTTCATGCCGCCAAAGCCGCGGATGGTCTGGTAGCTGGTGTTCGGATTGATCGTCACGGTCTGCGCGCCGGCCGTACCGGCCGCCAACGCCCCGCCGATCGCCCACAACAAAGCCGACGCCAGGCGGCGCCATGGATTGAATGCCATTGCTGTCTCCAGAAAGTAAAAAGCCCGAACGGGGATCGTTCGGGCTTGGAGGGCTCGGAGGCCCGGAACCGGGCGAGCCACATGCCCGCCCGAATCGTCAGAACGCCACGCGCGCCGACAGCGTGTAGCTGCGGCCCGGCTTGTATTCGTCGAAGACGGCGTTCGGGAACTGCACGTAGGTCTTGCTGATCGCGTTGGTGGCGTTCCAGACGCTCAGGTTGAGGCTGGTATCGTAGGCGAAGCCGAAGGCCTGCTTCAGGTTGATGCCGGCGGACAGGTCGTACTGCGTGCGGGCGGTCGTCCACATGTAGGCGCCCGGCGCGTTCAGGCCGACGCTGGCGTTCACGATGTTGGCCGCCGTGTACTGCCGCGCCGCGCGAAAGCTCAGGCCGTTGCGCTCGTAGTACAGCGTCACGTTGCTGGTGCGTGGCGGCACACCGGCCACCGGCAGCGCGTTCGGCAGTTCGTCGGTCTGCTTGTTGTAGGTGTAGTTGGCCGTGAAGCCGAAGCCCTTGACTGGCAGCATGTCCAGCGGCTGCTGCCAGGTCAGCTCGAAGCCGCGCACCTTGAGCTTGGTGTCGATGTTGTAGGGCTCGGTGATCTCGACGAGCTTCTTGTCGCGCCCGCCCGCGGCATCGACGGCGATCTGCTGCGCGCTGGTCAGCCCGATGGTGCCGTAGATGGCGTCCAGCTGGGCCAGCGAGTAGGTCGTGATGCGGTTGCCCGGGCGGCCGACCAGATCCTTGCCGAACGCGCTCAGCGAGACGTAGGCCTCCTTGGTCATGTAGTACTCGAGCGACAGGTCCAGGTTGTTGGACTTGAAGGGCTTGAGGTTGGGGTTGGTCACGCTGCCCTGCGTGACGCCCTGGTCGCCGATGGCGATGCTGCTCTGCTTCAGGTCGGCAGGGTTGGCGCGGGTGATGGACTTGGACCCGGAGGCGCGGGCGATCAGGTCGGGCATCACGTTGTAGGCCAGCGTGAACGACGGCAGCGTGTTGGAGTAGCTCTTGGTCTCGTACGTCCAGACGGCGATGTTGTCGTAGAGGCCGCCGTTGGTCAGCGTGGCGTTGCGCGGATCGGCCTGGGACACGACGTTGCCGATGGTCTGCACGGTCTCGGCGTAACGCAGGCCGAGGTTGTAGCGCAGCGTGCGGCCGAACACCGGCACCCGGCCATCGGTCTCGACGTAGAAGCCGGTCACGTCCTCGCGCAGATAGCCGCCCGACCCGGTGTAGAAGCCGCGGCGGATGTTGTCGCGGAAGTACTGGTAGTCGGTGTCCTTGGCGAACTTGTCCCAGTCCAGCGTGATGAAGCCCTGGCTGGATGCATGGGCGTAGTTGGCCACGCTGGCGTTGGGCACGACGGAGCCGAGGTAGGTCAGCGGCGTGGTCTGGCCCGCCGTCGAACCCGTGCCGTAGCCGGGGTAGGCGGTCGCCGCGAGCGCGGTGCCCGGTGTGCTGCGACCGTCGCAAGCGCCCTGGATCTGCGTGTTGGCCGGGAAGAAGCGGTAGCTGACGTTATTGCCGCAGGCGACGTTCATCCACGCGTCGGGCACGCCGTAGCCCCGGTAGCGGCGCTCGATGTCGTCGTGGGAAACGCCGGCCTTGACACTGAATTTCTCGTCGCCCCACTTCACGTTGACGCGCTGCCCCTCGGTCGTGTTGCGGCGCTCGTAGAGGTCCATGCGCAGGCCCGACAGGCCCTGCCCGGCCTGGTACCAGCCGAAGTTGTTCGGGTCGTTGATGTCGATGTTGCTGGAGTAGGTCGGGATCTCTCCGGGCTTGGAGTTGTCGTAGGTGATGACGGAGTTGGGCGACTTCGTGGCGAGCAGCACCGAGGGCATGTCGCGAAAGAAGTTGCTGTAGGTCCAGTTCAGGTGGGCGTCGACGGTCAGCTGGTCCGTGAGGCGGAACTCGGCGCCCGGGTTCAGGCTCCAGAAGTTGGTCTTCTCCTTCATCGGCCGGAACTCCAGCGACCAGAAGGTGTTGGCGAACGTCGCCTTGTTCAGCACGCAGCCGTAGGTGCAGTCGCTGCGGTCGAACTCCATGCCGATGGGGATGGGCGTGGATGCGCGCGTACCGGCGTTCATCGCCTGGTAGATCATCTTGTTGGACTTCACGCCGCCGATCATGTCGAGGTAGAAGTCGGCGTTCTCGTTCGGGCGCGCCTGCAGGCTGATGATGCCGCCCACGCGGTTGCGCTCACCCTCGTAGGAGAGGTGCCGGCCCAGGCGCCCCATCAGCGCGTTGTCGATCTGCTTGATGTTGGCGCCGGGGTTCAGCGCCAGCAGCATGTTGCGGTCGATGGTCTTGCCCGGGACGAGGATGGACTGCGCGTAGGCCGGCAGGTCGGACAGCGCCAGCCCCGACGGCACGGTCGCCGGCGTGGATTGCGAACCGCCGCTGGTGTTGTTGCAGTTGTCGGTGCTCAGGCACTGGCTGCTGTTGAGCGCGAAGTTGCGCATGTCCACCGTCTGGAAGCCGGTGGTCTTGTAGTTGGTGTCGCCGAAGGCCACGCCGGCCAGCGCGCCGAAGGTGCCGCCCGAGCCGCCGTTCCAGGTATTGCTGACCAGCGCCGAGCCGGTGGTGCCCCACTTGCCCGACTGGTCGCGGTAATTGCCGCTCATCGTGAAGGCCGAGCGGAAGCCCTGCTTGTCGAAGGGCCGCGCGCTGCGCATGTCCACGGTGCCGGCGATGCCGCCTTCCAGCACGCTGGCACGCTGGCTCTTGTAGACGGTGGCGCTGCGGAAGAGCTCGGCCGGCAGGAAGTCGATGTCGACCTCGCGGTTGGCGCTGATGTTGCCGCCCCATGAGCCGGCGGACGCCGAGGCGATGGGCGCACCGTTGAGCAGGACGCGCGTGAAGTTGGCGCCCATGCCGCGGATCGAGATGTTCAGGCCCTCGCCGTCGATGGCGCCACGGTTGACCACGACGCCCGGCACGCGCGACAGCGCGTCAGCGATGTTGGGATCGGGGAACTTGCCGATGTCTTCGGCGAACACGGTCTCGCTCAGGCCCACGTCATCACGCTTCTCGCGCGCCGAGTTGGCCAGCGAGCTGCGGTAGCCGGTGACGACGACCGTCTCCAGCTTGTTGTCCTTGCCCTGCGGCGCCGAGGCGGGCGCGGTCTGGGCGAAGGCGTTGGCGATCAGGCCAGCCAGCAGCGTGGTCGCGAAGAGATTGCGCCCCGCGGCACGGCGGCGCCCCGCCCTCGTTGAATTTCCGTTCACTCTTGTCTCCTGATTGGCCCGATGGAGGGCCTTTTGTTGAAGCCGCCACCTCACGGTGGGTTCAGCTCGATTGGTAATTCAACCAAATGTTTGGTATCGCAACCATTTCAGTCTAGTGCCATCCCCTGGCGAGCGCCCTATCGTTTTCCCGATCTGTGCCGACTGCAGCCGCGGGACAACGTCCCGCGGCGCGACCTCAGGGGCCCAGCGCCTCGAAGTCCACCCAGCCGAAGTCGGCCGTCGCCGGCTTGTCGGTGGCGCTCTGCGCGAACAGGCCCAGGTAGACGCCGGTGAAGCCGGTGGCCGTCTCGGTCGACAGCCGGTGCGTCGGGATGCTGCACAGCAGTTGCCACGCCTTGGCGTCGCCAACTGGCCGCCAGGCCAGTTCGTAGCGCTGCGGGTCCGCCCTCACCTGCAACTGCAAAGCGCCGGCCGGCGCGGGGGCCGAGCCCAGCACACGCGGCTCGCCGGCCGTCCGCAGGACGCACTCCACGCGCCGCTGCTCCCCTGCGCCGGTCACGCGCAGCAACGCGTGGTGGGATTCGTTCATGCGCAGCGCCAACCCGGCCGCGTCCCCAGCGTCGGCAGGGCTGAAATCCACCTCGGTCGCGAAGCGCTGGTTCAGGTGTTCCTGCCGCCGGCCGACGAAGGCGGGCGTGCCGATCGTGTCCAACCCGTTGCGCGCGCCGATCAGGCGCAACTGGCCCGGCCGCGCCGTCAACGACCACTTGCCGGCGGCCAGCGTGCGCAGGAAGGTCCAGTGCAGAGGCAGCTTGCGGTCGGCCGCGAAGGTCTCGCGCACGGCGGGCTGCGGCCAGGGCTGCCAGCCCGGCAGCCCCGTGGTGGGCTGCAGCGGCTCGAGCACACCGCCCTGCCCGAACTCCGGCCATCCGTCCTCACGCCAGCGCACCGGCGCCAGCAGCGTCTCGCGCCCGATGTGGTGATGACGACCACCCTCGGCCTGCTGCGGACGGATGGCCAGCAGCGTCGCCCACCAGTCGCCCTTGGGTGTCATCACCAGGTCGGCATGGCCCAGCGCCTGCAGGGGGCTGTCGGGCTTGTTGCGATGGGTCAGCACCGGGTTGTTCGGATGCGCCTCGAACGGCCCCCACGGCGAGTGCGACCTGGCCATCGTGATGCGATGGTCATAGGACGTACCCCCTTCCGCAATCATCAGGTAGTACCAGCCGTCACGCTTGTACAGATGCGGCCCCTCGGGCCATATGCCGCCCATGCCGCTCCACACCAGGCGCGGCTCCTCCAGCAACTTGCCGGCCTTCAGGTCCACCCGCGCCTGGTAGACGCCACCGTTGCGGCCGCCGCCGTGGCGGGTGTAGTAGACCGTGCCGTCGTCGTCGAAGAAGAACGACGGGTCCATGCCGAACACCGATTCCTGCAGGAGAACGGGGTCGGACCATTCGCCCGCCGGATCGGACGCCGTGATGAAGAAGTTGCCGATGCCGCCCACGTCCGTCGTGACGATGTAGAACCGGCCCGCCTCGCAGCGGATCGTCGGCGCGAAGATGGCCTGCGAGCTCTTGCGGCCGACGAAGCTCAGCTGGCTCTCGCGCGACAGCGCATTGCCCACCAGCCGCCAGTGCACCAGGTCGCGGCTGTGATAGACCGGCAGCCCGGGCAAGTACTCGAAGGTGCTGGTGACGAGATAGAAATCGTTGCCCGAGCGGCAGACGCTGGGGTCGGACGCGAATCCGCTGACCACCGGGTTCTCGAACGTGGCCGGCATCGCGCCCGGCTCGGCCGCTGGTGCCGCGGCGGACTGCGTCTGTGCCAGGACACCTGGCACGAAGAACGCCATGACGGCGAAACAAGCAGCACTCGCACGGTGCCGGAAGAACTGATTCACTCGCACTCCAATGGTATGTTTACCAAAGCAAATGGTATCGCTATCATTTTTTGACTGATCTAGGGCATACCCGGTGCTGCCACAGCGCAGGAGACGAGCCTCTCGGTTGCTGCGGTGTCCATGCGGGCATGCCTCTGCGCGTCCTGACGTCTGCGCGCCCACACTCGCATCAGCGCGGCCTGGTGCCCGACGGGCCTGCTCCTACCCCTGCAGTCACCCGCACCCGGAACCCATGCCGGACTCCTTGCGGGACAGCACAAGGCCACTGCAGAACGGCCGACCTTCCATGCGCCGCAACGCGCGGCAACGCAAGACCTAGCACCGCGCAGACCGTCAATCGGTTTGGGGATGCTCCGGTCGAGTGATCGCTCCTCTAATCGCCGCCGAGGCAACTCACCTTGTCTACGCAGTGCGCGCCTAGCGGCTCACGCGCACCGGCCTGCCAGAGGCCCGATGCCGCCGATGTTCGTTGACCGAGGAGGTCGAGATGGCAGAGATGGTAATTCCCGGCACCTATATCGAGGAACGCACGGAGGGACTGATCTCGGCGGGCGGCGTCACGACCGGCGTCGTCGGCGTCATCGGCACGGCGAGCTCGGGGCCGATCGGCGTCCCGGTCACGCTGGCGTCGCTGTCCGATGCCAACGACCTGTTTGGCGCGCCCGACCGGTTCAACGTACCCAGCGATGGCAGCAACCCGTTGACGCTGACCCGCGCGCTGCAACTGGTCTACGGCAACGGCGCCTCGACGGTGATTGCCGTGCGCGTCGCCAGCGCCCGCGCCGCCGCCGCGCAGTACGCGCTCAAGGACGCAGCCGACCATACCGTCGCCGTGCTGACCGCCGCCACGCCGGGCACCTGGGGCAACAACATCCAGGTCGCCGTCACCGACGCCAAGACGCCCGCGCGCATCACCGGCGAACGCCAGACCAGCGGCTTCTCCGCGCTGAAGTACCACAGCGTGCAGCCCGGGCCGCAGAACCGCCTGCAGGTCGTGCGCGGCGACACGCGGCGCGTCGACAACTTCGACATCGACTACAAATACGTCACCCGCGACGAGACCGTCGCGAAGAACGGCAGCGGCACCTTCCAGCTCGCCAACGCGCCTGCCGCCGTCGTTGCCGCGATCAACTCGATCGTCGTGCGCGACGGCAACGGCGCACCGGTGAGAGCCTACGGCGCCAACACGCCCGCCGGCGTCACGCCCGGCACCATCATCTACGACATCGCAGCGACGCCGGGCGTCGGTGAAGTCCGCCTCAACGCCACCACCGGCGAGCTGACCTTCGAGGCCACACAGGTGCCGGCCGCCGGCCAGAGCGTCGTCGCGACCTACGGCGTGGACCACGCGCCACCGGCCGCTGGCCACGTGCTGATCACGGTCTGGAACGGCCAGCTCGACTTTGCCGCCGGCGAGGGCCCGCGCGCCGTGGCCGGCGACGTCCTCAGCGCCAGCTACTCGGTCGAGCCGGCCGACAGCGTGCAGGTGAACCTCAGCTGGGGCCAGGTCAAGGAGAGCTATGTCGTGCCCGACGGCAACTCGCTGGCCACGATGGCCGCGGCATCGGCGCTGGTCAGCGTCGCCGCCGACGCCGGCTTCGGCAACGCGCGCCCCGCCACCGGCGTCAGTGCCTATTTCGGTACCGGCAGCAATCTGGGCGGTGCCGACGGTGCCGATGCCGGCACGGACGAATATGCCGCCGGCCTGGACGCGATCTCCAACCAGCTCGTCAACATCGTCGTGCTGGCCGGCCAGGACGCGGCGGGCATGGGCTCCACCCTTGTCGACCACCTGCTGGCCACCGAGCAGGTCGACCTCGAACGCATCGGCGTCATCGGCGCGCCGGGCAGCACGGTCGCCGACTTCCTGGGCCACAAGATGGCCGAGGCGCGCGTCGTGCTGGCCGCGCCCGGCATCCGCCAGCCCGACGGCACGGTGCTGCCGCCCGCCTACACCGCAGCCGCGGTGGCCGGCATGATCGCCTCGCTGCCGGTGCAGACCAGCTTGACCAACAAGGTCATCAACGTGCCCGACCTGACGCTGTACGCCAACCGCGGCCAACAGGCGCAGCTCATCGAGCGCAACGTGCTGATGCTGATCAACAAGGAAGGCATCCGCGCGCTGAAGGGTGTCACGACCGAGGGCGTCGGCGAGCCCTTCTCCTCGATCCCGACGCGGCGCATCGTCGACTACGCCAAGTACGGCGTCCGCTCGGCCGCCAACCCCTACATCGGCCGGCTCAACAACGCCCGCGTGCGCACCGCGCTGAAGGCCACGCTGGACGCCTTCCTGACCGGCATGGTGCAGGACGAGGCGCTGACCGGCTACACGCTGGACGTCAGCGCCACGCGCGCCCAGGAGATCGCCGGCCAGGTGAGCGTGGTCATGACCATCCAGCCGACCTTCAGCATCGACTACATCCGGGTCGTCATGACCCTGCAATGAACTGACACGGGAGCATCACCATGGCCAACACCGATGTCCTGCGCGCGATCGACGCGGTCCTGGTGCTCGGCGTCGAGGACACCTCGACGCCCGAGGGCAAGGCCGCCGACGCGCTGGTCTCGCAGTACGACCTGTCCAACGTCGTCGGCCGGCTGACCAACGTCGCCATCGGCATCAGCAGCGACGTGCAACCCTTCTACGAGATCGGCAACCGCTATCCCACCCACCTGCGTCCGGGCATCGTGCGCGTGAACGGCTCGGCCGAGCGCGCCCACGTCAACGGCGCGCTGCTGCGCCTGCTCCTCGGCGACGGTGCCGTCAGCCCGCCCAGCGGGCCGGCCTTCGTGCAGCCGTCGTTCAACCTGATCTCGACGCTGCGCGACCCCAACCATCCGACGCAGTCCAGCAAGATCACGCTGTTCGGCGTCAAGTTCGACCGCTGGAACTACACCATCCCGAGCGACACCTTCGTCATGGAAGCGGTCAGCTTCCAGGCGATGCGCGTGGCCTACGAGGAAACCTGAACCGCCCGAGGCCCGAGCCATGAACAGCCTTCCGCGCCACGCGGACGCCGACATGCCGGCCTCCGCGCCGCTGCTGACGCCGCAGGAACTGCTGGCCGGCAGCCAGCTGCAGCACGACGTCGAGATCCCCGCGGCTGTGCTGCGCCCGGGGCAGACCGACGACACCAGCTCCACTCGCCGCGTCGTGCGGCTGCGCCCGCTGAAGGTCGCCACGCTGGCACTGATATCGCGCGCCGCGCAGGACGACGCCGCGCTGGTGCCGCTGCTGATGATCAAGGAGTCGCTCGTCGAGCCCCAGCTGAGCTTTGACGAGATCCGCGGCCTGCACGCCGGGCTGGTGCAGTTCCTCGTCGCCGCGGTGCACCGCATCTCGGGCCTGCAGGCCGACGGCGAAGCCGTTCGCGCTGCCACCGACTCGGCCATCGGCGAGGCGCACCTGCGGCTGGCGCGCCACTACGGCTGGACGCCGTCGCAGGTGGCCGAATTGACGCCGGGCCAGATGGCGGTCTACCTGTCCGCCCTGCCCGGCCCGGGCGTGCAACCGTGAACACCGCTATCGGCTGGAACCCGGCAGCGCCTGCGGCCGCGTTGCGGCGCTTGCAGGCGCAACTGCTGCACCCAGGCGCGCTGGCGTGGTTCGAGCAGCTCGTGCCGGAAGGCAGCGATCCCTGGGCCCGCTTCGAGTCGCTGATCACCGCGGCGATGTCGGGAACCCCGGTGGACACGCCGCGCGCCGCGTCCACGCCGGCCACGCCCTACGCGCCACGCCACGCCTGGCCATCGCCGCTTCCCACCGCCAGCAAGCTGGCACCCACGCGGGCCGCGCCCTCGCCGGCGTCGGCAGCGCCGCTCCTCCTGCAGCCAGGCACCCGCAGCGCGGCGAGCGCGTCGCCACCGCCCGCCTTCCCGGCGCTTCGCACCGTCCGCGCCGGCACCTTGGCCGAGGCTGCGCCTCCAGTGCAAGCGACCACGGCCGATCGCCCGGCACCCATCGCCGCGGCTGCAACGGGCGCCACCGCCAGCCCGCAGCACGAGCCTGCCCTGCCCACGGGTCCAGGCACCGAGCCCGGACCACGGCCCAGCGCGCTCCGACAAACGCTGTCATCCACGCCGGCCGTCCCCCTGCGCAACGCGTCGATGCCTGCGGCGACGATGACTTCACCAGCGCCATCTGCCCGCGTCATCGGCTGGCCACGGGCGCACCAGCAGGCGCCGGACGGCGAACTGCCGGCCGAGCCGAAACGCACCCGTGTCGTCGAGGGGCTGCCCGCGCTGCGTCAACTGATGCAGACCGCCGTCGCGCAAAGCCAGCAGCCCGCCGCCGCGACGCAGCCGCCGGACATCGCGACGCTCACGCCGCCTTCCGCGCTCTCGCCCGCCCTGGCAGAGCCGTCCGCCGCGCCGGCCGCGTCACGCGCGGCCGCCACCGCCGACCCGATGGCCGAAGAAGTCCTCGTCGACCGCGTCATCGACCGCCTCGACGAACGCCTGCGCGAGATGAGCATCCGCCACCTCGGCTTCACCGGAGGGCTGGGCACATGAACGCAGCGCGGGGCCGCCCCAAGCAAGCTCGCTCCCGCCTGGCGGGACAGGCCGCAGGCCGAAGGGTGCAACCATGAGCCTCGAGATCGCCGGCGTGGTGGTGGACAAGCTCGTCAGCATCGACATCCGCGAGGGCGCGCGCTTCGTGCGCCACGCCGTGCCCGGCCAGGAGGGCGACGCCACACAGGCCCTGGGCCGCCCCAGCGTGCAGATCCTGCTGCGCGGCATCTTCTACGGCGACACCGCCGCCGACGACATGAAGACGCTGCGCGACCACCTGCTGAGCCGCGAGCCGGTGGACTTCCTCTGCGAGATCACCGGCCAGGGCTATTTCTCGCAGGTGCTGGTCGAGCGGCTGGACGTCGGCCAGCGCGCCGGCCGGCTCGACGAGTTCGACTTCGAGTGCGCGCTGTGCGAGTACGTCCCGCCGCCCCCGCCGCCGGCCAGCAGCCCGTTCGGCGACCTGGACGCCGGCCTGCTGACCGAGGCCGCCGGCGCGATGGACGACATGCAGTCGGCCCTGGCCGCGGTGTCCAGCCTCGGCGACCTGCTCTCCGGCGCGTCCGACTTCGGCAACCCGACGACCCGCCTGCCCGGCATGCTGGACAGCTTCAGCGGCGCCACCGGCAACGCCGCCGGCACGCTGTCGGCCATCGGAGGCCTGCTGTGACCGGCGCCACCGCCAGCCTGCCCGACCTGCACGCCGCGCAGGACGCCGCCACGAACGCGCAGACGGGACTGACCGGCTTCGTCCACACGGCCACATCGCTGGCCAGCGGCGGCGCCGACTCGCCGCTGCACGGCGTCGCGCAGGCGCTGGGCGGCCTGCAGGGTGCGCTCGACATCGACGTCAGCGGCCTGACGCAGCGCCTGCCCGGCGCGCTGACCACCATTCAAAATGCGCTGCCGGCCGACGCGCTGCGCTTCGTCGAGGAGCTGGACCAGGGCTACCAGCAGCTCAGCGACTTCCTGACGAACAGCCCGCTGATCCAGCAGATCCACCCCGGCGACAGCCTGGAGCAGACCGCGCTCGCGCTGGTCGAGCAGGTGCTGGCGCAGTTCAGCACCAAGCTGACCGTGCTGGGAAGCTCGCTGATCGACGCCGACACGCTGGCGCGCGTCACCGAGGCGCTGACGCTGCTGGAGCAGCTGGCCAGTGGCGGCCCTGCGCCAGCGGCCGGCGAACTGCTGGAGTTCCTGGGCCGCAACCTCATCGGCGTCGAGCACGACCTGCTGGCCGCGGCCACTGCCCATCTCGGCGGCGCGCTGGCCTTCGCCGAGCCGCTGAGCGCCGCATCGCTGGAGACCGCCATCGGCGCGGCGCGTGACGCACTGCTGACCGCCTTCAGCGCGCTGGCCACGGCCATGCGCAATTTCGACGCCGCCGACGCTGCCGCCTACCCCGCACTGGAAGCGCTACTGCAGGCCTGGAGCGCCGCGCTGGACGCTGCCTTCGCCGCTGTCGAGGCCGCCTGCACGGCGCTGACCGCCGTGGTCGGCGCGCCCGCCTGGGACTCGCTGTTCTCGGCCTACGCCACGGTGCTGGCCGCCATCCCGCTCGACGAAGTGCCCACCATCGACGACGCCGTCGACGCGATGGCCGGCATGCTGGAGTCGCTGCTGGCGCGGCTCCGCATGAGCCTGTCGCCCGAGGAGCTGGCCGGCCAGGTCACGCGCGTGGCCACCAGCCTGCACGACCTGTTCGCCGACTCCGGGCCGGCCCAGGTGCGGCAGATCATCATCGACTTCATCGGCCGCATCCAGGCGGCCATCGAGTCGGTGCCGACCGAGGAGGTGCGCCAGGCCGTCAGCGGCATGCTGGCGCGCGTCAAGCAGGAGCTGGACGCGCTCGGCATCACCGAGGTCCGCGCCGACATCGAGGCCGGCTTCCAGCACGCGCACGACTTCATCGACCAGAACATCGGCAACGACCTGCTCGGCGGCCTGCAGACGGCACTGGCCGACGCACTGGCCCAGTTCAACAACATTCCCATCGCCGAGCTGGGCGAGACCATCGCCGGCGCCGTCCAGCAGGTCGGTTCGCTGATCGACCAACTGGCCGGCGAGCTGTCTTCGGGGCTGGACGAGCTGAAGGCACTGCTCGCGCAACTGGACGGCCTGAGCTTCCAGCCGGTGGCCGATGAAGTCATCGACGAGATCGACGCGCTGAAGGCCAAGCTCGCGGCCATCAACCCGAACTCGCTGTCCGACGTCGAGAAGGTGGCGCTGCAGGCCGGCCTGGCCATCCTGCGTGCGGTCGACCTGGAGTCGATGATCGACAACCAGCTCAAGAGCGGATTCAAGACCATCGACGACCAGCTTACGCAGGGCGTGCAGACCGTGCTGGACGCCTGGCTGCAGTTCCGCCAGCGCATCGGCGGCTTCGACGGCGGCGCGCTGGTGGCGCCGGTCAATGCGCTGCTGGACCAGGTCGGCGGCGCCGTGCAGGGCATCAACGGCACACTGGTGCTCGCGCCGCTGAACCAGCTCGTCGACCAGCTACTGGCCCAGGCCAACCGCCTCTCGCCTGGCGCGTTGCTGGACCCGCTGAAGGCGCCCTACGCGCAGATGATGGCCACCATCAACCGCGCCAACCCCGACGTCTGGGTCGAGCCGCTGCGGCTGCTGAAGACCGAGATCGACAAGCTCGTCGACCTCATCGATATCACGCCGCTGCTGACCACGCTGGAAACCAAGGAGCGCGAACTCTTTGCCCAGGCGCGCCAGGGCCTGGCAGACGCGCTGGATGCCATCCACCTGCCCGCGCCGCTGGACGGCTTCTTCGACACGATGAAGACGCTGGTGCTGGGCATCGCCGACGCCATCTTCGGTGACCCGGACACCGCCATCCGCCAGTTCAGCAGCGGCCTGGCCGGCCACCTCAAGCCCAGCACGCTGTTCCAGCCGCTGGACCTCGCCTTCGACAAGCTCGTCGGCGCCGTCGACACGCTGCCCGAGGACCAGTTGCTCGCGGCGCTCGACGGCCTGCGCACCGGCATCGGCATCGCGCTGCCCGCACTGAACCCGGCCGGCGTGCTGGCGGTGCTGCGCCAGGCGCAGGGGCGGCTGGGCGCGCTCTCGCCGACCGCGCTGGCCGGCGTTGTCGCGCTGCCGGCGCTGAGCGTCCAACTGAACGCGAAGCTCGACCTCACCGCCGGCAACGAAGCGCTGAAGGTCTCGCTGCGCGCCAAGCTCAGCGCGGTCATCGCGCCCATCGACATCAGCGCCGGCAGCGCCTCACGCCTGCAGGGCCTGATCACCGCACAAGCGGCGCTGTCCGCCGCACTGCGCCAGCGCATCAACGGCCTGGACACTAGCGGTGCGCAGGCCGCCTGGGCGCGGCTGGATGCCAACTTGTCGCGCCTGCTGCCCGACTTCCTGCGCCAGCCGCAGCCGCTGACGATGGCCGATGTGCGCGCCGGCCTCGCCGCGCTGCGCCCGTCCACCAAGGCGCGCCGCATCGACCTCGCGGTGGACCGTTTCCTGGCCGACCTGACACCACTGCAGACGGCGCTGGACGGCTCCATCAACGGCTTCTTCACCGAGATCCGCAACGCTGCGCTGCTACTGCACCCGGCCGGCCTTCAGGACGCCGTGGCCGGCGTCTACACGGCGCTGCGCACCAAGCTCGACGTGTTGGACCCCGACTCGCTGGCCGCCGAACTGCGCACGTCGGTGTGGGACCCGCTGACCGACCCGCTCAAGGCCATCGACCCGGCCGCCATCCAGGTGCAGCTCGACGCGCTGTTCCACCAGCTCATCGACAAGCTCGGCAGCGCCGTGCGCGGCCTGATCGACCAGCTGAAGACGGCCATCGACGCCTTCCTCGCCCAGATCCGCGCGGCGCTGACCCAGGTGCTGGACGCGCTGAAGGCGCAGTTCGAGCAGATCCTGCAGGACGTGACCGCGCTGCTGGCCAAGCTGGACCAGCTCATCGTCGACGACCTGTTCCACCGCCTGCTGACGCTGCTGGCCAACCTGGAGACCAGCTTCAACCAACAGCTCGACCGCGTGCGGCACGAGTTCGACGCGATGCTGGACGCGATTCCGCTCGGGTCGTCCAGCGCAGCGGTTGCGGCATGAGGGGCCCGGCGATGCAACCCGCGCTGCAACAGCTCCAGGCCTTCACCGCCGGCCGCCAGGCGGGCAGCGAGACCCAGCTTGACGCAGCAGGCCTGCCGCTGCGGGTGCGCGCAGGTGCGGGTTTGAGTGCCTATGGCTGGACGGGCGGCGAGCTGACCCACATTACCGAGCCCGACGGCACCCGCTTCGACTACCGCTACGGCAGCGACGGCCGGCTGCTGGAGCTGTTGCGCAACGGCGCGACGCAGGCGAGCTACCGCTACGACGCCGCCGGGCGGCTCACCGCCATCGACCGCGAGGCCAACCCGCTGGCGCACGACTACGACGCGCAAGGCCGGCTCCGGCGCACGCGCCGCGGCGATGCCGGCAGCTGGCTCTACCGCTGGGACGGCCAGCGCGTCGTCGAGGCGCGCAGCGAACGCGAGGCCAGCCGCTTCGAGCACGACGAAAGTGGCCGGCTCGTCGGCATCACGCAGACGGTCGATGGCGTGCCGCTGTCGCTGCGCCAGCACTTCGACACCGCGGGGCGCCTTGAGGCCATCGACTTCCCCGAGTGGGATCAGCGCATCGCCTTCGGCTGGAACGCCCGCAACCGGCCCGCGTCGGTGCGCTGGAACGGCCGGCCCGTCGTGCGACTCGGCAGCGACGACACCCGGCGCCTGAGCTGGCTGCAGGGGGCCGACGGCCGGCGCGCCGTGACCTGGCACGACCCCGGCAGCGGCCGCCCGGTGCGGCAGTGGTTCGGCCACCGCCGCCAGCCGCTGCGCGAGACCCAGCTGGTACGCGACGAGCAGTTCCGCCTCGTCCGCGAAGGCGAGCGCCGCTACCGCTACGACGCGCAGGGCCGGCTTGCCGAGGCCGATAGCTGCGCCTACCACTACGACGCGGGCGGCAACGTCGCCGTCGATGCAGCCCTGCACCTCGACCGCCACGGCAACATCACCAGCGTGCAGCGTGCCGGCGAGGAGCGCGTCTACCGCTACAACGGCGCCCACGAGCTGACGTCGGTACTCGTCAACGGCGAGTGCGTCGCGCACTTCACCTACGACCACAAGGGCCGGCTGGTGCTGAAGTCCGGCCCCGCCGGCACCGAACGCTACGTCTACGGCCCCGACGACGCGCTGCTGGCCGTGGCCGACGGCCACGGCCGACCGCTGCTCATCGTGCTGCGCCTGCCGACTGGCATCGTCGGAGTCGTGGACTTCCGCCACGACTCCGACGGCCAGACACAGACGCTGCTGTGCGACCACGGCGGCAACCTCGTGCATACCGACGCGCCACTGCGCTATTCCCCCTTCGGTCTGCCCGAGGCCGACGGCGAGTTGCATATCTTCCGCGGCCGCTTCTGGCACGCCGAGCTGGGCCTTTACCGCATCGGCAGCCGCTGGTACGACCCGCTTCTCGCCCGCTTCCTGACGCCCGACAGCCACACCGGCGCGCCCGACGACGCGCGCCTCGTGAACCCCTTCGTGCCGGCCGTGCAGCAGCGCATGGCACGCGCCCGCTGCCTGGGTGAGTGGCTGCGCGAGCCGGCGCTGCGCAACCGCCACGCCTACTGCGCCAACGACCCGGTCAACCGCTTCGACCCCAACGGCCACTGGAGCTTCGGCGGCGTACTGCTGTCGCTGCTGGGCGTGCTGTGGACGCTGCCGAACACCGCCTTCGGGCTGGCCGTCGAGGTGACCTGCCTGATCGGCGAAGTCGTGCGCTGGCTGGTCTACGCCGTCACGCTGGGCCACGTCAGTTGGCAGACGCCGGGCTTCGACGTCGCCTCGTCCAGCCGGCTGGACGCCTTCGCGCTGGTCTTCAAGGGCGGCTGGATCGGCTCCTTCGAGAGCCTGCTGGGCATCACCTTCGGCAACGTCATCTTCGTCAACGGCGAGTACGAGCAGCACCCGGCCTTCCAGGCGCTGCCCGACCCGGTCTCGCCGCCGGCCTACAACGGCACGGTCACCATCCCCAAGGCCCAGGCGCTCTACGAGCACGAGCTGCGCCACGTGAACCAGTACAGCTGGTGGGGGCCGTTCTTCCACCTCGGCCTGCCGCTGTTCGGCATCTACGAGTGGGACGTGATCCTGAACGGCTACCAGGACGCGAGCCTCGAAAAAGACGCACGCGAGCACGGAGGTTTTTGAGATGCGACAGCCCCTCGCCCAGTCTCGCCTCGCTGAACGCGGGCGCGCCCGGTCGGTCCCCCGAGGGGACGGCGATGCTCGCGGCATTGAGCCCCTCGCACATCGCCAGAGCGGGCCGGTTTGGGAGCGGCCCGGCGCTCGGCCCACGGGTTTCGCGCGCCGCAGAAGCGGCGGACACGCCATGGATTGCTGAGATGGCTGCGTCCTCGCCCCGCTTCTCTTTCACCGCCGGCAGCCTCGGCGCCGACAGCGATTCGCCCGCGTCTGCGCCGGTGCGCTTCGTCGTCGAGCGCAGCCTGGACGTGCCCATCGACTGCCTGCGCGTGGACCTCGGCGCCAGCGGTGGCGCGGCTGTCGGCGACGACGTCACGCTGGATCTGGGCGTGGGCGACGCCGGCCTGGAGCGCGTGTTCACCGGCAGCGTCGCCGAGCTGCGCCCGCGGCTGGGCGGCTGCCGGCTGTTCTGCGTCGGCATGATGCTGGCACTGGTGGACCTGCGCGTCGCGTCGTTCTACCAGGAGACCAGCGCCGGCGACGTCGTGCGCGACCTGCTCGGCCAGGCCGCGCTGGACGCTGGCGACATCAGCGACGGCGTCACGCTGCCGCGCTACGCCGTCGAGCGACGCGTCGGCGCGCACGCGCAGTTGCGCCGGCTGGCCGAGCGACTGGGCTTTTCCCTGTTCGCCGACCGGCAGGGCAAGGTCCATTTCAAGGGCCTGGGCGCGGCGGCGGCACTGGGTAGTGGTGGCATCGGCGGCGCGCTGGCCGGTGCGGCGTCATCGCTGCTGGAGGGCGGCACGACAACGCTGGAGTACGGCAAGCATCTGCTCGCCGCCGAGGGCAGCCTGCGGCCACCGCTGGCGCGCACCATCGTCGTCGGCGGCGAGAGCCCGACGTCAGGCCAGGGCGAGGACAAGAGTTTCTGGCTGACGGCCAAGGACAGCGACTACGAGGACTCCGCCGGTAGCGGCGACGACTGGCTCATCACCGACACCGCCGCACGCACCAAGGACATGGCGGGCCGCTTCGCCGCCGGCTACGCGGCCAGCTTCGGCCGTCGCACGACGGCCGTGCGCGCCAGCGTGCTGGGCAACGCCACGCTGGAGCTGGGCGACGCCTGGGGGCTGTCCGGCGCGCCGGAGGAGGGGCTCAACCGCAGCGGCATGGTCGCCGGGCTGCGCCACCGCTTCGGCGCGCAAGAGGGGTTTGTCACCGACCTGGTGCTGGCCGTCGAGGAGGCGTCGTCATGATGAACGACTGGCTCGACCTGATCCGCCGCACGGTGCGCGAGGAGCTGGCACTGCACCGCGGGCCGCAGCTCGCCACCGTAACGGCGATGACCGCACACGAGAGCGACGACGACACGGCCAACTACGAATGCGACGTGCGCCTCAAGCACGACGGGCTGGAATTGGCCAAGGTGCCGATCTCGACGACGCACATCGGCGCGGCCGTGCCGCCACGCGTGGGCGACCTGGTGCT
Source organism: Pelomonas candidula (assembly GCF_043555985.1). Taxonomy (NCBI): domain Bacteria; kingdom Pseudomonadati; phylum Pseudomonadota; class Betaproteobacteria; order Burkholderiales; family Sphaerotilaceae; genus Roseateles; species Pelomonas candidula. The sequence continues at coordinate 160,079 of NZ_JBIGIC010000011.1, read as the reverse complement.
CGTCAGCTTCCTGGACCACGACATCCAGCAACCGCTGGTCACCGGCCGCTTCTACAACGACGGCGACGGCGCCCGTGCGCCGCTGTTCAAGGCCGACGACGTGCTGTTCGAGCAGCGCCTGTCCGACGGCAAGCTCAACCACCTGCGCCTGGCCGCAGACGGCAGCATCTTCATCCAGCGCGACGTGACCAAGCCCGAGGACAACAGCGAGTTCAAGGCCGGCATCCGCATCGATCCGGAAGGGTTGATCGAGCTGAAGTCGGGCGACGACTTCGTGCTCACCATCGACCCGGGCGGCAAGGTGTCCATCCTGTCCAAGGACAAGGACATCGAATTCACCTGCCAGACGCTGACGGTCGACGGCGACGTGCACATGAAGAAGAAGCTCACCGTCGACGACGACGCCACGCTCAGCAGCGGCCACACCGTGAAGGCCGCGGGCATCACGATCACCGGCACGGACATCTCGGGGTAGCGGCCATGGCGAACATCACGCTCAAAGGCACGCTGAACCTGATGGGCAACCTCACGTTCAAGGGCGACAAGCTGCTCGTCGGCACGGCCGAGGCGCTGGTGCAGGTGACCGGAGGCGATCCCTCGCAGGGTGTCGCCCCACCGGTCATCCTGCCGCCGCCGCCGGCCAGCCCCATTGCACCGCAGCCGGACGTCTGGATCATCAACAGCTTCAACCTGACGGTGAAGCAGAAGACCAAGGCCATCGTCGCGCTGGGCATGGCGATGCAGGGCGTGGCCGGCGCGCCGTGGCCCGGCATGGTGCTGCCCAGCAGCGTCAATTCGGGCGTGACGATCAACCACATCCCGATCAACGTCGTCGGCGACCAGGCGGTGATCTTTCCGTCCGGCGGTTCGGCCTCGTTCACGAGCAGCGGCCAGTCATGAGCGACGTCACCCTCGCCATCACCGCCCCCACGCACGGCAGCGTGCTGACCGCGCCGGTGGCGCTGCGCGGCACGGCCACCGGCAACACGGCTGGGCTGTTCTTCAAATGGTTCTCATCGCTGAACGCGAACGCCAACGCGACCCACCCGGAGCTGCTGCCCACCGACTACACGGCCGCCTCGCTCGCCGGCAGCCTGACCGCGCTGGCCGAGTTCGGCACCCACACCGTCGTGCTCGCCGCGACCGACCAGCTCGGCATCGACCTGCCGTCGATCAAGGCCGTCAAGCGCGCCGCGCTGGCGGGCGGCGCGCCCCCTGCCTCGCCCGCGCCGTGCGTCGTACACCAGCTCGCCGGATCGACGCTGCGTACGCCGGCCACCGCCGGCGCGTCGCTGTCCAAGGCCGGCGCCACCATCGAATTCCTCGCGCCCGGCAACTGGACCGACGCCGGCTACCGCCAGCTCAACGGCGTCGGCCTGCACCTGCACCTGGCCCCGGTCAGCGGCGCCACGGCGGCCAACAGCGCCGACGTGCCGCTGGACCTGCCCGCCCTGCCCGTCTTCACCGCGGACAACAAGGTCTGGCTGCGCTACGCCGGCCCGCTACCCGGCAATCTCGGCACCGGCGCCCACGTGCTGTCGCTGGTGGCCACCGCGGGCACCGGCTCGCTGACCGTGACGCGGCAGATCAACCTGACGGCATAAGACCATGGCCACCGTCCTCGACCGCTCCAGGCTCTACGGCATCGACCTCGCGCTGCGCGACGGTGCCGGTGGCGCCGACCTGTCGCTGGTCGGCCCGGTCGGCCTGTACGGCGACATCGCGCTGGCCGCCGGCAACGACGACATCGTGCAGGCGCTGGCGCTGCGGCTGCGCGTGCGCGTCGGCGAGCTGGCGCTGCTGGGCTGGCCCGACTACGGCTCGCGGCTGCACGAGCTGATCGGCGAGCCCGACCTGCCGCGCACACGGCTGAAGGCGCAAGCCTTCGCGCGCGCCGCCATCGAGGCCGACCCGCGCGTCGCCAAGGTCGACGCGGTCGAGATCGTCAGCATCCCCGGCGAGCGGCAGATCCTGCGGCTGAGCATGGACGTGCACCTGATCACCGAGCAGCGGCCGCTGAACCTGGTGTTCGACCTCGCCCTGAGCGGCACGGAGGCCTTGCCATGATCGACGTCGGCACCCCCTTCTCGCGCAGTTTCGAGTCGCTGATCAACTCGCTGCAGACCAGCCTGGAGCTGGGCGTCGAGCAGCCCGCGACGCTGGACATCCTCTTCCAGGCCAGCACCAGCGCCTACCAGATCCGCGGCGCCGGCCCGGTCAGCGGCCTGGCCGCGCAGATCACCGGCTTTGTCGCCGGCAAGCCGGCCATATTCAATCTCAACCAGCACTACCGCTACGCCGTGGGCCAGCTGGTGTGGCAGCCGCTGGACACCTCCGACCCGTCGCTGAAGGCTGGCTGGTTCCCCGACGACAACTCGCGGCTGACGGTCGGCTACCTCTACCGCGACCTGCCCTCCGGCATCACCGACTTCAACGCCGGTAGCGTCGCCGGCACGCTGGTGCGCGCGGTGTCGCGCGAGCTCAAGCTGCTGTACGAGCAGATGGACGAGGCCTACCGCCGCGCCTTCATCGACTACGCACAAGGCCCGGCGCTGGACAACGTCGTCGCGCTGCTGAACGTGTCGCGCAACCAGGCGCTGCCGGCGCACGGCGACGTCACGTTCACGCTGAAGAAGCCGCCGCGCATCGACGTCGTCATCCCGCTCGGCACACGCGTCGCCGACGCGCGCGGCCGGCTGTTCAAGGTCACGGCAGCCGGCGTGATCCCCGCGCAGCTGGTCGAGACCATCACGCCGGCCGCCAGCGTGCTGCACGCGACGCAGGTGATCGGCAGCCTCGTCAATGTGCGCGCCAAGGGCAGCACAGCCAACCTGGCCACGCAGGACACCGCGGCGGGCAAGCCCTTCGGCGACGACGGCATGACTGTCACGCTGGCCAGCGCCCCGCCCGCCGGGGCCACGCTGCTGCTGACCTACCTGGCCAAGGTACCGACGACCACGGTGCCCGTCATCGCGCTGGACACCGGCCCCGAGGGCAACCTCGGTTCCGGCAGCCTCACCGTCATGCCCACGCCGCCACGCGGCCTGGACGGCGGCGTGACCAACCTCGAGCCGCTGACCGGCGGCCAGGCCGCCGAGGCCGACGAGGCGCTTCGCGAGCGCGCCAAGCACGCGCTGGAGACGGCCGGCAATGCAACGCTGAACGCAATCCGCTTCGCCGTGCTCAGCATCGACGGCGTCGACAGCGTCGAGGTGCGCGACTTCTCCATCGACCCGGCCATCCCGTTGGGCGAGGTCTGGGTGCGCTTCGCCACCGGCGAGGCTGACCTGCTCGGCAAGGTCCAGGATGCCGTCGACCAGACCCGCTCGGCCGGCATCAAGGCGCGCGTGACCCAGGTGTCGACGGTGACCGTCTCCGGCGTGCTATGCGTCATCCCCGACACCATCGGCGCCGGTGCGGCGGCCTACGCGGCCTACCAGCAGGCCGTCGTCGACGCCATCGCTGCCTTAGGCATCGGCGAGGCGGTGTCGCCGCGCAAGCTGGGCTCGCTGGCGTTCCGCATCGCTGGCCTGGCCGACATCGGCGAGGCGCAGCTGGACTTCCAGCGCCTGGCCGCGCCGCTGCAGCCCATCGCCAGCGACCCCTTCCTGATCACCCCCGACGAGCAGGCCCGGCCCGATTCGGGCGCCATCGAGGTGGTACCCCTGGATTCGTTGCTGCCCAGCGCAGCCCAGCTGACCGGCGGCACGGCGCTGACCTGCACGCTGGCGCTGCGCAACGACGCCGAGGTTCCGGTGGCCATGCGCCACTACCAGCTCGCGCTGCGGGCCACGATACGCGGCAAGCCATCGGCCACGCCCAACCAGCCGCTGCAGCAGGTCGCCCAGGTCAGCGGCACGGCGCTGTTCAACGGCGCTGCGACGGCCAGCGCCACTTTCGACGCCGTGACCATCCCGGGCCTCGCGACGCTCGACGCCGCATCGCTGGAAGTGCTGATCGAAGCCGCCGCCTACCCTGGCATGCGCGGCGGCACCGCGTTGCTGGCGCAGGCCTGACGGAGACGAGCCGCCATGTCCTTCAAGACCGACCGCCTCGTCGCCCTCTTCCCCGAGGCCTACGCCGCACGGGAAGGCGCGTCGCTGCTGCACACGGTGCTCGACGCGCTGGGCAACGAGCTGATGGCGGGCGACGCGGCAGTCAAGAAGCTGCTGAAGTCGCACTGGATCGACTACGCCGAGGGCGGCGGGCTGGACGGACTGGCGGCGCTGCTGGGCGTCACACGCCGTCTGCTGCCCAACGGCCAGCCGGAAAGCGACGACACCTTCCGCCCGCTGGTGCGCGCCACCGTGTCGTCCTTCCAGGGCGGCGGCACCGTCGAGGGCATCAAGGGCGCGGTGCGCGCGGCGCTGGGCCTGCCCTACGACCTGAAGCTGTTCGGCCAGCAGTTGGCCCGCAACAGCGCCAACACGGCCGCCATCGACACGCTCATCGCGCGGCTGGCCGCGCTGGTCAAGGTCGAGGAGTTCGCGCCAAAGACCGATGTGATGCTGGGCAGCGCGGCGCCGACGGCGGCTGGCAGCCAGGTCACGCTGAACCTCGCCGTCAGCACCATCGAGGCGACACCGCCGCGCATCGAATGGACCTTCACGTCCAACGCCCGCCAGCTGAGCCTGACCCAGTTGGACAGCGGCGAGAGCGTCGTCGCGGAGCCCGACTTCACCGTGCCGCGCGGTGCGACGCTGCTGCTGGAAGGAAGCACGGCGGCTGACTTCTCCGCGTCCATCGGATCGACCGATGTGACGAGCCACTTCACCCGCCTCGGCGGCGGCGCGCCGCAGCTGCCCCTGGTGCCGCCGGGCGTCTCGCGCTGGTCCTTCGCTGCCGGGCGCGGCGCGGCGTTCGACGAGGACGCGTTCGACACCGGCCAGACCTTCGACGCGGCGGCCTTCTCGGTGCGCATGCAGTGGCTGCGGCTGCAGCCACTGGTGTTCGACGTCATCGTGCCCTTCTTCACCGACGCCGCCGTGGCCCGCGCGCTGGCCGGCAGCGGCTACGAAAACCGCTTCAAGGTCTTCCAGGGCCTGTCGCACGACGCGATGCAGAAAGTTGTCGACCGCGCCCGCGCCGCCGGCGTGCGCGGCATGGTGCAGTACGCGATCTCGCTGCCCGGCGAGTCCAGCGAGGCCATTCCCTGGGACGACCAGGCCGCCATCGAGACCTTCTCCGGCCGGCTCGACCACGCGATCACGGAGACCCAGGACGCCGACGAAAGCCTCAACGCCGGCGCGCTCGACAGCGAGGTCGAGGTGCACGACAGCAGCGAGCACTTCGCCATCGGCGGCGTGTTCAACGTGGCCGTGTTCGACGGCGCCTTCGGATTTCAATAGGAGCTCCCCATGATTGAAACCCTCGACATGCAAGGCCAGGTACGGTTGCTGCTGCACGCGGCGGACGGCTCGCTGCTGCTGGACCGGATGCACCGCAACCGCATCGTGCGTTCGGGCCGTGAGCTGGTGGCCCAGCATTTTGCGGGCGTCGCCGGCGCGCCGCCCAACATCGTCAGCCACATGGGCGTGGGCACCGGCGGCACGGCGGCCAGCGACGACGACGTGGCCCTGGTGGCCGAGCGCGCGCGCAACGCCGTCGCCACGCCGACCTACAGCGCCATCGTCGATGCCGGCGGCATCAAGCGCGTCAAGGTCAGCCTGCAGACCGTGTTCGACTTCGGCGAAGCCAATGGTGCCGACCCGCTGCGCGAGGCCGGCATCTTCACGGCCTCGGCGGCGGGCACCATGTACAACCGGGTCGTCTTCGACGCGGTGACCAAGGTCAACACCTTCAAGCTGACGCTGATCTGGGACATCGTGTTCTAGGGTCTGCTAACGCCATGGCAACGAACCGCATTGAATCCAGAAACGCCGCGAGCCAGGCGCAAACCGCAGCCGGGTTGCGCGCCTGGCGAGGGTGTGCAACGTCGCGCGCGGCCTTTCTGGATTCAACCCTTCGGGAAGGCCGCCCGCCAGGGGCCACCCCGCGTTACACCGTTTGCCCGCACGCGAGTGCGGGCGGCACGCTGCGCCTTGATTGGCCCCTGGCGGGCGGCCTTTGCGGCTCATTGCCCTGGCGTTAGCAGACCCTGGAGACATTCATGGCCTTCACCCCCGACCAACCCAGCCCCAAGAGCCCCGGCGATGCCATCCGCTCCAAGGACTGGAACGACCTGATCACCGAGACCCAGCGGCTGGACACGGCCAAGGTCAACCGCGCCGGCGACGCGATCACGGGCAACCTGTCCATCGCCGGCGCGCTGGCCATCGGCAAGGCGGCCGCAGCTGGCGCGGCCAAGCTGGACATCGCCGGCGACGTCAGCCTCAACGACAACAGCGTCTGGCTGCGCGGCATCGGCGACCCCAACCACGGCCTGGCCTGGCGCGGCACCGGCAAGCTCTTCGCTGGCGTCAACGTCGACGGCCCGGTGCTGTGGGGCAACAACGGTGGCGCCCTGGGCAGCCACATCAACGGCAGCGGCGGCACCGACAACATCGCGCTGGGCTGGGACAACGCCGGCCGCGTGCGTGTCAACGTCCCCAGCACCGACATGCGGTTCGACATCGGCGGCCGCCTGCGGCTGCGCCAGATGACCGAGAGCAGCGCCGGCCTGTGGCTGCAGCAGACCGCACCGGGCAACGACCGCGCCTTCATCGGCATGATGGACGACAACAACGTCGGCTTCTGGGGCAACACCGGCATCGGCTGGGGCTTGACGATGAACACGACGACCGGCGACGTGGCGCACATCCGCAACATCACGTCGCCGCGCTTTCGGTCGACGACGCTGATGTTCACCCGCGCCGGCCCCTTGCCGCTGTCGACCTCGTTCACCAGCAACGGCGGCACGCTGCTGATCCTGTCCTCGGGCAGCGCCTTTCGCAGCAGTGCAGGGCGCATCGGCTTCTTCGTTCAGATCGACGGCATCAACCGCTTCGTGGCGCTGGGCTTCACCAACGAGAGTGGCAGTCACAAGACAGTCCCGCCGATCTTCACGACGTTGACCGGCCTGGCCGCCGGCACGCACAGCTTCGCGCTGGCGCCGGTCGACGGAAACACGCAGAGCGACTTCAACGACTTCTTCAATGTCGTGGTGCTGGAGCTGCCGTTCTGACGACAGGCGTTCGCTGAAACCGCTCCAGCTGACGGGTTTGATTCAAGGAGCTGACATGTACGTTTTCATCGACAAGAAGTCGAAGGCCCTGCTCCACGTGGCCAATGCCTCGCCGGGCGACGAGCGCGAGCCGTCGGCCTTCTTCGACAAGTACGACCCCCAGACGATGGAAGTCGGCCGCGCCATCGACCAGTTCGTGCCGGCAAAGTTCGCGATCAAGAAGGGCATCGTCGTTGACCTGGACGCCCCCCCCGCCGAGACGCTGGATCAGGCGCGCGCCCGCAAGCTCGACGAGATCAAGCTGCAGGCGCTGACACAGCGCGGGGCCATCGCGCCAGACTACCAGTTGCTGAACGCCGGCCTGGGAATCTATGACGACGACCGCGTGCAGCAACTGCGCAACACCGTCAACGCATTCCGCGCAGAAGCCGAACGGCTGGAGGCACTGGTCGCCAAGGCCAAGACCGTCGCCGACGTGGACGCGGTCACGGCCAAGTTCCCGACCGCGCTGGTGACGGCCAAGCCAGCGCCCAAGTCCCGATCCAAGAGTGGTTGAACAGGAGACACCATCCATGTCCGAACTGGAGCCCCGGCTGCGCCAGCGCCTCGAGGCGCTGCGAGCCGAATACGCCAAGGGCCAGCAGACGCTGCAGGAGCTGGAGAGCCAGATCACCAGCGTGCGCGCAACGCTGTTGCGCATCAGCGGCGCCGTGCAGGTGCTGCAGGAGGCGCTGGGCGACGAGCCCGAGCAGCCACCACAGTGGCCCACGTCATGAGCTGAGGCCGCCATGCTGCTCGCGCTCGAGACCGCCATCACCGCGCTGCTGCAGGGCAGCTTCCCGGCGCTGTTCAGCGGGGCCGGCGCGGTGCAGATCGCCTTCGACCACATCAGCTGGCAGCTCGACCCCAGCTCGCAGGACCCGGTGGCCGGCGAACCCGGACCGCTCGACGCGCAGGACGCGCTGGCCTTCGACCCAGCCCACCCGAACGGCCCGTTCACGTTGACGCGCCCGCCCTACCCCGGCCCCAGGCGCGTCTACCTGCGCTCGCCGTCGGGCGAGCTGGTGGCGCTCTCGCCTGCCGAGCTGAGCTGGGACGCGGCCGACCCGGCGAAGTTCACCTTCACGCCGCGGCCGGGCCGCCTGCTGGCCGTCTTCAATCAGCTGCAGGTGCTCTACGGCGTCGTCGCCGCCGGCACGCAGTTGAAAGTGCAGTACCAGGCCGCGCTGACGCTCACCGGCAGCACCGCGGCGCAAGCCGAGCAGGCCTTGTCGCTGTCGTTGGCTGCACTGGCGCTGAACCGAGACGCGCTGCGCAGCGGTGCGGCCTACCAGTTCGCGGCCGGCGGCTATCAGGTTGCCGGTACGCTGAAGACGCTGGGCTTCGCGAGCGGCACGACCACCGGCAACAGCCACGGCATCCTGCTTGCTGCCGAGCTCAACCTGCTGGTACAGCGGCTGCTCGGCGACAACGAAGGCAAGCCCATCACGCAGGTGTTGACGCCCGGCCGCCCCGACCTGGCCGGCGGCGGCCGCCGCGTCGACATCGATCCGATCGTGCAGGCTTGAACACGCCTGGAGCATGAGGGCCCATCCATGAGCACGCTAGCCTTCCTGCGCTTCGACCCGGATCGCGCCCCGGAGCAGGACGCCTTCGCCCGCAGCCGCGTCACCGTGTTGCGCGAATCGGGCGGGCAGCTGTGGGTGCGGCTGGAGGACCCGCAGGTCGCGACACTGCAGGCCGAGGGCATCGAGGTCACACCCTATGCCGACGCCGGTGAGCTGGCGCTGGGTCCGCTGCGCTGGCGGCCGCTGGAGGAGACGCCGCAGCCACCGGCCGCGCTGACGGCCGCCACACCCGGCGGCACGGACACCGCCGACTGGTTGCTGCTGTTCGCCGCGCCACCCGACAAGTCCTGGTTGCAGGAGCTGATGCTGGCCGGCGCCGAGCCGCTGCAGCAGCTGTCGCTCACCGCCAGCGTCTACCGCATGACGAGCGAGACCTGCGACGCGGTGCGCGCGCTGCCGCAGGTCGCGGGCGTCAGCCTGTTCCACCCGGCCTACGTGCCGGCGCTGGAGTTGTGCGGCCTCGACGACCCGCTCGACGCCGCGGGCCTCGCCAGCCTGTCGCTGCAGTTGCCGCCCGCCTCGGCCGAGGACGGCAACCTGCTGGTGCAGGCCTTCGAGGCCCTCGACGCGGCCTCGCTGCAGCCGGCCCTGGAGGCGGCCGGCGCGACGGTCGTCATGCCGGTGGACCATGGCTTCCTGCTGAACGTCGCCGACGCCGGCCAGGCCGCTGCCGTGCTGTCGGTGCGCGGCCTGCACAGCGCCACACTGCCGGGCATCGTGTCGGCAGACACGATGAATGCCGGCGTCATCGTCGGCGCCAACCAGGTGCGCGACCTGGGCACCGTCAACTTTCTCGTCAACCTCGACGGCCTGGGCGAGATCGGCGCCGTGGTGGATTCCGGCTTCGACGTCGGCAACCTCGCCGGCGGGCCGGTGGCTGGCGTCATGACGCCCTTCCACCCCGACCTCGCGACCAACATCCGGCTGCTCGCCAACACGGCGAACCTGCAGGTGCCCGCGCCCGTGCCGGGCAACAACCCGCACGGCACGCACGTCGCCGGCACGGTCTGCGGCGACGGCAGCGGCTCCGGCAACCTGACGCGCGGCATCGCGCCGCGCGCCGCGCTGATCGGCATCGGCCCCTTCCCGGCCGCCGGCGCCATTGCCGCGCCCTTCAGCTTCGCGGCGGACCGCGGCGCCAGCGTCATCAACAACTCCTGGGGCATCAACCCGGCCACCGGCACGAACAACCGCTACGGTGCCTTCGCCACCACCGCCGACCGCTGGTGCCACGACAACCCGGACGTGCTGATCGTCTTCACCGCCGGCAACCTGGAGTCCGACACCTTCCCCGCGCCGGACGGCGTGCTGGATGCGCGCACGCTGCGCCAGCACTCGCTGGCCAAGAACGTGCTGTGCATCGGCTGCACCGAGAACCTGCACAACGACGCCGGCTGGCGCGACAGCTACCGCGCGCTGCTCGCCGGGCGCTACACGCACGCCGCGTTCAACGCCACGGCCGGCGGCGCGGCCGGCGCGTTCACCATGTCCGACAACTCGGCCCAGGTCGCGCTTTTCAGCAACCGCGGCCTGGTGCGCGATGCCGGCAACACGAGCACCGGGCGGGTGAAGCCCGACATCTGCGCGCCGGGCACCAACGTCGTCTCCGCACGCTCGCAAATGCTGGGCCCGGCGGTGGCGCTGCCCGGCCCGCCGCCCATTGCCGACCCGTTCTACGCAAACAACTTCGGCAGCATGCTGCCGGCCGCGCTGACGGCGCTGCGCAACCTCTACATGGTCGACTCCGGCACCAGCATGTCGGCGCCGGTCATCAGCGGCTCGGCGCTGCTGGTGCGCCAGTACTACCGCACGCGCCACGCGCAACTGCGCCGGCCGCTGCTGCTGCAGGGCGTGCCCATGCCGGCCTCGCCCGCCGCGCAGCCGGGCTTCCCGAGCCGCCCGGCCATCGCGCAGCATCCGGACGGCATCGTCTGCGCCTGGGTCACGCCGGCGCTGCCGGCAGCGGCGACACAGGTCGTCGCGATGCGCGTCGCGCGCCACCACCAGGGGCCGGTGGACGCCGTGCCGGTCGTGCTGCAGGCCGGCGTGGGCGAGCACCCCGCCCTCGCCCTCGCGACGCTGGCCGACAAGACCTTCGTGCTGCACCGCCAGGCCGACGGCAAGGCCAGGCTCAGCGCCTACGACCGCCAGCTCGCGCCACTGGCCGCCTTCGGCACCAACGGCGTCGTCACGCTGGCGCAGGACGCGCGGCTCGACGACACGGTGGCCCCGGCGCTGCTGACGGCCAACAACCACGTCATCTGCCTGTGGCCTACGTCACCGGGCCAGGGCTTCTTCTTCCAGCGCTTCGACGCGGCCAATGGCGCGGCCGTCGACGCGGCGCCGGTGAACCTGATGACCACGGACGGCAGCGGCCAGCAGCAGGCCGCCGCCTACGACGGTGACCGCGTGACGCTGGCCGGCGTCCTGCACGGCGCGAGCTTCCAGCTGACGCTGCGGCAGGTCGACGGCAGCGCGCAGCTGCACCCGGCCGCAGCGGTCATCGCCGTCGACCAGGCCGCCGAGGTCCGCGAGCCCTGCCTGCTGTGGGACCCGCTGCTGCGACGCTACTGGGTGGCCTGGTGCGACGCCCGCACGGCCGCCGGCGGCGAGCTCTTCATCGCCGGTTTCGACGCGCAGCTGGCGCCGGTCGTCGCACCGAAGCTGCTCGTCAGCACCGGCGCCGCCGGCCACATGCGTCGGCCGCAATTGGCGCTGCATCCGTCCGGCGGCTACCTGCTGGCCTGGGAGGACGACTCCCAGAACGCCCACTTCGACCTCTATCTGACGCTGCTGGACACGACCGGCAGCGTCGACGGCCGCATCGCGGCAGACGCCAGCGCAGGCGGCCGCAGCGCGGTGCGCGTGACCGACTCGCCCGGCGATGCCAACGGCTTCGCGCTGTTCGGCGACGCCGCGGGCTTCGTGCTCACCTACCAGAACCCCGACGAGGTCAACTCGGACGCCATCGGCGTCTACCTGCAGACCTTGACGCCCGACCTCGCCTTCGAGGCCCAGGCCGACACCGCCACGCCCTTCCTGCGCAACGGCAAGTACCAGGTGCTGACGCTGCTGGACCATGCCAACACCGTGCTGACGCCGGTCGCCGCCGCATGGACCGGTGCCACCTGGGACCTGATGCGCGGCGCGCCGGGCCTGAACCTGACCGACAACCAGCAGTGGCTGCGTCTGGGCGCCGACGGCGTGCCCGACGCGCGCCACGGCGCCAACGGCATCCGCGAGCGCATCTACGGCGGCCTGGTCATCAATGTCGAGATGCTGTGGACGGGCAACAACCGGCGCATCAGCGTCAGCAACGACGTGCTGGCCGGCGTCACCGTCTACCTGGACGACGCCGACGGCGCCCCGGTCGCCACGTTCGGCACCGGCGGCGCGCGGGTGATCGCCGATGCGGCGATGCCGCCGCACGACCGCACGCCACCGCAGCTGGGCTTCTTCACCGTGCCGGCCTTCACCATCATCGTCGCCTACGGCAGCCTGCAGGGCGCCACGCTGCACCTGCGCCAGCAGCGCCTGCGCGCCGATGGCAGCAGCGCCGGCACGCCGGCGGACCTCGCCACCTGCGACGGCGTGGCTGCCCACGGCTGGTACCAGTTCGTCAACGGCATCGAGGCCTGCGGCGTGGCCGTCTACCACCGTACCGCCGGCGCCAACACGCAGGTGCTGTGCCGCCGCTTCAGCCCGGCCGGTGCACCGCTGGCGGCCGAGGCGGTGCTCAGCAGCGCTGCTGGCGAGGCCCGCAACGCCGTCATCGCGCGCCGGCCCATCGCCATCAACAGCCCGCGGCGCGAGTACGGCGCGGCGTGGCAGTACCGCGCGGCGGCGGGCAGCCCGTTCGAGATCCGCTTCGGCCGCATCGACCGGCTCGGCCAGCCCATGGCCACCCCGCCGGTAGCCGGCCCGCCGCCAGCACCAGGCGTCCTGCCGAGCGTGACGGACGTCCGCGTCATCGAGCCGGCCACGCCTGGCTGGAGCGCCACCCGGGACGCGGTCGAACCGCAGCTGGTCTCCACCTACCTGCACGAAGCCTGGACGGCACCGCCGGCCGGCGTGCCGCTGCCGGAGTGGAGTCCGTCCTGGGGCCTGGCCTGGATCGGTGTCGAAGCCGGCAGCGGCGTGCGACGGCTCTACTTCACGGTGCTGGACGAGAACGGCCGACGCCTGGCCGTGCCGCAGCCGCCGCCCGCGATCGGCGCGCTGCTGCCGCCGGCACCCGCAGCCATCCTGGCCTTCGGCAGCCCGACCGGCTTCGTGCAGGACTTCCGGCTGACGTGGAACGGCCGCATCTTCATGCTGGCGTGGACGGAGCAGGAAGCCGGGCAGCTGAAGCAGCGCTGCACGCTGATCAACCGCCGCGCCAGCCAGGACGCCTACTCGCTGCCCAGCGCCGCGTTGCTGCGCGCCACGCTCGTCAACGGCGCCACCAACCTGACGCCGGCCGCGCTGCCCGACCGCACGGCTGGCTACGGCTGGGGCCTGATCAACCTGCGCCAGTCGCTGGCGCCGGCGCTGCCATTCACGCTGCAGGTGCGTGACGACTGCGCGCTGGGCCCCGGCCGCGCGGTGCGCTACGTCTTCACGCTGCCGGCCGGAACCGCGCTGCTGCGCGTGACGCTGACCTGGACCGACCCGCCCGGCCCCAACCTGCTGCGCCATCTGCACCTGACGGTGCGCGCACCGGTGCCGCCGGCGCCGGGCGTGCGCACGCAGTACTTCGGCAACCTGTGGGACACCGCGCCCGGCCGCACGCACCTGTCGCGCGCCGTCGCCAACCCGCCGGGCGCGACGGATGTGCACGAGAACCAGCAGCCGTACAAGCAGGTCGTCGTCGCCAACCCGCCGGCAGGCGACTACGAGGTGGAGGTGTCGGTCGCCGGCTTCGGCACCGACCTGTTCAACCAGCAGAACCTGCAGCCCTTTGCGCTGGTGTTCGCCGGCACCGGGCCGGAGCAGCGCTTCAACCAGCCGGTGGCGGCGGTGGTGGGCACACCGACCTACTGAGGCGCATCAGAGCCCGGTGATCTCCTTGTGGCGCGGCACCAGCGCCTTCATCGCGACCCACGCGACGAGGTAGGCCAGCGCGCAGACCGAGAACATGATCATGTAGCCGGTGGCCAGGTCGCCGCGAGCGCCATAGGCATCGAAGATCCAGCCGCCCAGCTTGGACACCGCCACACCGCCCAGCCCGCCGGCCATACCGCCGATGCCGACGACCGAGCCGACCGTGCGCTTGGGGAACATGTCCGACACCGTGGTGAACAGGTTGGCCGACCAGGCCTGGTGCGCCGACGCGCCGACGCCCACCAGCAGTACCGGCAGCCAGAAGCTGATGCCGCCCAGCGGCTGCGCGAGCAGCACGGCCAGCGGGAAGAAGGCGATCAGCAGCATGGCGCGCATGCGGCCGTCGTACGGCGCGTAGCCGCGCTGCATGAAGTAGCTCGGGAACCAGCCGCCGCCGATGCTGCCCACCATCGTCATGCTGTACAGCACGGCCAGCGGCAACGCGATGTCGGTCGTGCTCATGCCGTACTGGCTGGACAGGTACTTGGGCAGCCAGAACAGGTAGAACCACCAGACGCCATCGGTCAGGAACTTGCCGACGGCGAAGGCCCAGGTCTGGCGGTAGCCCAGCAGCTTGAACCAGGGCACCTTGGCGCCCTCCACCACCGGTTCGGGCTCGCGGTCGCTGTTGATGTAGGCCAGTTCTGCGGCGCCCAGGCGCTTCTGCTGCGACGGCGTGTCGTAGTAGATGGACCACAACACGATCCAGAGGAAGCCGATCGCGCCGATGGCGATGAAGGCCATCGGCCAGCCCCAGGTGACGGCGATCCACGGCACCGTCAGCGGCGCGAGGATGGCGCCGACGTTGGCGCCGGAGTTGAAGATGCCGGTCGCGAACGAGCGCTCCTTCTTGGGGAAGTACTCGGCCGTGGCCTTGATGGCGGCGGGGAAGTTGCCCGCCTCACCCAGCGCCAGCACGGCGCGCGACGCCATGAAGCCGACGACCGACACCGGCAGCCCGATGCCCAGCGCGACGAGCGCCGTGCCGACGGACACGGAGAACGCGTGCATCAGCGCGCCCAGCGACCAGACCGCGACGGCGATGATGAAGGCACGCTTGGTGCCGATGGCGTCGATGAAGCGGCCGGCGAACAGCATGGCGATCGCGTAGCCGAACTGGAACACCGCAGTGATGTTGGCGTAGTCGGTGTTGGACCAGCCGAACTCCTTGGACAGCGCCGGCGCCAGCAGGCTCAGCACCTGCCGGTCCAGGTAGTTGACGGTGGTGGCGAAGAACAAGAGGGCGCAGATCGTCCACCTGTACTTGCCCATGGCTGGCTGATTCATCGTTGATGTCTCCGTAGTACTTTTTTTAGGGCCGACTCAATCCTGGTCGACCAGCTTGTCGCCAACGAACACGCGGTAGCGGCGGATGCGGCCGGTCACGCTGTCAGGCCCTTGGCGGGGGGTGTAGCGTATCCCGGCGATGTCGGCCGACGCGCCGAGGTCGACGATGAGGCGCGGCGTGCCCACCGGCCTGGCGTTGCCGCTGTAGGCCGTGTGCCAGTAGTCCGTGGCTTGGCCGTTGATCGCGTTCAGCGCGCTGCCGTCCTCCTTGCGCGCCTCCTCGCTGCTGGCGTAGGCAATGGTCCAGGCGGTCTGGTTCAACGGCTTGCCGTCCGCGCCGAGCAATGCCAGTTCGGCGATGGCCGCGTGAGGTTGGCCGTCGAAGGTGTCGAGCACCTCGATGCAGAGCTGGCGGCCGTGGGCCGGCGCGTCGAAGCGCACATCCTGCGTCGCCGGGCCAGCGGCGAACTGGCCCGTGAACACCGGCGTCAGCCCGGCCAGGCGCGGACGGGCCGTGCTGGGCGGGCGGGCCAGGTCGCGGTCGGGCTGCAGCTGGTCCAGCACCGGCAGGGACTTGCCCTCGATGCGGTTGGCACGCGGCCCGGTCAGGTCCAGCACGACGACCTCGTTGCGGCCAGCCTTGATCCACGGCCCCGGCAGGTACATCGTCTGCGTGGGGCCGATGCTCCAGTAGCGGCCGAGGCAACGCCCGTTGATCCAGACGATGCCCTGGCCCCAGGTGGACATGTCGAGGAAGGTGTCGGCCGCGGTCGCCGCGTCGAAGCTGCCGCGCCAGAAGGCCGGCGCTGCCGCGCCGGACGGCCGCTTGGCTTGCCAGCGCAGCGGCGGCAGTTCGCCGTCGGCGCCGAAGTCGACGGCGCGGATCTCCCAGCCCTTCAGCTCCCGCGCGCCGGCCTTGGTCTTGAACATGACGGGGCCCTGCAGGCCCTTGCGGTCGTGCACCTCCATGCCGAAGTTCACGCGGGCGATCGTGTAGAGCAGGATCTCGACGACGGTGTCGGCCTTGCGCGCAGGGATGTCGACCGCGAAGCGGCGATGCCGCGTGTCCATCGTGCCGGCCAGCCGGCCGCCGACGAAGACCCAGGCCAGGTCGCGCGCGTTCGCAGCCTCCAGCCGGCCGGCCGGGCCGGCAGGCAGCGTGACGCGGTAGGCGACGAGGCCGCGGCTGATGTCGTACTGCTCGATGTTCTTCGGCGACTCGGCCTGGATCGCCGCCGCAGGCAGGTTGGCGAGCACCGGCGCCGTCTCTGTCAGCGCGAACGACGGGATGGTCATGACCGGCAGCCGGGCCGGCGGCTCGGGCAGCACCTCGCCCGGCTTCAGGTGTTTGGCCAGGCACTCGCGGTAGGTGCGGAACTTCTCGCCGACCCAGCCGGCCTCGCCGATGGGGGCGTCGTAGTCGTAGCTGGTGGTGTCCGGGCGGAACGGCCGGTCGCAGCCGCCCCACAGGCCGAAGGTCGTGCCGCCGTGGGCCATGTAGAGGCTGAAAGATCCGCCCGCGTTCAGCATCGCGTCGATGTCCTGGATGGCGCGGGTGTTGTCGCCGCGGCGGTGTGGCGCGCCCCAGGTGTCGAACCAGCCGGAGTAGTACTCGCCGCACATCTTCGGCCCCTTCTGCAGCGCGTCCAGCGCCTTGAAGCCGGTGGCCGGGTCGCTGCCGAAGTTGGCGACCGTGAACAGCTCGGGGATGTGCGTGCGGCCGACCGCGTTGGTCGGGTTGCACTGGAACAGCGGCACGTCGAAGCCGCCGTCCAGCACGGCCTGGCGCATGACGCGCAGGTAGTCCTTGTCGTCGCTGAGGAAGCCGTACTCGTTCTCGACCTGCACCATCAGGATCGGCCCGCCATGGCTGATCTGCTGGCCGCCCAGCACACGGCCGACTTCCTTCAGCCAGCGCCGCGCCGGCTGCACGAAGGCGTCGTCGCGGCTGCGCAGGAAGGCGTCGCCAGGGTGCTTCAGCAGCCACCACGGCAGGCCGCCCATCTCCCACTCGGCGCAGGCGTAGGGGCCGGGGCGCAGGATGACCCACAGGCCCTCCGCCTGCGCCAGCTTGCAGAACTCGACGGCGTCACGCTGGCCGCTCCACTGGTACTGGCCTTCGCGCCACTCGTGATAGTTCCAGAACAGATAGGCGCAGACGGCGTTCATGCCCATCGCCTTGATGGCCTGCAGGCGGTGGCGCCAGTACTCGCGCGGCACGCGGGCGAAGTGCATCTCGCCGCAGCGGATCTGCAGCGGCTGGCCGTCCAGCAGGAAGTCGGTCTCGCCGATGGCGAAGCGCGGGGCTGCTGCCTGGGCCACTGGCGCATTCAGCATCAGCGCGGCGCCGGAGGCGGCGCCGAGCAGTTGGCGGCGGGGGAGGAGAACGGTCATGGAGGGCGGTCCTGGTTGGACGGCGATTTGAGCGCCGCCGAGGGGCTTGTTTTCTTCGCGCCTGAATCACTCACAGGCTTGAGCAAAAAACCCTGCCTCGAACTTCGAGGCAGGGCAAAAGGCGCGCTACCCAGCGCAGCCCGGAGATGCCTGGCGGCCTTGCTAGAACGCCACGCGCACACCCACGTTGAAGCGGCGGCCCACGTCTTCCAGCGTCAGGAACTGCGATTCGTTGTTGGCGTACTCGTGCATGCGCTCGTTGTTCAGGTTGATGGCGTCGGCGTACAGCGAAACCAGCGGCGTCACGTTGTAGCGGACGCTGGCGTCGGCCTGCCCGTAGGCGGCACGGGTGCGCGGCAAGGTGCTGCCGCCGCCGCAATCGACCGAGAAGTGGTTGCGCCAGTTGTAGCTGAGGCGCGCCTGGAACTGGCTGTTCTCGTAGAACACGGAGCCGTTGTAGGACTGCTTGGACAGGCCGGGGTAGCCGCAGGACGTGGTGCCGCCGTCACGCGTGGCGCTGGCGTCCACGTAGGTGAAGTTGGCCGCCACGCCGAAGCCCTGCAGCAGGCTGCTGCTGGTGTCGAACGCGTACTGGCCGGCCAGCTCCAGGCCCTTGATCTTGCCTTGCTGGCCGTTGCGGATGCGGGTGTCGTGCGCGATCTCGGTGTACTGCGGCAGCTGCACGTCGACAAGCTGGGTCTCCAGGAAATCGGTGACCTTCTTGTGGAAGACGGCGGCGCTGACGTAGTTGGTCTTGGAGAGGTACCACTCCAGCGATACGTCCAGGTTGGTCGAGCGCATCGGCTTCAGGTAGGGGTTGCCGCCCCCGGTCTGCACGTCGCCGTAGCGGCCGCCGTACCAGTTGTCCACGCCCATCTGGTTCAGCGTCGGGCGGGTCAGCGTCTTGGACGCGGCCAGGCGCAGCACCACGTCGCGCGTCAGGTCCAGCTTGAGGTTGGCGGACGGCAGCAGGTTGTTGTAGCTGTTCTCGACCGAGTTCACGGTACTCGGGCCGTAGGTCAGGATGTAGGTCGTGTCGTTGGGGCTCTTCACGGCCGACAGCAGCACGCGGCTGATGCCCAGCGACGTGGAGTTCACGTGCACGTAGCGCACGCCGGCATTGCCTGACCAGCCGTCACCTTCCCACTTGCTGTCCACGAACAAGCTGGCCACCTTCTCCTTCACGGCCCACATCGACGGCTTCGTGTAGTCGATGGCCATCGGGCCGTTCGGGTACTTGGTCTTGTCGCTGTACAGCGCCGGGTCGTTCGACTGCGCGATCTGCGCCGGCTGGTTCAGGTACGCCATGTAGGCGTAGGGATCGAAGCGCAGGAAGGTCGATGGCATCGCGCCCGGGGTGCCGAAGATGTTGTCGAGCGAACTGACCGTGAACAGCGACGACGGCAGCGCCAGGTGATAGCCGCTGTAGGCGTTCCACGAATCGCTGTTCCACTGCGTGCGGTCCACCTTGCGGCGCGACGTGGACAGGCCGAACTGCAGGCCCTTGAAGGCGCCGATCTCGTGGTCCCAGCCCAGGTTCAGCCGCCCTTCCTTCAGGTCGTCGCCGTTCTCGATCTGGCCGTAGGCGACGGCGTGGGCGCGCACGGCGGTGGGGTCGGCGATGTTGTCGCCGAAGTGGATGGTGGGCGTGCCGTCGAAGGTCAGCACGTCGCCGTTCTTGGGCACCATGCCCGCGACGACCCACATGTCGGGCGACGTGGAGGTCGTGCGCGACGTGGACAGGTCGCCCTCCAGGTTCCACTCCGACGCCAGCGCCCATTTGGCGTTCAGGCCGAGAGCCTTCGTCGTCGACAGGCGGTCGCCGGCCTTGACGATCATGTCGTTGGAATTCGCTTCGCCGAGCAGATTGCCGGAGCCGGCAATCGCCGGGTTGTTGGCATAAAAGGTAGAACCCGGGCGCAGGAAACTGGTGATCTGGCCGTCGGCGTTGTACTTGGCGCCAAGCAGGACGGGGTTGTTCCAGTCGCTGACCGCGATGACCGCGTTCTTCTGGTCCAGCCGGGAATACAGAGCGTCGGCCGACAGTTTGAGGGCCGCAGTCAGGTTGTATTGCACGGTGCCGGCCGCCACCAGCCGCTTGCGGCGCTCGTTTTCCTCCTGAAAACCGTAGCTCTGCGGGATGTACAGTTTCTTGACCGTCACGTCGGCCATCGTCAGATTCGTGGAATTGAGGTCGCCGTTGATCAGCGATACATCCTTGTAATTCCATGCATCGTTGATGGCCTTGGTCTGTTTCGACGCCCGGTCGGTATACGACAGCGAACCGCTGACGCCAAAACTCCGGTCATCGTTCGCGAACGAATACATCACGCTCGCGTTGGGTGTATTCTTCTTGGAGTTCGAGTCGTAGGAACCGGACAGATTTACGACGGTGCTGTGGCCCTTGCGGCCGGACAGCGGGCGCGCCGTCTGGATATCGACCGTGGAGCCGATACCGCCTTCGGGCAGGAAGGCCTGCGCCGTCTTGTAGACCAGCGCCTTAGAGATGAGGTCGGGCGACAGCAGGTCGAACGAGAACTCGCGGCCGCCGGTGTCGCTGGTCATCGTGCGGCCGTTGACCAGCACGTTGTTGAACTCCGGCCCCAGGCCGCGCACGGAGATGTAGCGGCCCTCGCCGTTGTTGCGCTGGATCTGCACGCCGGTGACGCGCTGAAGCGACTCGGCGATATTCGTGTCGGGGAATTTGCCGGCATCTTCGGCGGACACGGCATCGACGACGCCATCCTGCATGCGCTTGGTGGCGGCAGAGGATTCCAGCGAGGCCCGGATACCGGTGACGACGACCCGCTCCAGATCGGGTTTCGGATTCGCCGCATCCTGGGCCATGGCCGGTACAGCGAGCCACAACTGGCCAACCAGGCCTGCAATGACCGTCTTGACGAAATTCTCAGATCGCATGGTTTGTCTCCATAGGGTGTTGAATATCCACTGCGCCGCGCAAGGCGAATGACTGCCAATATCGCCCCGCCGCCGGTCAGTCATCACGCCATACATCATTTTTAAATATCAGCGCAATGCATTCAGGCTAGCACCCCTCTGATTTAATTTCTTATGCCGTTTTGCCGACGCCGCATTCAATATCCATATAGTTTTCAATTCAAAAGACAAAATAGCTCCGCATTGCCATGCGGAATGCCTGGCAATTCCAGAATTGGTGAAACCAGATCTATTTACCGGGGTGCCAGCTCAGCACCCTCACCTTGCTCGGCGGCACGTTGGCCATGCCCTCGCCGTCCACCTGTTGGACGGCTTGCAGGAACAGATTCAATTCGCCGCGCACGCGCCACAACTCGGTGTCGAAGCTGGGCTCCCACGCGCCGACGGCGTCGGTCGTCAGGTCGCGCACGGTCCAGCGGCCGGCATCGAAGTCGGTGATGTGGACGACAGAGACCTTGCTGCCGCGCTCTTCGTCGCGGAACACCAGCAGCGCGGTGGGCCGGTCGCCTTTCAGATCGACCATGATCTGCGGCCTCGCAATGGGGATGGCCTTGGTGCCGACACCGCTCAGCGAGAACGGCGTGTGGCGGAAGTCGAGCGCCCTCTCCTTCCATCTGCCACCACTGCGGTAGACGACCTGGTACTGCGGCACGGCGCTGCCGTCGCGCCGCCAGTAGCTGGCGATGAAAGGGTTGCCGTCGCGGTCGGCGGACATCGAGGTCTGGTTGATCAGCTCGCTGTGCTGCGGGATGCGCGCGGCGACCTCGGCCGTAGCTTCGGTGATGGGCAACGCGTAGGGGCGGCCGTCCGACGTCTCCCACGTCAGGCCGCCGTCGCGAGAACGGGCGTAGGCCATGTCGTGATTGCTGGCGACGTCCGGCGACTCGCGCCAGACCCAGGACAGGTGCACGGTGCCGCGGTGGTCGACGAAGGCCTGCCAGTAGGCGTTGCGGCGCCCTTCTCCGCTGATCAGGTTGCTGTGCAGCCGCGTCCACGCCTGCGTGGCGATGTCGTAGCGGTTGATGACCAGGTTGCCCCGGCCCGAGCCGCCGTCGCGGTAGAGGAACAGCAGGTTGCCGTCGGGCAGGCGATGGAATTCGGGGTAGGAGACGGAGCCTTCGTCCTGGCCCGTCATGCTCAGCTTGTCCGTCAGCTCGAGCGATCCGGGGCGCACGCCGCGCGCGTAGCGCAGCGCGTTGTTGTGGTGGTCCCACGAGACGTGCAGCACGCCCGTTCCGTCGACCATGAGGCTGATGCTGTTGTGGGCGTCGAGCGCGTTGCCCTGGTAGCGCGTCGTCTTCAGCTCCCAAGTGTCGGTGCCGAGCTTGCGCTTGCCAAGCACCACGTGGGCGCCCTGGTCGTAGAAGGCGATGTACTGCTCGTCGCCATGCGTGACGAGCGAGTTCTTGCGGAACACGACCGCGTTGACGGAATTGCGCGCCCAGCCGTCGGCCACGTCCACCACGCGCACGCCCTCGCCTGCCGGCGCCACCGCACAACCGGCGGCCAGCGCCGCGACGAGCAATCCGAACAATGTCTTCTTCATGGCAGGGCAAAAGGGAACGAGCCTCGCACGAAGCCCGTTCCATATTCAATCAACCCGATGCTTAGAACTTGCCACGCAGGCCGATCTTGAAGGTGCGGCCGTCGTACTTGGCGTAGTCCATGCGCGTCCTGTCGCCCAGGCCGTATTTGCCGGTGGCGTCCTCGAAATAGTCGTACGCCAGCGTGTTGGACAGGTTCAGCGCCTCGAGGCGGATCTCCAGCGCGTCGCTGATCTTGTAGCTGACGTTGGCATCGAGGTAGCCGCGGCCGGCGCGCCAGCGGATCAGGTCGTCGCCGTTGTTCTTCGGGTTGTCGGGATGCAGCGAGCGGCCCTTGTAGTTGTACGAGGTACGGAACGCGAACGGGCCGTTCTCGTAGTAAAGCGTGGCGCTGTACGCGTACTTGGGCACCGAGTTCACATCGACGACGCTGCCCGCATTGGTCGTCCACACCGCGCTGTTGAACGGGTTGATGTGCGTGTAGCTGGCCAGCGCACCCAGGCCCTTGAACGGGGCCGGCAGGAAGGTGAACGCCTGCTGGTAGGCCAGCTCGAAGCCCTTCAGCGTCTGCTTGCCGGCGTTGCTGTAGGTCTTCAGCGTCATCGGCAGGTTGGGGTCCACCTTGCCGTTGGCATCCTGGAAGATGGCACCCAGCGCGGTGTCCGGCAGGCCCAGCGCGCCGAAGGTGGTCTGCACGCTGCTGCTCACCGTGGCGTCGGTCAGTTCCTTCTGGAACAGCGCGGCCGACAGCATGCTGCCCTTGGCGAAGTACCACTCCAGGCTGGTGTCCAGGTTCTTGGACTTCTGCGGGCGCAGGCCGGGGTTGCCGGCGGTCGCGGTGTTGTCGAACGGGTTGGGGATGACCGTCTGCGCCGCGATGATGGACAGCGACTGTCGGCTCAGCGTCTTGCCCCAGGAGGCCCGCCAGGTCAGGGTGTCGGTCAGGTCCAGCGCAGAGCTGAACGCCGGCAGCACGTTGGTGTACGAGGCCTGCTCCTGGTTCGGCGCGTAGGTGAGGCTGGTGCCCTGCTGCTTGTAGTTGTCGATGCGCGTCTCGGTGCGGGCGAAGCGCAAGCCGGCGTTCAGGCGCAGATCCCGGTCGAACACCTGTCCCTTGAAGTCGGACTGCACGAAGGCGGTGGACACGTTCTCCTGCGCCTTGAAGCTCTGCGCCGGCGTGAAGGTCGCCTCCGAGTTGAAGGCCAGCGGGTCGAAGGTCGAGTAGGTGTAGCCGCGCGTGAAGGTACCCCAGGCATGAGGCCAGCCGGCGCCCATGTCCAGGTTGGCGATGGGCAGCGTGGACGTCATGCCCGAACGCATGCCCGCCGTGCCCAGCGTGTTGAGCTTGGCCGTGGCGGCGGACGTGCCGTTGCGCTTGTTGATCTCCTTGGAAGTCTCGGCGTAGGCCAGGCCGGCCTTCAGGTGGCCGGTCCAGTCGCCGCCGAGCGCATAGTCCCAGTCGGCCACGACGCGGCCCTGGTTGCTCTTGTCCGTCTCGCGGGTCCAGCCGGTGCCGATGCCGAAACCCTGGAAGTTGTTCGGATCGGTGTAGCTGACCGGCGACGACAGCGACGGGTAGACGTGGTCGCTGCCGTAGTCGATGGTGGAGTCGACGCCGAAGATCTGGCCGGACAGCGTGTCCTGGTAGCTCAGCGCCTTGCTGCTGTTGGTGCTCAGCTGGCTGGACAGCACCAGCCTGTCGTTCACGGTCCAGCGGCCGTTGGCGGACAGGTAGCCGAACTGCGTCTCGTCGTCGCTGTAGGTGACGCCGCTGCTGTACGACGTGTTGCCGAAGGTGCCCGTCAGCAGGTTGGACGACGGGTCGATCTTCACGCTCAGCGGGATGAAGCCGCTGTTGCCGCTCTGGCCGGCCGGCTTGGTGCGGTCGGTGGTGCGGCTGTTGCGGATCAGCAGGCCGAAGTACATCTCGTCGCGCGAGTTCTTCAGCTTGGAGTACAGCGCGTCCAGGCTGAGGTTCAGCGTCGGCGTCTTGTACTGCAGCGAGGCCACGGCGCCGTCGCGGGTGCGGTCGTTGGCCGAGCCGTAGAAGCGGTAGATGCGTGGCAGCAGCGCGTTGTCGACCTGATCGCGGGTGTAGCTGCCGAGGTTGGCGCGCGGGCTGTCGTAGTCCAGCGCGAAGGCGAAGTTGCCCTTCACGGGGCTCTGGCTGGCGCGGGCCGAGCTGTTGTAGCCGCCGGTGGCCTCGAAGCCGGAGCGGTTGTTGACGCTCTCGGCGTGCGACACGCCCACGAGCGCCCCCCACTCGCCCCAGGTGTTGGAGTACAGCGCGAAGCCCGTCGGGTCCGTCTTGCCGGACGTCGTGTTGTACGACGCGGTCACGCCGTAACGCAGCGTGCGCTTGGGGTTGTCGAACGGGCGCGGCGTCTGCAGGTCCACGACGCCGCCCATGCCGCCCTCGTTCAGCTCGGCCAGCGGCGATTTGTAGAAATCCACGCGACCGAAGAGTTCGGACGCGAACACGTCGTAGTTGAAGCCGCGCGCCGCGGTGCCGATGGTGGCCGTGGACGTGGCATTGACGAGCGCACCGTTCAGCGTGGTGACGGTGTATTCGGTTGGCAGGCCGCGAACGGAAATGCGCTGGCCTTCGCCCGAACTTTCGTCGCGGTTCAGGATCACGCCCGGCACGCGTTGCAGTGATTCGGCCACGTTGGCCTCGGGGAACTTGCCGATGTCCTCGGCCACGATGGAGTCGCGCACGCCGATGGCCTGCTGCTTCAGCACCATCGACTTCTCGAGGCTGGCACGGAAACCCGTCACCACCACGGTGGCGAGCTGGTTGGTTTCCGGCTTGGTGGCGCCGTCCGATGATTCCGGCGCCTTGTCGGCAGCGGGTTTCTCGGCCGCGGCTGGCGCAGCAGCCTGGGCCACTGCATGGCCGTAGGCGGCGGCCAGCGCCATCGATACGGCCGAACAAATCAGTTTCTGCTTCATTGTCTCTGCTCCATAGGCCTCAAGGGCTTTTGTCGCCCCGACGCAGCGGATGGCGCCAGGGCGGTTGGTTATCGTTATTTCGGCAGCCGAAAATTTCTCGTCCCGCCTACTATTTGAGAATCCATACAATCAATATGTCAACGTTACCACTTCAAAACAGACCATCGCGTCATCAATGCGACTTTCACGTGGAATCGTGGGCCGACGCCAGGCAACCGGCGCCCGCAACGCCAGCCTGCGCCTGCAGTACCAAAGGGTGCTCACGATGCGCGGACAGCGGGCCGTTCATCCCGCACCGCCTCGGGATGGACGATGCGAGTTCAACGCTCAATTCAAGACCTCTTCGCCTCATGGTAACGTTGCCCTACCACCTCGAAACAAGGGTTTGCCCGCAAATCGCAAAACCAATCCAGCCGTTTCATGGGACACGGCGACGACCTGGGCGGAGGGCGATTGACACCACATCATTCGCCACGGACCCACCTACCGGCCAACTTCAAACGCCGGCTTCGCAGGAGGGGTTCAAGCCTACTATCCTCGACACCCAAACTGGTATGAATAACGCAATGTGAGATATATCGATTTGCGGCTCATCGATTTCTTCAGCACGCACACCTCCCCGGCGCACCAAATCACCGCAAGCTCTCTAGATCACATCTAGAAAATCAAACCATGCCGCCGCCATACTCGCGGCAGCGGGTCGCTACTCCATGCCGATTTCGACACGGATGGGCGACGCGATACGCTTTCGGTAGGCCTCCACATAAGCCTGCCAGGCCTGCGGCGTCGTGATCTCGCCGGACCAGTTGACGGCGGCGCCAAGGTAGTAGCGCAACGGCTGCCCCGGCTTCGCCTTGACGAGGATGAGCTCGTTGTCTGCATCCGCCGCATAGCCCTCCGCACCCGGCAGCACGATGGCCGTGCCGAAGTCACCGGCGCTGCGCTGGCGCACCCACTGCATCAACGTGTCGGGCGCGCGGTAGGCGGCCACGGACGGCGTCTGCGCCGGGTAGGCCGGCGTCTTGTTCAGCCCCAGCGCGACCGTGAGCCCCTGCACCGGCGTCGGGCCGGAGGTGGAGAACGTGCTCTCGACCACGTCGAAGAGCTGGCCGGCATCGAGCGTGAACCGCTTCACCTCGCTGACGGCCACGCCGTCCGCATCCCAGGCGTCATAGGTCAGCTCGAAGGACGCGCGCACGGGGCCGTTGGCGATGACGCGCCAGGTCGAATAGTTGCGGCTGACGAACAGCCGGCTGCCGTTCCAGATGCCCGTGCCGCCCGCGCCACGCGTGCGGCCGACGGCGTACATGTCCAGCCCCTCGCCCTCGTCCTTGTGATAGTGGTCGTGGCCCTTGTTGTACCAACGGTCGACGATGAGATAGGAGGGCCGCTTGAACCAGATGTCGACGCCGCTCGTCTCCAGCACCTCCTTGCCGCTGCCCGGCGGCGCGGGGGCGGCCAGCGCCTGGCCGTAGGTGCGGTGCGCGATGCGGTCGTTCTCCCAGGCGAAGTCGTCGAGCCGCTCGGGCACGTAGCGAGCGAAGGCCTTGGCCGGGAACGGCGGCGCCACCGTCGTGGTCTTCTCGATGGTGAAGCGCACGCTCTGCTCGCCCGCCGCGAAGTCGTGCTGGAAGATCAGCTCGCCGTAGGCGATGCCCTCGCCTTTCGGGTCCTTCGCCTGCGGGGCGACGTTGGTGACCTGGTAGGGCAGCAGGTTGCCGTTGGCGTCGCGCACGGCGATCTTCTGCAGCAGCGCGCCCGGAAGGCGCCGGTTCACTTCGGCCCAGGGGACGGTGATCGTCTCGGCCGGCCGCGCTGCCTTCAGGTCATGCGTGACGGTGACGAGCATGCGTTCGGCAGCGGCGGCATGCAGCGCGGCCAGGCCCAGGCAGGCGGCCAGGAGGTTGTGCTTCGTCATCAGTAGTTCACCGCGTAGTCTTTCGGGAAGCGGGCGCCGCCAAAGGCCTTCTTCTGCGTCCAGTCCTGCGCCGGCGCCGTCCAGTAGCTGTCGGTCGCCGGCAGGCCCAGCGCCAGCAGGCCGGCCGCGGCGATGTACATGCTGCCGTTGTTGGAGTACCAGTCACCCAGCTCGGGCTGGCGGCCGCGGAAGCCGATGGTCAGGAATCCGTCCTTGTTGAAGTTGCTCGGACCATCCCAGATCGCGACGTGGGCCGCATGCAGCGCCGCACGCACCTGACCTTCCGGCAACGAGGCCGGCAGCTGCTTGCGCCACGCCAGCAGGGCCAGCGGCTGGAACACCGCGGTGCGATAAGTCAGCGAACGACCGATGGGCGGGTAGCTGCCCTCGGGGCCGATGAAGCGCTCCAGGTGCTCGCAGTAGCGCTGCCCACGCTTCGTGGCCTGCGCCAGCAGCTCCTCGGGCTTGGCGTTCCAGAACGGCGCCTTCTTTGCCACCGCGACCTCGAGGATCTCCAGCAGCATGGGGTACATGACGTAGGAGCAGTAGTAGTCGAAGTGGAAGTCCTGGCCGTCCTTGATCCAGCCGTCCCCCACGTACCACTCGTTGATCTTGCGGATGGCGCCGTTCATGCGCATCGGGTCCGACTCCTCGCCGATCGACAGCAGCCAGGCCTCGTTCATCGCCGCGAACAGCAGCCAGTTGATGTAGGGCACCTCGATGCGGCGCAGGCCCTTGATCTCGGCCACGATGCGGGCCTTGGTGGTGGCATCCAGCGGCTCCCACAACACCTGAGGCGCGCGCATCAGCGCGTTGGTGAAGTAGGCCGAATCCACCAGCGCCTGGCCGTGCCCCTTCCAGGTCAGGTAGTCGGGGCTCTTCGGGTCGACCGCGCTGGCGTAGCTCTGCAGGGCCTGCTGCTGCAGGCGCCGGCGCAACTGCCCCTCGGCCGTGTCGTCCGCCGGCAGCGCCAGCCAGGGCGCGACGCCCGACATGAGGCGACCGAAGCATTCGAGGTAGGCAACGGACGTGTCGCGCCCGTCCCAGGTGGGGCTCAGCTCCAGCGCGAACTTCTTCTTCAGCTCGCCTCGGGACATCGGACCGAGCACCGGCTCGGCCATCTGGCGCAGCAGGTCGAGCTGATGGGCACGTTCCTGGCCGGCCGCCACGGCCGGCGCCGCCGTCGCTGCCTGGCTTGCTGCCAGCAGGCCCGACGCGGCAGGCCCCAGCGCAGCGGCCTGCATGAAATTCCGTCGTTGCATCGTTCTTGTCTCCTGGCCGCGCCGTTAGGGCTTGTCGAGCAGGCGGACCATTTCGGCACCCGCCAGCAAGAAGGCGCCGACGCCGAAATGCGCGGTCGAATTCTGGTCCACCACCTGGCCCGGGATCGCGCGGTCGCCGATGGGCTGCACATAGCCCAGCTTGCCGTCCGGTTGCATGGCCACAGTCGTCAGGTAGCGCCAGCCGCGCTGCGCCGCCGGCAGGTAGCGGTCGCGCGGCAGCAGGCCCTGGTTGATGCCCGCCAGCAGGCCGTAGGTGAAGAACGCGGTGCCGCTGGTCTCGGGGCCCGGCGCGTGGGCCGGGTCAATGAGGCTGCGCGTCCAGTAGCCCTCAGGCTGCTGGGCCGCCAGCAGCGCCGCCGCCATCGCCCGCAGGCGCTCGACGTACTCGCCGCGATGCGGATCGTCCTGCGGCAACTCCGCCAGCACACGGGCCAACGCGGCGAATGCCCAGCCATCGCCACGCGACCAGAAGTCCTTCCTGCCATTGACGCTCTTGTGCTTGGGGTAGACGTAGCGGGCGTCCCGGTACCAGAGGCTTTCCTGCCGGTCGTACATCAATTCGCTGGCATAGCTGTAATACTCGTACATCTTGTCGAGATACTGCCGGTTGCCGGTGGCGCGGTACATCTTGGTCATGACCGGCATGGCCATATAAAGCCCGTCCACCCACCACCAATAATCCTTGTTGGCGGTGCTCATCTGATATTCCATCACCTCCCGGGCGCGGGCGATTTTTCTCGGGTCCTTGTCGAACTGATAAAGGTCGGCATACACCTGAAAGCAGGCCTGCCAATCACCGAAAAGCACATGCTCGTCGGTCTCGCCATAGGTGTATTTCCAGTTCGCCTTGTCGCTGGATTTCGCCCCCATCCACTGGTTGTGCTCGGCCCAGGCTGCGGTATAGCGGAGATAGCGTTCGTTGCCGGTCACCCGATAGGCTTCGAGATTGCCCGTGTGATAGGCCGCGACGTTCCAGAACGGGCTTTCCTGCGCAGGCGTGTGCGCCTCCCAGTAGCCGTTGACCTTGTCGATGGCGGCAATGACCTCGCTGCGGCTCGTGCCGCCAGCGGAAGGCACGCCCGCACAGCCACCGAACGCGAGGCCCAGCGTGAGCAGCAGGCCGGTCAGGCATTTCTTCAGTTTCATCGGCATGGATCAGTTGAGCGTCATGGTTCACTCCCATGCGCTGACTTGCACAGATACGGCGCACGGCCCCGACGTCACAGGGCTTGCGGGTAAACCATCAATGTCACGACTTCGATGCCCGGCGAGTGGCTTCGAATTCGAATATGGTCACGTTAGCATATCAACACTTCGGAGCAAAGATGTTTTTCCTGGCCTCGACAGGAACCGCTTTTCCCAGGCCTCGCCGGTGGGTCCGACAGGGTCAGTCGATGAATGTGGTATCGTCACCACATTCAGGTATGCCAACTTCATGACGATCTATGCGAAAACCCAGCAGGCTCAGTGAAGTCGCCAAGTTGGCGGGCGTCGCGCCCATCACCGCCTCGCGGGCCATCCGTGGCGAGGGCTATGTCTCGGAAGAGGCCCGTGCGCGCATCATGGAAGCCGCCGCCCAGCTGAACTACTCGCCCGACATGGTGGCGCGGCGCATGCGCGGGGAGAAGAGCCGGCTCATCGGCATCTTCGTCAACAACTTCGGCTCGCTGGTGCTGCACGAGATCACGAAGGAGATCAGCAACGAGGCCCGCGCCCGCGGCTACGACATCCTGCTGTTCAACGCCGAGCGCTTCGACGGCCCGGACCGCGCCGGCACGCGCGACATGCTGGCCAACCTGTGTGCCGGCCTGATCATGCCGATGCCCAACGTCGAGGACGGCTATCTCGGCGAACTGGAGCGCCGCCAGTTGCCCTGCGTCTTCGTCAATTTCGACGCCCGCGCGATGGCGCTTCCTGTCGTCGTCGTCGAGAACCGCAACGGCGCCCGCCTCGCGGTCGAGCATCTGCTGTCGCTGGGTCATCGCCGCATCGCCTTCATCGCCGGCTCGCACCACACGGGCCAGAGCGCCGAGCGGCAGGCCGCCTACGTCGAGGCGCTGAACCATGCCGGCATCGCCGCCGACCCCGCGCTGATCGTCCCCGGCCGCTTCGTTCAGACCGGCGGCTTCGCCGCCACGCAGCAGCTGCTGGCGCTGGCAGACCCGCCCACGGCCATCTTCGCGGCCAACGACGAGATGGCCTTCGGCGCCATCGACGCCATCCACAGCCACGGCCTTCGCGTCCCGGACGACATCTCGGTCGTCGGCTTCGACGACATCGCCACCTCCAGCTACATCCACCCGCCGCTGACGACGATCCGCCAGCCCCTGGTGGAGCTCAGCGCGTGCGCCGTGCGGGAGCTCGTCGCGCTGATCGAAGGTCAGGGCGTCGAGGCCAGGAAGATCGCCCTGCCGCTCGAACTCGTCGTCCGCCAATCGACCGGCCCCGTCAAGCCTCGCGGCTGACGATGAACCGCGCGCAGGCAGCCAGCGCGAGGGCCGCGGTGCCGTTCGGCCTGGCGGGGCTGGGTGCCCTGCTGCTCTGGCTGCTGCTGGGTGACCTGGGCGTCTCGATGCGCGAGCGCGCCGCGCTGCCGAGCGCGCTGGAGCTGCTGCGCCGGCACGCCGCGTCCGACACGACGATCTCGCTGCTGCTGTCCACCGTGCCCGCCTTGCTGAGCATGCTGCTGGTGCCGCTGGCCGGCTACCACTCGGACCGCAGCCGCAGCCGCCTCGGCCGGCGCACGCCGTTCCTGCTGGTGGCCGCGCCCGTCGGCGGGCTGGCCCTGCTCGGGCTGTCGGCGTCGCCGACGCTGGCCGTCGCGCTCGACGCCGCGCTGGGGGGCTGGTCGCCCGGCCTGCCCCGCTGCCGCCTCGCGCTGTTCTGCCTGTTCTGGGCCGCCTTCGACTGCGCGGCCATCAGCGCGTTCTCGCTGTTCACCGGCCTGGTCAACGACCTGGTGCCCGCGGGCCTGCTGGGCCGCTTCTTCGCGGTGTTCCGCATCGCCGGCCTGGGCATCGGCATCACCTATCACCGCTGGATCTTCGCGCTCACGGACCAGCACCTGCGCGAAGTCCTCGTCGGCGTGGCGCTGTTCTTCTGCCTGCCCATCCTGGCCATGGCCCTGCTGGTGAAGGAAAGACCCCTGCCTCCCGACGCTGCGCCCCCGGGGCCGCCCCTGCGCCGGCTGCGCTTCCCGTTCGAGCACGTGCTGGCCTGCTTCCGCTACCGCCCCTACGGCTGGGCGGTTGCTGCCTTCGTGTTGTCGGGCGTCACCTTCAGCCCCTTCAACACCTTCTACCTGCACTACGCGCATGCGGCCGGCGTCCCGAAGTCGACGCTGGGCACGCTGACGGCCGTGGGCTACGCCGTCTCCATCGCGTCGGCCTTCGCCATCGGCTCGCTGGCGGACCGCTTCGGCGCCGTGCGGGTCTCGACGTTGCTGATGGCCGCGTACTGCGCCGTGTCGGCGGCGGGCTTCGCCGGCGTGTCCGACGCGGCCAGCTACCGCGCCTTCTACCTGGCGCACGTGGTGATCTCCGGCGCCTGGTTCACGGCGGCCGCTTCCATGCCGATGGCGCTGTTCCCCCGCGCCAGCTTCGTCCAGTTCAACTCGACCAAGGACTTGATGGCGATCCTCGGCACCATCGTGGTCAGCAGCATCCAGGGGCCGATGCTGGACCTCTCCGGCCACGACTACCGCTTCACGCTGCTGGCCGGCGCCATCTTCTCGCTGCTGTGCGTGGCCTGCCTGTCGCGCCTGCAGTCGGGCAGCCTCGCGGCGCAGGTCGCCGCACGCCAGGCGGCCCCGCCGCCGCATCCATAGTCGCCACGCGGCATCCCCAAAACCGGCAAAAACCCCCTCCCTTTTAAGGGGGGGTGGTGCCGCCTTTAGGGGACGCCCCCCCGTTGTCGCCCCCGGGGCGCATGGCAGCATTTCTTTACCAACGCACGTCAGAGATGACGGCGGCCCCACAGAAGGCCGCTCCGCGTGCGCTGGCGCATCGCACGGTCAATCAGGCGGGGTACGGTTCATGCGCAAGGGGCTCTTCGACAAGCAATCGGTTGGCAATTCCGCCACGGCAGACGCCGGCACCCCGCGCAAACCCCGACTGAACGCCCTGGCCGACGGCATCCGGACGTCGCTGGCTCGGCTGTCGTCCAGCGCCCGCCAGACGCTGTCGACCGTGGTCGCCCTTCCCCCGCCGGCAGCGGCGCGGCTGCAGTTCGAGGCCTTCGAGCCCCGCGTGCTGATGTCCGGCGACGGCCTCGCACCGCGCGTGGATGGCCGCATCGACGTGCCAGGCGAGGTCGACAGCTACGTCTTCACGCTCCCTGCCAACGCCCGGCTGGTGTTCGACTCGCTGACCCCGGACAGCCAGCTGCAGTGGTCGCTGCAGGGGCCGCAGGGCCAGGTCACGGCGCCACGCGGGCTGGATGCCAGTGACGCCAATGCCCAGGGCGGCAACGTCGTGATGAACCTGCAGGCCGGCAGCTACACGCTGCAGGTCGACGGGCTGGGCGACCACGTCGGCGACTACAGCTTCCGCATCATCGACATCGGCAGCGCCACCGCCATCACGCCCGGCCAGGTGGTCAAGGGCACGCTGACGCCCGCCAACGAGACCCAGGCGTACAACTTCAACGCCGTCGCAGGCCAGACCTTCTATTTCGACGCGCTGTCCAACCCTGCCTCCACCGATTGGCGCCTCATCGGCCCGGACGGCAAGACCGTGTTCGGCCCCACCGCGGCCAACACCGACGTCGAGAACCAGCTGCTGACCCAGACGGGCGCCTACACGCTGCTGCTGGAAGGCCGCATCCGCAACGCCGCGGCCAGCACCGACTACGCCTTCAACGTCCAGCCCGTGCAGGACGTGCTGTCGCCCCTGCAACTCGGCCAGTCCCAGGACGCCGGCCCCGGCTGGGTGCCCAGCCCGGAGGGCGGGGCCCTGGAGCTGGGTGGTGTGAACTCCGTGCAGGCGCCCGCCTCGCCCGCGCTGGACCTCACCCGCACCGTCACGATGGAAGCCTGGGTGACCGTCGACCGGTTCACCAACAGCTACATGCCCATCGTCTACAAGGGCGGCAACGACAGCAGCCTGGGCGGGCACCGCACCTATGCCCTGTTCGTCACCAGCGGCGGCGACCTGCTGCTCAGCACCGGCGACGGCAGCGAGCAATACCTCTACAGCAGCGGCGGCCTGATCAAGGCCGGCCAACGCACCCACGTCGCCGCCACCATCGACCGCGACGCGGGCGTCATGAAGCTGTTCGTGAACGGCGTGGAGGTGGCCAGCGGCGCCGTGCACACGGGCACCAACGCCTTCTCGGCCGCTGCGCAGCCGCTGCTGATCGGCCGCTCCGACGAGCCCTACGGCGGGTTCAGCCCCTTTGCCGGCACGATCGACGACCTGCGCCTCTGGCAGACCGCCCGCAGCGCCGCCGACATCGCGGCAAACATGGGCGCCCCGCTCACCGGCGCCCCCGCCGGCCTGGTGCTGAACTACCGCTTCGACGACGCCAGCGGCAGCGTCGTGTCCGACAGCGGGCCGCTGGGCCTGGCCGGCAGCGTGTTCAACCCGATCGCCGCGGTCGCCGGCGCGATCAGCGGCCGCATCGCCACGGCGGGCCAGCGCGTCGTCTATTCGCTGGACCTCACCGACAGCCACCGGGTCGTGTTCGACGCGCTGCGCGACAGCCCGATGAACTGGACCCTGACCGGCCCGGGCGGCGTGCTCGTCAACGCGCGCAGCTTCAACGCCAGCGACTCGCGCGACGACGCCGGCACCGACGGCGTGCTGACCAACCCGGCTGATAACGGCCGCATCGCCTACGACCTCGGCCCTGGCCACTACACGCTGACCGTCGACGCCGACGGCGCCACCACCGGCGAGTTCGCCTTCCGCCTGCTGGACCTCGGCGCCGCCGCCCTGCCGCTGACGCTGGGGGCCACAACCACGCAGGTGCTGCCCGTGGGCAGCGCCACCCAGGCCTGGTCCTTCAACGTCACGGTCGGCGACCGGCTGGTGTTCGACCAGCTCAGCGCCACCAACCCGGATGCCCAGTGGCGGCTGATCTCGCCGACCGGCGACCAGGTCTGGAACAGCTACTTCGGCTACGACATCGGCGAGCGCACCTACACGCAGGGCGGCACCTACACGCTGCTGGTCGAGGGGCGTCGCACCGCGCTCGCACCGAACACGGTCAGCTTCAAGGTCAGCAAGACCGGCAACACGTTCGACGAGCGCGTCACCACGTTCAGCCAGGAATTCGATGGCACCAGCCTCGACCCCGTCTGGCAGCCCGGTGGCGTGCCCGGCACGCTGACCTTCACCGGCGCGCCCTCCTACACCTTCGACACCGTCGACGGCGCCTCCGTGCTGCGCCTGAACAGCAGCATCGCCGGCCAGTACCGCGGCGCGGGCCTGGTCACCGCGACCAACGCCACCGGCCAGGGCTTCAGCTACGAGGTGCGCTTCAACACGCTGGTGCAGTCCGCAGCCACCGGCGCCGACGAGCTGATCGGCCTGTCCGTCACCGACGTGGCCGACCCCACCCGCTGGGTCGCCACCGCACTCGCCAGCGACGCCAACGGCGCCAACCGCAACCTGCGCATCGACAGCCGCGGCGTCGGCGGCTCGGGCTTCCAGTCCTCGGCCTTCAGCTTCACCGACAACACCTGGTACCGGCTGCGCCTGTCCGCCGCGACCGACGGCACCATCAAGGCCACGCTGCTGAGCGATGCCGGCGCGACGCTGATGACGATGGATCTCGGCATCACGGCCGATGCCTTCGCCGGCGGCGCGCGCTTCGGCATCTACCAGTCCAACACCACCACCGGCGGCACGGCCAGGCACGACGTCGCCATCGACTGGGCCCGCCTGACCACCACGCCCGCGGCCCCCACGCCGCTGACGCTGGGCCAGTTCGTCACCGGCAACCGCGCGACGAACACGCAGCGCGACCTCTACAGCTTCACCGTCGGCCAGCCCACGCTGGTCATGATGGACACGCGAGAGAACACCAGCAACCTGCGCTGGACGCTGACCGACGAGCGCGGCACCGTCGCCACGGGCAGCTGGTTCGACTGGCCCGCCGTGCCGCTGAAGGCCGGCAGCTATACGCTGAAGATCGACAGCGGCTTCACCGGCGCCTACAGCTTCCGCCTCGTCGACCTCGGTGCGAGCCCGGCCCTGCCGATGGGTCAGGTGATCTCGGGCACGCTGGACCCGGGCTACAGCATCCAGTCCTGGCGCTTCGACGCGAGCGCCGGCCAGCACGTCTTCTTCGACAGCCTCGCGGGCCTGAACGCCGACTGGCGGCTCTTCGACGCGAAAGGCCAGCAGGTCTTCTGGAACTACTCGGGCAGCGATGCCGAACTCACGCTGGCGCTGGCCGGCACGTACACGCTGACGCTGAACGGCTACAACAACACGACGGCCGCGCAGGCCTTCGCCTTCCGCGTCAACGACACCGGCGACAAGACCGTCGACATCAACCTCGCCCAGGGCGCCGACAGCGGCCCCACCTGGGTGCCCGGCGCGCCGGCGCTGGGCGGCAGCGCCATCGAGTTCGACTCGCGGCGCGAACTCGTCGTGCCCGACGGCTCCGCCACCGACCTGCGCAACGACATGAGCTTCGAGGCCTGGATTCGCCCCGACCGCTTCGCCAACACCTGGGAGCCCATCCTCATCAAGGGCGACGAGAACGGCCAGCGCAGCTACTCGCTGTGGCTCAACAGCAGCGGCTACGTGCTGCTGTCCACCATCGACGCCTCCGGCGAGCAGACCACGCAGACCGCCAACGGCTCCATCCAGCTCGGCGCGTGGACGCATGTCGCCGCCGTCATCGACAAGACCAACCACCAGCTGCGCCTCTACATCAACGGCGTGCTGGCGGCGCAGAAGGACAACATCCGCACGCTGCCCGCCGTGGGCACACCGGCCCCTTTGCGCGTCGGCACCACTGCCGAGAACAGCGGCAGCTACGCCGCCTTCGACGGTGCCATCGACGAAGTGCGCCTGTGGAGCACGGCCCGCACGACCCAGCAGATCGCCGACAACTTCAACAAGGCGCTGACCGGCGCGCAGGCCGGCCTGGCCTTGCGGCTGGGGATGGACGAAGGCAGCGGCGGCACCGTGGCCGACAGCGGTCCGCAGGCGCTCACCGTGCCCATCGGCAACCTCTTCAGCGGCGCGGCCGGCACCATCCAGGGCACGCTCAGCCGCGCGGGCCAGGTGGACCGCTACCGCTTCACCGTCACCCAGCCGACCACCGTCGTGGTGGACTCGCTGGGCAACAGCTACGGTGCCGTGACCTGGACGCTGTCGGGCGCCTCCGGCGTCATCGACAGCGCCAACCTGACCAGCACGGACTCCTACGACGGCTTCCACAGCCTGCAGCTGCAGCCCGGCACCTACACGCTGGCGCTGGACGGCAACGGTGACGCCACCGCGCCCTACGCGCTGCGGCTGCTGGACCTGGCCAGCGCCACGCCCGTGGCCATCGGCAGCGTCGTCAGCGGCACGCTGGCGCCCGCCACCGAGACACAGGCCTTCCGCTTCCAGGGCACGGCCGGGCTCAAGCTCTACTTCGACGAACTCGCGACCGGCGGCGGCAGCGGCCTCTACCGCCTCATCGGCCCGGACGGCCAGCCGCTGTGGACGACCGGCCTGGACAGCGACGTCGACACCTTCTCCCTGCCGCTCACCGGCACCTACACGCTGCTCGTCGAAGGCCGGCGCACGGCGCAGCTGAGCAACACCTTCAGCTTCCGCCTGCTGCAGGAACCCGACCAGACCACGCCCATCACGCTCGGCACCTCGGTCGGCGTGCAGCCCCAGGTCGCGCCTGGCCATTTCGGCAACGCGCTGCTGGCCAACGGCGTCAACTCGGTCGAGGT
This sequence comes from Pelomonas candidula, assembly GCF_043555985.1. Taxonomy (NCBI): domain Bacteria; kingdom Pseudomonadati; phylum Pseudomonadota; class Betaproteobacteria; order Burkholderiales; family Sphaerotilaceae; genus Roseateles; species Pelomonas candidula. The sequence goes on along the minus strand of NZ_JBIGIC010000011.1, from coordinate 123,005 downwards.
GCCGGACGGCCCGGCGACCGACCTGCAGGGCAGCCTCACCGTCGAAGCCTGGATCGACCCGACGCGCTTCTCCAGCACCTGGATGCCCATCGTCGCCAAGGACGATTCGGGCCCGCAGCGGTCCTACACCTTCTGGCTGAACGCCGACGGCTCGCTGTACGGCGACACCCAGGACGCCAACGGCCTGCAGGGCGCGCAGACCGTGGCCGGGCTGGTGCCCGCCGGCAGCTGGAGCCACGTCGCGCTCGTCATTGACCGCAGCGCTGCCACGCCGCGCCTGCACATCTACGTCAACGGTGTTGAGGCCGCGCTGCGCTCCGGCGGCAGCCTGCGCGCCAACCCGGCCATCAACACCGCCGGCACGCTGCGCGTCGGCAAGGCCTCGTTCGCCGACACCTCGACCTTCCAGTTCGACGGCCTCATCGACGACGTGCGCGTCTGGTCCGTCGCGCGCAGCGCGACCCAGCTGCAGGCCGGCATGAACGCGCCGCTGACCGGCAACGAGACCGGCCTGGCCGTCTACCTGCCGCTGGACGCCATCGCCGCCGACGGCAGCACCGCCGTGCTGGGTCTGGCCACCCAGGCCATCGCAAGGAACAGCTTCGCCGGCCTGGACGGCGTCATCGCGGGCACGCTGGCCCAGCCCGGCCAGACCGACACCTACCAGTTCACGCTGAACGAGCGCACGCAGGTGCTGATGGACAGCCTCTACAACGCCTACGGCAACTTGACCTGGCGGCTGACCGGCCCTGGCGGCTTCGACCTCACCCGCAACATGGTGAGCACGGACTCCAGCGATGCCTTCCCGCTGCTGGACCTGCAGGCCGGCAGCTACACGCTGCGCATCGACGCCAACGGCCAGAACACCTCGGCCTACGCGCTGCGCATGCTGCCCAACGCGGCGCTGCCGGTCCTGACACCCGGCACGCCGATGACCGGCACGCTGGACCCCGGCAGCCGCACGGACGGCTGGCGCTTCCAGGGCACGGCCGGCAGCACCTACTACTTCGACGCCGGCAGCTTCGGCACCAGCGACGGCCGCGTGCGCCTGATCTCCCCGTACGGCACGGAAGTCTGGAACGTCGCCCTCGGCAACGACGTCGACACCTTCACGCTGCCCGCCACCGGCGAGTACACGCTGCTGGTCGAGGGCCGCCGCTACAACACCGACCTGCCCGACCCGTACAGCTTCAACCTGCGCCCGGTCACCAACGTCCAGAAGACCCTGGTGCTGGGCCAGGGCCAGACCCGGGCGCCGGACTGGCAGGGCACCGCGCTGGGCTTGGACGGCACGCAATGGCTGCAGGCACCCGCCGACCCGGCGCTGAACCTGACGCACAACGTGACGATGGAGGCCTGGATCAATCCGAGCCAGCCCGCCACGTCCTGGGAAGCCCTGTTCTACAAGGGCGACGGCAACACCAGCCAGCGCACCTACAGCCTGTGGCTGAACAGCAGCGGCCAGCTGCACCTCTCCACGGGCGACGGCAGCAACCGCACGCTGACCACCGCCGGCGGCGTCATCCAGTGGGGCCAGTGGCAGCACGTCGCCGCCGTCATCGACCGCGACAGCCACCAGCTGCGCATCCTCGTCAACGGCGTGGAGGTCGCACGCACCACACTGGGCGGCAGCGACGCGACGGTCTCCTCGTCGCCGCTGGTGCTGGGCCAGGCCCGCGCCGAGCTGGACCCGAGCGTGTCGCCCTTCCTGGGCGCCATGCGCGACGTGCAGGTCTGGGGCGTCGCCCGCGCCAACGCCGACATCGCGGCCAGCTTCCAGAGCCCGCTCGCCGGCACCGAGGCCGGCCTGGTGCTTGACTACCGGCTGGACCAGGCCAGCGGCACCACGCTGGCCGACAGCGGCACACAGAACCTGGCCGGCAGCGTCGTCGGCCTCTACGACACGCTGCCCGACACCGTCCGCGGCACTATCGCGACGCCCGGCCAGCAGGTCGTCTACACCTTGCAGGTGGACGCCGCGAAACGCGTCGTCTTCGACAGCCTCAGCGACATCAACTTCACTTGGAGCCTGGCCGGCCCCGACGGCACGCTGGCCGATTCGCGCAGCTTCCAGGGCAGCGACTCCAACGATCGCGGCGGCACCGACGGGCACCTGACCAGCCTCGCCGACAGCGGCCGCGTCGTCTACGACCTGCGCCCCGGCACCTACACGCTGACGGTGGACGCCCCCGGCGACAAGACCGGCAACTTCGCCTTCCGCCTGCTCGACCTCGCCGCCGCCAAACCCGTCGCCGTCGGCGGCCCGGTCAACCTGACGCTGGACGCCGGCAACGCCACCCAGGCCTACAGCTTCACCGTGACGGCCGGCGACCGGCTCAGCTTCGACGAGCTGAGCGCCACCACGACAGACGCCCGCTGGCGCCTGATCTCGCCCACCGGCGAACAGCTATGGAACACCGGCCTGGGCAGCGACGTGGCCAGCCGCACCTACCTGCAGGGCGGCACCTACACGCTGCTCATCGAGGGCCGCCGCTACAACACCAACCCGAACGCGGTGAGCTTCCAGATCCTGCGCCAGGGCAACACGCTGGCCGAGCAGGTCAGCGGCTTCGACCAGGGCTTCGACGGCCCCACGCTGCCGGCCGACTGGACCGTCAGCGGCCCCAACCTCACCGCCACGCCCGACACCGTGGACGGCGCCTCGGTCGTGCGCATGCACACCGTGCAGACCAACTACCAGACCGGCAATGCGCTGGTCAGCTCCGCCACCGCCACCGGCCAGGGCCTCAGCTATGAGGTGCGTTTCAACACGCTGACCCAGGGCGTCGCCGGCGTCAGCACCGACGAGTTCATCGGCATCAACGTCCAGAGCCCGTCCGACCCGAACAAGAACGCCTGGACCACCCTCTTCAGCGACGCCAGCGGCAACCGCCAGTGGCGCAGCGGCACCAACAACATCGGTGGCGCGTACTACAACAACCCGGCCTTCGCCTTCGCGGACAACACCTGGTACCACCTGCGCATCGAGGCTCCCGTCAACGGCAATCTGCGCGCGGTGCTGCTGGACGACAGCGGCCACGAACTCGCCAGCCGCGACCTGGGCGTGACGACCGACGCCTTCCCCGACGGCTACCGCTTCGCCGTCTACCAGTTCGACACGCTCGGCGGCACCCCGCACCCGTCGGAAGTGGCCGTCGACTGGGCGCGCATGACCACCACGCCACCGCCCACCCAGGCCATCACGCTGGGCCAGCTCGTCACCGGCAACCGCACCAGCACGACGCAGCGCGACACCTACAGCTTCACCGTCACGCAGCCCACGCAGGTCGTCATGGACCCGCGCGCCGACAACGGCGGCCTGCAGTGGACGCTGTCCAGCGTGCAGGGCACGTTCGGCAGCCTCAACTTCCAGCAGCGCAGCTGGGACTACGGCGGCAACCCGGTCATGACGCTGCCGGCTGGCAGCTACACGCTGACCGTGAACGGCTACAACACCGGCGCCTACGGCTTCAAGCTGCTGGACCTGGCCTCGGCCACCACCGTCACGCCCGGCACGCCGATGACCGGCACGCTCAGCCCGGGCAACGAGACCGACCTCTACAAGTTCAGCGCCACGGCCGGCGAGCGCTACTTCTTCGACATGCAGCAGGTCACCAGCGGTGACAGCACCTGGCGCCTGATCGCGCCCAACGGCCAGCAGCGCTGGATCGCCGGCCTGGGCAGCGACGTCGACACCCAGGTGCTGGACCAGACCGGCACCTGGACGCTGATGCTCGAAGGCCGCCGCTACCAGGCCGCCAGCACCAACAGCTACCAGTTCAACGTCCAGCGGGTAACCGACATCGCCGCCGCGCTGACGCTGGGCCCGCGCGTCGACGGCGCGCTGACGCAGACCGGCCAGCAGGCCAACTACGCCTTCACGCTGGGCCAGCGCAGCCGGCTGCTGTTCGACACGCTGAACAACGCCAGCTTCAACTGGTCGCTGAGCGGCCCGCAGGGCGTCGTCGTCGACCACCGCGGCATGCGCGGCTCGGACAGCTTCGACTACGGCAGCAACCCGCTGCTGGACCTGCCCGCCGGCAACTACACGCTCACCATTGACGCCGACGGCGACGCCACCGGCGCCTTCGCCTTCCGGCTGCTGGATCTCGCCGCGGCGCCGTCGCTCACGCCGGGCACGCCGTTCACCGCCACGCTGCCCACCGGCACCGAGACCCAGCTCTACAGCTTCAGCGCCAACGCCGGCGACAAGTTCTTCTTCGACTCGCAGCAGTTCACCAGCAACAACGGCACATGGCGGCTGTACGGCCCCACCGGCAACCAGATCGCCCGCGTCGACTACTTCAACGACCTCGACGTCCAGACGCTGGCCGAGACCGGCACCTACACCCTCGCCTTCGAGGGCCGCTACAACGCCACCGCCGCCAACGCCGTGCGCATGCTGGTGCAGCCGCTGCCCGACGTGGCGCCCACGCGCATCACCGGCCTGGAGTACCAACCCGCACCCGACCTGACCGCGCAGAACCTGCAGGTCAGCGGCGCCAACGGCGCCATCGAATCCGGCGGCGCGGTGACCGTGGCCTGGGCCGACCGCAACGACGGCGCCCTGCCCGCCACCACCAGCTGGCGCGACCGCGTCGTCGTCAGCCGCGTGGACACCGGCGAGGTGCTCGCCACGTTGATGCTGCCCTACGACGCCGGCAGCGCCGGCCCGCTGGCGGCCGGCGCGCAGGCCAGCCGCTCGGTGCAGCTCACGCTGCCGGACGGCACCCGTGGCGCGGGCCTGCTGCGCGTGGCCGTCACCGTCGACGTGGACAACGCGCTGGACGAACGCAACCCCGGCGGCACCGCCGAGAGCAACAACACCACCGCCACGCAGGTCACCGCCACGCTGCCCACCTACGCCGACCTGCTGCCCGAGCAGCTGGCCGTGCAGCCCGCCGCGGGCTGGCAGCCCGGCGACACCGTCAACGTCGGCTGGACGACCCGCAACGCCGGCACCAAGGCCGCCAGCGGCCCCTGGCAGGAGACGCTGGTGGTGCGCAACCTCAGCACCAACCAAGTCGTCTACAGCGGCACGGTCACGCACGACGGCAGCGAGCTGGCAGCCGGCGGCGGCACCGTCGCCCGCAACGTCGCCATCCCCTGGCCGTCGGGGGCCAGCAGCGAGGGTCGCTTCTCGTTCACCGTCACCGTCGATGCCGGCGGCGTCGTCACCGAGGTCAACGCCAGCGGCACCGGCGAGAGCAACAACACCGCGAGCGTCACGCGCATCTCCGCCCCCGACCTGCTGCCCGGCAACCTCGCGCTGGACGCCGGGCCCGTGCAGAGCGGTGCCACGCTGACGCTGCACTGGACGCTGACCAACGCCGGCAACGCGCCGGTCTCGAACGGCCTGGCCGAACAGGTCACCGTCTACAACGCGACGACCCACCAGACGCTGCTGACCAGGACCGTGCTCTACGACGCCGTCACCGACGGCGCCATCGCCCCGGGTGGCCAGCGCCAGCGCCAGGTCGGCCTCACGCTGCCCGACGGCATCGCCGGCGCCGGCAACCTCGTCATCACCGTCACGACCGACCCCGCCAACAACGTCATCGAGGACAACGCCGACGGCACGGCCGAATCCAACAACGCGGCCAGCCTGTCCGTCACCTCCGCCGTCGCGGCCTACCCCAACCTGACCGTCGGCGCCCCCGTCGCCGTGGGCAGCGCACGCGGCGGCGACACCGTCACCGTCAGCTGGACCGTCACCAACACCGGCAGCGCTGCCGCCACCGGCAGCTGGACGGACCACCTGGAGCTGTCCGGCAACACCACCTACGGCGACGGCGACACCCGCGCCAGCGCCGACGTGGCCCACACCGGCACGCTGGCCCCGGGCGCGAGCTACACCGCCACCGCCCAGGTCACGCTGCCGCTGCAGTTCGACGGCACGCTGAACTGGATCGTTCGCACCGACGCCGGCAACGCCGTGCCCGAGCCCGACACCCGGGCCGACAACACCTCCGCCGCCACGCCCATCACCGTGGTCGCGCCGTATGCCGACCTGGACGTCGAGGCCGTCGACGCGCCGCCAGCCGCTGTGGCCGGCACCCAGGTCGATGTCGCCTGGCGCGTTCGCAACGTCGGCGACACGCCCGCCACCGGCAGCTGGAAGGACCGCATCGTGCTGTCGCAGGACGGCGTGTTCGGCAACGCCGACGACATCGTGCTCGCCACGCTGCTGCACAACGGCCCGCTCGCTCCGCAGGACAGCTACACCGGCCGCCAGACCGTCACGCTGCCGCTGGACCTGCCCGGCACCTGGCGCGTGCTCGTCAAGAGCGACCTGGACGGCAGCGTCTACGAAGGCGCCCGCCTGGGCAACAACCTCGGCACGCCGCCGACGCCGCTGGTCATCGCACCCGCCCCCGCCGCGGACCTGGCCGTCAGCGACATCGCCGCCCCCACGCAGGCACTGAGCGGCAGCCCGGTCACCGTGACCTGGAGCGTCACCAACAGCGGCGAGGCCGACGCCACCGGCCCCTGGACCGACTACGTCTACCTCAGCGCCGACGGCCAGCTGGCCGGCGCCACGCTGCTGGGCAGCCGCGCCCGCACCGACACGCTGGCCGTCGGCAGCCACTACGGCGCGTCGCTGAAGGTGACGCTGCCCGACTGGGCCGACACCGACAACGCGCGCATCCTCGTCGTCACCGACGCGGCCCACCAGGTCTACGAATCGCAGCGCGAGGCCAACAACCAGGGCGCGGCGGCCAACGCCATCGCGCTGCGCCACGTCGACCTCGCGGCCGCCAGCCTCGACGCGCCGGCGACGGCCACGTCGGGCGACACCGTGCACGTCGTCTTCAACGTCAATCAGTCCGGCAGCACCGCGCTGGCCGGCAGCTGGACCGACAAGCTCTACCTCTCGCCCACGGCCACGCTGGGCAGCGGCGCACGGCTGCTCGGCAGCCAGGCCGTGACCCGCACGCTGGACGCCAACGCCAGCTACGCGAGCGCCTTCGACGTCACCGTGCCGGTGGACGTGCAGGGCGCCTGGTACCTGATCGCCGTGACCGACGCCGCCAATGACGTGAAGGAGGTCGGCGGCGAGAACGACAACCTCGTATCCCGGCCGATCACGGTCGCCCTCGCGCCCTACGCCGACCTCGCCGTCAGCAACGTCACAGCGCCCACCCAGGTCATCGCCGACCCGGCCCGCGTCACCGTCGGCTGGACCGTCAGCAACACCGGCAATGGCGCCGGCCTGACCAGCAGCTGGACCGACCGCGTCGTGCTGTCCACCGACGACGTCATCGGCAACGGCGACGACCTCGTGCTCGGCGACTTCGTGCACAACGGCGCGCTTGCGCAGGGCGGCAGCTACAGCCGCACCGAAACCCTCTTCGCGCCGGCCGGCTTCCGGCCCGACCGCTACAAGGTCTTCGTCGTCACCGACGCGCTGAACCAGGTGTTCGAGAACGGTGCCAAGGCCAACAACATGGCCGCCGCACCCGCCCCGCTGGACCTGATGCCCCAGCCCTATGCCGACCTCGTCGTCACCGGCCTGACCGCGCCCACCACGGCCCAGTCCAGCGGCACGCTGTCGGTGACCTGGTCGGTCGCCAACCAGGGCATCGCCGTCACCAGCAGCACGAACTGGTCCGACGTCGTCACCGTATCGGCCAGCCCTGACGGCAGCAACCCCATCGTCCAGCAGTCCTTCGACCATTTCGGCTCGCTGGGCGCCGGCCTGGGCTACACGCGCACCGGCACGATCACGCTGCCCGACGCCATCTCCGGACCGGTCTACGTGACCGTGCGGACCAACGCCAGCGGCCAGGTCTTCGAGTTCACGCACAACGACGCCGGCAACGCCCGCAGCGCCGGCCCGGTGCAGGTGGCCCAGTCGCCTGCGCCCGACCTGCAGGTTACGGCCATCAGCGCGCCCACCGCCGCCAACGAGGGCGACACCGTCGACATCACCTGGACCGTCGGCAACGCCGGCCAGTCCGCCGCCAGCGGCAGCTGGACCGACGTCGTCTCCCTGCGCAAGGCGGGCGCCGACCCCAACGACCCGACCACGCCGCGCCCCATCGTGCTGGGCAGCTACACCACCAGCGGCCCGCTCGGCGCCGGGCTAAGCTACACGCGCACCGAACGCATCAAGCTGCCCACGCGCATCGAGGGCGGCTGGCAGGTCGTCGTCGCCACGGACACCGGCAACACCGTCTTCGAGGGCAGCCCCGAGGCCGACAACAACACCAAGGTCAACAACGCCGTCACGCTGCTGTCGCTGCTGCCGCGGCCCGACCTGCAGGTCGAGTCCGTCGACGCGCCCGCCACCGTGCAGGCCGGCGCCAGCGCCTCGGTCAGCTTCGTCGTCGTCAACCACGGCCCGGTCCCCACGGCCACGCCCAACTGGGTCGACAAGGTCTATTTTTCGCTCGACGACAAGCCCAGCGCCGACGACATCCTGCTGGCCACGCTGCCCAACGGCTCGGCGCTGGACCCCAACGGCAAGTACGCCAGCACCACGGCCAGCTTCGTGCTGCCCGAGCGCCTGCGCGGCCCCGGCTATTTCCTCGTCTACACCGACGCCAACGGCGCGGTGGACGAATACCCCTCCGCCAACGAGAACAACAACTGGGCCGTCAAACCCGTCACCGTGACGCCCCAGCCGCTGGCCGACCTGGTCATGAGCGCCGTCGTCGCCCCCACCCAGGGCGTCTACGGCGGCGAGCTGAGCGTCACCTACACCGTCACCAACAAGGGCTCGGCGCCCACCGACGCCAGCACCTGGACCGACACCCTCTGGCTGACCAAGGACAAGACCCGCCCCAGCCCCGGCGCGCGCTCGGTGCTGTCGTCCGACGGTTCGCCCATCACCATCCCCGGCAACGACGCCGTGCTGCTGGGCAGCTTCGGCCACGCCGGCGTGCTGGCCGTGGGCGAGAGCTACACGCAGACGGTCAAGGTCCGCATCCCGCAGCAGATCGATTCCGGCACCTACTACCTCACGCCCTGGGCCGACGCCTACGACGCGGTCTTCGAGGACCAGCTCGCCAGCAACGTCAACCCCGACGACCCGCACGAGGCCGACAGCAGCAACTACAAGGCCCGCGCCATCGACATCGTCGGCACGCCGGTGCCGCCGCTGCCCGACCTCATCGTCAGCGACCTCAGCACCAACGTCAGCGCAGCCAGCCCCGGCTCCGTGGACGGCCCGCTGACCGTCACCTACACCGTCCGCAACATCGGCGAAGGCCAGGCCGTCGGCGTCGGCGGCACCTGGTACGACTACGTCTTCGCCCACGACACGGCCAACATCGCGGACCCCAACGCCAAGATCTGGTTCCTCGGTGCCTTCGAGCGCAGCAACTCGCTGGACCCGCTGCAGAGCTACACGCAGACGCACAGCTTCGACCTCTCGCCCGCGCTCAAGGGCATGTACGTGTCGGTCATCGCCGACGACAACCCCATCGCGCCCTTCGTCATCGAGAGCAACGAGGGCAACAACCTCAAGACCGTCGAGGCCCCCGTCGTCGCGCGCCCGGCCGACCTCAAGGTCACCTCCATCACGACGCTGCCGGTCAACTATTCCGGCGAGAAGACGCAGGTCAGCTGGACCGTGCGCAACGACGGCGCCGATGTCTGGAGCGGCACGCACTTCTGGACCGACAAGGTCTACATCTCGCCCGACCCGACCTTCGGCAGCCGCGCCATCTCGATGGGCAGCTTCGTCCACGCGGCCGGCGGCGGCCTGGCCAGCGGCCAGAGCTACACCACCACGGCCGACATCACCGTGCCCGCTGGCTGGGACGGCCCCTACTTCATCTACGTCTTCACCGACGCGACGCCCCAGCCCAACGCGCCCGAGGGCGATGCGGGCAGGAACAGCGACTCGCGCGGCTTCTACGCCAGCTCCGTCTACGAGGGCACGGCCGCCACCAACAACATGGCGCGCGGCGACATCAACATCACCTACCGCGAGCCCGACCTGACCGTCTCCAAGGTCGTCGTGCCGGGCGCGGTGACCTCGGGCCAGACCGTCAACCTGAGCTTCACCGTCACCAACCAGGGCACACGCGACACGCGGCAATGGAGCTGGTCCGACCGCGTCTACCTGTCGCGCGACCCCTCGCTGGACACCAGCGACCTGCAGCTCGCGAGCTTCGGCCACCTCGGCGGCCTGGCCGCTGGCGGCAGCTACACGGTCAACGCGGCGGTGCAGATCCCGCCCGACGCCGACGGCCCGTTCTACCTGATCGTCTTCACCGACGCCAACGTCTACGGCCAGGACCCCAGCGGCGCCGCCAACGTCGGTGTCAAGCAGGTCAGCCAGGGCCAGGACGCCGTGCCCGAGTTCCGCGACGAGGGCAACAACGTCGTCGTCACGCCGCTGCAGGTCACGCTGGCGCCCGCGGCCGACCTGCGCGTGGCCACCGTCACCGCGCCCGACCACGCCACGCGCGGCCAGAGCATCGACGTCAGCTACACCGTCGTGAACCAGGGCGGTGCGGCCACGCCGGCGGACGCCACCTGGCGCGACCAGGTCTACCTGTCCGTCGACCCCGTGTTCGACCCACGCACCGACCGCTACCTCGGCGACGTGGAGCACAGGGGCTCGGTGGCCGCCGGCGGCAGCTACACGGGCACCGGCAGCTTCAAGCTGCCGGCCGGCGTGACCGGCTCCTACTACGTCTTCGTCGTCACCGACCCCGTGCTCAACGTCAACAGCGAGCCGCGCGGCAAGGTCTACGAGGGCACGCACGAGGACAACAACAACACGGCCACGGCAACGCCCATGCTCATCGAGCTGCCGCCGCCGGCCGACCTCGCGGTGACCGACATCACCGTGCCCACCGACGCGGCCACCGGCGACAGCGTCAAGATCAAGTTCAACGTCACCAACCAGGCCGGCGCCGCCGCCGAAGGCTCGTGGACGGACGCCGTCTACCTGTCCGTCGACAGCGAATGGGGCCTGCAGGACATCCTGCTCGGGAAGGTGCTGCACAACGGCAGCCTGGCCGTGGGCGACAGCTACACATCGGAGCTGACGGCCAAGCTGCCACCGGCCAAGGCGGGCAGCTACCGCATCATCGTCCGCACCGACATCTACAACGAGGTCTACGAAGGCGCCAGCGCCAGCAGCGGCGAGCGCAACAACACGGCGGCCAGCGCCGCGGCCATGAACGTCACCGTGCCCACGCTCGCGCTGGGCGTGCCGCTGCAGACGACGCTCGCGCCCGGCGAGCAGCGCCTCTACCGTGTGACCGTCGGCGCAGGAGAGACGCTGCAGGTGCTGCTCGACGCGGCCGACAACCTCACCGCCAACGAGCTCTACGTCCGCTACGGCGATGCCGCCAGCCCCTCGGCCTTCGACTTCGGCGCCCAGCAGGTACTGTCGGCCGACCCGCGCACGACCGTGCCGACCACGCAGGCCGGGGACTACTACGTGCTCATCCAGGGCCGCTCGGGCTCGCCCACCAACGTCACGCTGACCGCCAAGACCCTGCCCTTCAGCATCACCGACGTCACGCAGGACCAGGGCGGCGACAGCAAGTGGGTCACGGCCACCATCACCGGCGCCGGCTTCAAGGACGGCGCCGTCGTCAAGCTGGTGCGACCCGGCATCCTGGAGGTCACGCCGGTCAGCTACCAGGTCATCGACGCGACGACCATCAAGGCCATCTTCGACTTCACCAACGTCCCGCACGGCCTCTACGACATCGCCGTCATCAACCCCAACGGCGCCATCGCCACGCTGCCCTACCGCTACCTCGTCGAGACGGCCCTGCCCATCGACGTGACCATCGGCCTGGGCGGCCCGCGCGTCGTGCCCTCGGGCCAGACCGGGCTCTACAGCATCTCGCTGCAAAGCCTCACCAACGTCGACACGCCCTACGTCTACTTCAGCTTCGGCGTGACCGAGCTGGGCGACAACGCCAAGGTCTACGGCCTGCCCTACACCAGCTTCTCGTCCAACGTGTCCGGTTCGCCCGACGGCAGCCAGCGCAGCGACGTCGCCTGGGCCAGCCTGGACAGCGAGGTCAACACCTTCGGCACGATGCTGGCGCCGGGCTATGCGCTGGACGTGGAATCGGGCGGCTACGTCGGCCTGAACTTCTCGGTCACGACCTACCCGGGCCTGCAGGCCATCTTCGACCGCAACTTCGAGGCCTACAAGCGCGCCGTCTACGCGGCCCGGCCCGACATGGCCAAGGCCGACGTGCTCAAGGACGGCGTCGGCTCTCTGGGCGCCGACCTGGCCAAGTGGTTCAGCGACCCCAACGCCAAGATCGACGACTGCATCGGCCTCTTCGCGCCCTTCCTGTTCAACGTGAACGCTTCCGCCACGCCGCTGACGCGCGACGAGTTCGTCACGCTGCAGACCAAGGAGGCCGAGCGCCTGCGCACCGCCGTGCTGGCTGACACCACGGCCAACGCCGCCCTTGTCAACCTCGCAGCCGACCACGACACCTGGGTCAAGGCCTATCTCGGCGCGCTGGAGGAAAGCGGCCTGCTGCGCCCGGCCGATCAGGCGCCGCCGATCCGCACCGACGAGAAGGTCATCAGCCTGATGGCCACGCTGGCCAGCGGCATCCTCGTCGGCCCAGTGGGCCAGCAGATCTCCGGCCCGGCGACGCTGAGCAGCTTCTTCGAGCAGGTGCACAAGTGGTACGGCGACGCGCCCGGCACCATCGCCCAGCTGCTGGGCTACGACACCCGCATCTCCGACGACTGCGGCGAGTACGGCATCCCCGTGCCCGTGTCCGGCCAGGCCAGCGACTACGACCTCGCGCTGTCGCACGCCACCTACTTCCAGTCGATCAACATCTTCTCGCCGTTCGGCAGCAGCTCCGGCGTCTCGTCCACCGATCCCGGCTTCTCGTCGCTGGCCAGCAGCAACACGCTGACCGCGCTGGACCTGCAGAAAATCTTCAACCAGATCGCGCAGAACACGGCCGACGGCGCCTCCATCACCGGCCCGAGCGGCTACGGCACGCAGCAATACCTGCCGGCCAACACGGCGCTGCCCTACACGATCAAGTTCGCCAACCCCGCCGGCTCGGACAGCAGCGCCGAGCAGGTGCGCGTCTCCACGGTGCTGGACCCGAACGTCTCGCTGCGCAGCTTCCGCCTGGGCGACATCAAGGTCGGCGGCGTCACCATCCACGTGCCGACCGACCGGGCCAACTTCCAGGGCGACTTCGACCTGCGCAACTCGCTGGGTTTCATCGTGCGCGTCAGCGCCGGCGTGGACCCCGACAGCCGCACGGCCACCTGGCTGCTGCAGGCCATCGACCCCGACACCGGTGAGGTGCTGCAGGACGCCACGCGCGGCCTGCTGCAACCGGACGACTCGCAAGGTCACGGCCAGGGCTTCGTCAGCTACACGGTGCAATCGGCCTTCGGCGCCGCGGACGGCGCCACGGTGAGCGCCCAGGCCCGCGTCGAGCTCGACAACCGGGCCCCGATGGAGACGGCCCGCATCACCAGCACGCTGGACGTCACCCCGCCCACGACCACCGTCGCCGCCTCGCTGGTGCAGGCCGGCGGTGCGGACTACCAGGTCAGCTGGCAGGCTGCCGACGGCAACACCGGCTCGGGCGTGCGCGGCACCACCGTCTACGTGCGCGAGGACGCCGGCGCCTGGACGATCTGGAAGAACCAGACCACCGACAGCAACGGCGTCTACAGCGGCCGGGCCGGCCACAGCTACCAGTTCCTGGCCCTGTCCATCGACAACGCCGGCAACCGCGAACTCGCGCCCAGCGGCGACCTGCCCAGCGACGGCGCCGTCGTCGACGTGGGCGGCACGCCTCAGGTCGGCCGCACGACGCAGGACGTCGCCCCGCCGCCCGCGCCCAGCAACGCCACCAGCACCAACGAGCTGTTCCTGAAGGCCCAGCAGAACCTGCCCGGCACCGTATCGTCGCGGCCATCGCTGTTCGGCAGCGTGCTCGCGCCGTTCAGCGGCGAGGCCTTCGGCACCGGCATCACGCAAAGCTTCTCCGGCATCGGCCCGCTGGCCATCCTGGAGCGGCCCGATGGCAAATTCATCGTCAGCGGCGGCGGCAACCGCGGCGCGCTCTACCTGTTCGACCCCACCGGCGGCAAGGCACTCGCCCCCGCCGTGCAGCTCGACAGCCCCGTCTACGACCTGGCCTACGACGCCAACGGCGGCCTGTGGGCCACCAGCGGCGGCGGCCAGTTGCTGGAGCTGGACCCGCAGACGCTGGACGTCATCAACCGTTACGGCGACAGCATCACGCAGACGCTGGCCTTCGACAAAGCCAAGGGCGTGTTCTACGTGTCCTCCGGCAACGGCGTCGAGGCCTTCGACCCCGTCAAGCGCACCTTCAGCCACTTCAGCAACATCCGCGTCGACGACCTCGCCATCGCGCCGGACGGCAGCCTCTGGGGCACCACCTGGCCCCACCGCGGCGAGGTCATCCGCTTCGATGCCAAGGGCAACGCCCAGGCTCAGCTGCAGATCGATGCCGCGCTGGACTCGCTCAGCTTCGGCCAGGCCGGCACCGCGCTTGAGGGCCTGCTCTTCGTCTCGGCCCGCATCCCGTCGGGCAGCAGCGACAAGGCCAGCCTCTACATGGTCGACCTCGCCACGATGGACTGGCTGGCGGTCGCCACCGGCGGCCCGAGCGCCGAGCAGCTGCTGGCCACCAGCGACGGCCGCCTGCTGATCGCCAACGGCAGCGAGGTCGACGTGCTGGCCCCGCTGGTCGCCCCATCGGTGCTGCGCACCAGCCCGGCCAACGGCGCCATCGTGGCGCTGCCGATGAGCAGCCTCACCGTCACCTTCGACCACGACATGCGCGTGGGCAGCGACGGCGACCTCGCCTCGGTCACCAATATCGCCAACTACCAGCTCGTCGACAGCACCGGTCGCGCCGTCGCCATCACGTCGCTCAGCTACGACGCTGCGACGCGCACCGCCACACTGCGCTTCGAGTCCCCCGACGGCGGCAACTACACGCTGACCGTCGACAAGCGCATCCGTTCCAGCGTGGGGCTGGAGCTCACGTCCGCCTACACCGTGGCCTTCACCGCGGTGTCGGACTTCTCCACGCTGCTGGACATCCAGTTCGTCGCCACCCGCTCCAACCGCGCCACCGGCACGCTGTCGTTCGACGTCAAGGTCACGAACAAGAGCGGCTACGACCTCAAGGTGCCGCTGTTGCTGGTGCTGGACCCGTCGCGCTACTTCCAGGGCTCGGCCGCCGGCGCCAGCGTCAGCAGCGACGGCCTGTGGCTGCTGGACCTGGGCGCCGGTATCCCCAACGGCGTGTTCGTGCGCGGCGCGTCCACGCAGCTCACGACGGTCAAGCTCAACAACCCGCTGGGCCAGCGCGTCGAGATCGGCGCGGGTGTCTACGCCCTGCCCTACCCCAACCAGGCGCCCACGTTCAGCCAGGTGCCCGTCACCACCGCCAAGGCCGGCACGCCCTACGCCTACCAGGCCAACGCCGAGGACCCCGAGCACAGCACGTTGACCTGGGTGATGCTGCAAGGCCCGCAGGGCGCGACGCTGGACGCCGCCACCGGCCTGCTCAGCTGGACGCCCACGCCCGACAGCCCCGAGAAGAGCCCGGTCGTGCTGCGCGTCTACGACACCCGCGGCGCCTACGCGACGCAAGCCTTCGTCATCGAGACCGCCGGCGCCAACCGCGCGCCGCAGTTCGAGCTGCCGCCCTCCGTGCGCCTGCAGGAAGGCCAGGCCTTCACGCTGCCCGTCATCGCCAGCGACCCCGAGGGCCATGCCCTCAGCTACGCCGCCAACGGCCTGCCGCCGGGCGCGCGCTTCGACGCCCAACGCGGCGTGTTCGAGTGGACGCCCGGCTACGACGCCGCCGGCGAGTACCGCAACCTCAGCTTCACCGTCAGCGATGGCGTCAACACCGTCACGCAGACGGTCGACGTCATCGTCGACCAGGTCAACGCGCCGCCCGTGCTGCTGGGCATCCCCGACCGCACCGTGCGCCAGGGCGACCCGGTGCAGTTCACGCTGCGCGCCACCGACGTCGACAGCCAGACCCTCACCTACTCCGCCGACCTGCTGCCCGCCGGCGCCACGCTGGACCCCAACACCGGCGTATTCAACTGGGTGCCGCCGCTGAACAGCGGGCCGGAGTACACGCTGAAGTTCCGCGTCTCCGACGGCGAAAACACCGTCGAGCGCGCCGTCCACTTCACGGTGCTCAACGTCAACGCACCGCCCGTGTTCGCACCGGTGCTGAACGCCTCGGTGCTGGAAGGCCAGACGCTGACGCTGCTGCTCAACGCCACCGACCCGGACAACCCGACCTACGTGCCCCAGGTGCGCCTGGCCAACGGCCAGCTGTCGCCACCCGAGACCACGCCGCCGACCGTGACCTACAGCGTCACCGGCCTGCCCGACGGCGCCACGTTCGACGGCGCCACCGGCACGCTGCGCTGGACGCCCGGCTACACCCAGGCCGGCAGCTACAACCTCGTCGTCACGGCCACCGACGACGGCGACGGCACCGGCACGCCGCTGTCCACCAGCATGACGGTGCCCATCCAGGTGCTGAACGCCAACCGCGCGCCCGAGGTGACGCCGCAGGCCAACCTGACGGTGGCCAAGGGCCAGCCCGTCGACGTGCCCGTCACCGTGACCGACGCCGACGGCGACCCGATCAACGTCGCCTTCACCGTCACGCTCAAGGGCCTGCCCTACGCGGTGTCGCAGAACTGGCAACCGTCAGCGGCCGACAGCACCCCGCCGCTCTTCAACTTCATCCCCACCGGCAACGGCACCGGCATCCTGCGCATCACGCCGGGAGACCGTGAGCGTGGCGACTACATCGTCCAGCTGACCGCGTCCGACGACGGTGACGGCGGCGGCGCCAAGGCGGTGCTGTCGACGTCGACCAGCTTCGTCGTCAAGGTCACGTCGGCCTCCGAACCGCCGCTGCTCGCCACCATCGGCCCCAAGGTCGCGCTGATCGGCCAGCCGCTGCAGTTCACCGTCAAGGCGACGGACCTCGACCAGGACGCGCTGACCTTCAGCGCCACCGGCCTGCCCGCCGGTGCCACCCTCGTACCCGGCGCCCAGTACGGCAGCGCCGTCTTCACCTGGACGCCCACGGCGGCCGATGCAGGCAGCAGCACGATCACGTTCACGGTCACCGACAGCGTCGGCAACACCGACACGCAGACCGTGCCCCTCGTCGTGCGAGCCACCAATGCCGCGCCGGTGCTGCGCCCCATCGGCAACCGCACGATCGCCGAAGGCCAGCTGCTGGACCTGCAGTTCGCCGCCACCGACGCCGACGGCGACCCGCTGACCTACAGCATCAGCAATCCGCCCCCGGGCGCCGTGCTGGACCCCGCCACCGGCCGCCTGCGCTGGGCCACCGACTTCTTCTCAGCCGGCGTCTACAAGGACGTCCTCGTCACCGTCTCCGACGGCGCGGGCAGCAGCAGCGAGAAGTTCGACCTCACCGTCACCAACACCAACCAGGCGCCGCAGCTCGCCACCATCCCGCCGCTGGGCACGCAGGAGCAGCGCCTCATCAACTTCACGCTGATCGGCACCGACCCCGACGGCGACGTGCTGACCTACGCGCCCGTCGGCGCCCTGCCGCGCGGCGCCCAGTTCGACCGCGCCACCGGCGCCTTCACCTGGCAGCCCGACTACGACCAGGCCGGCGGCTACGACCTGAAGTTCTCCGTCAGCGACCCGCTGGGCCTGCAGGACACCACCACCGTCCACGTCGACGTGGCCGACGTCAACCGCCCGCCGGTGCTGAGCTTCACCAACCACCAGGTGGCGCTGGGCGACACGCTGCAGTTCCAGCTCGCCGCGACCGACCCCGACACCGGCTCGCAGCTCACTTTCAGCGCCCGCAACCTGCCCCAGGGCGCGAGCTTCGACACCACCACCGGCCAGTTCAGCTGGACGCCCACCGCCGGCCAGCTCGGCGACTACCTCGCCGTCGTCGGCGTCACCGACGGCATCACCACCGTCGAACGCGGCCTGCAGCTGCGCGTCACGCCCCAGCCGGCCGGCCCCGTGCCCAGCATCGTGCTGACGCCCAGCTTCCCCGCCGTGCCGGGCCAGCCGGTGGCCATCAACGTGCTGGCCGATGCCTTCTCGGCCATCGCCGGACGCACGCTCTCCGTCAACGGCGCGCCGCTGGCGCTGGACGCCAACGGCCACGCCGTCTTCACCGCGCCGGCCAGCGGCATCTACACGCTGACCGCCACCGCCACCGACCTCGACGGCTACACCGCCAGCAGCACGACGCGGCTGCGCGTGCGCGACCCGCTGGACCACAGCGCGCCGGTCGTTGCCCTCGACGCCGGCCTGGGCGGCGCCCGCATCACCGGCCCGCTGGACCTGACCGGCAGCGTCGTCGACAGCAACCTCGAGAGCTGGACGCTGCAGATCGCCCGCACCGGCAGCGAGGACTTCTCCACGCTGGCCAGCGGCACCGGCCCCATCACGGGCGCGCTTGCGAGCCTGGACCCGGCCCGCTTCGCCCGCGGCTTCTACCAGCTGCGCCTCACCGCCACCGACATCGCCGGCCGCAGCGCCGAGGCCACGACGGCCTTCGAGCTGGACGCCGCCAGCGACGCCGGCCGCTACACGCGCAGCAACACCGATTTCAGCGTCACGCTGGACGGCCACACGCTCGACTTCACGCGCCGCTACGACAGCTTCGCCGCCGACGAGGCCGGCAGCTTCGGCAATGGCTGGAAGCTCGCCTGGCGCGACCTCGGCGTCACAACCGACGTGCCCGACACCGGCTCGGAATCCAGCGGCGTCTACAACCCGCTGCGCTGGGGTACGCGTGTCTTCGTCGACACGCCGGACGGTGGCCGTGTGGGCTTCACCTTCCAGCCGGTGGCGGTCGTCGGCCAGGGCTTCACCTACTACGAGCCGCACTGGGTGCCCGATGCCGGCGTCACCTGGCAGCTTCAGTCCGCCGCCGAGCCGCTGCAGCAGGCGTCCGGCAAGTTCTACTCGCTGGACAACGGCAGCGCCTACAACCCGGCCTCGCTCACCGGCACACGCGCCCAGTACACGCTGGTCGACGCCGCCGGCACCCGCTACGACCTGCAGGTCGGCACCGGCGTCACCGCCATCACCTACGCCGACGGCGTGCGCCTTGACGTCAACGGCAGCGGCGTCACCGCATCCAACGGCGACGCGGTCGTCTTCACCAACGACGCCCAGGGCCGCCTCACGCGGCTGACCTCGCCCGACGGCAGCGTGCACGACTACGCCTACGACGCCGCCGGCAACCTCGTCTCGGCCCGCGACCTGCAGGCCGGCACCTCGCAGCGCTACGGCTACGCCGACCCGGCCAGCCACCTGCTCACGCTGGCCACCGTGCCGGGCAGCGCCAAGGGCGGCGAGTCCATCGGCTACGGCGCCGCCGTGTCCGTGACGCCGCTGACCGCCGACCTCGGCGCCGCGCTGAACTACCTCGCCAACGACACGACCGGCACCCTCGCCGCCGGCCAGCAGGCGCTGTACTCGCTGGCCGTGCGGCCCAGCGAGGTGCAGCTGCCGCAAGGCGGCGCCTTCCTGCTGGGCGTGCGCGTGCAGGCCACCGGCGGCTCGCTGGCGCCGGCCCTGCCGGTCATCGACGGTGCGATCCCGGTCGTCACCGGCACCGACGCCCAGGGCGCCTTCGCCATCTTCCGCATCACCGCCGACGGCCTCAAGACGCTGCGCATCGCCGGCAGCGGCGCAGGCGGCTACAGCGTCCACCTCTTCGCCGCCGGCGACGTCAACGGCGACGGCCGCGTGGACGGCACCGACGCCGCGGCCCTGATGGCCGCGCGCGGCAGCAGCACGGGCCAGGCTGCCTTCCTGGCGGCTGCCGACATCAACCGCGACGGCGTCGTCAACGCCGCCGACGCACAGCTGCTGTTCGCCAACCTCGGCTTCGCGCCCAACCAGGGCCCGACCGTGGGCGCCGGCTCGGGCTTCACCCACGTGGACCTGCTCGCGCAGGTGCCGGTCGCGTCCTTCCTCAGCGACCCCGAGGGCGACGCCCTCACCTACCGCATCGTCTCGTCCACCCACGGCACGGCCACGCTGTCGGGCGACGGCACGCGCGTGTTCTTCCAGCCCGAGGAGGGCTTCTCGGGCGACGCGAACTTCACCGTCATCGCCGACGACGGTTTCACGCAGTCCGCCGCCACCCCCGTCACCGTTCACGTCAGCGACGCGCCGCTGCTGCACCTGGACTTCGCGCAGCGCAACCCGACGCTGGCGCTGGGCGCGCGCTACCTGCCCACCGTGCTGGGCGACTTCGCCGACCAGCAGGGCGTGGCGCTTGACAGCAAGTACGTGACGCTGTCCATCAGCAACCCCACGACGACCCGCCTCGTCGGCAACCAGGCCGTCATCTCCACGGCCCAGGGCTTCTCCACGCTGACGGCCCAGCGCGGCAACATCGCCACGGCGACGGCCCTGGTGCTGGGCAAGCCCAGCAGCTTCGACAACCTGCAGCTGTTCAGCGGACTGGACGTCTACCCCCACGCCGTGACGCTGGTGCCGGGCACCGGCTACAAGCCACTGACCATCAACGTGCCCGGCGGCGACAACGTCACCGCCGACACGACCTACGTGGCGGGCAACAGCCAGGTCGTCAGCGTGGACGCCGCCGGCATCATCCACGCGCTGGCCGCGGGCGACACCGAGGTCACCGTCATCTACAACGGCGCCGAGTTCCGTGTGCCGGTGCGCGTGCACGCGCCGGACGTGGGCAGCACCACGGTCGGCACGCTGGGCGGTGCCGTGACCACCGGCGACGGCGTCGTGCTCACCGTCGCGCCGAATGCGGTGGACGCACCGCGCACCGTGGCGATCACGCGCGTCGACCAGGCCGCGCTGCCGATGCCCGTGCCGCAGGACTTCAACTTCCTGGGCGCCTTCAACATCGACATGGGCGGCGACACGCTGGCCACGCCGGCGCAGATGGCTATCCCCGTGCCGGACAGCGTGCCGGTCGGCACGCGGCTCTACCTCATGCGCGCCGCCGCGCTACCCAACGAGCAGGGCGACATGGAAGGCAAGTGGTTCGAGGACGAGGTCGCCGTCGTCGGCGCCGACCACATCGCCCGCACCAGCTCGCCGCCGTGGCCGGGCATTCTCAATTCCAGCCTCTGGCTGCTGGCCGAGGCCGGCCCGGCCATCAGCCTCGTCAAGGGCACGCTGACGGTCAACGCACCCATCGCGTCCATTCCCTTCATCGCCGGCCCGGGCATTGGCGGCGTGGCCACCTACGCACCGACGCTGGCGATCAGCTTCAACGTCAGCCAACTGCACGTCGTCGCCATCCCGGTGCAGGGCCTTCCCATCGTCACGCCCGTGGGCGTGCACCTGGACCCGGGCGCCACCACCACCTTCTCCGTCGCCGTCAACCAGCCCGCCACCGCCGTGCCGGCGGCACCGGTGATCACGTCTGAGGGTTTCGAGTTCCGCACCGTCAACGGCCAGACCGTGCCGGTGCTCGTGCTGACCGGCCAGCACCTGTCGTCCAGCCCCGCTGCCAGCCTCAGCTCCCAGGTCAAGGTGATGTTCCAGCAGAACGGCGTCACCACCACCGGCGTTCAGGTCGGTGGCATCACCACGCTCGGCAACGGCCAGGAGCAGGTTGCCGTGCAAGTGCCCCAGACCGTCATCCTCGGGCTGGCCAAGGTCGTGGTCGCGCGGGTCGACCAGGTGCCGCAGTGGGACGAGTGCAGCCACACCATCCAGCCGCTGGACCAGGCCTACCTCAGCGCGCCGGTGCAGCTGCCGGCACCGGGCAGCTATGTCGTGTCGGCCCTGCGCACGCTGCGCGAGATGGCCGTCTACACGGAGGGCGACCCCACCGCCGCCGATCCCACCGCGGCACTGAAGCTCGTGTCCACCATCCCGGTCGGCTACAGCGGCACCGACACCCGCCTGGCCGGCCTGCCGCGCGACACCGCGCTGACCGCCGACCACACCCGCGCCTACGTGACCATCTCCGGCGCCGCTGACCCGCAGAACGGCACGGCGCCCCGCAACGGCCTGGCCGTGGTGGACCTGCTGGCGATGCAGCAGGTCAACATCAAGGACGCGGACGACCCGGGCAACACCATCATCAAGTTCCCCGCTGGCGCGCGGCCCTACTGGGTCGCCCTCGACCCCAGCAACCACTACGCCTACGTGACCGACGAGGATGGCATCGGCGGCACCGGCGACCCGAGCACGAAGCACGGCGTCATCTACGTGGTCGACATCGACCCGAACTCGCCCACCTTCAACCAGTACATCCGCAGCATCGACGTTGGCATCGCGCCGTTCGGCCTGCGCGAGCTCACCATCAGCGAAGACGGCAAGCGCCTGTACGTCGCCGCGCCCGACCGCAGCGGCTACGGGGCGCCCGTGCCGCTCCCGAACTCGAAGGCCAGCGGCGTCTACGTCATCGATGTCGACCCGGCCGACCGCCCCGCTACACCCAACGGCCCCAATCCCAAGCATTACTGGGAGGTGCTGGGCATGGTGCCCACCGGCGAGGAAACCTATGCGGTGCGCAACTCCGGCGACCCCAACCGCATCCTCATCACCAACCGCTACTTCGACAACACCGACGCGGTCAGCGCCATCGATGTCCAGGATCTGCGGGATTCGCCCGTCGGCACCTCGAACGCGCTGCTGCAGGGCGACGGCCTGACGCTGGGCGGCACCAACAACAGCTTCGACGTCAACAACGCCGCGGACGTCATCGTCATCCCGGCCGACACCTTCAAGAGCGTGATCGGCAAATCCCACCCCGAGTACATGCTGGTGGCCGGCTACGACCGCTACCAGCAGGGCGTGCCCTCGTCCGACCCCGACTACGCCCTCACGTCGCCCGGCAGCGGCCAGCCCAGCGGCAGCAACATCGGCATCGTGCGCGACGGCGTGCTGATCGCCGCCACCACCCCCATCCCGCTGGGCGTGCTGGACAACCTGACCCTGGCCTCGGGCTACAACTACCTGTTCGCCGCCTACCGCGGCGTCGACGTCGCCGTGCCCGACCCGAGCGCGCCGGGCGGCGTCAGCCACGGCACCGGCGCCGTGATGGTCTACAACCTCGTCAACCTCATCGGCCAGATCGAGGACATCCTGTCCGCCAACATCAGCCAGGGCCTCAAGGACCGTCTCAGCAAGTTCCCGGTCGAGCAGATCACCTACGCCGGCGCCGACAGCGACAAGGGCCAGCTCATCCCGCTGCAGGAGGACATCCAGGGCTTCAACACCACGGTGGACATCAAGGCCGACTACCGAGTGCTGTACGCGAGCTTCAACCGCGGCGAGTACACCTTCGGCACCCCCTACGTAATGGACGGCTACGGCCATTACGTCGACGCCCAGGGCCAGACGCTGCCCTACTGGCGCGACAGCAAGGGCAACTGGTACATCGTCACCTGGGACGCCAACAACAACATCACCAGCCGCGTGCCCTACACGCCGCCGCCCAACGTCTCGCCCATCCCGCCCGGCCTGGTGCTGTCGCCCAACGGCCCCTTCGCCACCGGCGGCTCGGCGCAGGGCCTGTCGTCACACCCGATCGACGTGGCGCCCGGCCCGCGCATCGTCAAGCAGTTCGACTTCGGCCGCAGCAGCGCGCTGAACGACCGCAACGACATGGGCGTCAAGGACCTGCTCGACAAGGTCATGGGCGACCCGCAGAACTGCCCGCCCGACGCCGTGGGCTCCACCGTGCAGATGGACACCGGCGTCGTCAACGAGACGCACGCGCTGGCGTCCTACCAGTCGCTGGGCCAGACCCAGCAGCTGACGCTGAACTACGACTCGCTGGCCGCCGACCCGCGCCAGATCATCAATTTCAGCTTCGAAGGCCTGGGCGCCGACCTGGCGGCCTACCTGCCGCATGCCAAGCCCGAGGAGCTCAGCGACGACGGCAAGCTCATCATGGCGGTGCAGATCACCGCCACCGACGAGAACGGCAAGAGCGTCACGACGCCGGTCCAGTACTGGAAGGTCGGCGCCGGGCAGGACACCATCACGGCGTCCATGCTGGTGGACTTCAGCAGCCTGGCGCCGGGCAACGTGCACTACACCGTGACGGCCAAGGACTTCGCCGGCAAGGACCGCACGAACAACGGCACCCGCCTCAACACCAACGGCATCGACAGCGTCTTCGGCCGGGGCTGGAGCCTGCAGGGCCTGCAGACCCTGAACGTCGACCCCGACGGCGGCGTCACCATCGACGACGGCAACGGCAACGCCCAGCACTTCGACCACGACGAGACGCCGCCGCTGCAGAGCTCCAGCTGCGTGACGGCCGCCCAGGACGTCTACCGCAGCGACACCGACGACCACACCACGCTGGCCAAGAACGCCGCCGGCGAGTTCGAGCGCACGCTGCAGGACGGCACCGTCTACACCTACTCCGCGCCCACCAAGGACCCGGCCACCGGCAAGCCGATGCCCGGCCACCTCGTCAAGGTGACCGACCGCTACGGCAACGCCACCAGGTACGACTACGACAGCCAGGGCAACCTGCAGAAGATCACCGACCCCGTCGGCCTGGAAACCAAGTTCGGCTACAGCGGCAAGCACGTCACCAGCATCACTGACCCGGCCGGCCGCATCACCCGCCTCGTCTACAGCGGCAACGACCTGGTGCAGGTGATCGACACCGACCAGTCGTCCAACCACTACGGCTACGACAGCCTCGGCCACCTGACGACGTCCACCAGCAAGCTCGGCGCCACCGACACCCACGTCTACGACGACGTCAGCGGCCGCCTCGTCGAGGTGGACCGCGCCGACGGCTCGGTCACCAAGGTCACGCCCTGGCAGCTCAACGGCCTGACCGACCCGGCGCTCACCACCGACAAGGCCCATCCGGCCCTGGCCTCGTCCGAGAAGATCGAGGACTTCAAGGCCACGCTGGTCATGCCCAACGGCAACGTGCGCACGCAGACGATGGACGAGCACGGCCGCGTGCTGAAGGAGGAAGACTCCCTCGGCACCCGCGAGATCTTCGTGCGCGATGCCGCCGGCAATGTCGTCAAGACCATCGACGCGGACGGCGGCGTCACCGAGTCCACCTACGACGCCCGCGGCAACCAGCTGACGCTGACCGACGACATCGGCACGACCACGCTGACCTACGACGGCAAGTTCAACCGCATCACCAGCACCACCGACAGCCTCGGCCACACCACCAGCTACCAGATCGACGCCAAGGGCAACAACCTCGGCACGACCAACGCCGACGGCACGCAGACGCTCTACAGCTACCTGCCCCAGGGCATGCTGAGGACGTCCACCGACGCGATGGGGCGCCAGACCGCCTACTTCTACGACAGCTACGGCCGCCTGGAAAAGGTCCGCAACCCCGACACCTCCTTCCGCACCTACGAGTACGACCTGGCCGGCAACGTCACGGCCATGACCGATGAGAACGGGCACCGCACCGAGTACACCTACGACGCGATGAACCGCGTCGTCTCGACGCGCACCGCCGACCCCGACGACGGCGGCCCGCTGACGTCCAGCGAGCGCACGAGCACCTACGACGCCGCCGGCAACATGCTCACGCAGACCGACGAGCTCGGCAACGTCACGACGATGATGTACGACACGCTCGGCCGGCTGACCGGCACCACCGACCGCGCCGGCAACACCACCTCGCGCACCTACGACGTGGGCGGCAACCTCGAGACCCAGACCGACGCGCTGGGCAACGTCACCCATTTCGAGTACGACCTGCGCAACCGCGTTGTCAAGCAGACCGACGCGCTCGGCGGCGAGAAGACCTACGAGTACGACGGCGAGAGCACCGTCCCGGTTGCCGTCACCGACCAGGCCGGCCACACCACGCAGTACGAGTACGACAGCCGCGGCCGCCTCGTCAAGGAGACCGACGCCAACGGCGCCGAGACCCGCTACACCTACGACGCGGCCAACAACCGCACAAGCATCACCGACGCCGACGGCCACACGACGACCTTCGTCTACGACGACCTGAACCGGCTCATCGAGACGACCGACGCGCTGCACGGCACCAGCACGCGGAGCTACGACCCGGTCGGCAACATCATCGCCACCACCGATGCGCTGCAGCACACCACCACCTACGACTACGACCTGCGCAACCGGCCGGTGCGCCGCACCGATGCGCTGGGCAATGTCACGACCTGGAGCTACGACGACGTCGGCAACCTGATCGCGTCCACCGACGCGCTGGGCCGCACGACGACCTATGCCTACGACAACCTGAACCGCCGCATCAGCACCACGCTGCCCGACCCGGACGGCAGCGGCCCGCTGCTGGCCTCGGTGACGACGACGAGCTACGACGCCGCCAACCGCGTCATCGCGACGACGGACGCACTCGGCAACACCACGCACTACGCCTACGACGAACTGGGGCGGCTGGTGCAGACGGTCGACGCCCTCGGCCACGCGACGACGCGCACCTACGACGCCAACGGCAACGTGCTCACCGTCACCGACGCGCTGGGTGCCACCACCACCAACGAGTACGACGCCCTCGGCCGGCTCGTGAAGACCACGCGGCCCGACCCGGACGGCACGAACGGCCCGCTCGCCTCGCCGGTGCGCCAGTTCGCCTACGACGCCGTGGGCAACCTGACCCAGGCCACTGATGCGCTGGGCCATGTGACCCAGTACGCCTACGACGCCGTGGGCCGCTTGACCACCACCACCGACACCGCGGGCGGCGTGACCCGGCGCGAGTACGACGCCGTCGGCAACCTGCTCGCCGTCGTCGACCCGCTGGGCCACCGCACGGAGTACGGCTACGACGCGCTCAACCGCCAGGTCAGCGAGAAGCTGCCAGGCTCCGGCGCCTCGCCGGCTTCGCTCACGGTGACGACGTACGACGCGGTCGGCAATGTCGTCAAGGTCGTGGACGCGCTCGGCGATGCGACGCTCTACGGCTACGACGCACTCGACCGCCTGACCTCCCGCACCGACGCGCTGAACGGCGTGTCGACCACGGCCTACGACGCCGTGGGCAACCTCGTCGCATCGACCGACGCACTGGGCCGCACCACGCGCTACGTCTACGACGCCCAGAACCGCCGCGTCCAGGTCATCCAGCCCGACCCGGCCGGCAGCAACGCCGCCGGGCCCACGACCCGCTTCAGCTACGACGCCGACGGCAACCGCATCAGCAGCACCGACGCGCTGGGTCGCACCACCCGCTACGGCTATGACGCGCTCAACCGCCTGCTGACGACCACCTACGCCGACGGCAGCAGCACCTCGCAGGCCTACGACGCCATCGGCCATGTCGTCAGCATGACGGACGAGACCGGCGCCACGACGACACGGGCCTTCGACTTCCTCGGCCGCGTCGTCAGCATCACCGCGCCAGACCCGGACGGCAGCGGCCCGCTGGCCGCCCCCGTGACGCGCATGGCCTACGACGCCGAGGGCAACCTCGTGAAGGTGACGGACCCGCGCGGCAACGCCACCCGCTACATCTACGACGCGCTGAACCGCCGCACCGCCAGCACCGACGCACTGGGCCAGACCTACAGCGTCCGCTACGACGCCGCCGGCCACGTCGTCGAAACCATCGACGAGACCGGCCGCCACACCCTGTACGAGGTGGACGCCCAGGGCCGCACGCTCACGGTCACCGACCAGGACCCCGACGGCCCCACCGGCCCGCAAACCGCCCCCGTCACGACCTACACCTACGACGCGATGGGCCAGGTGCTCACCGTCACCGATGCGCTGGGCCGCGTGACGCACCACGAGTACGACAAGCTCGGCCGCGAGGTGAAGGCCACCGATGCGCTGGGCGGCGTGTCGAGGCGCGAGTACGACAAGGTCGGCAACATCGTCGCCAGCATCGACGCGCTGGGCCGCCGCACCGAGACGACCTACGACGCCCTCAACCGCGCCATCGCCGTGCGCCAGCCCGACCCCGACGGTGCCGGCCCGCAGACCGCCCCCGTCACGGCCATGAGCTACGACGCCGTCGGCAACCTGCTGACGCTGACCGACGCCGTCGGCGCCGTCACCACCTACGCCTACGACGACCGCAACCGCGTCGTGAAGCGGGTCGACGCCCTCGGCGGCGTCACGCGCATGGCCCGCGATGCGGCCGGCCGCGTCACGGCCGTCACCGACCCGCTGGGGCATGTCACGACGACGGTCTACGACCGCCTGGGCCGCGTCACCAGCATCACCGCGCCCGACCCCGACGGCACCGGGGGCCAGGCCGCCTCGGTGACCCGCTACGCCTACGACGCCGCCGGCAACCTCGTGCGCCGCACCGACGCGCTGGGCAACGTCACCCAGTACGGCTACGACGCGCTCAACCGCCGCGTGGAGACCATCGACGCCGCCGGCCACTCCGCGACCGTGGCCTACGACGGCGTCGGCCGCACGACGAGCAGCACCGACGTCCTCGGCAACACCACGCTGTACGCCTACGACATCCTCGGCCGCCTGCTGTCCACCACCCGCCCCGACCCGGACGGCGCCGGCAGCCAGGTAGCGCCGGTCACGCGCTTCAGCTACGACGCCGTCGGCAACCTGCTCACCATCACCGACGCCGCCGGCGGCACGACCCGCTTCAGCTACGACGACCTGAACCGCCACACCGGCACGACCGACGCGCTGAACCAGCACAGCAGCCTCAGCTACGACGCGGTCGGCAACGTGCTGACCAGCACCGACACCGCGGGCCGCGTCACGCGCAGCAGCTACGACGCGCTCAACCGCCTCGTCAGCCTGACCGCCCCCGACCCGGACGGCGCCGCCGGCCCGCAGACCGCCCCGGTCGCGACGTTCCGCTACGACGCCGATGGCCGCGAGATCGAGCGCATCGATCCGCTGGGCCACAGCCGGCAGACGACCTACGACCTGCTGGGCCGCACCACCGCCGTGACCGACGCGCTGGGCGGCACGGCCCGCTTCGCCTACGACGCCGCCGGCAACCTGATCACCAGCACCGACGCGCTGGGGCGCAGCACGCACTACGCCTACGACGGCATGAACCGCCGCGTCGGCGTCGAGCAGCCCGACCCCGACGGCAGCGGCCCGCAGACGACGCCACTCACGACCTACGCCTACGACGCCGTGGGCAATCTCGTCAGCGTCACCGACCCGCTGGGCCACCAGACCCGCTACACCTACGACGCGCTGAATCGCAACGTCGGCAGCACCGACGCCCTCGGCCAGCAGACCCAGCGCGTCCTCGACGCCGCCGGCAACCTCGTCGCCAGCGTCGACACGGCCGGCCAGGTGACGCGCTACGCCTACGACGCGCTGTACCGCCTCGTCAGCACCACCCAGCCCGACCCGGACGGCACCACAGGCCCGCAGGCCGCGCCCGTGACGAGCTACGGCTACGACATCAACGGCAACCTGACCCGCGTCACCGACGCCCTCGGCCGCACGACGACGACCGCCTACGACGCGCTCAACCGCGTCGTCAGCGTCACCGATGCGCTGGGCGGCACCAGCACCACGACGCGCGATGCCGCCGGCAACGTCGTCGCCACGACGGACGCGCTGAACCGCACCACCCACTACGCCTTCGACGACCTGAACCGCCTCGTCAGCGTGACCGACCCGCTGGGCCAGACCAGCCGCAGGGCCTACGACGCCGCCGGCAACCTGCTGAGCACCACCGACGCCCTCGGCCAGGTGACGCAGTACGGCCACGACGCGCTGAACCGCGTCGTCTCGGTCACCGATGCGCTCGGCGGCGTCACGCACATGGTCTACGACGCCGTCGGCAACCTGGTGCAGACCACCGACGCGCTGGGCCGCGTGCGCAGCGACGTCTACGACGATCTGAATCGCCACGTCCAGCACACCGAGCCCGACCCCGACGGCAGCAGCGGCGCGGCCACGGCAGCCGTAACGCGCTGGAGCTACGACCTCGACGGCAACCTCGTCGCCACCACCGACCCGCTGGGCCGCGTGACGACGCAGACCTACGACGCCCTCAACCGCCTGCTGACGACGACCGACCCGCTCGGCGGCACGACCCGCTACAGCTACGACGTGCGCGGCAGCCTGCTGTCCGTCACCGACGCCGCCGGCTACCGCACCGACTACGCCTACGACGCGCTGGCGCGCCGCGTGGCCGAGATGGACCCGTACGGCGCCGTCACCAGCTACGGCTATGACGCCGTCGGCAACCTCGTGACGCAGAAGGACCGCCTCGGTCGCACGACGACCACCACCTACGACGCGCTGAACCGCCAGACCCAGGAGCTGTGGCAGGACGCCCAGGGCCAGACGACGCGCACCACGACCCGCAGCTACGACGCCGCCGGCCAGCTGCAAAGCGTCAGCGACCCCGACGCCACCTACAGCTACGCCTACGACGACGACGGCCGCCTGGTCGCCCAGGACAACGCCGGCAGTACCGGGCAGCCGCACGAGGTCACGACCTACGCCTACGACGCCATCGGCCGCCAGACGCAGGTCACGCAGCAGGTCAATGGCCAGGACGTGCTCGTCACCTCGCGCGGCTACGACGCGCTGGGCCGCCTGACCTCGGTCGCCCAGAGCGGCAGCGCCGCCGGCACCGGCGCGCGCGTCACGATGGGCTACGACGCCGTGGGCGAGTTGCTGACCATCGACCGCTACGTCGGTGGCAGCACGGTCTCGGCCGTCAGCACCCGCTACCACTGGGACGACGCCGGCCGCGTGCTCGAGATCGAGCAGCGCAACGCCGGTGGCGTCATCAACGACATCCAGCACAGCTGGGACGCCGCCGGCCAGCTGCTCGCCACCACCAGCAGCGACGGCAGCACGCAGTACACCTACGACGCCCGCGGCCAGCTGACCGGCGCGGACTTCAGCTTCCAGCCCGACGAGTCCTTCGCCTACGACGCCAACGGCAACCGCACGGGTTCGTCCACGAGCACCGGCGCCGCCAATCGCGTGCTCAGCGACGACCGCTACACCTACACCTACGACGCCGAGGGCAACCGCCTGACGCGCACCGAGACGGCCACCGGCACCGTCACCCGCTACACCTGGGACCAGCACAACCGCCTCGTGGCCGCCACGGTCAGCGACGCCCAGGGCCAGCTGCTGGACAGCCAGTCCTTCAAGTACGACGCCTTCGGCCGCAAGATCGAACAGAGCGACGATGCCGACGGCGCCGGCGCGGCTGCCGCCGTCACCGAGCACCTGATGAACGACGGCAACCAGCTCGCGCTGGTGCTGGATGCCAGCGGTGCCGTGCAGCAGTCCTTCATGTTTGGCGGCGGCGTCGACCAGGTGCTGCTGGAGCGGCACGACGGCGTGCTGACCTGGTCGCTGGCCGACCACCTCGGCACCGTGCGCGACGTGACCGACGCCAGCGGCAACCTCGTCGACCACCTGCGCTACAACGCCTTCGGCCTCATCACGGCGCAGACCCAGGCGGGCGCCGCGCCGCGCTTCAGCTACACCGGCCGCGAGTTCGACGCGGCGCTGGGCCTCTACGACCTGCGCGCACGCTGGTACGACCCGCGCAGCGGCGGTTTCATCAGCGAAGACCCGTCACGCTTCGGCGGCGGCGACGCCAACCTCTACCGCTACGCGGGCAACAACCCCATCACGCGCTTCGACCCGACCGGGCTGTCCAGCTCGTTGTGGGACCAGTACGGCGACGCCGCCATCTCGACGCTCAAGGACCTGAGCAACCCGGTCACGCAGATCCGCGAAGTGGGCCACGGCATCGTCGGCGCCGGGGTGGCGGTCGGGCACTTCGGCGCCTCGGCCCTCGCAGGCGCCGCGGACTCGGTCTGGTTCGCCTACGACGCGGGGCACTTCATCGGCGACATCGCCAACTACGGCATCAACCGCGGCATGTATGCGCTGACCGGCGACGGCAGCTACGCGCGCGATGCCGAGGGCTACTACAACAAGACCATCGGCGCCATCCTCGACAAGTTCAGCGACCCCTGCGGCAGCTTCTTCGGCGCGCTGACCAGCCTGCCCAGCCTGATCTCGCCGGCCAAGGGCCTGAGCGCACGGCTCAACAAATGGGAGGACGGCGTCTTCGACCAATGGTCGCCCGGCTACCGCGACGCGGCCCGCGCGGCCAGGACCGGCGCCGACGTGGCCGGCTTCTTCCTCGACCCGTTCTCCGCCGAGAGTTCGGCTGGCAAGGCCAGGGGCGCCGCCAACCTCGGCGAGAGCGTCGAGAAGCTGGGCTCGGCCAGCCGCGTCGAGCAGGCCGAGCAGCGGCTGCAGCGCGAACTCAACCAGTTCGAACACGCCGCGACCGAAGCCGAGCAGGCCGCCGCCGGCGCCGAGAGCGCCGCGGCACGGCTGGC
Source organism: Pelomonas candidula (assembly GCF_043555985.1). Lineage (NCBI taxonomy): Bacteria > Pseudomonadati > Pseudomonadota > Betaproteobacteria > Burkholderiales > Sphaerotilaceae > Roseateles > Pelomonas candidula. Next base: position 90,740 of record NZ_JBIGIC010000011.1, on the reverse strand, counting down.
TGAGGAAAGGCGCCTGGCCAACGAAGAGCGCTGGGCCGAGTACCAGCGCTACCGCGAACAGCACAACCTGCCATCGCCGGAGGAGCAACAGGCCTGGCTGGAGCGCGAGGGCGACCAGATCGTGAACGACGCGCTGGAGCGCCAGCGGCAAGTGGGCAGTTCGCCCGCGCCGGCCGGCAGCAGCGGCGACACCTGGGTGCACGGCGACACCGCCATCTCGGGCGGCGACCGCACGTTGGTGCGCGGCGGCCCGACCGACGAGACCTGGGTGCACGGCGACACGGCCATATCCGGCAGTGAAGGACTACCGCGCGTCACGCCCGCAGAGGCCAGCCCCGTCGGCCGAGGTGGCTCGGGCGAATGGCACAGCGGCGACATCATCGGCAGCGACAACCCCTACTACCTGGAGCCCACCTCGGACGAACTGGCCCGCATGAACCGGGACACCCAGGACATCCTGGACGCCCGCCGCGCCGTGCATGAGGGGCGCGCCACCAGCTATCACCCGATGGACCCGCTGTACGAAGAGGCGGCCATGCTGGGCCACGAACCCACGGCGATGAGCGGCGGTGGCACCGGCGACACCTGGGTCCACGAAGACACCTGGGTCAACGGCGACACCCACATCTCCAATCGCCATGAACTGCCAGCGCCCAATGGTGCACACGCGCCGTTGGACCCGCTGGAATTCGATCCCAATCAACTGCCTCCCGTGGGAGGGGCCGGCGGTCTGCACGGGTCCGCCGCGCGTGATCCACTGGAAGCCGACCTGGATGCCTTGATGTCCGGCGGGCGCGATCCGCTGGAAGCCGATCTGGACGCCCTGATCGGCAACATGCCGCCCAGCAGCAAGCCCGAAATGGTCTTCTCCGGGGGCCGCTATATCCCGGCCTCGGAGCTCCCGACCGGAGCCCTGCCGGTCAGTGCGGCTCGACAGGCAGAGATCGACAGCATGGTCGGCTTCGCAGACTCGGAGCAATTGCGGCGTGGTGTGGTCACGACGTCGATGGGGGGCATCGCGTCGCCGAATCCCGTGTCGCTCGAACAAGTGCCGGACGCGGTGCGCATCGAGGAGATGGTGCGCCGCGCCGATCAATATCAATTGGAGCGACTCCAGGCACGTGGCGTCACGGGCACGCTGGCGCCGGACGGCAGCGCCTACCTGCTCCCGCCGCTGAAGCCCGGTGGCGGCATGTTCTACAACCCGGAATGGATGAGTGCGCAAGGTCTTGTGCCTGCGGGCGTCTCGGTGGCCATCCCTGGACGCAACTTCGCGCCCGGGCAACTCGACAGCGCCGGCGGGCTGACGTCGCAGTACTTCAGCGACCTGGGAGCTCGGGGGCTGCTCGACGGCAAGCCAATCGGCGCGCCGATCCCGCTGACCCAAGTGGCGCCCCCGGGACAGGGCGGCCACCTCACCGGCGAGGTCAGCAGCAGCGGTGGCTCGGCCACCGGTCTGTCCAGCGTCGGCGCGGCAACGTCGATGGTCGATCTGGCGAACGCCTTGTGGTCCCAGGCCCTGGGCCAATCGGTGAGTGGCATCTGGCGCGTCTCGCTGGCCGACCTCCCGGCGGGCGAACTGGGCGAGGCCACCATCACCCAGCTCGACGCCAACGGCCTGCCCTCCGAAGGCCGCATCGTGCTGGACATCAACGCCGATGGCCACGGCTGGTACGTCGACCCGACGCCGCTGAACGCCAGCGAGTTCGATGGCAGCGCCACCTCGCCCGCCGCCGGCCACTACGACCTCATGACCGTGCTGGCTCACGAGATCGGCCACACGCTGGGTTTCCTGAAAGGCTTCAACGGTTTCGACAACGTGCTCGCCGCGCAGCCCGACGGCTCACTGAACTTCCGCACCGCCACCTTCAGCGCCACGCTGACGTCGGACGGCGAGCACCTCGGCGGCAACGCCGTCGCGGGCGACCTGATGAGCGCCGGCCTGGGCCTGGGCCAGCGCCGCGTGCCCTCGGTACTCGACGCCCAGATCGTCGCGGCAGCCCGGGACGCGGCCGCGTCGACCGGCTCGCCGCAGCAGGTCAGCCTCGGCGGCTCCCACGACCTCGGCACCGCTGGCCTCCTGCCCAACGGCGACTTCTCCAACGCCGTCGCCGGCTCGGCTGGCTTCGGCTGGACCACCAGTGGCGCGGCCTCGGTGCAGAACGGCCAGGGCGTGCTGGCCGAGACCTCCACCATCGCCTCGCGCTTCACGCAGACCCTCGCCACCGTGCCCGCCGGCGCCACGGTGCTGAGCTTCACCGTCGAGCAGACCCACTTCGACCCGGCCGGAGCCGGACCGCAGGACGCCTTCGAAGTCGCGCTCATCGACCCGGTCACGCACGCCTCGCTGCTCGGCGGCATCGGCCTCAGCAACACCGACGCCGTGCTCAACCTGCAGGCCGACGGCTCGGTCTACCGTGCCTCGGGCCTGCGCTTCAGCGCGCTGGACGGCACGCTGCTGGCCGCACCGCCCGCCACGGGGGCCTACAACGTCAGCATTGCGCTCGGCAACGCCAACCTCTCGCACGGCCTGTCGCTGTACTTCGACCTGCTGGGCTTCGGCGCCCAGGGCAGCCGCGTCGTCATCGACAACGTGCGCTTCAACGACGCGCTGCCGAGCAACGCGCCACCCGTGGCCAACCCGGACGCCGTCGTCACGCCGCAGGACACGCCGCTGACCTTCGACCCGCGCGCCAACGACAGCGACGCCAACGGCGACGCGCTGACGCTGGAAATCACCGGCCAGCCCGCCCACGGCCAGCTCACGCTGCTGGCCGACGGCCGCGTCACCTACACGCCCGCGACCGGCTTCAGTGGCAGCGACGTGTTCGGCTACCGCGTCAGCGACGGCCTGGCCTGGTCGGCGCCGACGACAGTTGCCATCATCGTCACCCCCACGGGCGGGCCGGTCAACACGCCGCCGGTGGCCAACGCGGACAGCGTAACGACGCCCGAAGACCAGGCCGTCACCTTCGACGTGCGCGCCAACGACAGCGACGCCGAGAACGACCCGCTGCAGGTCACCGTGCTCAGCGCGCCGGGCCATGGCAGCGTCGCGCTGCAGCCCGACGGCACGCTGCGCTACACGCCGGCCAGCGGCTACGTCGGCGCGGACAGCTTCAGCTACCAGGTCAACGACGGCCGCGCCAACTCGCAGCCGGCCCTCGTCAGCATCACGGTCACGGCCGTCAACCACGTACCGCAGGCCGCGGACGACACGGCCACGACGACGCAGGGCCAGCCCATCTCGCTGGACGTGCTGGCCAACGACACGGATGCCGACGGCAACACGTTGACCGCCAGCGTCGCCACTGGCCCGGCCCACGGCACGGTCACCGTCTCCGCGGACGGCCGGCTGGTCTACACGCCGGAGGCCGGCTTCGCTGGCAACGACAGCTTCAGCTACGTCGCCAGTGACGGAGAGCTCGCCTCGACGCCAGCCACGGTCCGCATCACCGTCACTGCCCTGCCCGTCAACCACGCGCCCCAGGCTGCGGACGACACGGCCACGACGACGCAGGGCCAGCCCGTCACGCTGGACGTGCTGGCCAACGACTCGGATGCCGACGGCAACGCGCTGACGGCCAGCGTCGCCACTGGTCCCACTCACGGCACGGTCACCGTCGCCGCGGACGGCCGGCTGGTCTACACGCCCGAGACCGGCTTTGTCGGCAGCGACAGCTTCAGCTACGTCGCCAGCGACGGCCAGCTCGCCTCCACACCGGCCACGGTCCGCATCACCGTCACCGCCCTGCCCGTCAACCACGCGCCACAGGCGGCTGACGACACGGCCACGACAACGCAGGGCCAGCCGGTCACGCTCGACGTGCTCGCCAACGACTCAGATGCCGACGGCAACGCGCTGACGGCCAGTGTCGCGACCGGCCCGGCCCACGGCACGGTCACCGTCGCCGCGGACGGCAGGCTGGTCTACACGCCCGAGACCGGCTTTGTCGGCAGCGACAGCTTCAGCTACGTCGCCAGCGACGGTCAGCTCGCCTCCACGCCGGCCACGGTTCGCATCAACGTCACGCCGCAGGCTGTGCCGGCACCGGTCGCCGTGGACGACACGGTCACGCTGGCCGAGGACGGCACCGCCCGCTTCGACGTGCGCGCCAACGACCAGGCCGCGCCGGGCCGCAGCCTGGCCGTCGAGGTGCTGGCGCCGCCCGTCCACGGCGCGCTCGTCGCGCTGCCCGACGGCGGCTTCAGCTACACGCCAACCGCCAACTTCTTCGGCAGCGACGGCTTCAGCTACCGCGTCAACGACGGCAGCGCGAACAGCGGCACGGCCCACGTGACCATCACGGTCACGCCGGTGAACGACGCACCGGTGCTGCAACCCGTGGCCGACGTCAACGTGGCAGAAGGCAGCCCGGTCGTCGTCGACCTGCACGCCAGCGACATCGACTCCACCGGCCCGCTGACCTACTCGCTGCGCGACGCACCGGCCGGCGCCAGCATCGATGCCAACGGCCGCATCACCTGGCGCGCGCCGGACGGCCCGGCCGACATCGCCTTCACGGCCCAGGTCGCCGACGCCGAAGGCGCGACCGCGCAGACCCGCTTCGTCGTGCATGTCAGCAACGTCGTGCCCACCGTCGCCTTCAGCGGCGGCACGTCGACCCAGGCCGGCCAGACCTACACGCTGGGCTTCACGCTGGCCGACCCGGGGCAGGACACGGTCTCGGCGATCCGCGTGGACTGGGGCGACGGCAGCGTCGAGGCCCTCTCCCCGACCGCCACGCAGGCCGGCCACGTCTACCAGGCCGCGCAGGCCGGCACGCAGATCCGCCTGCTCATCACGGACGAGGACGGCAGCTACAGCTACGCCGCGCCGGTGTTGACCGTGCTGGCCCAGCCCGCGCCACCGGCACCCGTTCCTGCCCCGGCACCGCAGCCGTCCGCCGGCGACGGGGCCCTCGTCGCCAACCGCGCCGTGCCCGGCAGCATCGACCCGCTGCGTGTCGGCATCGCCGCCGGCAACGGCGTGACGCCGGACTTCGCTGTCACGAGCCTGGGGCAGTCGTCCCACTGGAACGTGCAGCCCCTGGCCCGTGCCGCGCAGGAGAGCCTGTCGCCGGCGCTGCAGAACCTGCCGCAGCCGTTGACACCCGAGGCCATCGCCGCGCTGATCCAGAGCCAGCCCACGTCCGCGGGCCAGCGCCCGACGCTGTACGTCAGCGAGCTGTTCGCCACCGCGGGCGGCGTGCACGTGCGCTTCAACAAGGCGCTGGATCTGGCGGCGCTGGCGCACGGCGCGCCGCTGGCGGCCGGCGTGGCCAACCGCGACTTCGTCGTGCTGCTGAACGGCCGCCCGCTGGCCGGCCGCCTCGTCGTCGACCCCGACGGCGCCGGCTTCCTGTTCGTGCCGGACGGCGGCACGCTGCCCGACGGCGAGTTCGAGATCCTCATCCGCACCGACGCCGGCAGCTTCATCAGCGTCGACGGCGAGGTGCTGGACGGCAACGACGACGGCAAGCCCGGCAGCCCGTTCAAGGCCCGCATGACGGTCAAGCGCCCGGCCGCGCTGCTGGGCCAGGCGGACGCAGCGGTGCCCGAGCCCGCACTGGCCGAGGCCGCCTGGTCCGCCACCGGCGGCCTGGGTGGTGCGGCGGTGCTGGCGGTGGGCCGCTGGCGCCGTCGCGGCGAGGACGACGACGTCCGCGTGCGGCTGCAGCCCGGCAGCGTCGGCAGCGGGAGCCAGGCCGCCGCCGGCTGGCTGGCCGGCTGGCTGGACCGCCCCGCCAACGCCGTGAACCGCTGGCGCATCAAGCCATGACCCCAGCACGGCCCTCTTCACTTTTTCAGACGGTACGGAATCCCGAGGACAACACCATGTTCAACCCCGCCCTGCCCGCCCACACCGCCGATCCCGCCCGCCGCCAGCGCTGGATCGCCGCCGCTGCGCTGGCTCTGTGCGCCACCGCTGCCGGCGCGGACACGCTCAGCGAGATCTACCTGCAGGCCCGCGCCGCCGACCCGGTCTTCGGCGCCGCGCTGGCCACCGCCGCGGCCGGCCGCGAGAAGGAAGCACAAGGCCGCGCCGGCCTGATGCCGAGCCTGACCGCAGGCGCCACCATCCAGCGTGACCTCGAGCACGCCAGCTACGTCGACGGCAACCGCCGCATCTACAGCAACCGGCCGTGGAACATCACCCTCAACCAGCCGCTGCTGCGGCCGCTGAACGTCCGCACCTACCAGCAGGGCGTGCTGCAGGCCGCGCTGGCCGATCAGCAGCTGCGCCTGGCCGAGCAGGACCTGCTGCTGCGCGTGTCCAAGGCCTACTTCGACGTGCTGCAGGCCCAGGACGCGCTGGCCGCGATGACGGCGCAGCGCGACGCCTTCGCCCAGCAGCTCGCGCAGTCCAAGCGTTCGTTCGAGGTGGGGCTGTCCAGCATCACCGACCTGAACGAAGCCCAGGCCCGCAACGACCTCGGCACGGCGCAGGAGATCGGCGCGCGCAACGACCTGGAGGTCAAACGACAGACGCTGGAGAAGCTCATCGGCCGCGAACTGCCGCCACTGGCCACGGTCGACCCCGAGGCCGGCATCAACCTCGTCGACGACAGCAAATGCAGCGTGCTGATGGAACGCGCGCCGACCGACTCGCTGCAGGTGGCCGCCGGCGAGACCGCCGAGCAGGTGGCGCGGCTGGAGATCGACCGCCAGAAGGCCGGTCACTTCCCCACCGTGGACTTGGTCGTGCAGGCCGCCGAGCGCAACTCCACGGCCTATGTCTCGCCGGGCAATTCGCGCAACTACACGGCGGGCCTCGAGATCCAGGTCCCGCTGTTCCAGGGCGGTGCCGTGCAGTCGCACACCCGCGAGGCCGCGGCCAATCTGGAGCGTGCGCGCCAGGAGCTGCTCAACGCCCGCGCCCAGGCCAAGCTGGACGCCCGCCAGGCCTGCCTGGGTGTGCAGTCCGGCACGGCGCTGTACAGCTCGCTGCGCCAGGCGCAGATCTCGGGCGAGACGCAGGTCAAGTCGACGACGCGCGGCTTCGAGGTCGGCACCCGCACGCGGGTCGACGTGCTGAACGCCACGCAGCAGCTCTACGCCACCCGCAAGGACCTGGCCGCCGCGCGCTACCAGACGCTGATGGCCGGCCTGCAACTCAAGGCCGCGGCCGGCGTGCTGAGCGAGGAAGACCTGCGCGGCCTGGACGCGCTGATGCTGCGCCCGGCCCCGTGACCGCGGCCGGCAACGCCTGGCCCCACCCGCAGCCAAGGTCTTCCCCGCGCCCCGTGCGAACCGCTAACGTGCGGGGCGCCGCCCTGTCCAGTCCATGTTGACGCAGACCTCACCGCCCCCTGCCGCCGCCGACGCCTGGCAGGCCCTCGCCCGCGCCACCACCGGCGACCAGCTCGCGCAGGCCTGGCTGGGCGTGCTGTGCCACGCGCTGCTGCATGCGCGCGCCGGCCTGGTGCTCATGGCCCAGCCCGACGGCGCCTACGCACCGGTGGCGGCCGAGCCGCCCGCGCAGGAGCTGGCCCACCTGGCCGACATCGCCACCGAAGCGCTGCGCCAGCGCACCGGCGTGCTGCGCCGCGACGAGGCCGGCGACGCCCTGCTGGCCTACCCGCTGACGCCGGCCGACAGCCTGTGCGGCGCCGTCGTGCTCGACCTGGGGCCTGCCGACACCGCGGCCACCGAGCGCGCCCGCCAGCTGACGCACTGGGGCGCGGGCTGGCTGCTGGACCTCATGCGCCAGGTCGACCAGGCCCGCGTGCACGCCGGCGCCCGCCAGGCCCGGGTGCTGCTGGACATCGTGCTGGCCGTGCAGAACGAGCCCGGCCAGCGCGAGGCCGCCCTCGCGCTGGTGCATGCCGTCGGCCGCGAACTGGGCTGCCACCAGGTCCAGCTCGCCATGGCCGAGGGCAGCACGCTGCGCCGCCAAGCCGTGTCCCACGCCGCCGTGTCCGACGACCGCAGCCAGCAGGCCCTGCTGGCACTGCAGGCCATGCACGAGGCCTTCGACCAGCGCCGCCACCTGTTGTGGCCCGAGCCTCCGGCGCCGGAGGGCGCGACGGGCATGACGATCACCGCCGGCCACGCACGCTACGCGCACGAGGTCGGCGCCAAGGCCTTGTGCAGCCTGCCGCTGGAGGCCGCGCACGAGACCGTCGGCGTCCTGCTGCTGGAGCGCGACCGGCCGTTCGCGGCCGACGAGATCGAGCTGCTCGACGCGCTGGCCCCGGCCGTCGGCCCACTGCTGGTGCTGCAGCGCGATGCGAGCCAGGGCGCCGCCGCCCGCCTGCGGCGCACGCTGCGCCGCGGCGTGCGCCTGGCCACCGACAGCGCCCACCCCGCGCTGAAGCTGGGCGTCGGCGCGGCGGCGCTGCTACTCCTGTTGCTGGCCATCGTGCCGGTGCCGTACCACGTCACCGCGCCGGCCGTCGTCGAGGGCGCCCGGCAGCGCGCGGCGGTGGCGCCGTTCGAGGGCTTCGTGCGCGAGGCGCCGGCCCGCGCGGGCGACGCCGTCAAGACCGGCCAGCTGCTCGCGCGGCTGGAGGACAAGGACCTGCTGCTGGAGAAGACCCGCTGGGAGTCCGAGCTGGAGGTGGCGCTGCGCAAGGAGCGTGAGGCGATGGCCCACGGCAACCGCGTCGACCAGCGCCTGGCCGCCGCCCAGGCCAACCAGGCGCGCGCCCAGCTGGACCTGGCCTCGTCCAAGCTGGAGCGCGTGGCCATCACGGCGCCGTTCGACGGCATCGTCGTCAAGGGCGACCTGTCGCAGCAGCTGGGTTCGCCGGTCGAGCAGGGCAAGGTGCTGTTCGAGGTCGCGCCGCTGAACGCCTGGCGCGTGATCCTGAAGGTCGACGAGCGCGACATCGGCCTCGTGCGGCCCGGCGCCGCCGGCGCCCTGGTGCTGGCCAGCCTGCCGGGCCAGCGCTGGCCGTTCACGGTGCGCAAGCTCACGCCGGTGTCGGTGCCCGAGGACGGCCGCAACCAGTTCCGCGTCGAGGCCGAGATCGGCGGCGCGGCACCCACGCTGAGCCCCAACATGGAAGGCGTCGGCAAGGTCGACGCCGGCTCGGCGCCGCTGCTGTGGGCGTGGACCCACCCGCTGCTGGACTGGCTGCGGCTGACGTGGTGGAAGGTTCTGCCATGACCGCACGGGCGCTGCTGGCTCCGTACTGGTACCGCGTCGCGGCGCTGCGCCCGCGGCTGCGCAGCCATGTGCGCCTGCACCGCCATGAGTACCGCGGCGAGGTCTGGCATGTGTTCGAGGACCGCGCCAGCGGCCGGCATCACCGCTTCAACGCGCAGGCCTGGGGCGTCATCGGCCTGTTCGACGGCCGCCGCAGCCTGGACGACATCTGGGCCCTGCTGTCCCGCGAGGTGACCGACGCGACGCCCACGCAGGCCGACATCGTCAAGCTGCTGGGCCAGCTGCACGCCGCCGACCTGCTGCTGGGCGACGTGACGCCCGACACCGCCGAGCTGTTCCAGCGCCGCAGCAAGCATGAGCGCCGCCAATGGCTAGGCCGCGTAGCCAACCCGCTGGCGATGCGCTTTCCGCTCGTCGACCCGGACCGGCTGCTGGAGCGACTGGCCCGGGCACTGCAGCCGGCACGCGGGCGCCTCGTCGTGGCGGCCTGGCTGGCCGTCGTGCTGCCCGCGCTGGCCATGCTGCCCTCGCACTGGCGCGAGCTGACCCACGGCTTCAGCGACCAGTGGCTGGCCTCCGGTCACCTGCTGATGCTGGCGGTGCTCTTCCCGCTCGTGAAGGTGGCGCACGAGCTGGGCCACGGCCTGGCCTGCAAGTGGCACGGCGGCGAGGTGCACGAGGCCGGCGTGCTGATGCTGGCCTTCTACCCCGTGCCCTATGTGGACGTCAGCCACTCCGCGGCCTTTGCCGGCAAGTGGCAGCGCGCGCTGGTGGGCGCGGCCGGCATGCTGACCGAGCTCTTCATCGCGGCGCTGGCTTTCTACGCCTGGCTTGCGCTGGAGCCGGGCCTGGCGCGCGGCATCGCGCACGGCGTGGCGGTGCTGGCCAGCGTGACGACGCTGTTCTTCAACGCCAACCCGCTGCTGCGCTATGACGGCTACTACATCCTGGCCGACCTGATCGAGATCCCCAACCTCGGCCCGCGTGCGCGGCAGTACACGCTGGAGCGCATCGAGCGCCGCGTGTTCGGCGTCGTGCCCGACGAGCCGATGGCCGTCACGCCGGGCGAGAGGCGCTGGTTCCTCGTCTACCAGCCGCTGTCGGTCGTGTACCGGCTGGTGGTGGCGCTGGGCATCGCCCTCTTCGTCGCGCAGCGCTTCTTCTTCATCGGCATCGGGCTGGCCGCCGTCAGCCTGGCGCAGGGGCTGGCGTGGCCGGTCGTGAAGGGCCTGCACGCGTTGCTGACGGCGCCGCGCTTCGCCGCCCGCAGCCGGCGCGTGCACCGCGTGCTGGCGGTCACGGTGGTGGCCCTGGCGCTGGTGCTGTTCGTGCTGCCGCTGCCGTATCACACGACGGCCGAAGGCGTGCTGTGGCTCCCTGAGCGGGCCATCGTGCGCGCGTCCACGGCCGGCTTCGTGCAGCAGGTGCTGGCCGAGCCCGGCCAGATGCTGCAGGCGGGCCAGCCCGTGGTGCAGACCCTCGAACCCGCGCTGGACGCAAGGCTGCAGGCCCAGGCCGCCAAGGTGGAGGAGACCGAGGCGCAGGTGGACGCGGCGTGGATGGTGTCTCAGGCCCACGCCCAGCAACTGCTGAAGGACCTGGAGCGAGAACAGGCCTCGCTCGCCCGGCTGCAGGACGAGGCCAGCCAGCTGACGCTGCGCGCCGGCGCGGCGGGCGCGCTGCTGATGGACCGCGCCGCCGACCTGCCCGGCCGCTGGCTGCGCAAGGGCGAGATCGTCGGCTACCTGCGCACGGGCGATGCGCCGCTGGTGCGGGTCGTCGTGCCGCAGTCCGACGTCGACACCGTCCGGCTCGCCACCGAACAGGTCGAGGTGCGGCTGCCCCAGGCCACCGCGCAGGTCTGGCCCGCGACGCTGCTGCGCGGCGTGCCGGCAGCCAGCCGCCAGCTGCCCAGTGCCGTGCTCGGCGCGCACGGCGGCGGCAGCGTCGTCACCGACCCGCAGGACGAGCAGGGCCTGCGCACGCTGGAGTCCGTTTTCGAGTTCGAGCTGCGCCTGCCGGCCGACGTGCCGCACGAGTTCCTCGGCAGCCGCGTGCATGTGCGCTTCGAGCACCCGGCCGAACCCATCGGTCTGCGCGCCTGGCGGGCGGTGCGCCGCGCCTTCCTGTCCACGTTCCATGTCTAGCCTGGCCCGCACCGCCTTCCCCGAACGCGCCGACCGGCCCACCTCGGCGCCCGACGCCTGGGCGCTGCGGCTGCTGGGGCGGCTGCGCCGCCGCCTGGCGCCGCCGGCAGCGCGGGAAGTGACGCGCCTGGGTGAGCTGCTGCAGCGCCGCCAGCCCGAGCTGCGCGCGCTGGACGATGCCGCGCTGCTGGCCCGGCTGCGCACGCTGGCCCGCCCGGCCGTACGCGAACTGCAGGCCGACGCGCTGCGCGAGGCGCTGGTCGCCACGGCCGAGCTGTCGCGCCGCGCGATGGGCCTGACGCCCTACCCCACGCAGCTGTTCGGCGCGATGACGCTGATCCGCGGCCAGCTCGCCGAGATGCAGACCGGCGAGGGCAAGACACTGACTGCGGGCCTCGCAGCCTGCCTGGCAGGCCTGGCCGGGCTGCCGGTGCACGTCGTCACCGTCAACGACTACCTGGCCGGCCGCGACGCCGACAAGAACCGCCCGCTGTTCGGCGCGGCCGGCCTGACGGTGGGCGTCGTTGCCCACGGCGTGGAGCGCCCCGAGCGCGTGCGCGCCTACGCCTGCGACATCGCCTACTGCACGAACAAGGAGCTGGTGTTCGACTACCTGCGCGACCGCGTCGCCCAGGGCGGGCGCGCCGGTGCGGCCCAGCTGCGCGCCCGCCGGCTCGCGAGGGGCACGCAAGGCCTGCCGGCCGACACCGTGCTGCGCGGCCTGCACTTCGCCATCGTCGACGAGGCCGACAGCATCTTCATCGACGAGGCGCGCACGCCGCTGATCCTGGCCGTGGAGGCCGGCGACGTGCCGCATGCCGAGGCCTACGCGCAGGCGCTCGGTCTGGTGGCAGGCTTCGAGCGCGGACGGCATTTCCGCATCGACGAGGCACGCCGCGAGCTGCATTTGACCGACGCGGGCGTGCAGGCCCTGGCCGACGCCACCGCCGGCCTCGGCGGCCCGTGGGGCGCGGCCCACCAGCGCGGCCACCTCGGCACGCAGGCGCTGCGCGCGCTGCACCTGTTCCGCCGCGACGAGCACTACCTCGTCGACGCCGAAGGCGAGGTGCAGATCATCGACGAGTACACCGGCCGCGTGCTGCCGGGCCGCACCTGGGAGCAGGGCCTGCACCAGATGATCGAGGCCAAGGAGGGCGTCGAGCTGAGCCCGCAGACGGCGACGCAGGCGCGCATCACCTACCAGCGCTTCTTCTGCCGCTACCTGCGCCTGGCCGGCATGAGCGGCACGGCGCGCGAGATGGTGGCGGAGTTCGCCGCCGTGTTCCGGCTCGCCACGGTGACCGTGCCGACGCACCGCCCCAGCGCCCGCGTCAGCCTGCCACCGCGGCTGCTGCCCGACGAGGCCGCCAAATGGGCCGCCGTGGCCGACTTCGTCGCCGAGCGCCACCGCGCCGGCCAGCCGGTGCTGGTGGGCACGCGCTCGGTGCTGTCGTCCGAGCGCCTGGGCGAGCTGCTGCAGGCGCGCGGCCTGGCGCACCGCGTGCTGAACGCGCGCCAGGACGCCGAGGAGGCCGCCATCGTCGCCGTGGCTGGCGAGCGCGGCGCCGTCACGGTGGCCACCAACATGGCCGGCCGCGGCACCGACATCGGCCTGGGGCCGGGTGTCGCCGAGCTGGGCGGCCTGTGCGTGGTGCTGACCGAATACCACGAGTCGCCCCGCATCGACCGCCAGCTCGTGGGCCGCTGCGCGCGCCAGGGCGACCCGGGCACCGCCGTCGCCATCGTCGCGCTGGACGACGAACTGCTGCGCCAGCACGGCGGCCACGAGGCCCGCCTGCTGGCCTGGGCCGAAGCTGCCGGCGCGGCCGGCGTCGGCCGCCTGCTGCAGCGCGCGCGGGTGGCGGCGCAGCGCCGCGCCGAACGCATGCACGCTCGCACCCGGCGCGAGACGATGCGCCAGGACGAAAGAATCGACCGCATGACCGCCTTTTCGGGTGACCCGACATGACTGCCAAACCCCTGCCCGCCTGCCTGCTCGTCTCCCTGCTCGGCGCCGTCGCGCTGCCGGCCCTGGCTGCCGAATCCGGCTTCACCTGCCTCATCGAGCCCATGCAGCGCGTGGAGCTGCGCAGCCCCGTCGAGGGGCGCATCGACGCCATCCACGTCGAGCGCGGCGCCGAGGTGAAGAAAGGCCAGGTGCTGGTGGAGCTGGACACCAACGTCGAGCGCGCCGCGCTGGACGCGGCCAAGTACCGCTCCGTCATGCAGGGCCAGATCAAGAGTGCCGACAGCCGGCTCGCTGCCGCGAAGGACAAGTTCCAGCGCCGCGACGCCCTCGTCAAGGAGCGCTACATCGCCACGCAGGACCGCGACGATTCGCTGGCCGAGATGCGCGTGGCCGAGGCCAACCTCGTCGAGGCCCAGGACAACCAGCGCCTGGCCGCGCTGGAGCAGCGCCGCCTGAACGAGACCGTGGAGCAACGCCGCCTGCGCAGCCCGATCAGCGGCGTCGTCACCGAGCGGCTGCAGGCCGTCGGCGAGGTGGCGCAGTCGGGCGAGAACGCCAAGCCCGTGCTGCGCCTGGCCCAGACCGACCCGCTGCGCGTGGAGGTGGTGCTGCCGGTGGCGATGTACGGCAAGGTCAGGCGCGGCGACAAGGCCAGCGTTGACGCCGAGGCGCCGTTGACGGGCCGCTACACGGCCAGCGTCACCATCGTCGACCGCGTCGTCGACGCGGCCAGCGGCACCTTCGGCGTGCGGCTGGAGCTGCCCAATCCCAAGGGCGAGATCCCGGCCGGCATCAAGTGCCGGGCCCGCTTCAACTGATCGCGATTTGCGGCCGGCCAGGCCGCCGGGGCGCGGTCACTGCGATATGTCCATCGAGACGTCTTCCGCCTTCAGGTTCTCGGCACGGGACACGAAGGCCTGCTGATAGTTCTCGTAGATCACCTCCTGCTGGCGCAGTGGCGACGGTTCATACGCGAAGTAGCTGGTGATGGTCTTCTGCGCCTGCTGCTGCTCTACCTTGATCGCCAGGCAGTGGTGGTCGGTGAGCGCCTTCTCCTGGCCGTCGCTGAGCAGCGCGGTGGAGATCTCCAGGCCCGGCCGCGCGTAAACGCGGTCGAGCCGCGAGTAGGTGTGACGCCCCTCCTCGCTCCCCTTGGTCGTGGCACCCAGGCGCACCGACTGATCGACGAAGCCGCTGGCGTCGACGTCGTGCGTGCGCAGGTTGAAGTCGCCCAGCACCATGTCGAAGCGGCCGGCGTTGGCCAGCACCGCCTCGGCGTAGGTCTGCGCAAACGGCTCCTCATGTTCGTCGCCCGAGCTCGGCCCGGGCGCATGCAGCGCGAGGAAGCTGGCCTTGGCGTCGGCGGACCGGACGGTGATGACGACCGGGTCACGGAAGTGATCCGCGGGCTTGAAGGTGCCCACCTGGGCCTTGTCCAGCGCCTGCTGACGCCCGGAGGCGGTGCTGCTGCGCGGTTCCCTGAGCGCATTGAGGCGGGCCGCGTTCAGCTGCGCGGACTGGATCTCCTGCTGATGGAGCAGCTTGCACTTGCTGTCGAAGTCGGTCCGCCAGCCGGTGAAGACTTCCGGTTTGTCGACGGTGGCGCCGTTGCCCGCGATGAGCAGGATGTTCTCCTTCACCGAGGAGCCCCCGCCGGCGGGCACCCACCCGGCCTGCAGGCTGGAGGCATGGATGCCCGTGCCGATCGCGTCAAGCACCGCCTGAGGCTTGGTTTTGTTCTCGTAGACCACCAGCACGAAGGGCTTGCCGCCCGTGACCTCGTTGATGACCTGGCCGATGACGGGCGCAAACTGCGCCGCCTTCTCCTCGGTGACCTTCTGGATGTTCCAGGACAGGATGATCATGGTGACGTTCCTCTCGTCGTGCCTGCGGCGCCGCCTGACGGCACCGGTCCCCTGTCGGGCAGGGGCTGCGGGCGTGGCGACCGGACCCCAGCCCTTCAGGCCGAAGCCAGGGACCATACGGCAGCCAGGCCGGGCTCGGCACGGCGCTGCCCCCCTAGGTCCGCTGGGGATGCATCCTGAAACCTGGGCTTGCCAAGCCTAACGGTGCAGGCTCGCGGTGACCCAGGGCCCCGTGAGCCCGTCCAGTTCGCAGTCCCACAGCGCCTGGGCGTCCATCTCGTCGACGACACCCTCGCCGTAGACCTTCAGCGCGAGGCTGCGCAGCATGATGACCATGCCGCGCACGAAGGCCGCGCGGCCCGCCTCGCCGGCCACGCCCAGCAGCACCGAGGCGTCCAGCTTCACGTAGTCCAGGCCGGCCTGGTACAGCCGCTCGACCTGGGCCAGCCCGGCCCCCGCGTGCTCCAGGCCCAGCTTGACGCCCAGCGGGCGCAGCTGCACGCCCAGCTCCAGCAGGCGCTCGAAATGCTCGGTCGCCGCGGCTTCGGCCAGGTCCAGCAGCAGCGCCCGCGTCGCCTGCGGCCACTGGCCCAGCAGGTCGCGCAGTTGCGGCAGGAAGCTCGCATCGGCCAGCGAAGCCGGAGCGACGTTGATGCAGCGCGCCTGGCCGTCGCCTGCGATGGCCTTCAGCGCCAGGCGCACGGCAAACAAGTCCACCGCCGCCGTCAGCCGCGAACGGGCGGCAAACGGCAGCCATGCGGCGGCGGGCAGGAGCTCGCCGTCGGGCTGCAGCTGCAGTTGCAGCGGGCACTCCAGGTGCAGCACATGGCCGCCGCGGTCGCGCACCGGGAACTCGACGAGCCGGCCGCGCTCCCGCGTCACCGCCTCTTGCAACTGCGCACGCCACAGGCCCTCGCCCTGCTCGCGTCCCACACCGGGGTCGGCCACGATGTCGACGACGAAGCCGCCACGCGACTCGCTCAGGTGCTCGGCGCGGGCCAGCGCGGCATCGGCCTCGCCCAGCCAGACGCTGCTGGGCCGCTCGCGCGGCAGCTCGATGGCGCCCAGCGCGACCTGCACGCCAGGCCCGAACGCGGGCAGGCTGGCGCGCAGCGCGTCGGACAGCGCATGCGCCGTCTCGGCGGCCACGCCGTCGGCCGGCAACCACAGCGCGAAGTCGCCGCCGTTCAGGCGACCGACGCGGCAGCCCGACACCGACTCGGGATAGGCCTGCAGCGCCGTGACGATGGTCAGCAGCACGTCGTCCACCGCAGCGCGGCCCAGCCGCGCGTTCAGGCCCGACAGGTCGCGCAGCCGCACGAGCACGAGGCCGGCCACGGCCGGGCCGTCGTCGCGCTGCAGCGCGGCGTCCAGCTCCGCCAGGAAATGCTTGCGCGTGGACACGCCCGTCAGGGGGTCGTGATGCACCTGCTCGCGCAGCACCAGCAGCTGGCCGGCCTGTGCCTCGAACAGGTCGCGTACGCGCTGCACCATCGCGTTCATCGCGCGCGTCAGCCGCTGCAGCTCGGGCACGCGCGGCTCGGCGACCTGGCCGTAGCTGCCGGCCAGCACGCCCTCGGCCTGGGCCACGGCGGCGTCCAGCGGGCGGCGGATGCGGCGCAAGCCCGCCCAGGCCACCACCGCCGCGGCGATGCCCACCACCAGCAGCCAGGCCAGCAGCCGGCGCGAGGCCAGCCACAGCGTGTCGTGCGCGTAGCTCGAATGGCTCTTGAGCTCCACCGAGCCGATCGCGTTCCAGCCACTCGACAGCTGAGCCACGCCCGGCGCGGCCTCCATGGGCACCAGCTCGCGGAACCATGCTGGCGACTGCCCCGGCTTGGCCGCGCCCGTGCGCTCGAACAGCGTCTCACCCTGCGCGCCGCGCCAGCGCACGAACTCGTAGGCGCCGGTGTCGTACTGGGCGGAGATGAGCAGCTTGATCAACTCGGCGTCACCGCCCTGCTGCGAAAGCGCCAGCGCCAGCGCCTGCGCGTTGTCGGCGTTCTTCAGCGCCAACTGCGTCTGCATCAGTTGGCGCAGCGACAGCGTGGACAGCCCGACCGCCCCCACCAGCGAGGCCAGCACCACGCCCAGCACCAGCCAGGCGATCTGACGCATCAACGACATGTTGCGTTCCTCATCACAAGAATCCTTCCGCCTTGACCTTGGCCACCAGGTCCCGCCACATCGACAGCCGCGCCAGCGGGTCGCCCGCCGTCACCTGGCCCGTGCCCTGCCACAGCCCCTCGGTGTTGAAGCTGAACACCGGCGTCAAGTCCGCGCGCTGCGAGGCCGGCAGCACCTCCGGGCGCAGGTTGTCCAGGATCAGCGGCTCGGCGCCCGGCTGGGGATAGTAGGCCAGCACCATGTGGGCCAGCGACTGCCCGCCCAGCCGCGCCCGCACATAAACCATGCGCAGCTTGGCCGTCGGCACACCCGAGGCGGCCAGGCTGAAGTACTTCGCGATGGCGTAGTCCTCGCAGTCGCCGGCACGCTTTTCCAGGCTCTCCAGCGGCGTGGCCCAGTAGTCGGGTACGCCCCAGACCACCGAGTCATCCTTGAAGGCGAGCCGGCGGTTGAAGAAGTCGTTGATGTCCTTGAGCCGCAGCAACTCGTCCTGGGTGCCGCTGCGCTCGATCTGCTGCACCAGTGCCTGCGCCTGCTCCGCGACGCGCGGACCGCGCCCGGCGGCGGTCTCCAGCACACGCGATGCGTCGTAGGCGGCGGCCACCAGCACCGGCATGGCGACCAGCGCGGCCAGCCACCACCGGCGCTGCCGGGGTGCAAAGGCGAAACAGGCGGGCGAAGTCGGCAAGATTGACGGCGGTCGGCAGTTGATTTCACTGTAACCGGACGTTGCGCCCCTAAGATTTTCGGATATGCAGAACCCGGCACCTTCCCACGCCAACGGCTCCCGCACGCAGCGCATCCGCGACGACCTGGATCAGTCGCGCCGCCGCGGGCCCTTGCAGCACATCCAGATCCCGCCCTGCCCGGCGTTGCTGGCCCAGCTCCAGCAGGCCATGAGCACGCCGGAGCCAGACCTCAACCTCGTTGCCCGCATTGCATCCAGCGACGTGGCCATGGCCGCCACGCTGCTGCGCATCGCCAACGGCCCGCTGTTCAAGCCCGTGGGCCTGCCCTGCACGACGGTGGGGCAGGCGATGACGCGCATCGGCCTGCGCGAGAGCGTGGCCGTCATGACCGGCTTCCTCGCGCAGCACGCCATCCCCGTCAACGCGCCGCAGCTGGCGCGCTTCTGGGAGCGCAGCACCAAGCGGGCCATCGCCATGGCCACCCTCGCGCACGAGCTGCCAGGCCTGTCGCCGGACCTGGCGCACAGCTTCGGGCTGTTCCTGCATGTGGGCCAGCCGGTGCTGCTGCAGAGCGTGCGCGGCTACGCGGCGACGATGGTGGAGGCCGGCGCGCGCATCGACCGCCCCTACATCGCCACCGAGAACGCCAACCACAAGACCGACCACGCCGTCGTCGGCGCGCTGGTCGTCCGGGTCTGGAACCTGCCACCGCCGCTGATGAGCGCCATCCGGCTGCACCACGACTTCTCGGCGCTGGGCCATGCCGACATCGACGCCGAGGTGCACACGCTGGTCGCCGCCGGCCTCATCGCCGAGCACCTGATGCGCCGCCATGAAGGCCTGCCAGAAGACGCCGACTGGGCCGGCCACCACCAGGCTGCCATGGACTGGCTGCACATCGGCTGGGACGAGCTGGCGCACTGGGAAGAAGCCGTCAACGCGCAGCTCGACGCCGCCTGAGCCCGATGCGGCTGCCCCGCCTGCGCGTCATCGTGCTGGCCGCCATGATCGTGGGCACGCTTGCCACGCTCGGCTGGTGGATCTTCGGCCCGCCCGGCGTGGCCGTGGAGCTGACGCGGCGCAGCTGGCGCTACGAGATCGTCGTCGAGCGGCTGCGCGAAGAGAGCGGCTCGGACTGGTGCGAAGACCTCCCCGCCGACGCCCGCGACGTGACGCGCCGCATCATGGCCGACCCCGCCGGCAAGCATGCCGAGCCCGCCGAGCACTGCCGCTACACGCAGCTGGCCTGGCGCCGCAGCTGGATCGTCAAGAACGAGGGCGGCCCCGCAGACCGCCCCGACTGGCCGCGCCCGCCACTGCGCATGGCCCCGCCGGGCCAGCCCGGCAGTGAGCGGCTGGGCAAGCGCGAGGCCTTCTTCGAGATCGAACTGCGCGACCGCGAGAACCACGCCTGGGTCTGCCGCCTGACGCCTGAGCATTGGCGGCAACTGCGCGTGGGCCAGCGCTTCCGCATCCCGGTGGACCGCTTCGGCACGGCGAACTGCCCGGCAATGGTCGAATCCAGGATCTGAAGCGCGCGCGTCAGTGCATCAGCTGCCAGGCGCCGACGATGACATTGCCCCACACCGTGATGTTGAAGCCCAGCAGCGTGAAGGCGCGCAGGAAGTTCCACATCTTGGCCGCCCGCTCCAGCGCCTCGTCGGCGCCCGTGACAAGGTAGAGGCCCAGGTAGAACACCGACGGCAACAAGGTGGCCGCCATGACAAACAGCATGAACCCGTAGAAGAAACTCATGCCCGCATTGTGGCGGGCAGGCCGGTGCATTTGCTTACTCGCTTGCACGTACCCGTCCCATGCGCCGCGCTGACCTTCCCAGGTCAACCCACCCGCGGCGAATGGCATTGAGCAGGCCCCAGGCCACCCTCACACGCCATGTCGTTCAAAACCTCCCTCACCCCGCTGGCTGCCGCCCTCGTGGCCGCCCTGCTGGCCGGCTGCGCACAGCCGCGCCTCGTCGCGGTACGCGCCGACGTCGGCATGAACGCTCCCGCGCCCGTGTGGACTCCCCCGCCACCGCGCCCGGCCATCAGCGTCTACATCGAGCCTCCGATGGTCCAGCCCGAACCCGTGCTGGTGGACGTGGCGCCGCCGCCGATGCTGGTCGAGGCGCCCCCGCCGCCACCGATGCCGGAGGCCGTCTGGGTGGGCGGTTACTGGGGTTGGCAGGGCCAGTGGGTGTGGTGCGCCGGCCGCTGGCTGCCGCCACCGCAGCCGGGCTACCACTGGACCCAGCCCTACTACGAGCATCGCGACAGCGCCGTGGTCTACGTCGCCGGCCACTGGGCCGCGGCGGGCGTCGGCTTCGTCCCGCCGGCACCGGGCCTGCGGCTGTCGCTGCAGATCTCCATCGGCGGGGGTGACCGGCCCGTCGGCCCGCCGGGCGTGTTCGTGCCGCCGCCCCCCGGCTCGCGCTCGGGCCTGATCGTGCCGGCCCCGATCGGCACGCCCCCTGCCGTCGTCGTCAGCGCGCCTCCCGTCGTCAACGTGGGCATGCGCGTCACCAACAACAACGTGACGAACAACATCACGCGCAACACGACGATCAACAACATCACCAACATCACGAACGTGACCAACGTGACCGTGGTGGCGCCGCCCACCGCGACGGCCAACGGCAGGGCCTTCCAGAACGACGTCCCGGCGCAGGCCCACCTCGCGGCCGCACTGCCGGCCCAGGTGCATGCACTGGCGCCGCACCCGGTCAGCACGACACCGGTGGCCACCTACAGCGCCGGTCACCCGCCGCCCGCTCTGCCGTCGGCTCAACCCGTGCGCCTGGAAGCCGCAGCACCGCACCCGGCGCCGCCGGCCGCGCCCCCGGCCCGCGCGCCCGAGCCGCATGCGATGCCCCAGCAGGCCAGGCCGGCCCAGGGCATGGAGTTCGCCCAGCCAGCCGCCGTCCCGCAGCCGCAGCACGCGATGCCGTCACCGGAGGCCGTACGCCCGAGGCCGCAGGACGAGCAGCGCTCGCCGGAGTACCGCCCGCAAGCGCCGCAGGCCCACCAGGCGCCGCAGGAGTTCCGCCCTCAGGAGATGCGCCCGCCGCAACCCCATGTGGACCCGGCGCGGGAGGCCGCCAGGAACGATGCCGCACACGCACAGCCGCAGCACCGTGAAGCCGTCGAGGCGCCGTCCCATCCGCCGCAACCCAAGCCGCCGGCGAAGCCGGCCACGCAGCCCGAGGCCAAGCACAACGACGGCCACGGCGAGCACAAGCCGCATCGCAAGGACGAGGAGCGCCGCGACTCCCGCAACGAGGAAGCGCGCTGAAAGACAAAGGCCCGACGCCGGGTGACCAGCGTCGGGCCTTGCGTTCAGAGCGCGTGGGTCAGCGCTTGCGCACCGGCGGCACGTCCGTGCAGGAGCCGTGCGCCACTTCCGCGGCCATGCCGAGCGACTCACCCAGCGTCGGGTGCGGGTGGATGGTCTTGCCGATGTCCACGGCGTCCGCGCCCATCTCGATGGCCAGCGCGATCTCGCCGATCATGTCGCCGGCATGAGTGCCGACGATGCCGCCGCCGATGATGCGGTGGCTTTCCTCGTCGAAGATCAGCTTGGTGAAGCCCTCGTCGCGGCCATTCGCGATCGCACGGCCGGAGGCCGTCCACGGGAACAGGCCCTTGGTGATCTTGATGCCTTTGGCTTTGGCCTCGTCCTCGGTCATGCCCACCCAGGCCACCTCGGGGTCGGTGTAGGCCACGCTCGGGATCACGCGGGCGTCGAACTGGCTCTTGGCCAGCTTCTCGTCGCCCAGCAGTTCGCCTGCAATGACTTCCGCCGCCACATGGCCCTCGTGCACCGCCTTGTGGGCCAGCATGGGCTGGCCGACGATGTCGCCGATGGCGAACACGCTGGGCACGTTGGTGCGCATCTGCACGTCGACCGGGATGAAGCCGCGGTCACCGACGATGACGCCGGCGTTCTCGGCACCGATCTTCTTGCCGTTGGGCGTGCGGCCCACAGCCTGCAGCACGAGG
This sequence comes from Pelomonas candidula, assembly GCF_043555985.1. Taxonomy (NCBI): domain Bacteria; kingdom Pseudomonadati; phylum Pseudomonadota; class Betaproteobacteria; order Burkholderiales; family Sphaerotilaceae; genus Roseateles; species Pelomonas candidula. The sequence continues at coordinate 68,830 of NZ_JBIGIC010000011.1, read as the reverse complement.
TCGTAACGCTGCGGCTCCTTCGGGGCACCCTCGCCTTCGAAGGTCACGTAGATGCCGTCCGGCTTCGCTTCGGCCGCCACCGTCTTCGTGTTCAACATGATGTTGTCGAAGCGATGCTGGTTGAACTTCTGCCAGACCTTGACGAGGTCGCGGTCCGCGCCGGTCATCAGCGTGGGCAGCATTTCGACGACGTCCAGGCGCGCGCCCAGCGTCGAGTACACCGTGCCCATTTCGAGGCCGATGATGCCGCCGCCGACGATGAGCATCTTCTCGGGCTTCACGCCCATCTCCAGCGCGCCGGTCGAGTCGACGATGCGCGGGTCGTTGGGCAGGAAGGGCAGGCGCACGGCCTGCGAGCCGGCCGCGATGACGATGCGCTTGAAGGCGACGGTCTGCACCGCGCCGGTCTTGGCCTGGCCCTCGGCGCCTTCGGTCGCTTCGACCTTCAGGTTCTGCGCGTCGAGCAGCGTGCCGACGCCACGCAGCACCGTCACCTTGCGCATCTTGGCCATGGCGGCCAGACCGCCGGTCAGCTTGCCGGTGACCTTGTTCTTGTGCGCGCGCAGCTTGTCGATGTCGACCTCGGGCTCGCCGAACTTCACGCCCAAATCGGCCATGTGGCTGACTTCGTCCATGACGGCCGCCACGTGCAGCAGCGCCTTGGACGGGATGCAGCCGACGTTCAGGCAGACGCCACCCAGCGTCGCGTAACGCTCGACGAGGGCGACCTTGAGGCCCAGGTCGGCGGCGCGGAACGCGGCCGAGTAGCCACCGGGGCCGCCGCCGAGGACGACGAGGTCGAAGGCCTGGTCGGCGCTGCCGGTGTAGGTCGCGGCGGCCGGGGCCTGCACGGGCGCTGCGGCTGCGGGAGCCGGAGCCGCGGCGGCAGGTGCCGGTGCTGCCGCGTCGCTGCTTTCCAGCGACAGGATGACCGAGCCCTTGGCGACCTTGTCGCCGATCTTGACCTTGAGCTCCTTGACGACGCCGGCGGCCGACGACGGGATCTCCATCGACGCCTTGTCGCTCTCGACGGTGATCAGGCTCTGCTCGACCTTGACGATGTCGCCGGCCTTGACCAGCACCTCGATGACGCCGACTTCGTCGAAGTCGCCGATGTCGGGAACTTGAACTTCAATGAGTGCCATTGGTTCTGCTCCCGATCAGAGGGCGATGCGACGGAAGTCCGCCAGCAGCGACGCGAAGTAGACGTTGAAGCGCGCGGCCGCGGCGCCGTCGATGACGCGGTGGTCCCAGCTCAGCGACAGCGGCAGGATCAGGCGCGGCACGAAGGCCTTGCCGTCCCACACGGGTTCCATCGAGCTCTTGCAGACGCCCATGATGGCCACTTCCGGCGCGTTGATGATGGGCGTGAAGTACTTGCCGCCGATGCCGCCCAGGGACGAGATCGAGAAGCAGCCGCCGGTCATGTCGGCCGGGCCCAGCTTGCCGTCGCGGGCCTTCTTGGCCAGCTCGGACATCTCGGCGCTGATCTGGAAGATGCCCTTCTTGTCGGCGTCCTTGATGACGGGCACGACGAGGCCGTTGGGCGTGTCTGCCGCGAAGCCGATGTGGAAGTAGTTCTTCAGCACCAGCGTATCGCCGTCCAGCGAGCTGTTGAACTCGGGGAACTTCTTCAGCGCCGCGACGGCCGCCTTGATCATGAACGCGAGCATCGTGACCTTGATGCCAGCCTTCTCGTTCTCCTTGTTCAGCTGGACGCGGAAGGCTTCCAGCTCGGTGATGTCCGCGTCGTCGTGGTTCGTCACGTGCGGGATGACGACCCAGTTGCGGTGCAGGTTGGCGCCCGAGATCTTCTTGATGCGGGACAGCTCCTTGCGCTCGACGGGGCCGAACTTCTCGAAGTCGACCTTGGGCCAGGCCAAAAGGTTCAGGCCGGCACCACCACCCGCAGCGGCGGCAGGCGCCACAGCCTTCTGGGCAGCGGTCTGCACCGCGCCGGCCATGACGGCCTTGACGAAGCCCTGCACGTCGCTCTCGACGATGCGGCCCTTGGCGCCCGAGCCCTTCACTTCGGCCAGCGGCACACCCAGCTCGCGGGCGAGCTTGCGGATGCTGGGCGAGGCGTGGGGCAGCTTGCCGGTGGGCGCGACGGGCTGGTGCGGCGGCAGCGCAGCGGTCGGCAGCGGCTTGGCTTCTGCCGGAGCGGCGGCAACCGGCGCTGCTGCGGCGGTGGCTGCAGCGGCAGGCGCCGATGCGGGCGCGGCTGCGGCACCGCCAGCGGCCTTCACGCGGGCCAGCGCGGAGCCCTTGCTGACCTTGTCGCCGATCTTGACCAGCAGTTCCTCGACGACACCGGCGGTGGACGACGGGATTTCCATCGAGGCCTTGTCGCTCTCGACGGTGATGAGGCTCTGCTCGACCTTGACGGTGTCGCCGACCTTCACGAGCAGCTCGATGACGGCCACTTCGTCGAAGTCGCCGATGTCCGGCACTTCGACAGTGACCGAACCGCCTGCGGCTGCCGGGGCGGGCGCCGCGACGGGCTCGGCCGCCGGTGCCGGCGCCGGCGCCGCGGCGACGGGTGCCGGAGCGGCAGCGGCCGGTGCCGGCGCGGCAACCGCCGCGCCTTCGGCCTCGACGACCACGACGACGCTGCCCTCCTTGACCTTGTCGCCGACGGCGACCTTGATCTCCTTGACGACGCCGGCCTGCGACGACGGGATCTCCATCGAGGCCTTGTCGCTCTCGACGGTGATCAGGCTCTGCTCGACCTTGACGGTGTCGCCGACCTTCACGAGCAGCTCGATGACGCCGACCTCGTCGAAATCGCCGATGTCAGGAACCTTGACTTCAACCAATGCCATGTTCTTGTCTCCGTGGGCGCGCTCAGGCGTAGAGCGGGTTGATCTTGTTGGCGTCGATGCCGTACTTGGCGATCGCCTCGGCCACCTTGGTGGCCGGGATCGCACCGTCATCGGCCAGCGCCTTCAGCGCGGCGACGACGATGTAGTGGCGGTTGACCTCGAAGTGCTGGCGCAGCTTGGAGCGGAAGTCCGAGCGGCCGAAGCCGTCGGTGCCCAGCACCTTGTACGAACGGCCCTTGGGGATGAAGGCGCGGATCTGCTCCGCGTAGTTCTTCATGTAGTCGGTCGACGCGATGACCGGACCTTGCGTCTGGCCCAGTTGCTGCGTCACGTAAGGCACGCAGGCCAGCTCGGTCGGGTGCAGCAGGTTCCAGCGCTCGGCGTTCTGGCCGTCGCGGGCCAGTTCGTTGAAGCTCGGGCAGCTCCACACGTTGGCGCCCACGCCCCACTCTTCCTCCAGCAGCAGCTTGGCGACCTGGCTCTCGCGCAGGATGGTGCCGGAGCCCAGCAGGTTGACGCTGACCGGCTTGGAGGCGTCGGCCTCTTCCAGCAGGTACATGCCCTTGAGGATCTGCTCCTCGGTGCCGGCCTTCAGGCCAGGCATCGGGTAGTTCTCGTTCAGCAGCGTGATGTAGTAGAAAACGTTTTCCTGGTCTTCCACCATGCGCTTCAAGCCGCGCTGCATGATGACGGCGACTTCGTGGGCGAAGGTCGGGTCGTAGGACACGCAGTTCGGGATCGTGCCGGCCATGATGTGGCTGTGGCCGTCTTCGTGCTGCAGGCCTTCGCCGTTCAGCGTCGTGCGGCCGGAGGTGCCGCCCAGCAGGAAGCCACGGGCCTGCATGTCGCCGGCAGCCCAGCACAGGTCGCCGATGCGCTGGAAGCCGAACATCGAGTAGTAGACGAAGAACGGGATCATGACCCGGTTGTTCGTCGAGTAGCTCGTGGCTGCCGCGATCCAGCTGGCCATGCCGCCGGCTTCGTTGATGCCTTCCTGCAGGATCTGGCCGGCCTTGTCCTCGCGGTAGTACATGACCTGGTCCTTGTCGACCGGCGTGTACTGTTGACCCGCGGGGTTGTAGATGCCGATCTGGCGGAACAGGCCTTCCATGCCGAAGGTGCGCGCCTCGTCGACGAGGATGGGCACCGTGCGCGGGCCCAGTTCCTTGTCGCGCAGCAGCGTCGTCAGGAAGCGCACGTAGGCCTGGGTCGTCGAGATCTCGCGGCCTTCGGCGGTCGGGTCCAGCACGGCCTGGAACGTGGCCAGCTCGGGCACCTTCAGCGATTCGTCGGTCTTGGGGCGGCGCTTGGGCAGGTAGCCGCCCAGCGCATTGCGGCGCTCGTGCAGGTACTTCAGCTCCTGCGAGCCCTCCGGCGGCTGATAGAACGGCAGCTTGGGCAGGTCTTCATCCGACACCGGGATGTTGAAGCGGTCGCGCATCGCACGGATGTCGTCGTCCTGCAGCTTCTTGGTCTGGTGGGCGGTGTTCTTGCCTTCACCGATCTTGCCCATGCCGAAGCCCTTGACGGTCTTCACGAGCAGCACGGTGGGCTGGCCGACGGTGTTGACGGCCTTGTGGTACGCCGCGTAGACCTTCTGCGGATCATGGCCGCCACGCTGCAGGCGCCAGATGTCCTCGTCGCTCATCTTCGAGACGAGCTCCAGCAGCTTGGGGTGCTTGCCGAAGAAGTTCTTGCGGACGAAGGCGCCGTCGTTGGCCTTCATGGCCTGGTAGTCGCCGTCGACGGTCTCCATCATGACCTTGCGCAGCAGTTCGTCCTTGTCGCGCGCCAGCAGCGGGTCCCAGTAGCCGCCCCAAATCAGCTTGATGACGTTCCAGCCCGCACCGCGGAACTCGCCTTCCAGCTCCTGGATGATCTTGCCGTTGCCGCGCACCGGACCGTCCAGGCGCTGCAGGTTGCAGTTGACGACGAAGATCAGGTTGTCCAGCTTCTCGCGTGCGGCCAGGCCGATGGCGCCCAGCGATTCCGGCTCGTCCATCTCGCCGTCGCCCAGGAAGACCCAGACCTTGCGCTTGCTCGTGTCGGCAATGCCGCGGGCGTGCAGGTACTTCAGGAAGCGGGCCTGGTAGATGGCCATCAGGGGGCCCAGGCCCATCGAGACGGTCGGGAACTGCCAGAACTCGGGCATCAGCTTCGGATGCGGGTAGCTGGACAGGCCCTTGCCGTCGACTTCCTGGCGGAAGTTGATCAGCTGCTCCTCAGAAATGCGGCCTTCCATGAAGGCCCGCGCGTAGATGCCGGGGGCGCTGTGGCCCTGGATGTAGAGCAGGTCACCGCCGTGCACGCCGTCGTCGCCGTGCCAGAAGTGGTTGAAGCCGCAGCCCAGCATGGTGGCCAGCGACGCGAACGAGCTGATGTGGCCGCCCAGGTCACCGCCGTCCTCGGGGTTGTGGCGGTTGGCGCGCACGACCATGGCCATCGCGTTCCAGCGCATGTAGGCGCGCAGGCGCTCCTCGATCTCGACGTTGCCCGGGAAGCGCTCTTCCTGGTCCGGCGGGATGGTGTTGACGTAGGCCGTATTGGCCGAGAACGGCACGTCGATGCCGGCCTGGCGGGCGTGGTCGATCAGCGTCTCGAGCAGGAAGTGCGCGCGGTCGCCGCCCTCCTCGCCGATGACGGCCGAGAGGGCGTCCAGCCACTCCTTGGTTTCCTGCGGATCTTTGTCGTTCGCGGCGGCGCCGAGAAACTCTTGCGGCTGGGCAGACATGGCCTGTCTCCTACATAAGCCGCCTCTGACGGGCGGCGGGTGGGTGTGCGGAAATGGGGGCGAACGCAGGCCGCAGGGGCCGCGAGCGGGCGGAGTGTCGCACAGCCCTCGGCGTTTTCCCAAATGGTGCGAGACGATTTCTTATTATGAAATCATGGCAAGCCCTCCGCCGTTCCAGCCAAGCCCCGGATAATTTGAAGATGCCCGTTGATTCCCCCGTTTCAGAGACCAGCTCGCGCCGACAGCGGCTGCTGGCGCCCTGGCGCCGCCTGGTCGCCACCTGGTGGTTCCGGCAGTCGCCGTCACGCCAGGATCGCCTCGCCACGCTGGGCCCGCTGATCTCCGTGCTGCTGTTCCTGGCGGCCATCATTTCGGCCTTCTGGTATCTGCGGAACGAGGAAATCGAGCGCGAGACCGAGTCCGTCAAGCGCGACACCGAGATCGCCCAGCAGCAGATCCGTCTGCGCCTGATCGAGAACCAGGAGCAGCTCGTGCGCATCGCCCGCGAGGTCGTCACGCGGCAGATCGATGCGCACGAGTTCTCCGCCCAGGCCCAGGCCTTCGCCCGCGAGCGCCCGGAGCTGACGCAGGTGACCTGGCTTGGCCCGCGCCGCGAACGGCGCAGCAGCGTCAGTGCGGCCGGCTTCCTGGACGATGGGCAGATGCTCACGGACGGCACCGATCCGTCCATGCCGATGTTCAACCAGTCCAACGCGGCGTCGCTGGCGTTCGAAGCGGCCAAGGACCGCCGCCAGCCGGTCTACTCGCCGCCGTTCACCGACAGCAACGGCATCACCGTCTTCCAGCTGCACATCCCGCTGATCGACCGCGGCGGCTTCGCCGGCGTGCTGATCGCCGAGTACACCGTCGAGTCGCTGCTGCGCTACTACGTGCCCAGCGAAGTCGCCACGCGCCACAGCATCGCCGTGCTGGACGCGCGCGACCAGATCGTCGCCAGTACCGTCACGCCCATGCCCGGGCAGGTTCTGCGACGCGCATCACTGCTGCACGACGTACCGCTCGCGCCCGCACTGAACGGCCTGGTGCTGCGCGGCCAGGGCTGGCGCACGTCCATCGGCCTCATCAGCAACGCCCTCTTCTGGCTGGTGCTGGCGCTGGCCGGCCTGACGGTGTGGATGCTGCTGGGCACCTGGCGCCACATGCGCCGGCGCACGCAGATCCAGAACGCGCTGACGCTGGAGACCAACTTCCGCCGCGCGATGGAGAACTCCATGCTGACCGGCATGCGCGCCATGGACATGGACACGCGCATCACCTACGTGAACCCCGCCTTCTGCGCGATGACCGGGTTCTCGGAGGCCGACCTCGTCGGCCGCACGCCGCCCTACCCGTTCTGGCTCGCGGACCGGCGCGAGGAGAACGCGCGCCTGCTGCAACAGGAACTGCAGGGCCGCAGCCCTTCGGGTGGCGTCGAGGTCAAGATCGCACGCAAGGACGGCTCATCCTTCGACGCCCGCGTCTACGTGTCGCCGCTGGTGGACACCAAGGGCAAGCAGACCGGCTGGATGACCTCGATGACCAACATCACCGAGGCCAAGCGCGTGCGCGACCAGCTCAGCGCCTCGCACGAACGCTTCACGACCGTGCTGGAAGGCCTGGACGCGGCCGTGTCCGTGCTGTCGGTGCAGCCGCCCGAGCTGCTGTTCGCCAACCGCAGCTACCGTCTCTGGTTCGGCGCCGACCCAGCCGGCCACGCGCTGCTGGCCGGCGGCCAGCTCGTCGGCACCACCAGCCGTCGCGGACTGGACGACAGCGCCGACGAAGTCGACGACTACTCCGGCCTGCCCGCCGAGGCACTGACCGACCTGGGCTCTGACCCGCGCGAGGTCTACGTCGAGTCTCTGGCCATGTGGTTCGACGTGCGCGCGCGCTATCTGCAGTGGACCGACGGGCGCCTGGCCCAGATGCTGATCGCCACCGACATCACGATGCGCCGCCATGCCGAGGCCCAGGCCGCGCTGCAGGCCGAGAAGGCCCAGGTGACGAGCCGGCTGATGACGATGGGCGAGATGGCGTCCAGCGTCGCCCACGAGCTGAACCAGCCGCTGACCGCCATCACGAACTACTGCAACGGCATGGTCAGCCGCGTGCGCGCCGACAGCATCGACAAGGACGCCCTGCTGGCGGCGCTCGAGAAGACCGCCAAGCAGGCCCAGCGCGCCGGGCAGATCATTCACCGCATCCGCAACTTCGTGAAGCGCAGCGAGCCGCAGCGCCAGCCGGCATTCGCGCCGGACATCGTCGAGGACGCGGTGGAGCTGGCCGGCATCGAGCTGCGCCGGCGCAATGTCGCCATCCATACCTACGTGGCACAGCGGCTGCCGCAGCTGATGGTGGACCCCATCCTCATCGAGCAGGTGCTGATGAACCTGCTGAAGAACGCCGCCGAGGCCATCGACAACGCCTCGCTGCCCACGTCACGCCGCCACATCGAGCTGCGCGTCGTGCCCAAGCACAGCGCCGAACTGGGCGGGCAGATCGAGTTCTCCGTCACCGACATGGGCCCGGGCCTCCCCGACGAGGTGCTGGCCCGCATGTACGAGGCCTTCTTCTCCACCAAGGCCGACGGACTGGGTATCGGCTTAGGGTTATGCCGGTCTATCGTCGAGTCCCACCAGGGCCGGATAAAAGCCGAGAACCTCTACAATGGGTCCTTGGTCGTTGGGTGCCGATTCGCGTTCACGATACCGGTCACCATCACCTCAGAACAACTGCGTGCGGACACCTCCCCAGGTGGCGCCGGCAGCGCTCAGAGAACCGAACCCACCACACCATGAGCTTGATCCCGAAGAAGGGCAACGTCTACGTTGTCGATGACGACGAAGCGGTCCGCGACTCCCTGCAATGGCTGCTTGAGGGCAAGGACTACCGGGTCAAGTGTTTTGACTCCGCCGAATCCTTCCTGACGCGCTACGACCCCCGCGAGGTTGCCTGCCTGATTGCGGACATCCGCATGGACGGCATGACCGGCCTGGAACTCCAGGACCGTCTCATCGAGCGCAAGAGCCCGCTGCCCATCGTCTTCATCACCGGCCACGGCGACGTGCCGATGGCCGTGCAGACGATGAAGAAGGGCGCGATGGACTTCATCGAGAAGCCGTTCAAGGAAGAAGAGCTGCTGGCCCTCGTCGAGCGCATGCTCGACCAGGCCCGCGACGCCTTCTCCAGCCACCAGGAAGCCGCCAGCCGCGACGCCCTGCTGGCCCGCCTGACGACGCGCGAAGCCCAGGTGCTGGAGCGCATCGTCGCCGGCCGCCTGAACAAGCAGATCGCCGACGACCTCGGCATCAGCATCAAGACGGTCGAGGCGCACCGCGCCAACATCATGGAAAAGCTCAACGCCAACACGGTGGCCGATCTGCTCAAGATTGCGCTTGGTGCCACCGCCAAGGCTTGACCTCCTGACTGACTCCAAAGGCCGCTGCATCCCAGCGGCCTTTTGCTTTTTCGGTTGGGGACAGCGCTACTCGCCACGCTCGGGCGGTCTGTCCCACAAGTTTCCAAGGATTGCATTGACATGACCGCCCAACTGATCGACGGCCTCGCCCTCTCCAAGCAACTGCGCGGCGAAGCCGCTGCCCGCGCCGCCGCGCTGACCGCCCAGGGCAAGCAGCCTGGCTTGGCCGTGGTGCTGGTGGGCGACAACCCGGCCAGCCAGGTCTACGTGCGCAACAAGGTCAAGGCCTGCGAAGAAGCCGGCATCCACTCGCGGCTGGAGAAGTACGACGCGTCCATGACCGAGGCCGAACTGCTGGCCCGCGTCGACGCGCTGAACAACGACCCCACCATCCACGGCATCCTGGTGCAGCTGCCGCTGCCCAGGCACATCGACGACCACAAGGTCATCGAGTCCATCTCGCCGGCGAAGGACGTCGACGGCTTCCACATCGCCAGCGCCGGTGCGCTGGTCGTCGGCGAGCCCGGCTTCAAGGCCTGCACGCCCTATGGCTGCATGAAGATGCTGGAGAGCATCGGCATGAAGGACCTTCGCGCGAAGCACGCCGTCGTCATCGGCCGCAGCAACATCGTCGGCAAGCCGATGGCCCTGATGCTGCTGGCCGCCAACGCCACCGTCACCGTGTGCCACAGCGGCACGGCGGACCTCGGCGCGATGACCCGCCAGGCCGACGTCATCGTCGCCGCCGTCGGCAAGCGCAACGTGCTGACGGCCGACATGGTCAAGCCCGGCGCCGTCGTCATCGACGTGGGCATGAACCGCAACGACGAGGGCAAGCTCTGCGGCGACGTGGACTTCGACGGCGTCCGACAAGTTGCGGGTTGGATCACCCCCGTCCCGGGCGGGGTCGGCCCGATGACGATTGCCATGTTGCTGGTCAATACGCTTGAATCGGCGGAACGTGCCGCAACCTCTGCCTGACATGACCAATCCGCTGCTCTCCACCGCCGCCCTGCCCGACTTCGCAGCCATCCAGCCCGAACACGTAAAGCCGGCCATCACCGAGTTGCTGGCCGCCGCGCAGGCCGCGCTGGACGAAGCAGTCAAGCCCGAGACGCCGGCCGATTACGACACGCTCTCGCGCATCCTCGACACCGCCACCGAACGCATGGGCACGGCCTGGCACGCCGTGGGCCACCTGAACGCCGTGGCCGACACGCCCGCGCTGCGCGAGGCCTACAACGCGATGCTGCCGGCCGTCACCGAGTTCAGCACGGCGATGGGCGCCAACGAGGCGCTGTTCGCCAAGTACAAGGCCGTCATGGCGGCCCAGGGGCCGTCGCTGAACCCCGCCCGCCAGCAGCTGCTCAAGCACGCCATCCGCGACTTCGTGCTGTCCGGCGCCGAGCTGCAGGGCGAGGCCCGCGAGCGCTACGCGGCCATCCAGGAGCGCAGCGCCGAGTTGCAGCAGCAGTTCAGCGAACACGTGATGGACGCGACCGACGGCTGGAGCTACGTGGCCAGCGCCGACGAGCTGGCCGGCGTGCCGCAGGACGTGCTGGACGCGACGAAGCTCGACGACGGTGGCCACAAGCTCACGCTGCACTTCCCGGTCTACCTGCCCGTCATGCAGTACGCCGAGAACCGCGCGCTGCGCGAAAAGCTCTACCGCGCCTACGTGACGCGCGCCAGCGATGTCATGGACGCGGGCAGCAAGCCCGAGTGGGACAACACCGCCGCCATGCGCGAGATCGTCGCGCTGCGCCAGGAAGAGGCGCAGCTGCTGGGCTACGCCAGCTTCGCCGACGTGTCGCTCGAACCCAAGATGGCCTCGACGCCGGCCGAAGTGACGACCTTCCTCAGCGACCTCGCCAAGCGCGCCCGGCCTTTCGCCGAGAAGGATCTCGCCGAGCTGCGCGAGTTCGCGAAAGGCGCACCGCTGGAGAGCTGGGACGTGTCCTACTGGAGCGAAAAGCTCAAGGAAGCCCGCTACGCCTTCAGCGATCAGACCGTGAAGCAGTACTTCACGGCCACGAAGGTCGTGCCCGGCCTGTTCTCCATCATCGAGCGGCTGTTCGACGTCTCCATCACCGAGGCGCAGGCTTCGGTGTGGAACGAGACTGTCACCTTCCATGAACTGCGCCGCAACGGCCAGCTGATCGCCCAGTTCTACCTCGACCTCTATGCCCGCACCGGCAAACGCCCCGGCGCATGGATGGACGAGGTGCGCAGCCGCTGGCTCAAGCCCGGCGGTGAGCAGCAGACGCCGGTCGCGCTGCTGACCTGCAACTTCGCGTCACCGGTGGGCGACAAGCCCGCGCTGCTGACGCACGACGACGTCATCACCCTCTTCCACGAGTTCGGCCACGGCCTGCACCACATGCTGACGCAGGTGAACGACCTGGGCGTGTCCGGCATCTCCGGCGTGGAGTGGGACGCCGTCGAGCTGCCCAGCCAGTTCATGGAGAACTTCTGCTGGGAGTGGGACGTGCTGCAGCAGCTCAGCGGCCATGTCGACAGCGGCGAGCCCCTGCCCCGCGAGCTGTTCGACAAGATGATCGCAGCCAAGAACTTCCAGAGCGGGCTGATGACGCTGCGCCAGATCGAGTTTTCGCTGTTCGACATGCGGCTGCACTCGAACCCGGGCTCGGAGGCCGACGTGCAGAAGGTGCTGGACGACGTGCGCGCCGAGGTCGCCGTGCTGATCCCGCCGAGCTTCAACCGCTTCCAGCACAGCTTCTCGCACATCTTCGCGGGCGGCTACGCGGCCGGCTACTACAGCTACAAGTGGGCCGAACTGCTGAGCGCCGATGCATGGAGCGCCTTCGAGGAAGAAGGCGTGTTCAACCCCGCCACCGGCAAGCGCTTCCTGACCGAGGTGCTGGAGCAAGGCGGCGCGCGCGACGCCATCGACAACTTCAAGGCCTTCCGCGGCCGCGAGCCCAAGATCGACGCGCTGCTGCGCCACCAGGGCATGGCTTGAAGCCGAGTTGACGCGGACCGGCGCCGGGCCGCCCCAAGCCGGCCCGCAGGCGATGTGCAAGCGGCTCAATGCGGCTTGCATCGCCGTCCCTTTGGGGGACCGACCAGGATCGCCCGCGTTCAGCGCGGCGAGACTGGGCGAGGGGCCAACGATCCGGCGGCATCTGCGACGCTCCAGAACTGACGCTCCTCGCGGCCCAGGCCGCTCGGTGCGCTGATACGCAGCAGCGCACGCACCGGCTCCTTCACGCGCGCCAGCAGCAGCCGCTGGCCGCGCGCGCTCAGCCGGACGTCCAGCTCCAGCAGGCATTCGAACGCCGTGCTGTCGAGGTCGCTGCTCTCCTCCAGGCTCAGCACCAGCGTGGTCGCGCCGCTGGCGGCCAGCCGGGCAGCGGCCTCGGCCATCACGCGCTCGGCGCTCGCAAAGAACAGCGGCTCCTGCGGGCGCAGGATGAGCGCGCCCGGCACGCCCACGGCCTCCGGGTGCTCGGGGCGGTTGACGAAGTTGCGCGTGCCCGGCAGTTCGCCCAGCTCGTGCAGCACCGGCTGGCTGAAGCGCCGCAGCGCCTCCACGATGGACAGCGCCACCGACACCAGCATGCCGTGCAGCAACCCCAGCGCCAGCACGGCCAGCACCGCGGCGACGATGAGCAGCCGGTCCCGCCCCAGGTGCCAGGTGGCCAGCAGCGGCCGCGGCGACAGCGCATGCCACAACGCCGCGATGACGGCCACGGCCAGCACCGGGCGCGGCAGCCATTGCAGCGCCGGCAGCGCCACGACGATGGCCAGCGCAACGACGGCGCAGGCCACCACGCCCGAAAGACGGCTCTGCGCGCCCGCACCGTGGTTGGCCGCACTGGCCGAGAAGCCCGCGCCGACCGGCATGCCCTGCAGCAGGCCGCTGGCGAGGTTGGCGGCGCCCAGCGCCAGCAGCTCGCGGTTGGCGTCCGGCGTGTCACCGCGCAACAGGCCCAGCGAGCGGATGCTGCCCCAGGACTCGGCGAACAGCAGCACCACCAGCCCCACCGCCAGCTCGGCCACGCGCAGCCAGGCATCGCGGTCCAGCGCCGGCACGTGCGGCGCGAAGCTGGGCGCCACGACCGTGCCGACGACCTCGACGCCCTGCGCCTGCAGATCCAGCCAGCGCGTCGCGGCCATGGCCACGACCAGCGCGATCAACGACGCCGGCCATGTGGGCCAGCGCCGCAGCACCGCAATCAACGCACCGCTGGCCAGCGCCACAAAGAGGCTCACAACATGCCAGTCCGGCACATGGCCCAGCACCCAGACGAGCAGGTGCGGCGCGTCCAGCCCCGGCGGCGGCCGCAGGCCCAGCACGTCAGGCAACTGTTTGATGACGATCGTGATGGCCAGCGCGAACGCAAAGCCGCGCAGCACCGGCCGCGACACGAAGGCCGACAGCTGGCCTTGCCGCGCGATGGCCAGCACCAGCAGCACGCCGCCGGCTGCCAGTGTCAGCGCCATCAAGGCCTCGGCATGCGCGATGCCGGCCAGGCCCGCCGCCGCCGCGGCAGCCAGGCTGGCGCTGGACGATGTTGGTGACACGATGGCGTCGCGGCTGCGGCCCAGCAGCGCGTAGACGGCCAGGCCGACGAGGCAGGCGATGAGGGCATGTGCCACCGGCAGCTTCGCCAGCCCGGCGTAGGCCACGCCCTCGGGCAGCAGCAGGCCAGCCACGCACAGGCCGGCGACAAGGTCGGCACGCCAGCGCAAAGGTTCAACCGGCATGGTCGGCCATGTCGAAAGCGCCCTGGTCGAAAGCCTGGCAGTAGACGGCCCAGTCCTTGTCCACCTGCGCGGCAGTGGCCCGGGACAGCGCCACCAGCCGGTCGCGCCATTTGCCTTCACCACTGCCGCGGCGGCCGAAATCGATCAGCTCGTCCGCCGTGGCCGAGCCCTGCCGGCCCGACGAACGCAGCTGCGCCCAGGCCATCAGCCGCCCCATCGTGACGAGGCTGTCGGCCAGCGCATGCCCGTGCGCCGAGAGATCGGCCAGGTCCAGCCGGTCCTCGTTGGGCTGCAGGCCGCGCAGCACGTAGGGTTCACCGTCGAGGCTGACCGCGTGCAGGAAGGCCATGGACACGGCCTGCATGCGGCGCTGCACGGCGACGAGGCGCTGCGCCGCGTCGCCCAGGCGCGGCTGCTTGCAGCCGCCGGCCGGCGCGAGCACCGACGGCAGGATCTGCTTCAGGTCGAGCAGGTACTGGCCATCGGCCACGCCCTTGCCACGCACGAGGATGGCATAGCGCTGCAGGCCCAGGCTGCCGGTGCCGGCTACGCGCCGGGCCACGTCCAGCACCTCGAAGAACTCGGGGTTGCGCTGGGTCTTGGCGAACCCGTGCATGAAGCCGGCGACCTGCTGCTTCTGCGCGTCGCTGGCCGCCAGCAGGCGCTGCCCATCGACCTTGAGCCGGCGGTAGCGGCCGGCCCGCGACGGCGGGCCGCAGCGCTTGGCGAGGAAGTCGGCGCGCTTGCGCTGGCTGGTCTGGTCCAGCAGCTCGCGCACCGGGCCGGACGCGGTCTCGCGCTCCAGCCAGTAGGCCTTGCCGACGGCCAGCGCATCGGCATAGCCATCCAGCAGCGTGCGGCACAGGCGCTGGGTGTGGGCCGTGTCCAGGTGCAGCTCGGGTGCCGCCAGCCACAGGCTGGTCAGCAGCCGCAACGGGTCCCAGGCAGCCGGCGCCAGCGCGGCCTCGTCGAAGTCGTTGAGGTCGAAATAGGCCAGCCGGTTGTCGCCCTTGTAGCTGCCGAAGTTCTCCAGGTGCATGTCCCCGCAGCACCAGGCCGGCGGTGCGCTCCTGAGCACCCCGCGGCGCTGCACGCGTTCATGGAAGAGATGGGCCGTGCCGCGCAGGAAGATGAACGAGCTCTGGCGCATCTTCTCGAACTTCAGGCGCAGCCGCTCCGGGTCGCGGCCGGCGTTGAAGTCGAGGATGGATTGCACGACGTCCATGTCAGGTCTCCGGCAGTGAATGCACCCGCATGCCGACGTTGTCGTCCGGCGGCTCGCGCCAGGCCGCGCGCTTCAGGACGCGGTGGCCGTCGCGCAGGCCGGCGGCCCAGCGGGCGCGCAGCCGCGCGTCGCTGAAGTCGATGTCGCGCCACGAGTCCTCGCCCGGCAGCGCGCGCATGACGAGGTGGACGACATCGATGCGCGAGTCGCAGCCCAGCGCCAGCAGCTCCTTCACGGCCGGGTTGGCAGCGGTCTTGCCGTCGAGCTTGCGGCCAACCAGCCGCAGCGCGCGCCGCAGGTTCTGCATGCGCTCGTGGTCGCCGAGGTGCTCCAGGATGCGGCTGGCGTACTGGATGTCCTTGTAGCGCGTCAGCGCCTGCGCCATCGTGTGCGGCGCGGCCTCGCTCGCGTCCCACAGGTCCACCATGAAGCACAGCGTGTCGCGGCGCTCGGCGTCGTCCAGCACGACGTCCAACGGCGTGTTGCTGTAGATGCCACCGTCCCAGAACGCGTCGCGACCGATGGTGACGGGCGGGAAACCCGGCGGCAGCGCACCGCTGGCCATCACGTGCTCGGGGCCGATCTTCGTGCGGCCGTCGCGGTTGTCGAACAAGGCCAGCTCGCCCGAGCGCACGTTGACGGCGCACAGCGTCAGCCGCGTCTCGGCGGCGGCGATGCGGTCGAAGTCCACCAGCTCGCGCAGCGTCTCGGCCAGCGGCGAGGTGTCGTAGAAACCCAGCTCGCCCAGCGGCGCGCGGCGGTTCATGTCCCAGGCCTGCGGGCCGCGCGGCTTGAAGAAGCCGGGGATGCCGCGGGTCAGCGTCTGCCAGGTCTGCAGGCCTTGCTGCCAGATCGCCGTCCAGGGGCTGGCCGGCAGCGGCGCCGTGAAGCCCGGCTGCGTCACGCGGTCCCAGAAGCTGCGCAGTGCCTGGACCCGGTCGCCCGGCGCATTGCCAGCAATCAGCGTCGCGTTGATGGCGCCGATGGAGGTACCCACCAGCCAGTCGGGTGCCAGCTCGGCGTGCGCCAGCGCCTCCACGACACCAGCCTGGTAGGCGCCCAGCGCACCACCGCCCTGGAAGACGTAGACGGTCTGGGGGGGACGACGCGTGGCCATGTCAGCGCCGCCCGGCCGACCGAATGCACTGACCTGTTCCCTTGGGGGGCAGTGAGCAAGGCGAGCGTGGGGACATATCGAGTCAGTTCAGTTGGACGGCATCGTCGCAGGGAATGGCGCGGAACACCGGCAACTGCTCGACGGCGGTCGCATGCGCGGCGAGGTGCGGGAAGGCCGCGACCGGCACGACCTCGGGCAGCACGAACTGCGTGAAGCTCCAGGCCACGCCGGCCGTGATGCCGGACTGGCGCAGGCCCGCCTCGGTGGTGTCCAACGGCTGCGCGGCCAGCTCGTCGTCCAGCGCGCGGTAGGCGGCATGCAGCTGGCCGGTGACACGCTCCAGCCAGGGCGCGTGCTGCTTTTCCGCGGGGCGCAGGCCACGCTCGTAGACGATCTGCGCGGTCTTCTCGCAGGCCGCCAGCGCAAGGCCGATGAGGCGCAGTTCGCGCGCCAGCTCTGCAGGCGTGGCAGGAATCAGGCTGCGGCCGGCCAGCGCCTCGGCGTACTGCAGCATCAGCGTCGAGTCCATCAGCACGCTGCCGCCGTCCTCAGCCCGGCAGACCAGCGTCGGCGCCTTGACGACCGGGTTGATGCGCTGAAACTCGTCGAAGCCGCGGAACACCGACACGGCCCGATGTTCGAACGGCAGCCCCAGCAGCCGCATCGAGATCGCGACGCGGCGCACGAAGGGGGAGTCGAGCATGCCGATGAGCTTCATGGAGTTTCCTTGGACGCGGAGGGGGAGACGTTGGTGGCGCTGTCGTGCCTGGGCAGCAGGCGGTCTGCCAGTTCGCGCCCGTGGCGGCGCTCGATCTCGGCCCGCATGACGCGGTTGTAGCCCTCGGCAAAGGCCAGCGCGACCTCTGGCCCCGTCTTGCCCTTGTAGACCCGGGTGATGCCGTAGCGCTGCTTGAGGCGCTGGGCCTGGGCGGCCTCGTCTTCGCCCGGCGCAGGGCCGTAGATGTGCAGCTCCAGCCGGCCGGCCTCGATGTCCGCACGGGCCCGGGCTTCGCCGTTGCTGGCCGCCGCCACGGGGTTGCCCACGCTCAGGTCGACACTGGCGATGAGCTGACGTGCGGGCTTCACCTCGCCCTTCGGCGGGGTGCCGAAGCGGTTGAACAGGCCGAACAGGACGCTGGCGGCGACCAGCGCGGCCCCCACGGCGACGATGCGGGCGCCCTTGCGGGAGCGGCGCCAGCCCCGCCCCGTGAGTTCATCGGCCAGCGCGATCACCGACGGGGCTGGCTTGGGGGATTCCATGGTTTGCATCAATTCCGGGTCATTCGGTTCGTGGCGAGCGGCGCCAGCGCGGCCTGCACGCGGGCTTGCCACGCCGCGTGCTCGTCGGCGCTCCAGTCCGGCCAGCGCGGCGACTCGGCATCGAGTTCGTCCGCCAGCGTCTGCAGCTCGCCCAAACCCGACACCTTAGCAGCCAGATGCAGCCGGGCCAGCCACTCCTGCGCCTCCCGCACGCGTGGGTAGGCGGCAAACAGCCATCGCGCCACGTCCGGGCGATGGCGCCAGTCGGCGCTGTCGAAGCGCGCGACGGCCGCCGCCGTGAGGCGCTGGCCGGCGCCCAGGCAGTCGAAGGCGACGCAGCCGGAGAAGCCTTGCTCGACCAGGTCGGCATGGATGCCGCAGCGGTGGTCGGCGCAGAGGTGCTGGCAGGGCGTCTCGGCCGGTTTGTCGAAGCCGAAGCCCTGCAACGCGTCGAACGGCGGGATCACGCAGCACAGCGCCGCACAGGCCGAGCAATCTGCCTTGAGATGGCTCGGCAGTTGGAAAGGTGCCGTCACTTCGCCGCGTCGTCCGACACGCCCACCATCCAGCCCACGCCAAAGCGGTCGTTGACCATGCCGAACAGCGGCGCCCAGAAGGTCTTGCCCAGCGGCACGTGGACCTGGCCGCCGTCGGCCAGCGCGGCGAAGGCCTCACGGGCCGAGTCGGCGTCGGGGCAGTCCAGCGACAGCGAGAAGCCCTTGAAGGCCGTGTTGCCGGTACACAGGCCGTCGGACACCATGACCAGCGCGCCGCCGATGTGCAACGAGGCATGCATGATCTTGTTCTCCGAGCCCGGCGGCAGCGTGCCGGGCGGCGGCGGCTCGGGGCTCTCGGAGTTGCGCATCAGGAACTCCACCTTGGCGCCCAGCGCCTTCTTGTAGAACTCGATGGCTTCTTCGCAGCGGCCGTCAAAGAACAGGTAGGGCTCGATCTTCATGGCAATCTCCTTGGAGCGAACGTGTCAGGCAACTCTACGGATTCTTGAAGTCGCCGGCTGTCGAAATGATGAAGTTCTTCGCGTCGATATGTTTGCGCCAGGCCGCGTTGGCCTGCTCGACGGTGACGGCGGCCAGCGCATCGTCGCGCTTCTGCGCGGCGGCCCAGGTCTCGCCGCGCTCGGCCAGGCTGGTCAGCCCGCTGGCCAGCGCGCCGGGGTCGGCACGGCCCTGCCTGCGGCCTTCCAGGATGTCCTTCTTCGCCCGCGCCAGTTCGGCGGCGGTCACGCCGTCCCGGGCCATGCGTGCCACCTCTTCCTGCACGACGGCGATGACGCGATCGCGGTTGCTCGGCTGGTAGCTGGCCTGGATGGCGAAGCTGCCGGCGTTGCCCCAGTAGCTGGCGCCCAGGCTGGCGCCGATGCCGTAGGTCAGGCCTTCCTTCTGGCGCACGCGCTCGGACAGCCGGCTCTCCAGCCCGCCGCCGCCGAAGATGTGCACGGCCAGCTCCAGCGCGGCGTAGTCGGCGTCCTCGGTGTTCAGCGGCAGCGTCTGGTGCAGGCGCACGATGGCGTTGGTCTTGTCGCGCGCGATGGCGTCGAAGCGCGCCGGCGGCACGGTCACGTGCTGGGCGACGTGGCGCACGAACTTCGGCGCCGCGGGCTTCTTCCAGTCACCGAAGAGCTGGTCGATCTCGGCGCCCAGGCCGTCGGGCAGCGCACCGACGGCGCTCACCTGGGCGTCGTTGAAGCTCCAGTAGTCGGCGTAGAAGCGCTTCACGTCGTCGAGCGTCGTGGCCTTGAGGTTGGCGATGCGCTCGTCCACGCCCATCACGTAGTCCGGGTGCCCCAGCGTGACGCCGCGGGCGGCGTTGTAGTGGCCGCGCGTGGCCTCCTGGCGCAGCACACCCGGCTCCTGCCGTGAGGACTCTAGGCTGGCGATACCGGCCTTCATGTCGCGGTCGAACGCGTCCTGTGGGAAGTTCGGGTGGCGCAGCGCATCGGCCACCACGCGCAGCGCGGGCAACAACGTGTCGCGCTCGGCGCTGACGAAGATCGTCGCGCCCTGGTCATAGCTGCTGACGCTGAAGCTGGCGCGCAGCTTGATGAGCGCGTCCTGCAGCTGCTGCTTGGTGTAGCCCGCGCTGCCCTCGTCCATCAGCTGGCCGACCACGCCGGTGCCGTTGCGAGCGTAGGTGGCATCGCGCTCGCCCCAGCGCAACTGCACCTGCAGCACGACGGTGTTGCCGCGCGTCTGCTTGCGCAGCGTGTGCAGCGCAATGCCGCTGGGCAGCGTCGTGCGGGACATGCGCGATTCCAGCACGGCGGGCACGGGCTCCAGCTGCTCGCCGGCCTCCACCTTGGGCGGGCCCTGGAGCGAGGCCAGGCGCTGGTCCAGCGGCGGTGCGGCGGGGATCTCCACGCGCTCCACGGCCGCGGCCGGCAGGTAGCGGCCCAGCGTGCGATTGGCGGGCCGGAAGTAGGCCGCGCGCACGCGCTCGACGTCGGCCAGCGTGACCTTGGGGATGTCTTCCATCAGCTGGAACAGCAGCCGCCAATCGCCCGCCGCGATCAGGCCGGAGATCTGCTGGATCAGCGCCTCGGGGTTCTTCATCTGCTGGCGGTAGCTGTTGACGGCGATGTCGCGCACCCGCACCAGCTCGCTCTCGTCGAAGGGCTTGGCGCTGCGGCCTTCGGCGAGGTCCAGCAGCAGCGTCTCGATCTTGCCCACGTCGGCATCCGGCGGCAGCACCGCGTAGGCGCTGGCGGTGCCGGGGTCCACGCCGCCCGCGCCGCCGATGCCGGCGGCCAGCGTCAGCTTGGGCTCGACCAGTTGCTTGTAGAGCTGGCCGCTGGGCTGCAGGCTCATCAGCAGGCCATAGACGATGAGGGCCGGCGTGTCGGGGTGGGTGATGGCCGGCACGTGGTAGCTCGCCAGCAGGATGGGCTGGCCGCCGACACGGCGCACGACGACCGTGCGCTCACCGTCCTGCGCCGGCTCGACCGTGTAGGGCTGCGGCACCGGCGCGGCAGGCTTCACCAACGGGCCGAAGTGCTTGCCGATCAGCGCCAGCGTCGCGGCCTTGTCGAACTGCCCCGCGATCAGCAGCGTCGCGTTGTCGGGGCGGTAATAGCGCCTGTAGAAACCCTGCAGCTTCTCGATGGGCACGTTCTCGATGTCGCTCTTCGGCCCGATCGTCGCGTGGCCGTACGGGTGCCAGGCAAAGGCCGCCGCGTTGACGCGCTGGTTCAGCACCGAGAACGGCTGGTCCTCGCCGCGCTCGAACTCGTTGCGAACGACCGTCATCTCCTTGTCGAGATCGGCCTTGGCGACGAGGCTGTTGACCATGCGATCGGCTTCCAGGTCGAGCAGGAAGGCCAGCGTGTCGGCGTTGGCGTTGAAGCTGGCAAAGAAGTTCGTACGGTCCGCCGTCGTCGTGCCGTTGTAGCGCACGGCGCGCTGCGCCATGGCCTCCTTGATGTTGCGCTGGCGCGGCGTGCCGAGGAACAGCATGTGCTCCAGCAGGTGGGCCATGCCGTACTCGCCCGGCGACTCGTGGCGGCTGCCGACGCGGTAGGTGATGTTGACGGTGGTCGTGGTCTGCGTCGCGTCAGGGAACAGCAGGATCTGCAGGCCGTTGGGCAGACGGTATTCCTCGATGCCGCCCAGTTCGCGCACAGCGACAGGCTGGACCGGGGCCGCCACGGACGGCTTCGCAACCTTGGCGGCCACGGGCCGCACGGCCACTTGCGTGGTCTGCGCCTGCACCACGCCGGTCGTGAGGATGCAGGCCAGGGCCAGACCGAGTCGCAAACACTTCATTCAGGTCTCCAGATGCCGGCTGCGCCGGTCATTTCGATGAGGCGCCGATTCTGACCGCAGCGCGCGCCGGCCTGTCGCACCCGAAAGGCTGGTGAATTTCTCTCCGGGGCTCTAGGGAGGCGGCGGCACCGGTCGCCACCTAGCTTTTCAACACAGGCCGCCGCACACCCTTCGCGCGGCCCGCCTTTCGCCATGCCGATTCAAGGAGGCAACCATGGCCACCACCTCGCCCAAGCCGGCCCGCCCGGCGCCCGCCCCGACTCATCTCGACCACGTGCTGCAGGCCGCCACCACCGGCGACGACGACGGCAACGAGCCGCTCGACGACGACTTCCACTTCGTCCTCGGCGAGCTGCTGAACGCCTACAAACCCGTGCTCGCGGCCGACCTGCAGCGCGCCGACTCGCCCGACGCCCTCATCAAGGACGCGCTGGCCAACCCGCCCAGCTGCGAGGACGAGTTCGCGCAGGCGATGGCGCTGTTCGAGCGCTTCAGCAGCGAGGAGGTTGCGCAGCGCGTGCTGCCGGCTGACATTCGAGAGCAGCTCGGGCCCATCGAGCGCTGGCGCTGGTGCCTGCTGCACCTGCGCTGCTGCATCGTCTTCGGCTGGCTGATGTGCCGCGGGCCGCGCAGCTTCCGCGGTTCCAGCTACTACCTCTACCGCTACTGGCGCTGCGTGCGCGAGGTGCTGGGCGCGCCCGTCGCCAACCCGCCCACGGCCGCAGAGAAGGCCGACTTCAACCAGCTCGTCAAGGCGCTGGCCAAGGCCTACAAGCCCTATCTGGACGACCAGCTCGCCAATGTCGAGTTCGCGCAAGGCTTGCCGGACCAGGTGCTGTCCGGCCAGGTCGACTGCTTCGAGGACGGCGACGTCAACACGCAGATCCTGGAGCGCCTGCTCAGCACCGACACCGCAGCGGCGCTGATGGGCCGCGAGCTCATCGCCAAGCACCGCGCCGACCCGTTCTTCTGGTTCTGCCGCTGCTGGGCGCTGTGCGCCATCCGCTTCGGCTGCTGCCTGGCGCGGGCACGCAACCTGCGCGACGTGTTCCGCTGCCTGCGCAGCTACCGCGCCTGCCTGCGCCGCTGCCAGCGCCCGCTGCACTGCGCGCTGACGGCCCCAAGCGGCTGCGTGCGTGGCGAGACCGACATCTTGCCCGGCCGCATCCTCGAACCCGTGCGCGGCGATGCCGAGGGCACGGGCTTCGGCCACTACGTCATCGAGGTTCGCAGCCCCGGCGGCAACCTGCTCGGCGGCGTGGTCGTCTACCCCAACAACCTTGCCCTGCCGGACGTCGCCGCCACGCAGGGCAACTTCTCGGTGTCGGGCGGCAACCTCGGCTGGGTGGACACGCGCAAATGCGCGGTCGACGCCGGCATCGAGCTGCTGACCTCCACCACCTTCGCGCTGACGCTGCGCGTGTTCTCCGCCACGGGCGCCGAGCTGCAGCCGCCCTGCACCACCAGCTTCTCGCTGTCGGTCAACGAGGTCTACATCAAGCGGGTCAGCACGCCCTGGTCGGTGGACTACACCGCCCCGGACGAGCCGCTGCGCGCGGCCGACAGCGCAGCCGCGGCACTCTCCACCGTAGGCGGCGGCATGCACGTGCGCGGCGCGGCCAACGTGTACGGCTGCGCGGGCGAGAAGATCCGCGAGTACACGATCTGGGCCATCCCCGACCCCACGTTCACCCAACCACAGCCCGCGCCGTTCACGAGCATCGTGCCCGGCGGCGACTGGCGGCTCGTGCGGCACATCGAGTTCGGCCCGATGAGCATCGGCCAGCCCAGCGGCCCGCCCATCAACTACACGGCTGACCAGGTGCGCGCCAGCAACGTGCTGGACGGCGACCCCACGCCCAGCGTGCTGACCAACGTCTGGAGTGCGCGCAGCGAGTGCATCTGCGTGCACATCGACTCCACCAACTTCTGCACCTGCTGGAACGTGCCGTCGCTGGAGCCCAGCGGCTTCGACAGCAACAGCCTGCCCCAGCAGGACCCGCCCCACCAACAGGGCGCGACCGGCAAGTTCAGCTTCCTGCTGCAGGTCATCGACACCGCCGGCAACACCTACTACGACATCCAGCGCGCCTGGGTCGACAACGAGCCCATCCAGGCCGCCATCGTCGGCATCGGCAACCAGGCGCCCTGCTCCGACATGTACACGCAGACGCCCGAAGGCGTGTTCAAGACCGTCGACATCCGCGGCTACGCGTGGGACCAGTACATCGACCGCACGGACCTGACCGCACCGACGAGCAACAACTTCGACAGCTACCAGGTGCGCTTCACCAAGCAGGGCGCCGTGTCGCCGCAGGTGCTGCTGATCAACTCCACCAACACCGTGCCCGCCCGCGCACTGGCGCTGCCGGCCGAGAGCCTGTCCACCGGCACGCTGACGCCGTGGAACCTGCAGGTGCTGGACGCCGCCAACAACCCGCTGGGCCTGCCGGCCGACCAGTTGCTGGGCCCCGGCGAGGCCTGCGTCTACGTCGTCGTGCTGGAGGCCTGGGACAAGACGGTCGTCAACGAAGGCACGGTGCACTACTCGGGTTGGAAGCTGTTCCCGATCAAGATCATCAACGGTCCGGAGCCTGTGTGACGTTGGACGAACTCGGCTTCTGGCCCCGCCTCGCGCTGGCCGTGCTCGCGGCCTGGCGGCTCACGCACCTGCTGGCGGCGGAGGACGGGCCGTTCGACCTGGTGCTGAGGCTTCGCCGCCGCCTCGGTATCGGGGTATGGGGACAGTTGATGGACTGCCCCTACTGCGTGTCGCTGTGGGTGGCCGCGCCGCTGGCGCTGCTGCTGGCGGGCGACCTGGCAGGGTGGCTGCTGGGCACGGTGGCGCTGTCAGGCGCCGTCTGCATCATCGAGGCGGCGCTGGACGCCCTCGCCTCGCACCGCAAGGAGAACTGACATGGGATGTTGCGGACAAGGCCGCGCCGCGCTGCGCCAGGCCATGAACCCTTCGCCCGCGCCACGCGCGGCAGCCGGCCCGGCCGAGCGGCGCGTGCTGGTGCACTACCGGGCCAACGCCCCGGTCGCCGTGCGCGGCGTGGCCAGCGGTCGGCTGTACGAGTTCGATGCGACCCACCCGACGCTGTACGTCAACGAGGGCGACGCGGCCGCACTGCTGAGGTCCAGGTGGTTCGAGCGGCAGGACTGATGCCCCGGTCCGGCCAACGCCTGGCAAGGGGCTGGATGCCTGGCTTCTCCGCGTTGCCCCGGCCACCCTCAATAGTGAGGACGCCCCGGCTGGACAGCCCGTCTGGACGGGACGATTCTCGGCAGCACGTTCTTCGCACTGGAGATTGCCATGGGCAAGATTGCACGCGTTCCGATCACGAACTTCTACGTCGGCGGGGACTACTCCGCGAGCATGCTTTTCGGCGCCGACAAGGTGCCGCTCAACCTGCTGGTCGACACTGGCAGCTCCGCGCTCGCCATCGACGGCAAGAAGTACAAGCCGACCTCCAGCGACAAGCTCACCAAGCTCGCGCAATCGGATTCTTACGGTGACGGCAGCAGCTGGACGGGCGCGGTCATCAACACGCAGGTCACCGTCGGGAGCGGTGCGGCCCTGGTCGCCTTGAGCGATGCCAACGTCGCTGTCGCCTACCGCGAATCCAACCGCATGTTCGATGGATGCGACGGCATCCTGGGCCTGGCCTACGCACCACTGGACGACGCGTACCAGATGCCGGATGTCACGTGGAAGAAGAAGTACTCCTCATCGCAAGTGATGGCCGGCGAACGCCAGTCGATTGCGCCTTACCTGACCCAGCTGGACACGGAGGGCGTCGCGTTCGAGGTGGTCTCGTTCCTGACGCGCAGGTCCTACACGCACCTGGGCGGCAAGGGGCTCGATGACCCGCTCAACCAGGGCGTCATGATCATCGGCGGCGGCACCGAGGCGACAGACCTCTACTCCGGCTCCTTCCAGGGCGTCCGGGTGCTGGCGGACGCCTGGTACAACACCAACCTCAAGGCGATCGTGGTGGGCCAGAGCGGTTCGATCCAGGTGCCTTCAAGGCCCGCGCGAGGCTACCCCTCCAACTCCATCGTCGACAGCGGCACCAATTCGCTCAACCTCGGGCCCAAGCTGCTGCACGCGCTGTTCGCGAAGCTCCCCGCCGCCCAGGCCGAGATGCTGAGCAACGCGGTGCTCCGTGGCACCGTCTATACCGTCGACGACATCAAGCTCGACCAGTGGCCCACGCTGACCTTCGTGCTCGAAGGCGAGGCCGGCAAGCCTGACGCCCAGCTCGCGGTGCCGCCGCAGAACTACTGGCAGGTCAACGCCTACCAGGTGGGTGCGGTGCTGCCAGCGATCACCTCTGGCGACGACGGCATGGCCATCCTGGGGCTGCCGCTGATGAACGGCTACTTCACGGTCTTCGACGGCGAGGCGGACAACCACCGCGGCGTCATCCGGTTCGCCCAGGCCAAATAGGCCCGACGCACCGTCCTGCCGGCAGCGCGGCCGGCGGCTGCGTGGCCGGTCCTAGAGACGCGAGAACTCGTCGAAGGCGCTGACCGCCCGGGCGGCGTACATCAGCGACGGCCCGCCGCCCATGTAGGTCGCGACGGCCAGCGTCTCGTCGAGCTCCTGGCGCGTCGCGCCCAGCTTCACCAGCGCCTGCGCGTGAAAGCCGATGCACGGATCGCAGCGCGCCGCCACGCCGAGGGCCAGCGCGATCAGCTCCTTGGTCTTGCGGCTGAGCGCGCCATCCGCCATGGCCGCACGCCCCAGGTCGTTGAATGCCTTCATCGTGTCGGGCGTGCTGGCACGCAGCGAAACCAGCTCGGCGCTGATGCCCTGGGTGAGCTTGCGGAAATCGGTGTTGACGTCGGTCATGGCCGGCTCCCCTTGTGACTCTTCGTCGAGCAGGTGGTGAACCCGAACGGCAGGTAGGCGGGGCAGGAGCCGATCAGCCCGGTGAACAGGGGCAGCAGGCCGATCCAGCCCCACGGGCCGACGCTGCCCAGCCAGGCAGCGGCGACAAGGGCCAGTCCGATGGCAATGCGTACGAAACGATCCAGCGTGCCGACGTTGAACATGGAAACCTCCTAGCGGTTGACACCATGTTCGGCATCACGCGCCTGCCCCTCCTTGACGAGGATCAAGAATGCGCCGGACTGCAGGATTCGCCCCCAACCAACGCGGCGCCGGGTGAGGCGCTCAGAGTTTGCGCGCCGGCCATTGCGCCGCGACCAGCGCGGCGGCCATCACCCACATCGGCGCGGTCAGCGCCGTTGCCGCGGCCAGCATGCCGAAGCCGACCGGCATGCCCACCGTCGCGCCGTTCAGCGTCAGCATGCGCAGGCCCAGCGCCTGGCCATGGCGCTCGGGCGGCGTCGCGCGGTGCAGCATCGCCAGCACCATGGGCTGCACGGAGCCCAGCGCCGTCCCCAGCAGCGCCGAGCCGCACATCAGCCCGACGGTGCCGGGCAGCCAGGCGTAGGCGACGAACACGAGCGTCGCCAGCGTCATCGCGCCCCGCAGGGCCTTGGCCTCGTCGATGTCGTCACCGAAGCGCACGATGGCCAGCCGCACGACGGTGGCCGCCGCCGCGAAGCTACCCAGCACCAGGCCGATGCTGGCCGCCGACAGCCCGCGCGAGTGGCCCACCACGGGCACGACAAAGCTGTGTGCGTCCCAGCCGGCCGACAGTGCGAGGTTGACCAGCAGCAGCCGGCGGTAGGCCGGCAGGCGGAACAAGTCCCACGCCGCCGGCTCGCGGAAGCTCTTGGTGCGGACCTGGGGCGGGTTGGGCGGCACCTTGCGGGCCAACGCCCAGGCCAGCAACGGCAACGCGGTCGCGAACGCGAACGCCGCCGTCATGCCGATGTGGTCGATGAGCAGGCCCGCGATGATGGGCGACAGCGCGTTGGACATGGCCGGCCCCAGCGCCATCCAGCTGAAGATCTTCTTCAGCTCGCCCGGCTCCTCCGCCATCAGCCCGGCCTCGCGCTGCATGGCCACGGCCGCGACGGACACCGCGCCGCCGCACAGCAGGCAGCCGGTGGCGATGGCCCACAACTTCGGGATCAGCAGCGCCAGCAGCGCGCCCACGAAGGCCAGCGCCACGCCCACGCCCACCGGGCGGTGGAAGCCATGCCGGTCGGCCAGCCGGCCAGCCCACAGCGACAGCAGGATGGGCGCCACGGCGAACAGGCTCAGCAGCATGCCCACCGAGGCCTCGCCGTAGCCCTGGTTCAGCACCCACAGGCTGGCCGTCACGCGCGTGGTGGCCATGCAGGC
Organism: Pelomonas candidula; assembly: GCF_043555985.1. NCBI lineage: Bacteria > Pseudomonadati > Pseudomonadota > Betaproteobacteria > Burkholderiales > Sphaerotilaceae > Roseateles > Pelomonas candidula. The sequence continues at coordinate 41,479 of NZ_JBIGIC010000011.1, read as the reverse complement.
GTGCACGCAGATCATCGTGGCGATCAGCCACGAGAAAGCGTGGCGCAGGTTCTGCTGACCCGCTGGGGCGGTGTCGCTCACGCGGCGCTCACTCGGCGTCCTCGCCCAGGCTCAGCTGCAGCAGTTGCTGGGCGGCGTCGTCGGGCAGCGCTTCCACACCCTTGAGCTTGCGCGTCATCGCGCGCGTGCGCACCTCGGCGGCGTCCAGCGTGTTGCCGGCTTCCTCCAGCTTCTTCTTGGCCTTGGCCAGCACGTCGCCGAACTTGCCGAACTCGGTCTTCACGGCGCCCAGCACTTCCCAGACTTCGGCCGAGCGCTTCTCCAGCGCCAGCGTGCGGAAGCCCATCTGCAAGCTGGTTAGCGTGGCCAGCAGCGTCGTCGGGCCACACAGCATGACCTTGTGCTCGCGCTGCAGGCTCTCCAGCAGGCCCGGGCGGCGCAGCGCCTCGGCATAGAGGCCTTCGGTCGGCACGAACAGGATGCCGAAGTCGGTCGTATGCGGCGGCGCGACGTACTTCTCGCGGATGGTCTTGGCCTCCAGGCGCAGCCGGTTCTCGATGGCCTTGCCGGCGGCCTCGGCGGCGGGCGCGTCGGCGCGCTCCTGCGCGTCCAGCAAACGCTCGTAGTCTTCGCGCGGAAACTTGGCGTCGATGGGCAGCCACAGCGGCTTGCCGTCGTCGCGCTGGCCCGGCAGCGAGATCGCGAACTCCACGCGGTCGTTGGAGCCCGGCAGCACGGCCACGTTGGCGGCGTACTGCTCTGCCGTGAAGACCTGGTCCAGCAGGCCGGCCAGCTGCACTTCGCCGAACACGCCGCGCGTCTTCACGTTGGTCAGCACGCGGTTCAGCGAGCCGACGTCGCGCGCCAGGTTCTGCATCTCGCCCAGGCCCTTGTGCACCTGCTCCAGCCGCTCGGCGACCTGCTTGAAGCTCTCGCCCAGGCGCTGCTCCAGCGTCGCGTGCAGCTTCTCGTCGACGGTGGCGCGCATTTGCTCGAGCTTCTTCTCGTTGTCCTGCTGGATGGCGGTGAGACGCTGCTCCACCGTCAGCCGCAACTCGGCCAGGCGCTGGTCGTTGGTCTTGGACAGCGCCTGCAGTTGCTCGCGCATCGCATCGTTGAGCCGCTGCATGGATTCGGCCTGCGCCTGCGCGCTGCGCAACGCGGCGGCATCCTGCGCCTCACGCGCCGCCAGTGCCTGCGCGGCAAGCGACTGGTTGCTGCCCTGCAGGCCCTGCGTCAGCACCTGCTGGAACTGCGCGAAGCCCTGCACGAGCTCCTGGCGAGTGCCGCTGGCGCTGCGGCCCAGCTCATCGCGCAGCTCGCGCTCCAGGCGCTCCGTGCCCTGCTGCAGCAGCTCGGGCGACACCGGCTTCATTCGCGACCAGATCAAAACCAGAAGCACCAAAACCAGGGCCAGCAGGCCCAGCAGCAACACGTCGATCAAGGTCATCCCGGCATTGTCTCCCGAGGCGTCAAATTCAAATTGGTATTTATTTGGCATCGCATAAAGTTGCCAATTGGTCTTTTATTGGCATCTTCGGAGGCAGGATGGAGAGACGGCGTTTTCTGGCCCTGGGCGGTGTGGCCGCGTTCGGTGGCGGCCTGCCCGGTTGCGGCGGCGGTGGCGGTGGGTCGGCACCCTCGCCTGCACCCGCGCCGTCGCCGCCCAGCAGCATCGACTGGAGCGGCCTGTCGGGCCGGATGCAAGGCACGCTGCTGCTGCCCGGCCAGGCGGACTTCGACCGCGTCGTCCGCGCCGCCAACGCACGCTACGACGCAACGCAGCCACAGGCCATCGCCCGCTGCGCAAACGCGGCCGACGTCGCTGCGGCGCTGGCGTTCGCACAACAGCAAAAACTGGCCTTCACGGCCCGCAGCGGCGGCCACAGCTACCTTGGCACCAGCAACACCACCGGCCTAGTGGTGGACGTAGGCGCGATGGACACGGTGCAGCTGGACGGCGACCGCGTCATGGTGGGCGCTGGCGCCAAGCTGTCCGACATCTACGACACGCTGATCACCGCCGGCCGCTGCATCGCCTCAGGCAGCTGCGTGACGGTGGGCATCGCCGGCATCACGCTGGGCGGCGGCGTGGGCGTGCTGGACCGCGCCTACGGGCTCACCTGCGACCAGCTGCTGTCGGCCAGCGTCGTCACGGCCGACGGCCGGCAGCTGGATTGCAGCCCCACGCAGAACGTCGACCTGTTCTGGGCGCTGCGCGGCGGCGGTGGCGGGCAGGTGGCGTGGGTCACGCAGCTGACCTTCCAGACCCACGCCATCGCGCCGCTGACGCAGTTCGGCGCCACCTTCGCGCTCAGCGAGCTGCCGGCCGTCATGAGCGCCTGGCAGGCATGGCCGCAGACGATGCCGGACACGATCTGGTCGCAGCTCGCGCTGTCAGGCAGCGGCGCCTACCTGTGGGGCATCGCCATCGGCGACGCGGCCGCGCTGCAGCCGCACTGGCAAGGCCTGCTGGCACGCATCGGCCGCACGCCGCCGGACACCTTCACGCAGGCACGAACCTACCGCGACGTCATGCTGGGCAACTGCGCCTCGCTGAGCCGCGCCCAGTGCCACCTGCCCAGCCAGAACGCCAGCGGCACGCTGGGCCGCGTCGCGATGGCAGCCAGTTCGGACTTCTTCGACAAACCACTGGACGGCAGCGGCATCGCCGCGCTGGGCCAGGCCGTGCAGAAGCGTCGCGACAGCGGACGCGCTGGCTCCGTGCTGCTGAACCTGATGGGCGGCACCGCCGGCCGCGTCGCGGCGGACGCCACTGCCTTCCCGCACCGCGGCGCCCTCTTCAGCGCGCAGTACCTGGCCGAGTACGCGGCCGGCAGCCCCGCGTCGACGCTGGACGAGGCCGCCACCTGGGCCCATGGCATGCGCACGACGATGGCCGCCTGGAGCACCGGCGGCGCCTACGTGAACTACCTGGACGGCCTGCTCGACAAGCCGGCCGAGGCCTGCTACGGCAGCAACCTCGCGCGGCTGCGCCAGGTCAAGCAGAGCTACGACCCGGCCGACATCCTCAAGGCGCTACCAGCCCTTTGACCGCCTTCGGCAGCTCGGTCTCGATCAGCGTCTCCAGCGCCTTCACGCGCTGCTCGGCTGTCGTTGCGGCCCAGGGGTTGGCCGCGTTGGCGCGGTCCACCGGCAGCCGGGCGGCGACGGCGATGGACTGTTCGCGGCGCAGGCGCAGGTCAACGAGATCGACCAGCGCGACACGGATGGACACGTAGGGCACGAACACCGGCAGGCCGCCCTGGCCGTCGAAGCCGATCTGCGCGCTGGGGCGCTGGTCCAGCACGAAGCCGGGGCCTTCCAGCGTGGCGAGCAGGTGCGCCGGCATGGCTGCGGCCAGCGCCGGCTCCTGGCGGCTGCGCGTGATCAGCAGCAGGTGCTGGGCGCCGCTCTGGCGCACCGCGGCGGCGAGGTTGCCCGGCAGCGTGAGCTTGCCGTCGACGAACAGATTGGCCGGGTCGCCGAACAGGCTGCGCGTGGACGAGGTGTAGAGCTTGGCCTCGCGCTTGCCGCCGCTGGTCCTGACGGCTTCGTTGAGTGTCTGCAGCACCGCCTCGTCCAGGCTGCCGGCCGGCGTGGCACGCCATTCGCCGGTCTGCACGGTGTCGCCACGCGCAGGCGTCAGGCTGAGCAACTGCACGCTGTCGCCCAGCAGGGACAGCGCGGCGTACTTGTTGGGGTCCCGCGGCGTCTTGTCCTCTGCCACCGCAGCGGCGGCTTGCGGCGACGCTTCGCCACCGGGCTTGCCCCCCCGCGGCGGGCCGCCGGGCGGCTGGGCCAACGCCAGCACGGGCGCGAGGACGAGGGCAGCAAGGACGGACAGCAGGGGTTTCATCAGGAACGGGGGTCGGGATTCAGCGTCGCCGGCAACGGGGCGGTGCCGGGCGATTGTGTCGCATGCCTTTGCGGCGGGGCGACGGGTCAGGCGGCCTGGCGCTGAACCGGCACGTTGACCGGCGTGGGCGCCACCCCGCCGGTCAACGCGGCCAGCAGGTTGTCGGCCGCGAGGCCGGCCATCGCCAGCCGCGTGGGCATCGTCGCGCTGCCGATGTGCGGCGTCAGCACGATGTTGGGCAGCGTCAGCAGCACAGGCTTGACCTTGGGCTCGCCCTCGAAGACGTCCAGGCCCGCGGCGGCGATGCGCTTGTCACGCAGCGCAGCGGCCAGCGCGTCCTCGTCGACGATGCCGCCGCGCGCGATGTTGATCAGCGTGGCCGTCGGCTTCATCAGTGCCAGCTCAGGCCCGCCGACGGCGTGGTGCGACGCGGCCGAGTACGGCAGCACCAGCACGAGATGGTCAGCCTGCTTGAGCAGGTCTTCCTTGGACAGGTAGCGCGCCCCCAGTTCGGCCTCGACATCCGCCGGCAGGCGCGAGCGGTTGTGATACGCGATGTTCATGTTGAAGCCGAAGCGCCCGCGCCGCGCCAGCGCCTGGCCGATGCGACCCATGCCGAGGATGCCCAGCGTCGTGCCATGCACTTCCGAACCGGCGAGGAAGTCCCAGCTCCAGCTCTTCCAGCCGCCGTCGCGCAGCAGCCGCTCGCCCTCGCTCATGCGCCGGGCCGTGGCCATCAGCAGCGCGAAGCCGAGATCGGCCGTCGTCTCGGTCAGCACGTCGGGCGTGTTCGTGACGAGCACGCCACGCGCGGTGCAGGCGGGCACGTCGATGTGGTTGTAGCCCACGCTCATCGTGCTGACGACGCGCAGGTCGGGGCAGGCATCCAGCAGTTCGGCCGTGATCCGCTCGGTGCCGGTGATGTAGACACCGACCCGGCCCTGCAGACGTGCGCGCAGCTCATCGGCCGTCAGCGGCGCCTCGCCATCGTGGTAGTCCACGTCGAAGCGGGCCGAGAGCCGTTCGAGCACCGCGGTCGGCGCACGGCGCGCCACCAGAACCTTCAATGCATCCATATCCAGGCCATCACGAAGAGAAGCGGCAACAGCACCGCACAAGACCACAGAAGATAGCCGCCGAAGCTGGGCATCTTCACGCCCCGCTCTTCGGCAATCGCCTTGACCATGAAGTTGGGCGCGTTGCCGATGTAGGTCATCGCGCCCATGAAGACGGCGCCGCCCGAGATGGCGGCCAGCACCGGCGCCCCTTCGGTCATCAGCCGTGCCGCGTTGCCGCCAGCGAGGTTGAAAAAGGCGAGGTAGGTGGGCGCGTTGTCCAGCACCGAGGACAGGCCGCCGGTCAGCCAGAAGTAGGCCCACGGCGAATCCAGCGCGCCGGCCACCGGCGCGAACACGCCCGCGGCGCCGGCCTTCAGCATCGCAATCACGGGCACCATGGTCAGGAAGATGGCGATGAAGAGCTTGGCCACCTCCTGCATGGGCGCCCAGGAGAAGCGGTTCTTCTCGCGCACGCCGGCCGGCGTCAGCCACAGCGATGCGCCCGTCACGGCGACGAGCCCGGCGTCGCGCACCAAGGCCTGCAGCGGCAGCGGCGTGCCCCACAGGTCGAAGACGATACCGGGCTTCCACGTGCCGCTCATCAGCACCAGGCCCACGGCCACCGCCAGCGGCAGCAGGTTGATGGCACCCTCCAGGCCCAGACGCGGCGCGTCCGGCGTCGGGTCGACGGGCGTGACGCCCTCCCTGCGGTAAAGCCAGGTGTCGATCACCCAGAACACGGCCAGCAGCGCAGCGAGCAGGAACAGCGTCTCGCCCCACAGGTGGCCTGCGGTCCAGAAGAAGCTGACGCCCTGCAGGAAGCCCAGGAACAGCGGCGGGTCGCCCAGCGGCGTCAGCGAGCCGCCGACGTTGCTGACGATGAAGATGAAGAACACGACGACGTGGGCGTTGTGGCGGCGGTTGTCGTTGGCGCGGATCAGCGGGCGGATCAGCAGCATGGACGCGCCCGTCGTGCCCATGAAGCTGGCCAGCGCCGCACCCAGCGCCATCAGCCCCGCGTTGAGGGCCGGGCTGCCATGCAGGTTGCCACGGATGTAGATGCCGCCGGCCGTCGTGTACAGCGCACCGAGCAGGATCGTGAACGGCAGGTACTCCTCCACCAGCGTGTGCACCAGCACGTGGCCCGTCTCGGCGGCGCCGAAGGCCAGCGTGAACGGAAACAGCAGCGCCACCGTCCAGCCCGCGGCGATCTTGCCAAAATGGTGATGCCAGAACGCCGGCGCGGCCAGCGGCATGGCGGCGATGGACAGCAGCAGCCCCGCGAATGGCAGGGCCCAGGCCAGACCCAGTTGCGCGCCCTGCATCAGTCTTCGATGAAGCGCGCGAACTCGCTCACCGGCGCACGCTCGGTGACCAGACTGTTCTCGACGGCATCCGGGTCCGCGAAGCCCAGTGACATGCCGCAGACCAGCATCTGCTCGTCGCTGAGCTGCAGCTCCTTGGCGATCAGCTTGTGGAACTGCGTGAACGCCGCCTGCGGGCAGGTATGCAGGCCGCGCGCGCGCGCCGCAATCATGACGTTCTGCAGGAACATGCCGTAGTCCAGCCACGAGCCCTGCTGCATGACGCGGTCGATGGTGAAGAACAGGCCCACCGGCGCGTCGAAGAAGATGAAGTTGCGGCCATGCTGGTGCTGCATGCGCGCCTTGTCGGTCTTGGCGATGCCCAGCAGCCCGTAGAGGTCCCAGCCCACCTTGCGACGGCGGTCGATGTAGGGGCTGCGCCACTCGTTCGGGTAGTACGCGTACTCCTCCTTATGCGCGACGTTCTGCTCGGCATCAAGGTAGGCGGCCTGGATGCGGCCCGAGACTCGCTTGAGCGCGTCGCCGGTCAGCACATGCACCTGCCAGGGCTGCGTGTTGGTGCCGGACGGCGCCCAGGACGCGACTTCGAGGATGTCCTCGATGGTCTGGCGCGCCACCGGCGTCGGCAGGAAGGCGCGCAGCGAGTGCCGGGTCTTGATGGCCGCGTCGACGGCGGCGGTCTGCTCGGGCGTGGGGGTGGCGAAACGGCTCATGGCGTGAGGGTCTTCAAGGCGGAGATGTAGGCGGCGGGCAGTTCGGCCACCGGGCGGCGGTTGTCGCGGTCCACGTAGACGTGCACGAAGTGGCCGCGGGCGGCGCACAGCTCGGCGCCTTCGGCGAACAGGCCGATCTCGTAGCGCACGCTGGATCGGCCCTGGTGGGCCACGCGCACGCCGGCGTCGATCTTCTGCGGGAAGGCCAGCGACTCGAAGAAGTTGCAGTGCGTCTCGACGACCAGGCCGATCACGTCGCCAGCATGCAGGTCCAGCGCGCCGGCCTCGATCAGCAGCGAGTTCACCGCCGTGTCGAAGAGGCTGTAGTAGACGACGTTGTTCAGGTGACCGTAGATATCGTTGTCCATCCAGCGCGTCGTCAGCGGCACGAAGCGGGGGTAGGCGTGGCGGGCGTCGGGCTGCGGTCGCGTCATGGCGCTGCATTCTTCCATGCGTGCAATGCACCACGGGAAGGGTCAGGCTTTGCAAAGGATTGCGGCATATGCACTTGCGCGACGGGATTTCGTGGAGAGACACTGGCCTGGAGCCTCTCGGGCTCAGGTCGCGGCAGCCACGAGGCGGCAGCGATGAGAACGGCTTCACAACGGCTCGGAAGGAGCACTCGCATGAACCGATCCCTTGCAGGTCTCGTCCTCGCGTGCGCCGCCGTCGTCGGCGCGCAACCCGCCCTGGCGCAGCACGCCACGAAGGACGACGCAGTGGCCATGGTCAAGAAGGGTGTGGCCTACATCAAGGCCAGCGGCAAGGACAAGGCCTACGGCGAGATCACCGCCAAGAACGCGCAGTTCACCAAGCAGGATCTCTACCTCGTCGTCTATGGCCTGGACGGCAAGTGCCTGGCCCACGGCGCCAACGAGAAGCAGGTCGGCCGCAACCTGATCGAGCTGAAGGACATCGACGGCAAGCCCTTCATCAAGGAGCGCGTCGAGCTGGGCAAGTCCAAGCCCGCTGGCTTCTGGCAGGACTACAAGTTCACCAACCCGACGACGAAGAAGATCGAGCCCAAGCAGATGTACTGTGAGCGCCTGGACGACACCATCGTCTGCGGCGGCATCTACAAGTAACCCAGCAGCCCAGAGGCCGACGCGCCCTCTGGGTGCGGCGCCCGGCGGCTTCCAACTCGAAGTCTGAAGATGAAGCTGGCTGCAAAAATGCTGATGCCGCCCCTGGCGGCGCTGGTGGTCGTTCTCGTGATCGGCCTGGGCAACAACATGCTGTCGCTGCGCGGCGTCGTCGCCGCCAATGACGCCGGCCAGCAGCGCAACGAGGTCTTCATGACCACGGTGGCCGTGCAGACCCAGGTGGGCGAGATGCACGGCGGCGTCTACCGCACCATCGCGCTGATCGGCTCGCTGGACGACGCCAAGGTGAAGGAGCTGCGGGCACAGCTGAAGAGCCAGGTCGAAGGGCTCTCCCGCACGCTGACGACGCTGGCCGAGATGGACATCACGCAGGCCGAGACCGATGCCCACATCAACGCGGCGCTGCCGCTGCTGAAGGCCTATCTCGCCAAGGCCGACGCGGCCATCGACCTGGCCTCCGTCGACCCCAATACCGGCGTGGCCGCGATGCAGGAGGCCGAGGACCGTTACAAGGAACTGGCGACCTTGATCGCCAAGATCGTGCAGAGCATGGGCGCCGACCAGCAGAGCGCGGCCGAGGCACAGCTGGCCGACACGCACCAGCGCACATGGCTGTTCGCACTGGTGTCGCTGCTGGCTGCTGGCGTCGGCATGGGCCTGCTGCTGACCAACCAGCGCAAGATCGCGGCTGACGTCAACGCCTCGCTGTCATTGGCCCAGGCCGTCGCAGCCGGCGACCTCACGCAGCGCGCCACGCCGCTGGGCAAGGACGAGCTGGCCGTGCTGATGCAGGCGCTGAACCAGATGTGCGAGCAGCTCGGCAACACCGTGGGCGAGGTCATGCTGGTGGCGGACTCCATCCGCACGGCGTCCGCCGAGATCGCGTCGGGCAACCAGGACCTGAGCCAGCGCACCGAGCAGACGGCGTCCAGCCTCGAGGTGACAAGCTCGTCGATGGGCCAGCTGACCGGGACCGTGCGCCAGAGCGCGGAGAACGCACAGACGGCCAACCAGCTCGCCACGAGTGCGGCCGACGTGGCCCACCGCGGCGGCAGCGTCGTGCAGCAGGTGGTGGACACGATGAACGACATTGCGTCGTCCAGCAAGCGCATCGCCGACATCATCGGCGTCATCGACGACATCGCCTTCCAGACCAACATCCTGGCCTTGAACGCCGCGGTGGAGGCCGCGCGCGCCGGCGAGCAGGGACGCGGATTCGCCGTCGTGGCCGGCGAGGTGCGCAGCCTCGCGGGCCGCAGCGCCGCGGCGGCCAAGGAGATCAAGACGCTGATCGGCGTCAGCGTCGAGCGCGTCGAATCCGGCGCCCGCCACGTGCAGGAGGCCGGCTCCACGATGGGCGAGATCGTCGGCGCCGTGCAGCGCGTGACCGACATCATGGGCGAGATCAGCGCCGGCGCCGCCGCGCAGAGCCGGGGCATCGACGAAGTCAACCAGGCCGTCACACAGGTTGACGACATGACGCAGCAGAACGCGGCCCTCGTGGAGGAAAGCGCTGCGGCAGCCGAGTCGCTGCGCGAGCAGGCACAGAGGTTGGCGCAGGTGGTCAGTCGTTTCCGCGTGCGTTGAATGCCTGCCAGGACTGCGCGGCCAGCGTCAGCGTGTTGACCTGCACGGCGACCGTCGTCGCCAGGTCGTGTCCATAGCCACCAGCCATGCTCAGCGCCACCGGGATGCGTCGCTCGCGCAGCGCGGTCAGCACGCGGCGGTCCCGCTCGGCCAGCCCGTCGTAGGTCAGCTTCAGCCGGCCCAGGCGGTCGCCCTCGTGCGGGTCGGCGCCCGCCAGGTAGAAGGCCAGGCCCGGCTCGCATCGCCGCCAGACCTCGTCCATCGCCCGGTCCAGCGCCGCCAGGTAGTCGGCATCGCCGCAGCCGTCGGGCAGGTCCACGTCCAGGTCGCTGGGCTCCTTGCGGAACGGGAAGTTGCGCGCGCCGTGCATCGAGAACGTGAACACCGTGTCGTCATCGCGGAAGATGGCCGCCGTGCCGTTGCCCTGGTGCACGTCCAGGTCGATGACCAGCACGCGCAGCAGGCTCCGATGTCGCCGCCCCCACTCGGCCTGCATCAGCCGCGCCGCCACGGCCACGTCGTTGAAGACGCAGTAGCCCGAACCCTTGTCGGCATAAGCGTGATGCGTGCCGCCCGCCATGTTGGCCGCCACGCCCTCCTCCAGCGCCGCGCGCGCCGCAGCGATGCTGGCGCCCACCGAGCGGCGTGAACGCTCGGCCATGGACGGGCTCCACGGAAAGCCGATCTCGCGTTGCTGCGCCGCGCTCAGACGCCCCAGCAGCACCGCATCGACATAGTCCGGCGTGTGCGCCAGCGCCAGTTCGCCCTCGCTGGCAGCCGGCGCCGGCTGCATCCGCAGCAGCCCCGGCTCGCGCTCGAAATGCTCGCGCAGCAGCCGGTACTTGGACTGCGGGAAGCGATGACCGGGCGGCAAGGCCAGGCTGTGGGCGTCTGAATGGAAGGCGAACATCGGGGTCTGTTTACGCTACGGCAACGGGTCGCGAAGGCCCGCCGCCAGGGGCCAATCTAGGCGCAGCGCACCGCTCGCACTTACGTGCGGGCCAGCACTGCAACAACGAGTGGCCCCTGGCGGCGGGCCCTCCCTTCGGGTTGTGGGCAGAAAGGCCGCAGGCTGTGTTGCAGATCCTCGCCGGACACGAGTCCGGCTTGCGGTCTGCCGTCGTGCCTGCGGCCTTTCTGGCCACAACGCGGCCTGTTGCCGTAGCGTAAACAGACCCGTGACAACGATAGCGTCAGCGCTTTGTCACACGCCTTCACCCCTAATTTGCTGCACCGCACAAAATAGTTCTTGCAATCCGGCGCGGGACCCCTATCATTCGCTTCATGTTGCAGTGCAGCAATCAAGCACAGCAATCGGTTCATTCACTCGAAACTGGAGTCCACCATGCTGACCGCTGAACAAGTCCTCGCCGCTCACAAGGCCAACGTCGAAACCCTCTTCGGCCTGACGAACAAGGCGTTCGAAGGCGTCGAGAAACTCGTCGAGCTGAACCTGCAAGTCGCCAAGACCGCGCTGACCGAAGCCGCCGACACGACCGCCGCCGCGCTGTCCGTCAAGGACGCGCAAGAACTGCTGTCCCTGCAGGCCGCCCTGCTGCAACCGACCGCCGAGAAGGCTGCTTCCTACAGCCGCCACATCTACGACATCGCTTCCAGCACCGGCGCCGAAGTCGCCAAGGTTGCCGAGAGCCAGTTCGCCGACGCGCAGAAGACCTTCTCCACGCTGGTGGACACCGCCGCCAAGAACGCCCCGGCCGGCACCGAGAACGCCGTGGCCCTGGTGAAGTCCGCCGTCGCTGCCGCCAACAACGCTTTCGAGTCGGTCCAGAAGGCCACCAAGCAAGCTGTTGAAGTCGCCGAAGCCAACTTCCAGGCTGCCACGACGCAAGCCGTCAAGGCCACGCAGACGGCCACCCGCACCGCCAAGCGCGCTGCCGCCTGAAGCCTTCAGGCTCCCACCCGATGAAAGCCCGGTGCACACGCACCGGGCTTTTTTATTTCTTGCACCATCGAGAGTGGCAGATGCCCTCGATGGAAGCGCGCCCGCGCTGCGTATCAGAGCTTCACGCTCCGCGATCACTCGGCTTCCAGGACGCTGGAAGACTCTGGCGGATCGGGTCGCAGCGCCTGCGGGGCGGTGGGCGAGCGCTTCCCCGACATGCGGGGTAGTCACTCAAAGAGGCGGCGTGGGGCGGGTCATGTCACGTCATCGAAATGCTAGCCTCCTCAGACGCATCTGGCACAGCACGTGCTAATCCGGCCAGTGAGGACAGGTGCCAACACAATGTGTCAGGGAGTGACGATGTTTAAAAGCGATGGACCCTCGCCCAGGGCGAGGACGCAGTCGTTGGGCCACGACGAGGCCCGCGCAGCGGTCAAGTGGACGCGGCTGGCCCGCTGTTGGGGCGCCGCAGTCGCGCTTGCGGTCGCCGGGGCAGCAAGCCCCGGCATCGTGTCAGCCAGTACCACGGTGGCCGTTGATGCCGGTGCCGCCGGAGCCCCCTCCTCCGTGCAGGCCACCGGCTTCACCGGGTCGGAGTGGTCGGTGATCCGGTTCACCGACTACACGGGCAACTTTGTCGAGAGCGGCTACATCGACATCAGCGCCTACCTGGTGGCGGGTGGCACGGTTCAACCATCCGGTCATTCGCTGTACGCGAAATTCGACGTGAACTCGACCGGGCTCAGCACGGCGACGCTGTACGCCGCCCAGGGCAAGGCCAGCTTCGGCTTTGACGCCACAACCGGTGCCGCGACAGTGGCTTTGGAGGCCGGTGCCTCTCCGGTGGCGCTGGCCGCAGGCTTCTTCAGTGCCATGGCGCCGGCGAACAGCGCCAATGGCCTGGGCTTCACGGCCGTGCTCACCTTCACGCAACTCAGCGGGCTGTCAATCGACCTGCCGGCCGGCCGCGCGTTGACGCTGAACATCGCTGCCGACCACCCGTTCAGCTCGACGACGCCGTACTCCGAAGTCACGGCGTTGACTGCACCTGTCGGCGAGGGCGGTTCCAGCGTGATGGTGGGGTACCGCGTCGTGGGTGGCAGCGACACACTCAGCTTCGCCGTCTCCGCAGTGCCGGAGCCCGCGCAGTGGGCACAGTGGCTGCTGGGTTCCCTGCTGATTCTCGCGGTCTGGCAGGGGCGACGGGCACAAAGGCCGATACCACCGGCCCGTTGCCAACTGGGTGGCTGCAGCGCCTGAAGAATTTCCGAGGCCGGGCGCGCCTGATTGATTTCGCGACGCCCCGTGTCCATTCGTCGCCCCCATCGTCCGCCCGGCGCAAATCCGTCGCGCCGCGGCGGCGCTGAAGGTCCACTGGCATCACTGATCCCCAGGAGACCTTCATGAACCGCCTTCACCTCGCCGCCCAGACCCCGCTCCGCCGCTCTGCCCGCCACATGCTTCTCGGTGCCGGCCTCCTGGTCGCCGGCACGCTGGCCTTGCTGGACCAGCACCGGGTCTTCGACCTGCCGCTGCTGCAGACCTTCTGGCCACTGGTGCTGGTGATGCTGGGCGTGGCCCGCCTCGTCGGCCACGAAGGCAGCCCCATCGCCGGCTTGGCGATGGTCCTCATCGGCAGCCTGATGACTGCCCGGAACCTGGGCTACGCCGGTTTCGCGATGCACGAGTGGTGGCCGGCCTTCGTCATCCTGGGCGGCGTGTCCATGCTGTGGCGCAGCCAGCCCCCGAAGCCGGGCGCCTGAGGCCGCAGCGTCGATTCATCGGCCGAACGCGGCGATTCGCCGACATGGCGCCCGCGCACGGGCCGGGCCGAGGTCTACTGGTGGCCTCGTCAAAGATCGTCACCGCCCATGCGCCGCTCCCGCCATCGCCACCGCCACGACCAAAACCCCGGCCATCGCATCCTGTTCGGCCTGGCCGTCGTCGGTGTCGGCACGCTGGCGCTGCTCGACAACCTGCGTCTCTTCGACATCGCGCTGCTGCACACCTTCTGGCCGCTGGGCCTAGTGCTGTGGGGGCTGGGGCGGCTGGCCTGGCCGCAGCCTCGCGGCAGCGGCCTGTTCGGCCTCGTGCTTATCGGCGTGGGCCTGATCATGACCGGGCAGAACCTCGGCTACCTGCAGTTCCACTGGCGTGACTGGTGGCCCGTCGTCGTCATCCTGGCCGGCCTGTCCATCCTGACGCGCGGCTTCTTCCAGCGCCGCCGGGGCACGGACTGGTTCCCGACCTCCACGCTGGAGCACGGCGAACTGGCCGACATCGACGCCAGCTTCAGCACCATCAGCCAGCGCCACGACTCGCGCACCTTCAAGGGCGGGCGCATCACCAGCACCTTCGGCGGTGTCGAGCTGGACCTGACCCAGGCCACCATCGAAGGCCCCGAAGCGCGGCTGGACATCTTCGCCCGCTTCAGCGGCATCGAGCTGCGCGTGCCGCGGGACTGGCAGGTCGTCGTCGAGGTGATGTCGACCTTCGGCGGCGTGGAGAACAAGACCGTCCCGCCGATGAACGCCGGCCCGCGCCTCGTGCTGCGTGGCGAGGTGATGTTCGGCGGCGTCGAGATCAAGAACTGACGGCCCGCCGTCGTGCATCCGCTGTTCAACCACTGGCGCGGGCTGGCCGTCTACCTGCTGGCCTGGGCGCTGGCCGGCCCGGCGCTGGCCGCGCTGCTGCAGGCCCTGGGCCTCGCGCCGCTGGGCTGGGCGCTGCCGTGGACCGTGCCGCTGTGCGGCGTGTTCGCCTTCGTGGCGCTGGCCACCTACTACCCCTGCCGCACCCGCCCCTTCGGCGCCGCGACGTGGACGGCCGCGCTGGGCTACCGGGTCGGCCTCGTGGCAACGCTGGCTGCCGTCATGCTGGCGCTGGCCGCCGCCTGGGACGCCGCCGGCGCACTGTTCGGCCACTTTGAAGGCTGGGTGGGGCTGGGGCCACGCGGACTTGCGCTGCTGGCAGCGGCGCTGCTCGGACTGCTGACGCTGGCGGTGCTGACGCACGACCTGCTGATCGCCTTCCAGAACACGCAGGACGCCACCGCCCGCGAGGCCCAGGCGCGGCTGCTGGCCCGCGACATGGAGCTGCAGCTGCTGCGGCTGCAGATCGATCCGCATTTCCTGTTCAACAGCCTGAACTCCATCAGCGCCCTCACCCACCTCGACCCGGCCGCCGCGCGCGCGATGGCCATCGACCTGGCGCAGTTCTTCCGCCAGACGCTGGATCTCGCCGGCCGCGAGCGCATCCGGCTGGAGGACGAGCTGGGCCTCGTGGCGCACTACCTGGCCATCGAACAGCAGCGCCTGGGCGACAAGCTCGCCACGCACATCGACGCCGCGCCCGACGCCCTGCCCGCGCTGCTGCCACCGCTGACGCTGCAGCCGCTGGTGGAAAACGCGCTCAAGCACGGCCTGCGCCCGCGTGACAACGGCGGGCTCTTGAGCCTGCAGGCGCTGGTGCGCGACGGCTGGCTGCACGTGGCCGTGCGCAACCCGGTACCCGACATCCCTTCCAACGAGGCCGGCCTGGGTCTGGGCCTGCGTAACCTGCGCGAGCGCCTGGCCGCGCAGTACGCCGGCCGCGCCCGCGTGCAGTGGGGCGCGACGCCCGAGGGCTTCGCCGTCGAGATTTCCGCTCCCTTCGAGACGACACCATGACGCTGCGTGCCCCCATGCGAGCCTTGATTGCCGAAGACGAAGCGCTGGCCCGCCGCCTGCTGGCCGAGTACCTGCGCCCGCACGCCGACATCGCCGTCGTCGCCGAGGCCGACAACGGCCTTGATGCGGCACGCGCCCTCACCGAGCTCAAGCCCGACCTGGTCTTCCTCGACATCCAGATGCCCAGGCTCACCGGCCTGGAGGTGCTGGAACTGACAGGCCGGCGCGACGGCGTCATCTTCACGACGGCCTACGACCAGCACGCAATGCGTGCCTTCGAGCTGCACGCGGTGGACTACCTGCTCAAGCCCTTCTCGCAGGCCCGCTTCGACGCCGCGCTGGAGCGCGCCCGCCGCCTTATCGGCCAAGCCGCGCCGGGGCTGGAGCAGTTGATCGCCCCGGCGGGGCCGCGCATCACGCGCGTGCTGGTGCGCGACGCCAGCCTCGACGGCGGCATGCAGGTGCTGCTCGTCGACGACATCGCCTACATCGAGGCCCAGGCCGACAACGTCGCCTTCCACGCCCACGGCCGCGAGCACCTGAAGCCGCAGCGCATCTCCGAGCTGGAGACCCAGCTCGACCCTGCCCGCTTCGTGCGCGTGCACCGATCCTTCATCATCAACCTCGCCGCGCTGCAGGGGCTGGAGAAGACCGACAGCGATGCCTACATCGCCCGCATGAAGAACGGCAAGCGCATTCCCGTCAGCCGCAGTGGCTACGAACGGCTGCGCGCCGCCGTCTGAACCCGCAGAATCACGCGATGCGCCTCCTCGCCACCGCCCTCCTCGCCCTCGCGGCATTCACCACGCCGAGCGCCCACGCCGACGACCCGGCACCGGCCGAAGCCAAGCGCGGCTTCATCGCCCGCCCCAGCGGCCAGATCAAGGCCGCCGACGGCAACGTCGTCTGGGACTTCGCCGACTACACCTTCATCGACGGCGACGCGCCGGCCACGGTCAACCCCAGCCTGTGGCGCCACGCCAAGCTGAACAACGAGATCGGGCTGTTCAAGGTCACGGAAGGCCCAGCTGGAGGCATCTGGCAGCTGCGCGGCTTCGACCTCGCCAACCTGACTCTCGTCGACGGCAAGACCGGCTGGATCGTCATCGACACGCTGTCCTCGCGCGAGACAGCCGCCGCCGCAATGGCGTTCGCGCGCCAGTACCTGGGCGACAAGCCCGTCTCGGCCGTCGTCTTCACGCACAGCCATGCCGACCACTTCGGCGGCGCACTGGGCGTCATCAGCGCCGAGGACGTCAAGGCACGCCAGGTGCCGGTCATCGCGCCGGCCGGATTCATGGAGGAGGCGACCAGCGAGAACCTGCTCGTCGGCACGGCCATGGGCCGGCGTGCGACGTGGATGTACGGCAACCTGCTGCCACGCAGCGCCACCGGCTCCGTCGACACGGGCCTGGGCAAGGCGCTGGCGCTGGGGCGGCTGGGCATCCTCGCGCCGACGCAGCTCATCGAGGGCGAGGGGCAGGAGCTGGTCGTCGACGGCCGCCGGCTCGTCTTCCACAACGTGCCCGGCAGCGAAGCGCCGGCTGAGTTTGTCATCGAGCTGCCGGAGTTCAAGGCCTTCTGCGGCGCCGAGCTGCTGAGCCACAACCTGCACAACCTGTTGACGCCGCGCGGCGCCAAGGTGCGCGACGCGCTGCGCTGGGCCGGCTACCTCGACACCGCACAGTCCTGGGCGGCCAACGCCGACGTCGTCTTCAACAGCCACCAGTGGCCGGTCTGGGGCACGGCGCGCATCAAGCAGTTCATCAGTGCGCAGGCCGACGTCTACCGCTTCATCCACGACCAGACGGTGCGCGGCATCAACCAGGGCCTGAACGCCGACGAGATCGCCGAGCGCATGCAGCTGCCCAAGGCGCTGCAGGAAGACTTCGACGTGCGCGGCTACTACGGCGCGCTGAAGTTCAACGTACGCGCCGTCTACCAGTTCTACCTGGGCTTCTTCGACGGCCACCCCAGCCACCTCGACCCGCTGCCGCCGGTGGACATGGCCCGGCGCTACGTGCAACTGGCCGGCGGGCCCGACAAGATCGTCGCCGCCGCGCAGGCCGCCTTCGACGCGGGCGACCACCGCTGGGCCGCTGAGCTGCTGCGCCATGCCGTGCTCGCCGACGCCGGCAACCAGCCCGCGCGCGAGTTGCTGGCCAGGACCTTCGAGCAGCTCGCCTGGAAGGCCGAGTCGGCACCGCAGCGCAACTTCTACCTGTCCGGCGCGCTGGAGCTGCGCGGCGCCAGCACGCCGCGGGCCGGTGGCCTGGCCGCACTCGGCGACCTGTTGCAGTACGTGCCCATCGAGCGCTTCTTCGAGCGCTCGGCCGCATCGCTGGACCCGGCCAAGGCCGAGGGCGTGAACCTGAAGATCAACCTCGTCTTCACCGACCTCGGCGACACCTACGTGCTGACCGTCGCGAACTCGGTGCTGCGCTATCGCAAGGGTGCGGCCGATGCAGGCGCCAACGCCACGCTGACGCTGCCCAAGGCCGTCTACCTGCGGCTGCTGAGCGGCCAGCTGTCGGCCCGCGAAGCGCTGACCAGCGGCGACGTGCAGCTGGGCGGCAACCCGCTGGCGCTTAGCCGCTTCTTCGGCCTGTTCCAGGGCGCGTCGGGCAACTTTCCCATCGTGACGCGCTGACCCGCGGGAGCTGCGTGCACCGGGCTCGCGGGCCGGCTTCTAGACTCACGCCTCCGCCCCCCACCGACGACGCGATGACGACGACCACCGACGACGGCCTCCAGCTCCACACCCGCCACTGGCCCGCCAACACGCCCACCGCCGCACGCGGGCAGGTGCTCGTCGTGCACGGCCTGGGCGAGCACTGCGAGCGCTACGCCCACGTCGCCGCCACGCTGAACGCTGCCGGCTGGGACGTGCACGGCTGGGACCACCGCGGCCACGGCCACAGCGCCGGCCCGCGCGGAGACATTCCCGACCACGACGCGCTGCTGCGCGACACGGCCCGCGTCATCGACGCGGTGCGCCGCCCCGGCGCGCGCTTCGTGCTGCTGGGCCACAGCCTCGGCGGCCTCGTCGCCGCACGCTTCGCGGCCGAGGCGCTGTCGGCCCAGCCGGCCGCATGGAGCCGGCCGCCGGACGCGCTGGTGCTGTCGTCGCCGGCGCTGGACGCCGGCCTCAGAACCGCGCAGAGGCTGGCACTGGCGATGGCCGAGAAGCTGGCGCCTGGCCTGGCCGTCGGCAACGGCCTGAAGCCCGCGTGGATCTGCCGAGACCCGGCCGTCGTGGCCGCCTACGCCGCCGATCCGCTGGTGCACGACCGCATCACCGCGCGGCTGACCCGCTTCATCGTCGACGCCGGCCCGCGCGTCATCGCCGACGCGTCGCGCTGGGCCGTGCCCACGCTGCTGATGTGGGCCGGTGCGGACCGCTGCGTCGCGCCGCGCGGCAGCGAGGTCTTCGCGACATCGGCGCCGGCCGGCGTCGTCACGACGCAGCCCTGGCCCGCGCTGTTCCACGAAATCTTCAACGAGCCCGAGAAGGCTCAGGTGCTGGGCACCCTCACCGGTTGGCTGAACCGGTGATCGACTCCAGCCGGTCGACCACCAGTTCCAGCCGCAGCAACGGGTTGTCCATCGCCATCAGCCGCTGACGGTCGTCCAGCGGCATCGGCAGCAGTTCGGCCCAGCGATTGGACAGCCAGCCGGCATCCTCCCAGGCATAGGGTGGCTGCAACGGCAGCTCCTCTGGGCCGACGCGCTCGCGCCAGCCCTCCAGCAGGCTCTGCAGCTGGCGCGAAGCCAGACGCAGGTCGTCCGGCACCGCCACGACGGCGTCATCGGCCAGCAGCGCCAGCTCGCCCACCCACAGACCGTGGCTCAGGCAGCGCGAAGACTGCACGCGAAAGCGCTGCGCGCCACGCGTGCGGATGCGGATCAGCCCCGGCTGTTCGTGCTCGAAGTGCTCGATGCGCGCCAGCGTGCCGACGGCATGGAAGGTCTCTCGCTGGAAGCCGCCGCCATCGCGCTGCCGCACCTCCTGGCCTTCGGTCAACGCGACGACGCCGAACGGCTGGCCGTCGGCGTGGCAGCGCCTCACCATGTCCAGGTAGCGCGGCTCGAAGATGCGCAGCGGCAGCCAGCCGCCCGGAAACAGCACCGAGCGCAGCGGGAAGAGTGGTGTCTCAGGCGGCGTCTCGGCACTCATCGCGTCAGCGGGTCTTTTCGGCGATGCGCTGCCTGATCAGCGGCAGCATCGCCTGCGCCGCTTCGCGGCCGGCCTGGATGGCGCGGCGGCGCGCGGTGAAGTCGGCGCTGCCGACACCGTCCAGCCGCGGGCGGATGACGACATCGGCCTCGCGCAGCTCGAAGGTGTTGATGCTGCGGCCCATGATGGAGAAGGTCTGCATCAGCATGCGGAAGGCGTCGCCCGGCGGGTCCTTCTCGGGCGGAGAGCTGATGTCCACGCCGATGATGAGCTGGGCGCCCATCTCACGCGCGAAGCGCACCGGCACCGGCGACACCAGGCCGCCGTCCACGTACTCGCGCTGGCCGATCTTGACCGGCTGGAACACCGCGGGCACGGCGCTGGAGGCGCGCACGGCCGTGCCGGTGTCGCCACTGCGGAACAGGATGGGCGAGCCGTCGGACAGGTCGGTCGCGACGATGCCCAACGGCACGGCCATCTGCTCGATGCCCTTGCCTCCGGTCTTCTCGCGCACGAAGCGCGCCAGCGCCTCGCCGCGGATGAGGCCGCGCAACGGGAAGGACCAGTCGGTGATGGCGCCTTCGTCCATGCCCTCGGCCAGCGCCTGCATCTCCTTGCCGTTCCTGCCGGCGGCGTAGATCGCCGCGATCAGGCTGCCGGCCGAGGTGCCTGCGACCAGGTCGACCTTGATGCCGTTCTCCTCCAGCACCTGGATGACGCCGATGTGCGCAAAGCCGCGCGCCGCGCCGCCGCCCAGCGCCAGGCCCAGGCGCGGTGGTTTCGGAACCGGCTTGACGACAGGGATGGGGTCTACCGGCGGCGGCGTGACGACAGGGGGTTGCGGCGTCGTCAGCGGGACGGAGCAGGCGGCGAGCGCCAGCAGCAGGGCCGCGAGCGAGGCGCGGCGGATCAGGGCAGAGATCATGTTCAGGAATGCAGAGAGCGGCGGCACGATAACCGAGCGGTGTTTCTGCACGGCTTCAGCCCAGCTTGTAGCTCTGCAGATGGATGCTGGTCTCCGTGCCCGCGATGCCCTTGATGAGCCGCACGCGCTCCAGCACGTCGGCCAGCTCCTGCAGGCTGGCGCTGCTGATCTCGGCCAGCAGGTCCCAGCGGCCGTTGGTGTCGAACAGGCCGGTGATGCCGGGCTCGCCCAGCAGCATGGCGACGACCTCGCGTGTGCGGTTGCCTTCCACGGTGATGCTCATCCACGCGCAGATCTGGTCCGGCGCGGCATCGGGACGCAGGCGCACCGTGTAGCCGGTGATGACGCCGCTGTCCTCCAGCTTGGCGATGCGGTTGGTGACCGTGCCGCGCGACACCTTCAGCTTGGCCGCCAGCGTGGCGACGCTGGCGCGGGCATCGGTGCGCAGCAGCGCGATGAGTTGCTGGTCGAGCGCGTCCATCTTGATCAAATCGTCAGTACGGGCTGCCATTCTGGCAAATCAGCCAGCATTACTGAACAAGAGTTGCGCTTCTGCCTGGCGGGCGGGGTCGGAAGAATCAAGCCAACGCCACAGCCAGCCGCTGCCATGACCACGTTTCTTTCCACTCAGGATGTCGCCCGCCTCGTGCAGCGCATCGGCCTGCCCGACCTGCTGCGCCGCCTCGTCGCCTACCTGGAGGCCGACTACGGCCGCTGGGCCGAGTTCGACAAGACGCCCCGCGTCGCTGCCCACTCCGCCGATGGCGTCATCGAGCTGATGCCGATCAGCGACGCCAGCCTGTACGGTTTCAAGTACGTCAACGGTCACCCCAAAAACCACCGCGTCGGCCTGCCGACGGTGATGGCTTTCGGCGTGCTCGCCGACGTGGCCACCGGCGCTCCGGCGCTGCTGTCCGAGCTGACGCTGACGACGGCCATGCGCACCGCGGCGACGTCCGTCATGGTCGCCAAGCGCCTGGCCCGTCCCGACAGCCGCGTCATGGCGCTGATCGGCAACGGCGCGCAAAGCGAGTTCCAGGCGCTGGCGTTTCACCACCTGCTGGGCATCCGCGAGCTGCGGCTGTTCGACATCGACAGGGCGGCAACAGCCAAGCTCGTGTCGCACCTGCAGGGCACGCCGGGCCTGACGCTGACGATCTGCACCTCCATTGCCGATGCCGTGCGCGGCGCCGACATCGTCACCACCGTCACCGCCGACAAGGGCCTAGCCACCATCCTGACGCCGGACCTGATCGAACCCGGCATGCACATCAACGGTGTCGGCGGCGACTGCCCCGGCAAGACCGAACTGCACCGCGACGTGCTGGCCATGGCGCGCGTGGTCTGCGAGTTCGAGCCGCAGAGCCGCATCGAGGGCGACATGCAGCAGATGCCGGCGGACTTCCCCGTCACCGAGTTCTGGCGCGTGCTGGCCGGCGACGCGCCGGGCCGCGAATCGCGCGAACAGGTCACGGTGTTCGACTCGGTCGGCTTCGCGCTGGAGGACTTCTCCGCGCTGCGACTGCTGCACGACCTGAGCCGGCAGCTGGGCCTGGGACAGCCGTTGGACCTGATCCCGCTGATGGCCGACCCCAAGGATCTGTTCGGCCAACTGCAGCTGAACAGCCAGTTGCGGGCCGCCTAGGGCCTGTTCACACGACGGCAGTAGGCCGCGAAGGCCATCCGCCAGGGGGCAATCAAGGCGCAGCGCGCAGCCCGCATTGATATGCGGGCCAGCGGTGCAACGCGGAGTGCCCCCCTGGCGGATGGCCTTCCCGTGGGGTTGTGGCCAAAAAGCCCGCGCGCGGCGTTGCAAATCCTCGCCGGGTGTCTGACCCGGCTGCGGTTTGCGCCTTGCTCGCGGGCTTTTTGGCTACAACGCGGCCTGCCGCCGTCGTGTGAACAGGCCCTAAGCGCGATAGACGCCCACGTCGGCCACGTCCACCATCTCCGCCGGCATGAAGCGCGCGGCATAGGCTTCGCAGACCCCGGCACTCAGGAACAGGTCGTACAGCTCGCGGTCGAGATGGCCCTCGCGGGCCATGCGCTGCATCAGCGTAAGCGCCTCGGACAGCGGTTTGCCGGGCTTGTAGGGTCGGTCATCGGCGGTCAGCGCCTCGAAGACATCGGCGATGGCCATCATGCGGGCCTGTGGGCTCATCTGCGCGCCGCTCAGGCCGCGCGGGTAGCCACGGCCGTCCATGCGCTCGTGATGGCCGCCGGCGATCTCGGGCACGCTGCGCAGGTGCTTGGGGAACGGCAGTTCGTGCAGCATCTTGATGGTCTGCACGATGTGATCGTTGATCTTGTAGCGCTCCTCGTCGGTCAGCGTGCCGCGTGCGATGGCGAGGTTGTGCAGCTCGCCGCGGTGGTACAGAAGCTCGGGCTGGCGCAGCCGGAAGCCCCAGCGGTTGCCCTCGGTCAGCCTCTCGCCGGCGGGGCGCGGCACGATGTGCTCGGGGCGGTCCTGCAGCAGCGTCTCCGTCGCGGGCAGCGCGGGGCGGGGCTTGAGCTGGCGGCTGGCCTCGTCGCCGGACAGGCCCAGGCTGTCGTCCAGCGTGCGCTGCCAGCGCCGCTCGCCGATGCGCCGCAGCCGCGCCAGCGCCTCGGGCGCCAGCGTCTCACCGCCGACATTGCTGGCGGCGACGAAGGCGTAGTCTGCGTCCAGCTCGGCCAGTGCCGGCGCGGCGGCGGCCTGTGCGCGGGCCGTGCCGGCCTCACCTGCCTCGGCCTGCAGCTTCTCGATCAGCACATCGCGCTTGAGCACCTCGAAGCGCGTGCGGATCTCGTGGATACGGTTGTGCAGCGTCTCGAGCTTGGTGGCCTTGTCGACGACGAACTCCGGCGTCGTGACCTTGCCGCAGTCGTGCAGCCACGCGGCGATGTGCAGCGCCTCCCACTGCTCGGCATTCATCGAGAAGCCCGCGTAGGGGCCCTCGGTCGCGTCACAGGCGGCCTGGGCCAGCATCTTGGTCAGCTCCGGCACGCGCTGGCAGTGGCCGGCGGTGTAGGGGCTCTTGGCGTCGATGGCGCCGGCCACGAGCTGGATGAAGCTCTCCAGCAACTCCTTGCGCGCACGCAGCAGCAACTGGTTGTCCAGCGCCACGGCGGCCGTGCCGGACAGCGCGCGCACAAAAGCCACCAGCGCCGCGCCCAGCGGCTCCGGCTTGCCCTGGGCCGGCAGCGGGAAGCTCAGCGTCAGCGTGCCGATGGTCTCGTGCTGGCGGTTCCTCAGCGGCACCGACAGCAACCGCAGCCGCGCCGCGGCCAGCGTCGAGAACAGGAGGCCGTAGGCTGCGACGTGGGCGGGGTCGTTCCAGCTCAGCTCGACCTCGACCGCGTCGTCCGCGCGCAATGCCTGCACCGGCGCGCCCAGGCTGTCGGCCACGTCCAGGTCCCAGCGCTTTCCGGCCTCGGGAACGATCTCGCCGTTGAGCCGTGCCGAAGCCGGCAGCAGCGACTGCCCGTCGTCGGACAGCAGGTGTACGGCACCGCCGCTGGCGCCGGTGACGGCGATGGTCTCGCGCAGGATGAGGTCCAGCAGCGCGTCGAAGTCGCGCTCGGCGCTGAGCGCGCCGCTGATGTCGAGGAAGCGACGCAGCGAGTGCTTCATCGACGTCATCGCGACGGCCAGCCGGTCCACCTCGCGGATCAGGCTGCGCGCCGGGTCCGGGCCGTCGAACTCGAAGTGCTCGATGGCCTCGGCCTGGCGCGCCAGGTGGCGCAGCGGCCGCGACACGCGGTCCGCCAGCAGATGCACCACCGGCATCAACAGCAGCATCAGGGCCAGCGAGATGTAGAAGCCGTTGCGACGGCTCTCGAGCTGGAAGGCCTGCAGCTCCTCGCGCGGCGCGGCCATCAACAGCAGCAACGGCGCGCCGGCCTCCACCGCGCCCTGCAGCGGCAGGGCGTGGCTGACCCACTCGACGCCGTCCACCACCTGCACCGGATCGAGATGACCCGCGCCGTCACGGCGCTGCCACAACGCACGCATCAGCGGCGAGGCGGCATCAGCCACGCGGGCCAGCGACTGGCCGTCCCGGGGGCTTCCTTCGGCCTCGTGGCGGGCCTCGGCCACCACCTCGCCGCCCGGGGTCGCAATCAGCAGCTGCGCCGAGCGGCTGATCTGCGGCCGCTTCAGCATCTCGCCCAGCTCGTGCAGGCTCACGTCCGCCCCCACGACGGCATTGCCATGGGCCTGCGCCAGCGTCACGCCGGTCTCGCCGGTCGTGAAGAAGCGGTAGGGTGCCGACTGCACGACCGTGCCGTCGGCCGCACGCCGCGCCAGCTCGAACCAGGGCCGCGTGCGCGGGTCGAAGTCGTACTCGGGCCGCTCGACGCGCGCGAGCTCGCGCAGTCCGGCATCGTAGAAGCGGTAGGCGCCCGCGGCCGCATCGCCGTCGCGATTGACGATCTGCAGCCCCAGCGCTGCCGCCGCCGGCGCGCCCATGCGCTTGCGCGCGGCGTCGTCGCTCAGCCGGCGCAGCAACACGAAAGACCCGCCCGCCGTGCCGACATAGACGGCCGACACCGACGCATTGCCACGCAGCGCCGCTGCCATCTGCGGCAGCGCGGCCAGGCGATCGGCCTGCGTCGTCGCGCGGCCCAGCACACCAGTTGCCAGCAACGTCACGCTGACCCGCGCGGGCCGCAACTCGGCCTCCACGGTGGCCGCAGCCTCTCGCCCGATGCGCCCGGCGGCGGCACCCGCCTGCTGCAGCAGCAGCGAGTCGCTGCGCGAGCGCTCGTACAGCATCAGCACACTCCAGACCAGCATCACCAGGCCGATCATCAACATGCTGAGCGTGATGTAGAGCGTCTTGGGCTTGATGTGCAGCATGAGTGCCGTTAGCGGACGTGATGGCATGAGTATCCACGCGCGGCGTGGCATTCCGGGCGGCATGGCACGGCCTCCTGCGGATACTTCCGACGCCGGCACCTGTCAAGGGCAGCCCCCCAAATGGTCACGTTGCTGCGAAACCGATCTCGCGCCGCCCGCTGCAACACCGCCTTCACTAGCATCCGCCCCGCCTTCGAAAAGGCGCCGGGTCCGTGCGTCCGCCCGGACCCCCGATGACAAAACCTTTGGAGGAGATCCAGATGAAAAAACATGCAATCGTGCTGGCCGCGCTGGTCGTTGGCGCCCACGCGCACGCCCAGGACAGCAATCCCTTCTACGTGACCGGTGCCATCGGCGCCGGCCACCTGGACGTGAACTGCAACACGTCCTGCGACAACAAGGGCAAGGGCGGCAAGATCCTCCTGGGCCAGAACTTCGGCTACGGCATCAGCGCGGAACTGGGCGCGGTCGAGCTCGGCAAGTTCGGCGGCACCAACGTGGTTTCGCCCAGCAGCACCACCAAGATCACCACCAGCGAAACCTACAAGCCCATCGCCATCCTGCTCGGCGCCGCGTACACGCAGGCGCTGGGCAACAACTGGGGCGTGAAGGCGCGCCTGGGCGTGGCCCAGGTGAAAACCAAGACCGACTCCACGACCACGACGGTCGTGACCGGCACCACGACCACCACCACGACGCTCGCGAGCAAGACGACGAACAGCAAGACCCGCGGCTACCTCGGCCTGGGCCTGACCTACCGGGTCATGAAGGACCTGGACATCGAACTGGGCGTCGACAACATCAGCGCGGCAGTGGGCGGCCAGGGCTCGGCCCGCCAGGTCACGCTGGGCGCCACCTACGCGTTCGGTGCCAAGTGGGGCCAGGAAGACGAACTGCCGGCGCAGGGCGAGGGCTTCTATGCCACCGCTGCCGTCGGCGCCAGCCGCGCCAAGACCGACTGCGCCGCCTCGTGCGACACCAGCGACACCGGCATGAAGCTGCTGGGCGGCTACCAGTTCAACCACGGCCTGGGGCTGGAGGTCGGCTACATCAGCTTCGGCAAGTTCAGCGCCTTCGCCAACAACACGACGTACACGGTGAAGCCGACGGCCCTGCTGCTCAACGGTGCGCTGGCGCTGCCGCTGAACGGCGACTTCGGCGCCAAGCTGCGCCTCGGCTACGCCCAGGTGAGGTCGCAGGACACGGCCGCCACGGTCGCCAAGACCGAGAGCAAGCCCAAGGTCTACTACGGCCTGGCGGCGACCTACGCCATCAACAAGAACTTCAAGGTCGAGGTCGCCGCAGACTCGACCGAAGCCGACGTGGTCGACCAGAAGCCCACCGTCCGCCTCTACTCGGCCGGCGTGACCTACGCGTTCTGATCCGCCGCCCCGCAGCAAGAAAGGCCGCCGCGTGCGGCCTTTTTTTCATGCCCGGCCGTCGTGCGTGAATCGTCACTACACGCACACCGCCACGTTGTCGCATCACGGCGACAAACAAGACCGAAACCGGGGCTGCACCTATTTACGATGCGCCCGCCTCGCAAAGGCCAGAGCCGGCACCAGATCGGCCCTCAACCGAGAGAACAAGGGAGAGTTCTCACAATGAAAAAGCAAGCAATCGTCCTGGCCGCACTGATCGGCGCCGCCTCGGCTCAAGCCCAATCCAACGAGCAGTTCTACGTCACGGCCGCTGCCGGCTCGACCCACCTGAACGTCGAGTGTTCGGGCGCCACGACCTGCGACAGCTCCGACACCGGCGGCAAGCTGGTCGGCGGCTACAAGTTCGGCAATGGCTTCAGCGTTGAACTGGGCTACATGAGCTTCGGCAAGTTCAAGTTCGCCGACAGCACGGAAGCCCTGACGCTCAAGCCCACCGCCATCACGCTGGGCGGCGCCTACGCGCTGCCGCTGGGCACCGACTGGGGCCTGAACGTGCGCCTGGGCATCGCCCAGGTCAAGACGAAGGGCGACGCCGTGGTGGTGGGCCTGGGCAGTGGCTTGCGGTCTGAAAGCAAGGCCAAGGCCTACGCCGGTGTCGGCGTGACCTATGCCATCAGCCCGACCGTCAAGCTGGAACTGGCCGCGGACTCCACCAACGCCGAGATCGTCGGCCAGAAGGGCGCCGTGCGCCTGATCTCGCTGGGCGCGACGTTCGCGTTCTGATCGGCCTTCCACCCGATTCCAAAGGCCGCCTTGTGCGGCCTTTTTGCTTCCCGGCGCCGGCATTCTGCAAGCCCGCTTGCGTGATTTACGTCGACTTACCCGCGTTCACCCGGCCGGGTGTCAGTCCGTCGCCACCGAGTGACGCACTCCTACAAGTCCCCCCGGCAGCGGCTCCGAGGATCACACCAGCGACAGCTCGTGTCGCTTCCGATGAACGAAGTAGGAAGTACCCATGACCAAGACCGCATTCACCCTCGCCGCCCTCGCACTGGCCGCTAGCGCCGTGCATGCCCAGACCGGCAACTCGAGCAACCAGCCCGGCGTCTACGGGCTGCTGGGCGTCGGCCAAGGCCACCTGAACGCCGACTGCACCGGCGTGCAGGCCTGCGACCGCAACGCCACCGGTGGCAAGGCGCTGCTGGGCTACTCGTTTGGCAACGGCTTCGCGCTGGAAGGCGGCTATGCCAACTTCGGACGCTTTCACGCATCGCAGGGCGCCATCGGCCTGAACGCACGGCCTGAAGCACTATCGCTCGGTGGCGCCTACACCGCGGCCCTGTCGCCCGACTGGGGCCTGACCGGCCGCCTGGGTGTGGCCCGCGTGCGCACCAAGATCGGCGCCGATGTCGGCACGCTCAGCGGGTCCGACAGCGAGAGCAAGACCCAGCCCATCGTCGGCTTGGCCGTGAACTACGCGCTGACGCCGTCGGCCCGCATCGAGCTCGGCGTGGACGCGACCCGCGCGCAATACCAAGGCGAGCACACCAACGTTCGCATGGTGACGCTGGGCGCACGCATGGCGTTCTGAGGCCCCGTGCCGCAGCCAGAGCCAGAGCCGCCACGAGCGGCTCTCGTCGTTTCTACACTGGCGGGCATGGACTTCGCCCCCTTGATCAAGGAAATCGGCCGCGGCACCCGTGGTGCCCGTGACCTCACACGTGACCAAGCCGAGCAGCTCTTCGGCCAGATGCTGGACGGCGCCGTGCCCGACATCGAGCTCGGCGCCATCCTCGTCGCGATGCGCATCAAGGGCGAGAGTGCCGACGAGGTGGCCGGCTTCCTGGCGGCGATGCAGACGCGCACCGCCGCGCTGAAGGCCCCCGCAGGCCCGCGCACGGTGCTGCTGCCCAGCTTCAACGGCGCCCGCAAGCAGGCCAACCTGATGCCGCTGGTGGCGCTGCTGCTGGCCCGCGAGGGCGTGCCGGTGCTGGTCTTCGGCCGGCACGACTTCGACAGTCGCCACAGCCCCTTCGAGCTGCTGGACGCGCTCGACCTGCACGCCAGCCCCTCGCTGGCCGACGCCGAACAGCGCCTGGCGACCGACAGGCTGGCCGTGCTGCCTTTGCAAATGCTCAACCCTGGCTTGAACGCACTGATGGCGCTGCGCCCGCGCCTGGGCCTGCGCAACAGCTCGCACAGCCTCGCCAAGCTGCTGGACCCCTTCCCCGCCGGCCGCGGCGTGCGGGTGGTGGCCGTGACGCACCCGGAGTACCTGGACAGCATGTCCAACGCCCTGCCCGGCCTGACGGCGGGCGGCGGCCGCGCGCTGCTGATGCGCGCCAGCGAGGGCGAGGCCTACGCCCACCTGCGACGCAAGTCACACCTGATCGGCTTCCAGGACGGCCAGACCGCGCCGCTGCACGCGGCGGACACCGCCGATCTGGACTGGCCGCTGTCCCCGGCCTGCGAGCCGGGCGACAATGCCCGGCTGATCCGCGCGATGCTGGACGGCACCGAACCCGTGCCCCCGCGCATTGCCGAACAGGTCGCCGTGCTGAAGCTCCTCGCCACAAACTGAGGTTGCTTATTCAGCCTGGGCATATGGCCCCAAGAATTAAGTAGTTCTGCGGCACTGCAACATTCCCTAGAGTCGCGCCCTCAGGCGTCATGGGGTCGCCGCTGGAGTTTTTCGGGTGCTGGACTGGATTGCGATCGCGAGTGGAGGGGGCGTCGGCCTGATCGTCGGTATCACCGGCGTGGGCGGCGGCTCGCTGATGACGCCGCTGCTGCTGTCCGTCTTCAAGCTCAACCCCGCGGTCGCCATCGGTACCGACCTCTGGTTCGCCTGCCTGACCAAGATGAGCGGCTCGGTCGCGCACGCCCGCCACGGCCACGTGAACTGGGTCGTCGTGCGCCGCCTGCTGGCCGGCTCGGTGCCCGCCTCCATCGCCACCATCGCGCTGATGCACCTGAGCGGCGTCACCAAGGGCTGGGCGTCGGCGCTGACGTTCTCGCTGGGCATCGCGCTGCTGCTGACGGCCGTCGTTGTCGCGTTCAAGGCCAGCTGGCAGGCGCTGGGCCTGCGGCTGGAGCGCTGGATTCCCGAGTCGCGCAAGCCGTGGCTGACCATCGCCAGCGGCCTGATCCTCGGCGTGCTGGTGTCGCTGTCGTCCATCGGCGCCGGTGCCATCGGCGCGACGCTGATCCTGCTGATCTACCCCCGCATGAAGGCCCGCGACATCGTGGGCACCGACATTGCCCATGCCGTGCCGCTGACGCTCGTCGCCGGCATCGGCCATGCGAGCCTGGGCAACGTGAACTGGGCGCTGCTGGCGTCCCTTTTGATCGGCTCCCTGCCCGGCATCTGGCTGGGCGCCCAATTGACCCGCCGCCTGCCGGACGGCGTCGTGCGCAGCCTGCTGTGCGCGTCGCTGCTGATGGCCGGCTGGAAAGTGATCCACTAAAGACTGTCTCTCGATGTACCAATACACCGACTTCGACCGCCGCTTCGTCCACGCCCGCGCCGCGCAGTACCGCGACCAGCTCGAGCGCCACCTCGCCGGCACGCTGGGCACGGACGAGTTCCGCGCGCTGCGCCTGCAGAACGGCTGGTACATCCAGCGCCATGCGCCGATGCTGCGCGTGGCCGTGCCCTACGGCGAGCTGTCCTCGCGCCAGTTGCGCCAGCTCGCCAAGATCGCCCGCGAGTACGACCGCCAGCCCGACGGCCCGTTCGCCGGCCAGGGCGGCTACGGCCACTTCACGACACGCCAGAACCTGCAATACAACTGGATTCCGCTCGTGAAGAGCGCCGACGTGATGGACCTGCTGGCCGAGGTCGACATGCACGGCATCCAGACCAGTGGCAACTGCATCCGCAACATCACCAGCGACGCCTTCGTCGGCATCGCGCCCGACGAGATCGTCGACGCCCGCCCCTACGCCGAGGTGCTGCGCCAGTGGAGCACGCTGCATCCCGAGTTCGCCCACCTGCCGCGCAAGTTCAAGATCGCCATCTCGGGCGCTACCGAGGACCGTGCGGCCATCGGCTGGCACGACATCGGCCTGCAGCTGAAGAAGAACGCCGCGGGCGAGGTCGGCTTCCAGGTCTTCGTCGGTGGCGGCATGGGCCGCACGCCCATCCCGGGTGTCGAGATCAACCCGTTCGTGCCGTGGCACCTGATCCTCGTCTACATCGAGGCCATCGTGCGCGTCTACAACCTCGCCGGCCGCCGTGACAACCTGTACAAGGCCCGCATCAAGATCCTCGTCAAGGCCGAAGGCCAGAAGTTCTTCGACGCCGTCAACGAGGAGTTCCAGCGCATCCTGGCCGATGACCCGGCCGGCCACGAGCAGGTGATTCCGCAGGCCGAGCTGGACCGCGTGGCCGCCTGCTTCGTCGACCCCGCCGGCGTGAAGCCCGAAGCCCCCGCGCAGCTGGACACCAGCGACCCGGCCTTCGCGCGTTGGCTCTCGCGCAACGTGCACGGCCACCGCGTCAGCGGCTACCGCGCCGTCACGCTCAGCCTCAAGCGCGTGGGCATCGCCCCGGGAGACACCAGCGCCGACGTGATGGACACCGCCGCCGCGCTGGCCGAGCGTTTCAGCCACGGCGAGCTGCGCGTGTCGCACCGCCAGAACCTCGTGCTGCCCTGGGTGCGAGAGGCCGACCTGCCCGAGCTGTTCCAGGCCGCACGCGCCGCCGGTTTCGCCACGCCCAACGCCGGCCTGCTGACCGACCAGATCGCCTGCCCCGGCGGCGACTTCTGCGCACTGGCCAACGCCCGCTCGCTGCCGCTGGCCGCCGAGATCGCCGAGCGCTACCAGGACATCGACGAGCTCGAGGACCTGGGCGAGATCGACCTGCACATCAGCGGCTGCATCAACTCCTGCGGCCACCACCACAGCGGCCACATCGGCGTGCTGGGCGTCGACAAGGACGGCACCGAGTGGTACCAGCTGACGCTGGGCGGCGGTGATGGCACCCAACTCGCCGGCGCCACCGTGGCCGGCAAGGTCGTCGGCCCCAGCTTCGCGGCCGACGAGATCGCCGACGCCATCGACGCCGTCATCGAGACCTTCACGCGCGAACGCTTGGCCGGTGAACACTTCATCGACGCCGTGAAGCGCCTGGGTCTCGACCCCTTCAAGACCGCCGCCAACGCCGTGCGCGTTTCGACTGCCAAGGCTCAAGCATGAAGTTCATCAACGCCACCACCTGCCCCTGGAAGCACGCCATCGGCGAGGACGGCCCCAAGCCCGATCCCGATCCTGCAGCCAACCGCCTGCTGACCCTGGAGCAGTGGCACGCCGTGCGCGCCCACTGGCCGCAGGACGTGCCCGTCGCCATCGAGTTCCCGAACGACGCCGACATCAACCAGCTTGCGGCTGACCTGCCGCGCATCGCGCTGATCGTGCTGGACTTCCCGAAGTGGACCGATGGCCGCGCCTACAGCCAGGCCCACCTGCTGCGCATCCGCCACCAGTTCAAGGGTGCCATCCGCGCCCGCGGCGAGGTGCTCGTGGACATGATGCAGTTGCTGGCCCGCACCGGCTTCGACGAAGTCGTCATGCGCGGCGACCAGTCGCAGGCCGCGGCGCAGAAGGCGCTGGACCTGTTCGCGCCCGTCGGCTTCTACCAGGGCGACGTGGCCGAGACGCGCCCGTGGTTCCTGAGGAGTGCGGCATGAGCGAGGTGAGCGCCCTGCCCTGGGCGGCGGCGCCTGCCGTCGGCAACGCCATCGGGCTCTACGCCAAGTGGACGCTGGCGCTGGACGCCAAGATCGAGGCCGCACTGCAACGCCTGCGCGACGCCAACATCGCGCATGGCGATGGCCTCGTGCAGAGCAGCAGCCTGGGCGTGGAGGACATGGTCATCACCGACCTGATCTCCCGCACCGGCCTGCCCGTCCACATCTCGACGCTGGACACCGGCAAGCTGCACGCCGAGACGCTGGGCCTGCTGCCGCAGATCAAGGCCCGCTACGGCTTCGACGTCGAAGTGTTCACGCCCGTCGCCGAGGCCGTCATCCAGTTCGTCGCCCGCGAGGGCCAGGACGCGATGTACAAGAGCATCGATCTGCGCAAGGCCTGCTGCGGCGTGCGCAAGATGGAGCCGCTGGGCCGCATGCTGAAGGGCCGCACGGCCTGGATCACCGGCTTGCGCCGCGAGCAGAGCGGCGCCCGTGGTGATGTTGCGTTTGACGAAGACGACGGCAACGGCCGCCGCAAGATCAGCCCCATCGCCGACTGGACCTGGGCGGAAGTCTGGGCCTACGTTCAAAAGTACGAGGTCCCCTACAACCCGCTGCATGACCAGTTCATGCCCAGCATCGGTTGCGCGCCCTGCACGCGCGCCATCGCCGTCGGCGAGGACTTCCGCGCCGGCCGCTGGTGGTGGGAAGACTCATCGAAAGAGTGCGGCCTGCACGCCAAATCATGAATGCTGCTGTGAAACCTGAACAACTCATCGCCGACGTCGACCACGCGCATCTGGATGCGCTGGAAGAAGAGGCCATCTTCATCCTGCGCGAGGTCGCTGCCAGTTTCGAGCGCCCCGCGCTGCTGTTCTCGGGCGGCAAGGACTCCTGCGTCGTGCTGCGCCTGGCCGAGAAGGCGTTCAAGATGAAGAACGCCGCGCACCCGAGCGGCTACTCGGGCTCGCTGCCCTTCCCGCTGGTGCACATCGACACGGGCCACAACTTCCCCGAGGTCATCACCTTCCGTGATCAGCGCGTCGCCGAGATGGGCGAGCGCCTGATCGTCGGGCACCTCGAAGACAGCATGGCCAAGGGCACCATCCGCCTGAGCCACCCGCTGGAAAGCCGCAACGGCCACCAGACGGTCACGCTGCTGGAGACCATCGAGGAGCACAAGTTCGACGCGCTCATCGGCGGCGCCCGCCGCGACGAGGAGAAGGCGCGCGCCAAGGAGCGCATCTTCAGCCACCGCGACAGCTTCGGCCAATGGCAGCCCAAGGAGCAGCGCCCCGAGCTGTGGACGCTGTTCAACACGCGCATCCGCCCGGGCGAGCATTTCCGCTGCTTCCCCATCAGCAACTGGACCGAGCTGGACGTGTGGCTCTACATCGCTCGCGAGAACATCCCGCTGCCGCAGATGTACTTCGCGCACCAGCGCCAGGTCATCCGCCGCAAGGGCCTGCTGGTGCCGTTGACCGACGTCACACCGCCGGAAGAAGGCGAAACCGTCGAGACCGCCACCGTGCGTTTCCGCACCGTTGGCGACATGACCTGCACCTGCCCGGTCGAGAGCCCCGCCGCCAACGCGAGCGAGGTCGTGGCCGAGACGCTGACCGTGACGGTGAGCGAACGCGGCGCCACCCGCATGGACGACCGCACCAGTGAAGCTTCCATGGAGAAGCGCAAGAAGGAAGGGTATTTCTGATGAAGGCGCTGCGATTCCTCACCGCCGGCTCCGTCGACGACGGCAAGTCCACGCTGATCGGCCGCCTGCTGTTCGACGGCCAGGCCATCCTCGCCGACCAGCTCGACACGCTGGAGCGCCGCGCCGCCGGCCGCCCCATCGACCTGAGCCTGCTGACCGACGGCCTCGAAGCCGAGCGCGAGCAAGGCATCACCATCGACGTGGCCTACCGCTACTTCGCGACCAAGACGCGCAAGTTCATCATTGCCGACGCCCCTGGCCATGAGCAGTACACGCGCAACATGGTCACGGCCGCCGCCGGCAGCGACGCCGCCGTCGTGCTGGTGGACATCACCAAGCTGAACCTGAACGAAGCCGAGGTCACGCTGCTGCCGCAGACCCGCCGCCACTCGCTGCTGGCCCAGTTGCTGCGTGTGCCCAGCATCGTCTTCGCCGTCAACAAGATCGACGCGCTGGACGACGCTGGCGCCGGCTTTGCCAAGGTCAAGACGGCACTGGACAAGTTCGCCGCCGCCGCGGGCCTGAACGTGGCCGCCACGGTGCCCGTCAGCGCGCTGCGCGGCGACAACGTGACCCAGCCGCTGGACGCGCCCTGGTGGAACGGCGAGAGCCTGCTGCAGGTGCTGGAGCGCCTGCCCACCAGCAGCGAGCGCACCGACGCACCGCTGTCGCTGCCCGTGCAGTACGTGCAGAAGAACGCGCACCAGTCCGAAGGCACCGGCTTCCAGCCGCGCGTGCTGTGGGGCCGCATCGCCCACGGCGCCGTGAAGGCCGGCGACACCATCGAGGTGCTGCCGTCCAAGCAGACCGCCGTCGTCGCCGAAGTGCGCCTGGCCGGCGAGACCGTGGACAGCGCCGCCGCCGGCGACTCGGCCGGCCTGGTGCTGGACCGCCAGCTGGATGTGAGCCGCGGCGACTGGATCGTCACGCCTGGCTCGGCCTCGCAGACCAAGACCTTCCCGGCCACGCTGGCCTGGCTGGACACCGAAGCCGCCAAGCCCGGCCGCAAGTACTGGGTGCGCCACGGCAACCGCTGGGTGCAGGCGCGCATCTCGGCCATCAAGTCGGTGCTGGACATCAACACGCTGCAGCCGCAGGACGCGCACGAACTGCCCGTCAACACCATCGGCCGCGTGCAGATGGAAGTGCAGCATGAGCTGCCGGTCGAGCCGTTCAAGGACAACCGCGTCGGCGGCGCGCTGATCGTGGTCGACCCCGCCAGCCACCGCACCAGCGGCGCGCTGCTGGTGGACGTGCAGGCTGCTCCGGTCGAAGAGGCCTGGTGATGGGCCTGGGCCGTGAGGATGGGAACACGCAGCCGACCGGCCGCGTGATCTTCGTCAGCGCCGGCCCCGGCGCGGCGGACCTCATCACGGTTCGCGGCGCCCGCGCGCTGGCCACGGCCGACATCGTGCTGGCCGACGCCCTTGCCGACCCTGCGCTGCAGGATCTCGCGCCCAATGCCCGCTGGACCTACGTCGGCAAGCGTGGCTTCGAGCACTCGGCCAAGCAGGCCGAGATCAACGCGTTACTGGTTCAGGCTGCCCGCGAACACGCCGTCGTCGTTCGGCTCAAAGGCGGCGACGCCAGCATCTTCGGCAGGCTCGAAGAGGAACTGCAGGCCCTGGCCGATGCCGGCATCGCCAGCGAAATCATCCCCGGTGTCACCGCCGCCTCGGCCGCTGCCGCGCTGACCCAGCGGCCACTCACCCGCCGCGGCCGCGGCCGCAACGTCAGCCTCACGACGGCCATGACAGCCGAGGGCGAGCTGCGTGCGGCACTGTCGGCCGACACCGAAGTCTTCTACATGGCCGGCCGCCAGCTCGACACGCTGGGCCCCAAGCTCATCACCGCCGGCTGGGCCGCGGACACGCCCGCGCTGGTCGTCAGCCGCGCCGGCTGCGCCGACGCGCTGACCAGCGAACACCTGCTGGCCGACCTCGCCGACGCGGCCCCATTGCACGGCGGCCGCCCCGCCGTTCTCATCGTCGGCACGGGCGCCCTGCCGGCGTCCAATAAAATCGCTGTTTCGCCTGAACAGGCACCCCTTACCTCCCAGAGCCGCACATGACCCACGTCGTCACCGAAGCCTGCATCCGCTGCAAATACACCGACTGCGTCGACGTCTGCCCGGTCGACTGCTTCCGCGAAGGCCCGAACTTCCTCACCATCGACCCCGACGAGTGCATCGACTGCGCCGTCTGCATCCCCGAATGCCCGGTCAATGCGATCCTGCCGGAGGAAGACGTGCCCGGCGATCAGATCCACATGATCAAGATCAACGCGGACCTGGCCAAGAAGTGGCCCAGCATCACCAAGCGCAAGCCCGCCCTGCCCGACGCCGAGGAGTGGAAGGACAAGACGGGCAAGCTGCCCGAACTGATCCGCTGAGCCCTTCTTCTCCATGCCGGCAGCCGCTATCCGCCCCGACGCCATCACGACCGACGCCGTCATCGTCGGTGCCGGGCCGGTCGGCCTGTTCCAGGTCTTCGAGCTGGGCCTGCTGGAGATCAAGGCGCACATCATCGATAGCCTGGCCTACCCCGGTGGCCAGTGCATCGAGCTGTACCCCGACAAGCCCATCTACGACATCCCGGCCGTGCCCATGTGCACCGGCAAGGAGTTGACGGACAGCCTGCTCAAGCAGATCGAGCCCTTCGGCGCGACCTTTCACCTGGGCCAGGAAGTCACGCAGGTGCAGAAGCTGGAAGATGGCGGCTTCGTTGTCGAGACCAGCAAGGGCACGCAGTTCGTCACCAGGACGGTCTTCATCGCCGGCGGCGTGGGCTCGTTCCAGCCGCGCACGCTGAAGGTCGAAGGCGTCGAGCCCTACGAGGGCACGCAGGTCCACTACCGCGTCAAGGGCCCCGAGCAGTTCGCCGGCAAGAACCTGCTCATCATCGGCGGCGGCGACTCGGCGCTGGACTGGGCGCTGAACTTCTGCGCCGCCCACGCCGACGGCAACCCGCACAAGGCCGAGAGCGTCATCCTCGTGCACCGCCGCGATGGCTTCCGGGCCGCGCCGGCCAGCGTCGCCAAGATGCGCGAGCTGTGCGAGGCGCAGGAGATGCAGTTCGTCGTCGGCCAGACGGTCGGCATCGAGGAACGCGACGGTCAGCTCACGGGCCTGAAGATCGCCGGCAACGACGGCATCACGCGCGTCGTGCCCTGCGACCAGGTGCTGGCCTTCTTCGGCCTGTCGCCCAAGCTCGGCCCGATTGCCGAATGGGGCCTCGCGCTGGAGCGCAAGCAGATCGTCGTCGACACCGAGAAGTTCGAGACCAGCGTGCCGGGCATCTTCGCCGTCGGCGACGTGAACACCTACCCGGGCAAGAAGAAGCTCATCCTGAGCGGCTTCCACGAGGCCGCGCTGGCCGCCTTCGGCGCCGCGCCCTACGTCTTCCCGGACAAGCGCGTGCACCTGCAGTACACGACGACGAGCCCCAAGCTGCACAAGGTGCTGGGCGTCGAATCCCCCGTCTTCGACTGACGGGATTGGGCTTGCGAAATGACGCCACAGCGGCGTTGCGCGGGCCTGCCGTGGCGATGCCACTGTCTGCGCCCGTGCGCCTTGCTGTGACGCCATTGCGCAAGCCTGGCAACGGCCACGAATAGAATCCCGCTGCGCGTCGCTTCATGCGGCGCGTCTTCGCTAGGGGTGTTGATGGCCTGGCGCCATCGACTGAGACAGTCCCTTTGAACCTGATTGAGGTAATCCTCGCGCAGGGAAGCAGCCGAATCGCAGCCCCTCCTCTCCCGTCTCCGAGGGCCTGACGTCTTCAGTGTTTGCCGACCTGCCATCGCTTCGCATTCCGATGGCACGCACTTCTCTCTCCCTCATCGCCACGGCGGCCGCCCTGCTGGCCGCCGGCCTCGCATCCGCCCAGACCCTGCCCGCCGTCACCGTGACCGGCAAGGCCATCGAGGCCGCCCCCAGCCTGAGCGGCTTCACCGATCCGCCGGCCAAGCTGCCCATGCAGGCGCTGAGCCTGTCCGCCGAACGGCTGGACGACCTCGGCATCACGCAGTTCTCGGGCATCACCCGGCTCGACGCCTCCGTTTCCGATGCCTACAACGCCACCGGCTACTGGTCGCAGTTGAAGGTGCGCGGCTTCGACCTCGACAACCGCTACAACATCCGCCGCGACGGCCTGCCGGTCAGCGGCGAGACGGCGCTGACGCTGGCCAACAAGTCCGCCATCGAGGTGCTCAAGGGCAGCTCCGGCATCCAGGCCGGCACCAGCTCGCCGGCCGGCCTGCTCAACCTCGTCGTCAAGCGGCCGCTGGCCGATGACGCCACCACGCTGGCGGTCGGCGTCGTCCAGAACGGCACCGTGGAGGCCAGCATCGACCACTCGCAGCGCTTCGGCGCGAACCGCGAGTTCGGCCTGCGCGTCAATCTCGCAGCGGCCCGGCTCGACCCCGAACTGCGCAACAGCAAGGGCAACTCCCACACGCTGGCCGTCGCCACCGACTGGCGCGTCAGCGCCGACACCCTCGTCGAAGCCGAGGTCGAATTCAGCCACCAGGCCCAGCCCAGCCAGCAAGGCTTCAGCCTGCTGGGCAACCAGCTGCCCGACGCGAAGACCATCGACCCCAAGCTCAACCTGAACAACCAGCCGTGGAGCCAACCCGTCGTGTTCGACAACACGCACGCGTCGCTGCGCGTGCAGCAGAAACTGGGCAACGACTGGCGCGCCCAGGCCAGCCTCGGCATCCAGCGCCTGCGCACCGACGACCGCCTGGCCTACGCCTTCGGCTGCACGGCCGCCGACGGCACCACCTACTACGCCTCCAGCTTCTGCCCCGACGGCACCTACGACCTCTACGACTACCGCAGCGAGAACGAGCATCGCGACACGACGTCACTCGACGTCTCGGCCAGCGGCCCAGTGCAGCTCGCAGGCATGCGCCATGACCTCACCGTCGGCGGCCTGACGAGCCGGTTCAAGAGCCGCTTCCAGGGCCAGGCCTACAACCCGGCGGGCACCGGCAACATCGACGGAAGCGCCGTCACGGCGCCCCAGCCCGAGCTGACCGGCACGAACACCAACCGCGACGAGCGCAGCAACGAGCTCTACCTGCGCGACCGTGTGGCGCTGGGCGCCGACACCAGCGCCTGGCTGGGCCTGCGCCACACCCGCCTGCACCGCGAGAGCGTGCAGACGGACGGCGAGGAGGCCACCAACTACTCGCAAGACCTCACGACGCCTTGGGTCGCGCTCAGCCACGCCATCGCCGCCGACTGGCTGGTCTACGCGAGCTGGGGCCAGGGCGTCGAGAGCGAGGTCGTGCCCAACCTGCCGATGTACGCCAACCATGGCCAGGCACTGCCGGCGCTCAAGAGCCGCCAGACCGAAATCGGCCTCAAGACCGGCACGCAGCGCGTCGAAGGCTCGCTGACCGTCTTCGACATCCGCCGCCCGACCTACAGCGACATCCCGCTGCCCGGCTTCACGGAATGCAGCGACAAGGACAGCTGCGAGCGCCGCATCGACGGCACCGCCCACCACCGCGGCATCGAGGCCAGCGCCGACCTGAAGTGGAGCGGTGGCGGCCTGTTCGCCAGCGCCACGCGGCTGCGCGCCCGCCGCGAAGGCAGCAGCAACGCCGGCCTCAACGGCCTCGTGCCGCCCAACGTGCCGCAGACGACGATCAAGGCGCAGTTCCGCCAGGACCTGCTGCCGGGCCTGCAGGCGCAGTTCGGCCTGCAGTACGAAGGCCGGCGCTACGCCACGCCTGACAACAGCGTCCCCGTGCCTGCCTGGACGGTCGCCGACGCCGGCCTGCGCTACATGCAGGGCGTAGGCAGCCAGACCTGGATCTGGCGCGCCGCCGTCGACAACCTCGCCAACCGCCGCGCCTGGCGCGAGTCGCCCTGGCAGTACGAACACAGCTACCTCTACCCCCTCGCGCCGCGGACTTTGCGCGCAAGTCTGGAGGTTCGGCTCTGAGAGCCTGAAAAAGCTGCTATAGTCATGGGCTCTGTTCCTCGATAGCTCAGTCGGTAGAGCGCCGGACTGTTAATCCGTAGGTCCCTGGTTCGAGCCCAGGTCGGGGAGCCACAGAATTGCATCGCAAGATGCCAAGACGCATGACGCAACCGCTTGTCATGCCGACATAGAAATCCATTCCTCGATAGCTCAGTCGGTAGAGCGCCGGACTGTTAATCCGTAGGTCCCTGGTTCGAGCCCAGGTCGGGGAGCCATTCAAGAAGCCTCACATGCGAAAGCGTGTGGGGCTTTTTCTTTGGCCGTTCCGGTTGGTGTCGTCTCCGACATCTGCCTAAGCGAGCCGCTCATCTCACCGCACGCTGCCCAGCAGGCAATCGCTACCATCCATGTTGATTCCCACGTCATCCTGACCCACCGTTTCCATCCAATCCTGACCCACCCTTGTTCGAGCCTCTCGGGCTCAGGTTGTGGGTAACTTCCTCGGTTTGGACTCCTTCTTGGTGGTGGGTTGAGCTGAGCTGTTCTTGAACCGGTAGCTGTCGTTGCCGGTTTCAAGGATATGGCAGTGATGCGTGAGCCGGTCCAGCAGGGCCGTGGTCATCTTGGCGTCGCCGAAGACGCTGGCCCATTCGCTGAAGCTCAGGTTCGTCGTGATGACGACGCTGGTGCGCTCGTAGAGCTTGCTCAGCAGGTGGAACAGCAGCGCGCCGCCCGACGCGCTGAAGGGCAAGTAGCCCAGCTCGTCGAGCACGACCATGTCCATGTGGGCCAGCCGGTGCGCCATCTGCCCGGTCTTGTTGCAGACCTTCTCCTGTTCGAGCTGGTTGACCAGCTCGACCGTAGAGAAGAACCGCACACGCCGCCTGTGATGCTCCAGCGCCTGCACGCCGATGGCCGTGGCCAGGTGGGTCTTGCCCGTGCCAGGCCCGCCGACGAGCACGACGTTCTCGGCGCGGTCCATGAACTCGCCGAGGTGCAGTTGCCGCACCAGCGCTTCGTTGACCTCGCTGTGCGCGAACTCGAAGCCGGCCAGGTCGCGGTAGACCGGGAAGCGCGCCTGCTTGAGCTGGTAGGCCACGGCGCGCACCTCGCGCTCGGCGGTCTCGGCCTTGAGCAGTTGCGCCAGCAGCGGCTGCGCAGCCTCGAAGGCCGGTGCGCCTTGCTCGGCCAACTCGCCCACCGCGTGGGCCATGCCGAACATCTTCAGCTCGGGCAGTGCCACGACGAGCGCGTTGATCTTGGTGTCACGCATGGCGCACCTTCCTTTCATTGCGCAGGTCGTCGTAGCGCGTCACGTTGGCTTGGGGTTCGGTCGTCAGGCGCAGGGCCTGTGGTGCGTCCACCGGCGGTGGATCGGCCTTGCCATCGAGCAGACGGTGCAGCACGTTGATGACGTACATCTTGGTCGGCACGCCGACCTCCAGCGCAAGTTCCACGGCGGCCAGCACTGACTGCTCCTCGTGGTGCAGCACCAGCGCCAGCACCTCCACCATCTCGCGGTCCCCGCCTGGCTTCTTGAGCAGCTCGGTCTGCAGCTTCTTGAAGGCCACCGGCAGCTCGGTGAACGGCGCGCCGTTG
>NZ_JBIGIC010000010.1:0-269791 GCF_043555985.1 Pelomonas candidula | reverse complement strand
CTGTGCTGGCTCACGCCGATCCGGGCGCAGACGTCGGCCACCCGATGACCTCGCTCCGTGATCTGCTTGACCGCCTCGATCTTGAATTCTTCCGGGTAGGGTTGCTTCGCTGTCATGGCACCTCCTCTGGGCCTCAGTTTGAGGCTCGAAGGTGTCTACTGAACCCGGGGCGATTCACAGGCGCTTCCCCCACAGCGAATCAATATCCGGAATGTTGCCGCCGGTGCGCCGACGCCATGGCGGAAAGTCAGGGTCGCTGTTGAGCTTCTCCAGCAAGAAGGCCGCCGCTCGCCGCGCGCGCACCGTTGGAGCCGCAGATGAATTCGATCACCTCTTGCAGCGAGATGAAGCGATGGCGCTCCACTGCCAGCAGCGAATCCAGCCTTGAGTCACCAGCCTCATCCAAGGCGCTGTGGGCTACAGCGCTTTCGAGCGCCGGTACGCTCATGCCGCCGCCAGGTGCTGCACCTCTTCGGCCAACTGCCCCCCCTGGTCGCGTTGGATCACCTCGATGTCGTACTGGGACTGCAGGTTGAGCCAGAACTGCGGCTCGACTCCGAACGCCAGGCCCAGACGCACCGCTGTATCAGCCGTGATGCCACGCTCACCCGAGCAGATCTCGTCGATGCGACGCTGCTGCACCCCGATGGCCTTGGCCACGCGGTAGCGCGTGATGCCCATAGGCTCGATGAAGTCGTTCAGCAACACCGCGCCCGGATGCACGGCATCCAGCTTCCGGCCGGTCGTGATGCCTCGGAAGTCCAGATCCTTCAGTTCGCTGCGTGCAATGCTCATGGTCGGTCACTCCATTGACCTGCGACCCCAAGGGTCAGTGATAGTCCGCAATCTCGACGTCGAACGCGTTGCCGTCCTTCCACTTGAAGCAGATCCGCCATTGGTCGTTGATGCGGATGCTCCACTGGCCTTTGCGGTTGCCCTTCAGCGCCTCCAGCCTGTTGCCAGGCGGCACGCGAAGGGTCTCCACCGACAGCGCGGCGTCAATGACCTTGAGCTTGCGACGGGCCGTCGTCTGGATCTCTCGCGGCAGCCCTCGCACCTCGTTGCCCAGGAAGATCGCCGCGGTGCGCTTGTCTGCGAAGCTCTCGATCATGGTTAATATTGCTCTCCGACACTAGTAATGTCAAGCGGCATTAGTATCGCCGCCCGACTTCTTTTTCGACCCGCCGGCCTTGGGCAACGGGATCACCTCCGCCGCCACCTTGACGCCGGCAGCCTCGAACATCGCAGCCGTCGCACCCTTCAGCGACGTGCGCACCGGGTCGAGGTCGAGTCGGGCGTAGATCTGCGTCGCCTCGGGCGTGCGGTGGTTGAGCATCTTGCCGATCAGCAGCAGCGAGGCGCCAGACCTGGCCAGCCAGCTGCCGTTCGTGCGCCGGAGGTCATGCGGGACAAGATTCGTCAGCCCTGCCGCCTTCAACAGGCGCTCCCAAGCTGACGAGAAGTCTGTGATGTGCCCAGATTCGCTGCGGTCCGAAGAGAAGACGAAGTGCGCTGGGTCGTTGGGCGCAAGCTTGCCAGTGCGCCGCGCCGAGACCAGCAGATCCGACTTCTCGCGCCGATGGCGCAGGATCGCCACGGCCTCAGGCGTCAGCGGCACAGTGTGGGCGTCACCGTTCTTGGTGAACTCGCCTGACAGCTTCCACTCGGCACGGTCCAGATGCAGTTCATCCCAGCGCATCGCCACCACGTTGGCGCGCCGCTGGCCGGTGAACAAGGCAATCAGGATCGCATCGCGCATCGTCTCATTGGGCTCCTGGGCCAGCGCCTCGAAGAAAGGACGCATCTCGTCCGGGTAGAGGAAGCGTTCGCGGTCGTTCTGCTTGAACTTCTCGTGGCCGGACGCCGGGTTCGGGCCTGCGAACAGCGCCCGCTTCGGGGTCATGGCGAAGAAGTACATCGCGCGTAGCAACTCCAGGGCCTTGTTCGCGCTGCCGTGACCCGTCACCGGCTTTGCGGGCTTCCGCGCCACCTCCTGCTTGGGCTTCGGGGCCGGCCCGTGACGCCGAATGGCCTGACGGGCCTCGATCTCGGCGCGACGAGCTGCAGCGACCGCGGCGCGCTCTGCGGCCTTCTCCGCCCTCCGCTGCATGATCTTGGCCGGTAGATCCCGGTGCCAACGCTCGACGTCCAGGGCCTTCACCTCGGACAGCCGACGCCGCGCCCAGGCGGGAGCGACATAGTAGTCCCAGAGGTCTTTGGTGGCTTCCGGGGCCTTGTTGGTGACCTTGATGTGGGCGTAGTAGAGGTCCCACAGTTCGCCGACGGTGGGCTCGCCCTTGCGCGCGTGCCGGGCGGCGGTGACGCTCAGGCCCGACGCGAGTTGCCCGCCCAGCTCCCGGGCGCGTTGGCGCGCCTCCTCGGGCTTGACCAGCGGGAACTTGCCAAAAGTCTCACGTTCGGCCCGGCTCCCACCCTTCGGCCGACCGACGAACGAGAAGGTCTTCACACCCTTGTCTGTGACCCGCAAATACAGGCCCTGAGACTTGGTGTCCTTGTACTCGTCTCTCGTGCCCGGCGCGGCGGGCGGCAGCGCTTCGATGGCTCGGATCGTGAAGTCCAGCGGCTTTGACATCTGTTTCCCCGGGGTGACGCCCGGGTAACATATTACCGGAAAGTTGGGAAAAGTCTATAGCCCTGGATTCGAACTATCCCCAGGAGAAATGAGGGGTTCGAATGGCTCCGAAATGTCAGTTAAACATGTGATCTTTACGTTCTGGACGTAAAGTCCGGAGGTTCGAATCCTCTCACCCCGACCAGATTTCCCTTGTTTATCAAGGACTTGCAGAAGCCGCAGACTCCGCGGCTTCTTGCATTTCAGGGCC
Source organism: Pelomonas candidula (assembly GCF_043555985.1). Lineage (NCBI taxonomy): Bacteria > Pseudomonadati > Pseudomonadota > Betaproteobacteria > Burkholderiales > Sphaerotilaceae > Roseateles > Pelomonas candidula. Next base: position 266,948 of record NZ_JBIGIC010000010.1, on the reverse strand, counting down.
TCCGTGCCGAATGGGTGCCACGGAATGGCTTGTGTCGGCGCGGAACGCCCGGCAAACCCACCCGCCTGCCTTCACGACTCCCCGGCCGTCTGGAAACTCCCGACGACCATCGCCAGCGGCCAGTTGCCGCAGCCTCGATGCGCCGTGGCCGCTGTCCACGGACCGGATCGTCAGCAGGCCGCAGCAGCAGGCGACAGCCGGGCTCCCGCGGCGGGCCGCCAAGGTCTGGCCCCTCAAAAAACTTCTCCGCCGCATTTAAGGTTTGCGCCGCTCGCGCCGCCCAGTAACTGCAGGGGCGATGGAGATCACCCCACCGTCAAATGAACACCTCGGAGTGAACACCATGTTGAGCCTGCACACCAATGCCGCTTCCCTCTCCACGCAAAGCGCGCTGAACTCCACGACGCAGTCGCTGGCCACCACGCAAGCCCGCCTGGGTACCGGCTTCCGCATCAATTCGGCGATGGACGACGCTGCCGGCCTGCAGATCGCCACGCGACTGAACGCTCAGGTCAGCGGCATGTCGGTTGCCATGCGCAACTCGCAGAACGACACCTCGATGTTGCAGACGGGCGAAGGCGCCCTGAACGAAGTGACCAACATCCTGACCCGCATGAAGGATCTGGCCACGCAGGCAGCCGACGCCTCGTCGACCTCGACCGACCAGGATGCGATGCAGGCCGAGTACGACTCGCTGGGCCGCGAGTTGAACAACGTGATGAAGAACACCAACTTCGGTGGCCAGAACCTCTTCCTGAAGGCGGCTGACACGGCCGGCGGCGGGGCCGCTTCGGGCACCTTCGGCGCCAGCATCACTTTCCAGATCGGCGCGGCTTCGAGCGAGAAGATGGACTTCGACGCGTCGACTCACCTGAACGCTGCAGACACCGCCATCGGCGCCATCTCGGCCCAGTACGGCACGCCCGCCGCTGGCACGCCCGGCACGGAAATCACCGGCGGCAATGCCTCGGCCAACATCGACAAGCTGTCGACCGCCATCGCCGCCGTCGGCACACTGCGTTCGGACTTCGGCGCCGCGGCCAACAGCCTGAGCCATGTCTACAACAACCTGCAGAGCATGAGCAACAACGTCAGCGCCGCCAAGGGCCGCATCATGGACGTCGACTACGCGTCGGAATCGTCCAACATGACGACCCAGCAGATGCTGATGCAGTCCGGCATGGCCATGCTCAAGCAGAGCAACCAGATGTCCGGCATGGTCATGTCGCTGCTGCAGTAATCGCGGCATCGGCGCTGCGGCCCGCAAGGGCCGCTCGACCCAAGGCTCGGCGCCGCTTCTGGTGCCGGGCCTTTGTTGTTTTCCGCTTTGCCATGCCCATCGCGCTCACCCCCCTGCCCCTGCCGCTCGCGCTGCCGGCCACCGCCGCGGGCCTGCCGGACTGGCGGCCCGGCATGCTGCTCCAACTGCTGCGCGACGCCACGGGCGCCTGGCAGGCCAAGCCGGCGGACGCACCCGGCGGGCCGGTATGGGACGCCACGGCTCTGGTGCGCTCGCTGAACCCTGCCCTGCTGGCCGGCGGCGATGTCGGCCTGCTGCTGCGCGTGATCGCCACGCAGCCACGCCTGCAGCTGGAACTGCTGGCGCCGCCGTTCCCCGAAGCCTCGGTGAACGACGCGCTCGACTCGCCGACCCTCGCGACGCCGACGCGCGCCTTCCAGGCCGAACTGCCGCCTTGGCTGCACGGCAAGGCGTCCGAGCCTGCCGGCGCCGAGCCCTACCAGCCCGCACAACATGCGCAGGACTGGGCCCGCCTGAGCCTGCCAGCGCTGGCCGCGGGCCGGTCGCTTCCTGAACCTTTTGAAGACAGTCTGTGGCTGCAGGCGCTGCCGCTGGCCGGCGACCTCCGGGGGCAGGCCGGGCCGCACCTGAGCCTGATGCTGCCCTGGCACGGCGAGATGCTGGGCGTGCAGATGAGCGGCCGGGCGGCCGCGCTGGAGATCGACCTGATCCTGGCCTCGCCGCTCGCGATGGCGCTGGCACGCTCTCGCTGGCCGCACTGGGACGGCGCGCTGGCGCGGGCCGGTGCACGGGTTCAGGCCTGGCGCTGGCGGCGGCGCAGCCTGAGCTCGCCGGCCCGGCGCGAAGCGGTCCGTGCCGACCCCGACCTGCTGGTACTGGCCGCCGAGCTGCTCTGGTCCTTGTGAGCGATCAGCCCAGCGAGCCGACCACGACGATCTCGCGCTGCTCCGGCACCTCGTTGTACGACAGCACGGAGAGGCCCGGTGCGAACAGCCGCGCGTAGCGGGCCAGCAGCGGGCGCACCTGGGGCATCACCAACAGGGCTGGCGAGGCGCCCTGCCCCTTGAGCCGGTCGCGTGCCGCGGGCATGTGCTGCTGCAGTTGGCCCAGCAGCACCGGGTCCACCGGCACGCTGTCCAGCGCCACCTTGGCGCCGCCCTGGCGCGCCTGGTTGAGCGCGTTGAGCAGATGCGTCTCCAGCTCGCCGCCCAGGTTGAACACGCGCAGCGCGGCGCTCTGGCCCTCGGGCCCCAGCAGCTGGCTGACGATCTGGCGGCGCAGCGTGCAACGCACCTCGGCGGCCAGCAGGATGGGGTCCTTGGTGATCTCGGCGTTCTCCACCAGCGTGCCGGCAATGCTGACGATGTCCCTGAGCGCCACGTTCTCGGCCAGCAGCAGGCGCATGATCTTCAGCAGATGGGCATGGGTGTAGGCCTTGTCCAGCGCCGCACCCAGCTTGGGCGCGATGGCGTTCAGGCGCTCCAGCAGCGCGGCGATGTCGTCGAAGCGCAGCAGCTCGGGCAGGGTCTCGCGCGCGAGCTTGGACACATGGGTGGCGATCACGCTGGCCGCGTCGACGACCTGGTAGCCCAGGCCCAGCGCATGGGCCTTTTGTGCGGGGTCAATCCAGGTCACGGCCATGCCGTAGGCCGGGTCCACGCTGGGGGTACCGTCCAGCTCACCCCAGACCTGGCCCGAGGCGATGGCCATCAGCTTGTCCGGATAGATGCTGGCCTGGGCCAGTGGACTGCCGTTGAGCAACACGCTGTAGCTGGTGGCCTTCAGCGCCAGGTCGTCACGCACCGGCAGCGCCGGCAGCAGCACGCCAAGCTGCTCGCTGAGCGTCTGGCGCATGCCCTTGATGCGCTGCGTCAGCGGCGCACCCTGCGCCGGGTCGATCAGGTTCACGAGCTTGTAGCCCACGGCCACGGCCATGGGCTCCACCACCGGCAGCGCCCGCCAGTCCATTTCGGGCGGCGGCGCCAGCGCCAGCGTCGCGTCGAGATCCGGGGCCTCAGCCACCACCGCGTCGCCGCGCTGGCTCATGCGCCGGCCGGCCCAACCCAGCGCGACGGCGAAGCTGGCGAAGGCCATCCAGGGCATGCCCGGGATCAGCGCCAGCACCAGCATCACGCCGGCCGCGCTGTAAAGCACCTGGGGCGAGGCCAGCATCTGCTCGCCGACCTGGCTTTCCAGGTTGCCGGCCGAGTCGCTGATCCGCGTGACGATGATGGCCGCCGCGGCCGACAGCAGCAGCGCCGGGATCTGCGCCACCAGGCCGTCGCCGATGGTCAGCAGGCCGTACTGGCGCAGCGCGTCGCCCAGGCTCAGGCCGTGCATGAAGGCGCCGATGGCCACACCGCCGATCATGTTGATCAGCAGGATCAGGATGGAGGCGATGGCGTCGCCCCGCACGAACTTGGACGCGCCGTCCATGGCGCCGTAGAAGTCGGCCTCGGTGCCCACCTCGCGGCGGCGCTTCTGGGCCTGCTCCTGGTTGATGAGGCCGGCATTCAGGTCGGCGTCGATGGCCATCTGCTTGCCGGGCAGCGCGTCCAGCGTGAACCGGGCCGAGACCTCGGAGATGCGCTCCGCGCCCTTGGTGACGACGATGAAGTTCACCACCATCAGGATCACGAACACCACCAGGCCGACGATGAAGTTGCCGCCAATCACCACGTTGCCGAAGGACTCGATCACATGGCCGGCGGCCGAGGTGCCCTCGTGGCCGTGCAGCAGCACCACGCGCGTTGACGCGACGTTGAGCGACAGCCGCATCAGCGTGGTGGCCAGGATGATGCTGGGGAAGACGGAGAAGTCCAGCGGCCGGCGGCTGTTCACGGCCACCAGGATGACCACCAGCGCCAGCACGATGTTGAACGTGAACAGGATGTCCAGCAGCACCGGCGGCATCGGCAGGATGACCATGGCCAGAATGGCCAGCAGGAACATCGGCGCGGCCACGCGCATTTCGCGCAGCGAGGCAGTCAGGGAGGTCTTCATGGGGTGTCCGGATCGGAGAGGTGGCGCGGCACCTGGAGGTCGGCGTCCAGCCTGGGTTCGGTCTGCCGGCGGCCGCTGCGGAAGGCCTGCAGCTGCATGACGTGGTGCAGCACCTGGGCGACGGCCTCGTACAGCGAGGCCGGGATCTGCTGCTGCACCTGCGTGCCGTTGTAGAGCGCGCGGGCCAGCGGCGGCAGCTCCAGCTGCGGCACCTGGTGCTCGCGGGCCACGCTGCGGATGTAGGCCGCCATCTCGTCGATGCCCTTGGCTACGACGTAGGGGGCGGCGGCCTTGCTGCTGTCGTAGCGCACGGCCACGGCGTAGTGCTCGGGGTTGTTGATGATGACGTCGGCGTCGGGCACGGCCTTGCGCACGCTGCGCCGCGCCATCTGCTGGCGGATCTGGCGCATGCGCTGGCGCACCTCGGGGCGGCCTTCGTTCTGCTTGTGCTCCTCCTTCACCTCCTGCTTGCTCATGCGCTGGCCGCGCAGGAAGAGCAGGCGCTGCAGCGGCACGTCGACCAGCGCGTACAGGCCCAGCACGGCGGCCAGGCTGAGCAGCGCGTCGAACAGCAGGCCGGCCGCGCGCGGCAAGGCCTCGTCCAGGCTCAGCGCCTGCAGGCCGACGAAGGCCGGCGCCTGTGAGCGCACGAGGTAGGCCAGCACCACGATCAGGCCCGCGACCTTGACCAGCGTGGCGCCCAGGTCGCTGTAGTGCTTGGCCGAGAACAGCCGTGCCAGGTTGGCCAGCGGGTTCATGCGCCCGAACTGCGGCGCCCACTGCGAGGTGGCGAAGACGATGCCGCCGCCGAGCTGCGCCGCGACGGTGACCGCCAGCGGCAGCAGCGCCAGCGGCAGCACCATTTTGAGCAGCATCCACAGCGCGTGGCCGGCCAGCTCGGTGGCCCAGGCGTCCATCAGGCCCGGCTCCGGCAGCGGCGAGAGCACGAGGCGGAACAGGCGCCGGAAATCGTCGAACCAGCTCGGCGCCATCCAGAGCATGAGCTTGAGCCCCAGCAGCAGGCCGATGGCCGCCGCCAGGTCGCGCGAGCGCGCCACCAGGCCTTGTTCACGGGCCTTGCGGAGCTTCTGCTCCGAGGCCTTTTCGCTGCGGTCGCCGCTGTCATCCGCCATGGCTGGCCTTCATGGCCTGTGACAGGCCGTCGAGCAGTTGCTCGGTCATGCGGATGTAGTGCGAAGGGATGCTGGACAGCACCTGGCTCAGCATGAAGAGACCGATCAGCGTGATCAGCGTGTAGCCCAGCGAGAAGAGGTTGAGCGCCGGCGACGCGCGGTTCAGGAAGCCCATGCCGACCTGCACGACCAGCGCGCCCGCCACCACCGGCAGCGCCAGCAGCATGGCGGCCGAGAAGACCCAGCCGAGGTTGTAGGCCAGGCCCTGCAGCGTCAGCCAGGGCAGGCCGCCGCCCACCGGCCAGGCCGAGAAGCTGCGCCCCAGCACGGAGACGAACAGCAGATGCCCGTCCATGCCGAAAAACACCAGCATGCACAGCACGTTGACCAGCGCCGTGATGACGTCGGACGAGCTGCCGTTGAGCGGGTCGTTGAGCACGGCCATGGCCAGGCCCAGCTGCGACGACAGCAGGAAGCCCAGCGTCGTGATCACGCCCATGGCCAGGTGCAGCGTCAGGCCGATACCCAGGCCGATCAGGCCCTGCTCGGCCGTGGCGGCGATGGCCTGCAGCGACAGCGGCTCCACCGCGTGGGCCGTGGCCTGCGAGATCGGCATCATCACCACCGCCACCGGCAGCGCCAGCAGCGCGCGCACGCTCATGGGCACCATGGCCTCGCCGATCATCGGCGCGGTGGCGAACAGCGCCAGCGTGCGGCAGAACGGCCACCAGAAGGCCGACAGCCACAGCAGGATGTCCGTGAACGCCAGGTCCATGGCTAACCGACGAGCTGCGCGGCGCGCTGGAAGATGGAGATGCAGAAATCCATCAGCTGGCTCGTCATCCAGCGCCCGGCCAGGCCCAGCACGAACAGCGTGACCAGCAGCCGCGGCAGGAAGGACAGCGTCTGCTCCTGGATCTGCGTGGCGGCCTGGAACAGCGAGACGACGAGGCCCACGAGCAGGGCCGGCAGCACCAGCACCGAGACCAGCAGGATGGTGAGGTGCAGCGCTTCGCTGACCAGGTCGACGGCGACGTCGGGATTCATCGTCGGCCCCTCACCGGATGCTGGAGACCAGCGTGTTGACCGTCAGCGTCCAGCCGTCCACCAGCACGAAGAGCAGCAGCTTCAGCGGCAGCGAGATCACCATCGGCGACTGCATCATCATGCCCATGGCCATCAGCACCGAAGCCACCACCAGGTCGATGACCAGGAAGGGGATGAAGAGCATGCAGCCGATCTGGAAGGCCGTCTTCAGCTCCGACAGCACGAAGGCCGCCAGCTTGACGGGAAAGCTGTGCTCCTCGGGCGTCTTGACCTCGGCCTCGCCGGCCAGCTGTGCGATCTGGCCCAGCGCGTTCTTGCTCGTCTGCGCCAGCATGAAGCGCGACAGCGGCGCCTCGGCGATCTTGAGCGCCTCGCTCAACGTGATCTTCTCTTCGTCGTAGGGCACCATGGCCTTGTCCCAGATCTGCAGCCCCACCGGGCGCATCACCAGCATCGTGAGGATCAGCGCGACGCCCGTGATCAGCCGGTTGGGCAGGCCCTGCTGCAGGCCCAGGGCCTGGCGCAGCAGCGACAGCACGATGACGAAGCGCGTGAAGCTGGTCGTCATCAGTACCAGCGCGGGCAGCAGCCCGAGCAGGGTCATGATGACGAGGACCTGCGTCTTCAGCGTGAACTCGCCTTGCGCGCCCGTCGCCGTCGGCCCCACGACCTTGAGCGTGGCAGCCACGGCCGGGTGGCAGGCAGCCGTCAGCGCGAGGCCGAGCGCGACGCCCGACCAGCGCCGCAGCCGCTGCGGTACTGCGCTCATTGGTGCACCCTTCGCGCTGCGCGCTTGCCTTGCCAGTGCGACAAGGCGTTCGCCAGGCATGGGATGCCCACTGGGCATCCCAAGTCCGGGCTCACTCCCGCCGAGCGGGAGCGAGCTTGCTTGGGGCGGCCCCGCGCGGCGCTCATGCCCCAAGCTGGTCGAGGTCCAGGCCGTCGATCTCGATGACCTTGAGCGCGTGGCTGTCGCCGCTCACGACGACCTCGGCGCGGCCGATGGCGGTGCCGTTGACCTTGAGCGTCAGCGGCGCGCCGGCCAGCGTGTCGAGCTCGACCACGCTGTCGGGTTCCAGCTGGGCCAGGTCGTGCAGCGAGATGCGGGCTTCGCCGACCTCCAGCGTCAGCGTGACCGAGATCTTGCGCATCAGCGCCGGCATGTCGCGGCGCGGTGCGCGCGTTTCGGGAGCAGGCTCGGCCGCCACGTCGATCATGTCGATCAAGCCGTCCATCGTGTCGAGGTCGTTCATTGCGGGATCACTCCAGGTCTTGGAAAGAGGTCAGGCACAACTGGCCCTGGTGCTCGGCCACCTGCGCGTGGAAGAGCGCGGCGCCCTCGACACGCACGGTGGCCTGCTCCAGGTGCACGGGGATCAGCGACCCTGGCTTCAGGGCCAGCACGGCCTCCAGCGGGAGGCGCTGCTCGAGCAGCTGCGCCTTCAGCAGCAGCGGCAGGCGCTTGCCCAGCGAGGGCGTGGCGCCGGCCTTGCGGATGCCACGGGTGCCGCGCAAGGCCGCGGCCAACGCACGCAGCACGACGTCGATGACGCCGCCATCGATGACCAGCTTGACGGTGGTCGGCTCGAGATCGGGCGCGCAGAGATCCAGGCTGAGCAACCAGGCGCCGGCCGGCATGCGCGGCAGCGACACGGGCACCCAGGCCCCCAGCGGCTGCAATGGCGCCATGCCTTGCGCGGGCGCTTCCGTGCCCTGTGCCAGTTGGCCCAGCGCGCGCAGGCAGCGCTCGGCCAGGCTGCGGGCCAGCGAATGGCGCAGGCGGTCCTCGGTGGCCGTCTCGGCGGGAGCATCTGCCACCGTCTTCAGTCCCAGCCGCTGCGCCAGCATGTGCAGCACCAGGCCGCGCTCGATCAGGCAGGCCAGCGGCTCCCGCGCCTCGGGCGTCTGCAGCCAGCGCCCGGGGGTCGGCGGCTCCGCGCCGCCGTCGAAGGGCGTGACGCGCGCGGCCACGATGTCGTAGGACGTCTGGTAGCGGAGGTTCCAGTGCTGCTGCAGTGCCTGGTTCAGCGCTTGGCGCAGTTCCTCGGCAACCCGGGGCAGCAGATGGGTGGGACGGCCGAGGCTGCGGCTGTCCAGCCGCTGCAGCGGCGAGGTCGTGGCGCGCGGCTGGGCGCCGGCGCGAACGGTGCGGGTGTTGGACATGGAGGCTGGGGCCGAACCACAGCCCGGCGTGCCGGGGGGCTTGGCAAGGTGGTGTTGAATACCTGAACCACCGGGCTGAATCCCGTGTGGCCGATCGTTCCCGATAACGGATCTAGATTTTATGTGCGCGATTTAATTTCTGCACGCCGGCGTCCGCCTAAAACCCCTGGAGGGCAGGACCGGCGGCAAAAAATCACAGCAAACCTGGAGGGTATCCGGGCCGCCAGGGCAATTAACCCCACGCCTCGGGCGGAGATTTCAAATCACGGCAAAAAGGGCTGTTTTTCGAACAGCACAAGGGGGAGCGACCCCCGTCGAGCGTGAACCAGTTCACACTCTGGATGTTTCAGCTCGTCAGTTTTCTTACCGTATGCCGTCAAAAACGGACTGCTGCGCTACAGTTCGGGGCATCAGGGCACACCCGTGCGAAAGCCGGGGTCGCAAAGCCTCCGGTCTACAGCCGGCCTCCGGGCCGGCCACGATAGCGGGGTTGCCAGACCTGAGTCTGCGGTGCATGTGACGCATGCACCACTGGCTACTCATGCCTAGCCGGGCCGCCTCGCGCGGCCTGTTGCGACCTGCCGGCTGCTCGCCGATCGTGCCCCCGTGCAACACAGGGAGCATTTCATGTTCAGGTTCTTCTCGACCTCCTAGACCGCCTGGTCTGCGCTCGCGACATCTCGATTCGCGGCGCGCTCTGCCATTTTCAATTCCAAACATCCCGCCGGCCCGGATACCAATTCCTCGGGTCAGGGCATCGTTTTGTCTTGAATATATTCCCGAGCCACGCCCGCACTTTAATACTCGGGCCGGTCGGCAGAGCCTATTTCGAGCGTTATTGATATTCGTTGATGGCAGGCATACCTGCCGACACGAAGGATTCCGCTCGCCTGAACGATTCATGATGACGGAGTTATGGACATGGACGCGATGGTTACTGGCATGAATATGGAAAGCCACGGGCTGGCCGCCCTTGGCCGTGATTTGCAGGGCGTCCAGCAGGAGGCCGAGCAGATTGCCGCCGCTGCCGACGCCGGCAGTGCCCAGGCCGGCGCACACGGCTTCGAGCAGATGCTGCGCCGCGTCGACGCTCAGGGCCACGACGCCCAGGCGCGCATGCAGTCCGTCGAGCGCGGCGAGAGCGACGACCTCGTGGGCGCCATGCTCTCCAGCCAGCAGGCCAACCTGTCCTTCCAGATGCTCATGCAGGTGCGCAACAAGGTGATGGGCGCCATGGACGACCTCTTCAAGCTGCAGTTCTGAGCCCTCCATGCAGACCCTTCCTTCCACGCGAACCACCGAGGCCAGACTGCTGCCGGCGCCGGACTGGCGCCAGCGCGCCGCCGAGCTCTGGCGCGGCCGGCCCAGCCTGACGGGCGACTGGGTCCGCAAGGCCTGGCCGGTGATCGGCCTGGCACTGCTGGGCACGCTGGTCGTCGCGCTGCTGCTGTGGCGCGACCAGGCCAACTACAAGCCGCTGTACGGCGCCCACGAGCAGATTCCCACCGCCGACGTGCTGCCCGTGCTCGATGCCGAGCACGTGCCCTACCGCCTGCATCCCGACAGCGGCCAGGTGCTGGTGCCGGACGGCCAGCTGGGCCGCGCGCGCATGCTGCTGGCCAGCAAGGGCGTGGTTGCCCGGCTGCCGGCCGGCCTGGAACTGCTGGACCACAACGACCCGCTCGGCGTGAGCCAGTTCGTGCAGGACGTGCGCTTCCGCCGCGGCCTCGAAGGCGAACTCGCGCAGAGCATGATGGCCATCGACGCCGTGGCCGCCGCGCGCGTGCACCTCGCGCTGGCCAAGTCGAGCGCCTTCGTCGTCAGCAGCGCGGACAAGAACTCCGCGTCGGTCGTGCTGACGCTCAAGCCGGGCCGCCAGCTCTCCAACGAACAGATCGCTGCCGCCATCCAGCTCGTCTCGGGCAGCGTGGCCGGCCTGGACCCGCAGCGCGTCAGCCTGGTGGATCAGCAGGGCCATCTGCTCTCGGCCCGCGTGGACCTGAGCGAGGGCTTCGACGCCGCCGCCGCCAACGAACCGCAGCGGCGCGTCCAGGACGAGGTGCGCGCCAACGTGCGCGAGCTGCTCGCCCCCGTGCTCGGCGACCAGAACTACCGCCTCAGCGTCACGGCCGAGATCAACAACGACCGTGTGCAGGAGACCCGCGAGCAATACGGCAACGCGCCCAAGGTCACCAGCGAGGCCATGCGCGACGAGCAGGACCGCCAGGCCCTGGCCCTGGGCGTGCCCGGCTCGCTGAGCAACCGCCCGGTCAGCGAAGCGGCCACGGCCGCCTCGGGCGCGCAGGACGGCGGCGCCACCAACCGCCGGAACGCCTCCACCCGCCAGTACGCCTACGACCGCAACATCACCCAGGTGAAGAAGAGCCGCGGCCGCCTGGAGCGCCTCAACGTGGCCGTGCTGCTCAACGACGCAGCCGCACCCGCCGGCGCCCCGAAATGGACGCCCGAGCAGATCGCAGGCATCGAGCGCGTGCTGCGCAGCGGCCTGGGCATCGACGCCGACCGCGGCGACAAGCTGACGTTGTCGGCCATGAGCTTCCCCAAGCCGCCCGTGCCGCCGCAGTGGTGGGAGGAGCACGACACCTGGATCGACGTCGGTGGCTGGGCCGCCTACGGCCTGGCCCTGCTGCTGGGCTACCTGCTGATCGCCCGCCCGGTGCTGCGCATGGCGCAGCAGGCCGTGGCGCCGCGCCCGGCCGCCACGCCGCGCGCCGCGGAGGCCGCGCCGACCACGCTGCAGACGGCCGAGCCCGCGCTGGCCGCCGCCTCCGAGGCCCAGCCCGCCGTGGCAGGCCCGCGCACGGCCGTGACGCCGCTGCTGGAGAACTACGAACTGCCGCCGCCGGGCTCGCCCGTCGACGTGCTGGTGGACCACCTGAAGGTGCTGGCGGGCAAGGAGCCCGAGCGGGTGGCGGAAGTCGTCAAGCAATGGGTGCAGAGGAAAAATGGCCGAAGCGACTGATTTCATGCTGCCGACCAGCGCAGCCTCGTTGAGCCCCGTCGAGCGCGCGGCCATCGTGCTGCTGTGCATGGGCGAGGAACCCGCCGCCGCCGTGCTGCGCTGCCTCGCGCGCGACGAGCTGCTGGGCGTCACCCAGGTGATGTCGCGGCTGTCCGGCATCAAGGTGGACTGGGTCAAGACCTCGCTGCAGCAGTTCTTCGACGACTACCGCGAGCAGAGCGGCGTGCACGGCGCCTCGCGCAGCTACCTCAAGCGCTCGCTGGACCTGGCCCTGGGCGGCGAGATCGCGAGCAGCGTGCTCAACAGCATCTACGGCGACGCCATCCGTCCCAAGATGCAGCGCCTGCAATGGGCCTCGCCCAAGTGGCTGGCCGAGCAGATCTCGCGCGAGCACCAGCGCATGCAGGCCGTGTTCCTGGCCTTCCTGCCCAGCAGCATGGCCGGTGCCGTGATCGAGGCCCTGCCCGAGTTCCTGCGCGATGTCGTGCTGCTGGAGATGGCCCGCCTGAGCGAGGTCGACGCCGAGTTGCTGCACGAGCTCGACGACATGGTCGAGCGCTGCATCGCCGGCCTGGGCCAGCAGGGCGCCAGTGTGGAAGGCGTGCGCCAGGTCGCCGAGATCCTCAACCGCATGCCCGGCCAGCGCCAGCAGATGGTCGAACTGCTGCGCGCCCACGACCCCGAGGTCGTCGGCGAGATCGAGGTCAGCATGTACGAGTTCTTCATGCTCTCGCGTCAGAGCGAGGCCACGCTGCTGCGCCTGGTCGAGGACGTCGCGCTCGAGGTCTGGGCCGTGGCGCTCAAGGGTGCCGAAGCGCCGGTGCGCGACGCCATCCTCGCCGTCATGCCGCGCCGCCAGGCCCAGGCCTTCGAGGACCTGATGCGCCGCGGCGGGCCCATGCCCAAGAGCCGCGTCGAGCAGGCTCGCGCCGAGATCATCGCCCGCCTCAAGGCCCTGGCCGACGCCGGCGAGATCCAGGTCCAGCTGTTCGCCGAGGCCTCCGTCGAATGAGCACGACGCGGCCTCATCGCTTTCCGCCGCTGCTGCAGCTGCGCCAGGGCCACGAGCGCGTCGCCGGCCTGGCCGGTGCGCAGCTGCAGGCCGCGCTCGCCGACGGCTTCCAGGAAGGCATGGGCAAGGGCTACGCCGAGGGTCACGCCAGCGGCCTGGCCGCCGGCCAGGAGGAAGCGCGCCGCATCGCCGAGGAGCAGGGCTTCCAGCAGGGCTGGGAACGCGCGCGCGCCGATGCCGGCGAGCGGTTCGCCGGCCCGCTGGCCGCCGTCGAGGACCTGCAGCGGCAACTGCGCCAACTGCAGGACGACTACCAGAACGCGCTGCGCCGCGAGGTCGTGGACCTGGTCGAGCGCGTGGCCCGCCAGGTCATCCGCGCCGAACTGACGCTGCGCCCGACCCAGTTGCTGGCCCTGGTGGACGAGACCCTCGCCGCCATGCCGGCCGTGCCGCGCGAACAGGTGCGCGTGCACCTGCACCCCGAAGACCTGCAGCGCCTGGAAGAGCTGGCACCCGAGCGTGCCCGCGAATGGCGGCTGCAGGCCGACGCCCAGCTCCAGCCTGGCGAATGCCGCGTGCTGGCCGGCTCGCGCGAGGCCGACGCCGGCTGCGCGCAGCGCCTGGACGCCTGCATGCGCCAGGTGCGCGAACAGCTGCACGAGCCGGCCGCACCCGCGCTCCAGCCGGAGGCCGCCTGATGCTCTCCAACGCCCTGCGCCGCGTGGCCCTGGACGAGGTGCCCGTCGCCACGCCCACCGGGCGGCTGCAGGCCGTCACGGGCCTGCTGCTCGAAGTGAGCGGCTGCGCGCTGCGCATCGGCCAGCGCTGCCTCATCGAGCGAGTCGGCGAGGACGGCGCGGGCGACTGGATCTCCGCGCAGGTGGTGGGCTTCCGCGACCCGGTGGCCTACGTCATGCCGTTCAAGAAGCCCGAGGGCCTGGTGCCCGGCGCCCGCGTGCTGCCGGCGAACGAGCGCGCACCGCTGATGATCGGCCCCGAGTGGCTGGGCCGCGTGGTCAACGGCCTAGGCGAACCCATCGACGACCTCGGCCGCCTGGGCGGCGAGCACCTGCTGCCGGCCACGCCACCGCGCGTGAACCCGCTGCGCAAGCAGAACGTGCACGAGCCGCTGGACGTGGGCGTGCGCGTCATCAACGGCCTGCTCACCCTCGGCCGCGGCCAGCGCGTGGGCCTGATGGCCGGCTCCGGCGTCGGCAAGAGCGTGCTGCTGGGCCTGATCACGCGCAACACGGTGGCCGACGTCATCGTCGTCGGCCTGATCGGCGAGCGCGGACGCGAGGTGCGCGAGTTCATCGAGATGTCGCTGGGCCGCGAAGGCCTGGCCCGCTCGGTCGTCGTCGTGGCGCCGGCCGACGAGTCGCCGCTGATGCGCCAGCGCGCCACCGAGCTGTGCCACAGCATCGCCGCCCACTACCGCGACCAGGGCCAGCACGTGCTGCTGCTGGTGGACTCGCTCACACGCTACGCCATGGCCCGCCGCGAGGTGGCCCTGGCCCTGGGCGAGCCGCCGGCCACGCGCGGCTACCCGCCCTCGGTGTTCTCGCAGCTGCCCGAGCTGGTGGAGAGCGCCGGCAACGGCGAAGGCCCCGGCAGCATGAGCGCCATCTACACCGTGCTGGCCGAGGGCGACGACCAGCAGGACCCGGTCGTCGACACGGCTCGCGCCATCCTGGACGGGCACATCGTGCTGTCGCGCGCGCTGGCCGAGCGCGGCCACTACCCGGCCATCGACGTGGCCCAGTCCATCAGCCGCTGCATGAGCCTGGTAGCCGGCCGCGAGCAGCAGGAGTCGGCCCGCCGCTTCAAGCAGCTGCTGGCGCGCTACGAGCAGGTGCGCGAGCTCATGCCGCTGGGCGCCTACGTGCCCGGCGCCGACCCGGCGGTGGACCGCGCGGTGGAGCTCTGGCCACGCATGGAAGCCTTCCTGCACCAGGGCACGCGCGAGAGCGCGCCGCTGCAAGGCTGCCTGCAACAGCTGCGGGAGCTGACGTCATGAGCCGGCAGCTGCACGCCAACCTCGACCAGCTGCACGCGCTGCGCGAGCGCTCGCGCGACCAGGCCCAGCAACGGCTGGCCGAGCAACAGCGCCTGTGCGAACGCATCGCGGGCACGGTGAGCCGGCTCGAGATGCTGGCCGACAGCGCCGCGCCGGCGCCGGCCGACGGCCGCCTCACCGCGACGCTGCTGGCCAACCACGCGGCCTACAAGGACCGCGTGCTGGACCTGGCCCGCAGCCAGCGCCAGGCCCTGGCCAACGGCCAGGCCGCTGCGGCCACCGCCCGGGCCGAGCTGATGGCCGAGGTGCGCCGCGAAGCCGCACTGGCCCAGGCCCGCGACCAGGTCGGCGAACGCCTGGCCCGGGACGCACGGCGCCAGGAGCAGAAGGCCCAGGACGCCGTGGCCGCGCAAAGCTGGCAACGAGGAGGCCGCGCATGAACTGCCTCCGATTTAAGCAATCGCCGGCGCGGGTCGCCCTGAGCTGTGGAGAACCCTCTCCACGAGCCGAAAGGAACGCCCCATGAGCCTGAGCACCACCAGCTTCGACCCCGTCACCACCGCCACCAGCCTGGCGCAGGCCTCGGTGCAGAACATGCAGCAGCTGCTCAACACGCGCAGCCAGGCCGTGCAGAGCACCAACACGGCGCTCAGCGGCCTGCAGTCGGCGCTGAGCAGCTTCAGCACCGCAATGAGCGGGCTGTCCAGCCTGCCGGGCCAGAGCGTCACCGCGTACAGCGCCACGCTGAGCGACAGCACCGTCGCCACGGCCAAGGCCAGCAGCACGGCCGTGCCGGGCAGCTACGCCATCAGCGTGGCCCAGATCGCGACGCAGCACTCGATCGCCTTCGCCAACATCCCCAACACCATCGTGCCGTCGCCGCCGCAGCCGGGCTCGACGATCACCATCACCTTCGCCAACGGCAAGACCGCCACCGTCACGCTCAGCGCGGCCGGCGGCAGCATGGGCGCGGGCGACATCGCGCGCGCCATCAACCAGCAGGCCGGCGGCCAGGCCACGGCCAACGTCGTGTCCGGCACCGACGCGGGCGGCAACCCGGTGACGCAGCTGACGCTGACCTCCGGCACCAGCGGCGCGCAGGGCGGCATCGCGTCGATCAGCTACACGGACGGCAGCGGCGCCACGACGGCCGGCGAACTCGTGCCGGGCGTGTCCTTCGCCAGCGCCACGCAGCTGACACCCGCGCTGGATGCCGAGGCCACGATCAACGGCGTCTACGTCAAGCAGGGCAGCAACACCGTGACGGCCATCCCCGGCGTGACGCTGACGCTCACGGCCGCCCAGGCAGCCAGCGCCGCACCGGCCACGCTGACCGTGGCCCGCGACAACAGCGCCACTGCCGGCCAGGTGCAGAACTTCGTCAACGCCTACAACACGCTGAAGAAGTCGCTGGACAACCTGACCGCCATCGGCAGCGACGGCACGGCCACCGGCGCCTTCGCCAACGACGCCGGCGTGCGCAGCCTGCAGGACAAGCTCACCAGCCTGCTGCGCCAGAACTATGGCGGCTCGACGCTGTTCAAGCTGGGCGTCAGCGCCGACCGCAAGGGCACGCTGAGCCTGGACAGCGACAAGCTCAAGCAGGCGCTGGATGCCAGCCCGACGGCGCTGGACGACGTGCTCGGCAACGCCAGCCTGTCCGCGCCCAGCGGCCTGCTCGGCGCGCTCAGCGGCCTGGCCCAGCGCTGGACCAACGCGACCAGCGGCCAGATCCAGCAGCGCCAGCTGTCGCAGCAGCAGATCGGCAAGCTCATCGCCGACCAGCAGGCGCAGCTGACCGATCAATACAACAACGCCTACTCCCGCTATCTGGACCAGTTCACGCGCCTGCAGGCCGTGCAGACGCAGATGTCCCAAACCAGCAGCATGTTCGACGCGCTGAAATCTTCCTGATGACATGAGCTACGACGCCTACCAGAGCTATCAGAGCACGCATCTCAACGCCCAGACCGCCCAGGCCTCTCCGGTCCAGCTCGTGCTGGTGCTGATGGACGGCCTGCTCGACGAGCTGGCCCGCACCCGCGCCCACATCGAGGCGCGCCGCTACGAGATGAAGGCCAGGAGCCTGGAGAAGTGCGTCGGCATCATCAACGGCATGTCCAGCGCGCTGGACATGGACCGGGGCGGCGAGGTCGTGCAGAACCTCGCCCGCCTCTACGACTACTGCGCCCGGCGCCTGTTCACGTCCGGCATCGAGATGGATGTCGGGCCGCTGGACGAGGTCACCCGGCTGATGTCGCAGATCCGTGGCGGCTGGCAAGGCGTGCAGGCCCGCCATGGATAAGTCCCCGCTCAACGCCAGCAGCGTCGCGCAGCTGATCGGCATGGGCAGCTGCCTGCGCGAAGCCGCGCGCGCGCGCAACTGGTCCGCGCTGATGCGCCTGGACGCCGAGGTCGCCTCGCTGCTCGACGGATTCGACCCCGGCCTTTGCAAGCCCACCGAACTGGCGGCCTGGAAGCAGCTGTGCACCGCCCACGAGAACGCCCTGCTGGATTGCCAGCGGGAAGTCCGGCGCCTGGACCAGGCCCTGGAGCAGATGCGCCAGCACCGCGAAGGCTGGCAGGCCTATGCCGGCTCGCAGGACTGGATGCCCGAGGAGCGCGCCGCATGAAGCCGCTTGCCGCCCGCCCCCTGGCGATGCCTCCCCTGGCCATGTCACCCGCCGCCGCAGGCGCGACGCCCGTCGCCGCGCCCTCCGGCGTCACGGCCGCACCGCGCTTCGTGCTGACGGCGCCGGCGCCCGACGCCGCGCCCACGCCGGTCACCACGCCCGCAGCTCCGGCCGCCGACACCGAAGCGCCGGCGCCGGAAACCGCCCTGCCCGTGCAGGACCCCGCCCAGCTGCTGGCCTGCCTGGCGCAGATGAGCGGCCAGGTTCCGGCCGTGCCGGTGGCGGGGGCCGACACCGGCGCCAAGCCTGCCGCCACGCCACGCGCCCAGCCGGGACCGGCCCTGGCCGCCGGGCCCGCTCCGCTGCCGTTCACGCAGTCCGCCCCGCTGCCGGCGAACGCCCTCGCCGATGCGCTGCTGCCCGTCGACCTGCCCCGCATCGCCGCGATCGCATCGGCGCCGGCATCGACCGCTGCCGTGGCCGAGACACCGCTGCCGGCCTCCGACGCGCCGGCCGCCCCCGGTCCGGTGAGCCCGGCCGGCAATGCGGCCAGCGGCTTCACGCCCGTGCTGGCCAGCCTGGGCATCGACACGGCCGCGCTCTCCAACAACCCGCGCAGTGCCGCGCCTGCGCCGCTGCAGCTGGCGCCCGGCACGCCCGACAGCTGGCAGCAGCCGCTGCTGCAGGCACTGGGCGACCGGCTGCAGCTGCAGATCGCGGCGCGCAACGGCGACCAGGCAGTGCTGCACCTGGCGCCGCCGCAGCTGGGCCGCGTGGAGATCGAGATCCGCCAGCAGGGCGGCGTGCTGCAGGTGCAGATGAGCGCCAGCCACGACGAGGTGGGCAAGCAGCTGCGCCAGATCAGCGAGCCGCTGCGCCAGGAGCTGGTCCAGCGCCACACGGGCGAGGTGTCCGTGCAGGTGTCGGCCGGCAGCTCGGTCGGTCCGGAAGGCCGCGGCCGCGACGGTGCGGCAGGGCAATCGCAGCAGGACCCGCGCGAGCAGGCCGAACGCCGTGCGCCGGCCCGCGCGCGCGACGAAGACGGACAGCCCCCCAGCGGTTTCGCCCAACGCATGGCGCACACCGCCACCTCCCTGAACGGATGACCCGGACATGAAGCTCAAGACCAAGTTGCTGATCGGCGGAGTCGCCCTCGCGCTGCTGGCCGGCGCCGGTGGCGGCTGGTGGTGGTGGACCTCGCACACCACGCCCACGGACGCCGCGGCGCGCGCGCGCAAGGCCGTGGACTACAAGTACGTGTCGCTGGACAAGGTGCTGGTGATGCTGCGCGGCGAGCAGGGCCAGGCCGTGCCGCACTACATGGCCATCGACATCGTCTTCAAGGCCGAGCCGCGCGACGAGGCGCGCGCCAAGGAGCACCTGCCGCTGCTGCGCACGGTGGCCGTCAAGGCCCTGTCGGTCAACACCTTGCAGACCGCCACCGCGATGAGCATCGACCAGGTGGCCCAGGCCCTCAACCGCGCGTATGTGCAGAGCTACGAGGCCGACGGCCGCAAGCCGCCGTTCGCCGAGGCGCTGGTCGGCCGGATGATCATCGAGTAAGCGACCGATGTCGGCCCTCCCCGTCCTCACCCCCGACGCAGCCGCCTACGGCGAGTGGGCCCAGCCCGCGCCGGTGCGCCTGTCGCCGCAGGCCGAGCAGCGCGCGTTGCGCAGCTACGCGCCGCTGGTCAAGCGGGTCGTGCGCCAGCTCGGCCCGCAGGCCAGCGCGGTCATGGACCGGGAGGACATGGAACAGGTCGGCCTGATGGGCCTGCTGCAGGCGCTGCGCCGCTACGGCGAGCCCGACGACGGCTTCGGCGCCTTCGCCTCGCTGCGCGTGCGCGGCGCCATCCTCGACGAGCTGCGCCGCCAGGACTGGCGCCCCCGCACCGTGCGCCAGGACAGCCACCGCCAGCGCGACGCACTGCGCGCGCTGACGCGC
Organism: Pelomonas candidula; assembly: GCF_043555985.1. NCBI lineage: Bacteria > Pseudomonadati > Pseudomonadota > Betaproteobacteria > Burkholderiales > Sphaerotilaceae > Roseateles > Pelomonas candidula. The sequence continues at coordinate 247,751 of NZ_JBIGIC010000010.1, read as the reverse complement.
CGCCTGGGCCGCCAGCCCACCGAGGCCGAGATCCTGAAGGAGCTGCAGCTCACGCCCGAGGCCTGGCTGGCCCTGCAGCAGGCCGAGGTGGCCGAGGAGATGGCCAGCTTCGACGAGATGCTGGGCGAGCTCAGCGAGCTGCCCAGCGAGCAGCGCACGCCCGAAGCGCAGCTGATGGTCACGCGCTCGCTGGCCCAGGCACTGCGCCAGCTCGACGAGCGCGAGCAGAAGGTCATCCAGCTTTACTACGAATACGACGCCAGCCTGAAGGAGATCGCCGCCGTGCTCGATCTCAGCGAGGCGCGCATCTCCCAGATCAACAAGGCGGCCCTGCGCAAGATGCGCGCGGTCCTGCAGGCCGGCTGAAGCCCGAGGAACCCCCATGCAATCCTTCGTCGGAATCCTGATCATCCTCGGCGCCGTCTTTGGCGGCTTCGTGATCCACGGTGGCGAGTTCCAGGTGATCTGGCAGCCGGTGGAGCTGCTCATCATCGTCGGCGCCGCCGTCGGCGCGCTGGTGCTGGGCAACCCGCGCCACGTGCTGTCGGAGATGCTGCTGCAGCTGCGCAAGGTGCTGCGCCGCCGCAAGCTGGGCCAGGAGTTCCAGCGCCAGCTGCTGCTGCTGATGTACGAGCTGCTGCAGGCCGCAGCCGGCGGCCTCAAGGCGCTGGATGCCCACGTGGAGGCGCCGCACGACAGCGTGCTGTTCCAGCGCTACCCGATGGTGCTGAACGAGCCCAAGCTGCTGCACTTCATCGTCGACAACTTCCGCCTGATGGCCATGGGCAAGATCAACGCCCACGAGCTCGAAGGCGTGCTCGAGCAGGAGCTCGAAGCCATCCACGACGAGCTGGCCCAGCCCGCCAAGAGCCTGCACAAGATCGCCGAGGCCATGCCCGGCTTCGGCATCCTGGCCGCCGTGCTGGGCATCGTCATGGCGATGAACAACGTGGCCGCGGGCGCGAGCTCGGGCGAAATCGCCGTGATGGTGGCCGCCGCGATGGTCGGCACCTTCATCGGCATCTTCTTCTGCTACGGCGTGCTGGACCCGCTGTCCAACATGATGAAGCAGCTCGTCGACGAGGAGCTGGCCGCGCTGGAGTCGGTCAAGGTCGTGCTGGTCACGCACGTGGCCGGCAAGCCCGCGCTGCTGGCCATCGACGCGGGCCGCCGCCTCGTGCAGCTCAACGCCAAGCCGAGCTTCTCGGTGCTGGAGGGCTGGATCGACGCGCTCGGCGAGGCCGAGGCCGAGGAACAGCCGCGCCGCCGCGCCACCGACCGCATGCCGGGGGAGGAACGCCGTGCAGCCTAAGCTCCACGATGTCGGCCACGCCACCGTGGTCAAGCGCGTGTCCCGGCGCGGGCACGACGAAGTCCATGGCGGCGCCTGGAAGGTCGCTTTCGCCGACTTCTGCCTGGCCCTGCTGTGCCTCTTCCTCGTGCTGTGGCTGCTGGCCTCGCGCAACGCCGAGCGCATGCAGGTCGTCATGAAGAGCGCCGGCGCCAACCTGCTCGAAGACGGCCAGGGCATGTCCGACACCATGTCCATGGGCACGCGCGGCAGCATGATCGACCGCTTCCCGGTGCCCGCGCGCTCCGAGGACGCCAGCGCCGGCGAGCCCGACCACGGCGCACGCGATCCCCGCCCCTATCCGCAGGAGGCCGTCCTGCTCGACTCGCCGCAGCAGCTCGGCGAGCTGGCCCAGCGCATCGAGCGCATCGCCGCCACCGAGGGGTTGTCGGGCAACCTGCAGACCACCGTCACCGCGCAAGGCCTGCGCCTGCAGCTGCACGACACCGAGGCCAACGGCATGTTCGAGCGCGGCGGCATCGTGCCGAGCCGCCGCATGCGCACGCTGCTGCACCGGCTGGGCCCGGTGTTCGCGCAGGTCCGCAACCGCCTGCTGGTCACCGGCCACACCGACGCCACCGCCTACAGCGACAAGACGCCCGGCGCCTTCTCGAACTGGGGCCTGTCCACGCAGCGCGCCATGGCGGCGCGCTACGAGCTGCTGGCGGGCGGCATGCCCGAGGCCAGCGTGCTGCAGGTCAGCGGCATGGCCGACACCGCGCCCGTCGACGCCGCAGACACCAAGGCGCCCGCCAACCGCCGCATCGAGCTGATGGTGCTGACCAGCGCCCAGAGCCGCGCCATCACCGCCATGTACGGCCCCACGGCCGGCGGCGTGTCGGCCGCATCCCTGCAACCCGCTTCGCCCGCGCTGGCACCGTGAGGCCGGGATGCGAACCAAGTCCAAAGGATCGATCATGAGAATCGCAGGCACAGGCCCCGCCGCCGGCGTGGTGCAGACCACCGAAGTCGCCTCCACCGAACGCGCCGCCGCGCCCGTCACGCCGGCCCGCGCACCGGCCGACCTGGCATCCGGCGTGCTGCGGCCCGCGCAGGCCGAGCTGGCCGCCCTGCCCGAGGTGGACATGGACAAGGTCGCCGAGCTCAAGGACGCACTCGCGCGCGGCGAGATCCAGTTCGACGCCGACCGCCTCGCGCGCCTCGTGCAGCGCTACCACGGAGGCGGCCGGTGACCACGCCGCTGAACCGCGTGCTGCGCCAGCTGATCGACGTGCTGACCCGCGACGTGCAGGGCTACCGCGAGCTGCGGACCTTGCTGGACGCCCAGTTCGACGCCGCGCTGGCGCACCACGCTGCCAGCATGGACCAGCTCGCCGGGCGCATCGTCACGCAGGTCGAAGGCATCGACGCACGCCGCGAATCGCGCGACGGCATGCTGGCCCAGCTGGCCGGCCGGCGCGAGCGCCCGGGCCTGCGCGCGCTGGCTGCCCGGCTGCCGGCCGCCGTGCCGCTGCCGCTGCGCGAGCGCCTGGCCGAGGTCTGTGGCCAGCTCGAACAGCTGACCGTGGACTGCAAGCGCCTGAATCTGCGCAACTGCGAGCTGATCCACGAGCAGCACGCGCTGATGCAACGCCTGCTCGGCCAGCCGGAAGCCAGCTATGCGCAGCCTTGAAGGCCTGGGCGCCCCGGGCGCCGGCTGGAACCCCGTGGACGCGGTCGCGCCGCAGGTCGGCGGCGGCGGCTTCGGCGCGCTCTACGGCCAGTTGCAGGCCGAGGTGCGGCAGTTCATCGAGAACGGCTCGGGCAGCGCCGTGACGGCGCCGGCGCTGAGCCCGGAAGGACTGGTGCACGCGCTGCGCACGGCGCCGGGCGACACCGCCTCACCGGCCGAGCAGCAGGCCTTTGCCGACACGATGACGCCGCTGGCCCGCGAGGCCGCGAGCCGGCTCGGCGTGGCGCCCGAGGTGCTGGTCGCCCACGCGGCGCTGGAGTCCGGCTGGGGCCGGCAGCCGCTGCGCCGCGACGACGGCAGCGACGCCCACAACCTCTTCGGCATCAAGGCCGGCAGCAGCTGGCGCGGTGAGACGGTGCAGGCCGACACCACAGAGTTCGAGGCCGGCCAGGGCCGTGCCCAGCACGCGTCCTTCCGCGCCTACGAGGATGCATCGGCCTCCTTCCTGGACCTGGCCCGGCTGCTGGGCAGCAACCCTCGCTACCGCGCCGCCCTCGGCACGGGTTCCGATGCCCAGGCCTACGGCCTGGCGCTGCAGCGTGGCGGCTACGCCACCGATCCGGCCTACGCCGACAAGCTGGCCCGCGTGACCCAGCGCCTGCAGGGAGGCTCGCGATGAGCTCAGCGATCGGCCGGCGCCACCACGCCGGCATCGACGACGCGCGCGACGATCACGCGGCCGCTGGCGCTGTTGCGCACCTTCACGGCGGCGCCGCGCGCGCCACTGTCCAGCGCCTCGCCGGCCGCCTGCACGTCGATGCCGTCGCGGTTGGCGACGATGCGCACGGCCTCGCCGCGGCGCACCAGCAGCTGGGCCTGCAGCAGGCGCTGTTGCAGCACCTGGCCGGCGCGCAGGCTGGCGCGCGGCACCAGCTCGGCCACGGCCGCGAGGCCGGAGACGGCATCGGGCATGGTGCTGATGTCGCGGCGCTGCAGCTCCACGTCCGCCTCGGCCAGCGGCTGGCCGGGCGCGACGCCACGCAGCACCACCAGCACCTCGGCGCTCAGCGTGCCGCGCAGCAGGTAGTCCTGCGGCGGCGTGCGACCGTCGGCGCAGCGGGCCACGACGTGCAGGCGCAGCAGCCGGCCGAGGTCTTCCGCACCGATGTCCCAGCCCGCCGGGCAGGCCGGCCGCTGCGCGCGCAGCGCCGGCAGGCTGAGCTGCACCTCGGGCGCAATGAAGCCGCTGCGCTGGGCCTGGTCCAGCAGGGCGCGGCGCGTGAATTCGAGCACCTGGTCGTCGAGGCTGGCCGGTACTGCCTGGGCCGCCGCGCTCACAACGATTGACGAAAGCAAGAGAGGAATCCGGCGCATGAGCATCGATTTCAACAAGGCCGTGGGCATCCATGGCGAAGCGCTGCAGCTGCGGGCCGAGCGCACGAAGATCCTGGCGTCCAACATTGCCAACGCGAGCACGCCGGGCTACCAGGCGCGCGACATCGATTTTGCCTCGCGCCTCCAGGCTGCCGCGGCCGGCGACGAAGCAGGCGGCCTCGCACTGGACAGCAACGAGCCGCAGTACCGCGTGCCCTATGCGGCGGCGCAGGACGGCAACACGGTGGAGATCGGCGTCGAGCAGGCGGCCTTCTCGCAGAACGCCCTCGACTTCCAGACGTCGCTGAGCTTCGCCAACCTCGAACTCAAGGCGCTGGCACGCGCCATCAACGGCCAGTAAGGCAGGAACACGGCATGTCCTTCAAGCAGATTTCCCAGATCGCCGGCTCCGCGCTGGCGGCGCAGACGGTGCGCATGAACACCGTGGCCAGCAACCTGGCCAACGCGCAGTCGGCCGCCGGCACGCCCGAGGCGGCCTACCACGCCCGCAAGCCGGTGTTCGCCGCCCTGCCCGCCACCGACGGCGTGGGCCAGGGCAGCACCGGCATGCGCGTGCAGGTGCTCGATGTGGTGCAGAGCACCGAGCCGATGCGCAAGGCCTACGAGCCCGACAACCCGCTGGCCAACGAGCAGGGCGAGGTGTTCTACCCGAACGTCAGCCCCGTGGCCGAGATGACCGACATGATGGCGACGTCGCGCGCCTTCGAGGTCAACATCGAGGTGCTGGGCCGGGTGAAGTCCATGCAGCAGTCGCTGCTCAAGCTGGGGGAGTGAGCGATGAGCACCACCACCTCCTCCGTCACCTCGACCGGCAGCGCCAGCCTGCTGGGCGGCGGCGTCAGCACCAACGGTGACCTGACCAGCCTGTTCACGACCCTGCTCGTGGCCCAGATCAAGAACCAGGACCCGCTGCAGCCCAACGACCCCAGCCAGTTCGTCAGCCAGCTCGCGCAGCTGAGCCAGGTGCAGTCCATGCAGCAGCTGGTCACGCAGGGCAAGGCCGGCAACAGCACGCTGAACGGCCTGCAGATGATGGCGCTGGGCGCCCAGGTGGGCAGCGTGGTGCGGGCCGGCGTGAGCCAGCTGCAGCTGGACGGCCAGCCCGTGACGCTGCATGTGAACCTCGACGCCAAGAGCACCGGCATCGAGATCGTCTTCACCAACCCCTACGGTGCCACGCAGAGCTTCCCGCTGGGCGACCTGGCCGCCGGCGACCAGGGCTTCACCGTCGACCCCAAGGCGCTGGGCCTGCCTGCGGGCAGCTACAGCGTCCAGGTGCGCAACGCCGACAGGCAGAGCCTGCCCGTCGAGGCCGAAGCCCTGCTGTCGGGCGTGCGCCTGGGGCAAGACGGCAGCGTCTTCGCCCAGCTCGCGGGCGTGGGCGAGGTGGCCAGCAGCGCCATCACCCGACTCGAAGGCCGCCCGGCCACCACCAGCACCGCCTCCAACTGATCCACAGGAGCCCCTCATGAGCTTTGAAATCGCACTCGCCGGCATTTCCGCCGTCAGCAGCAGCCTCGACCAGATCAGCAACAACATCGCCAACGCCGGCACCTACGGCTACAAGTCCAGCCGCGCCAACTTCCAGGCCGTCTACGCCGACGGCCAGACCAACGGCGCCGAGGTCGGCTCGGTCACGCAGAGCATGGGCAAGGTCGGCGGCATCGTGAACACCGGCAAGAGCATGGACGCCATGATCGGCGGCCAGGGCTTCTTCGCCGTGCGCAACGCCAACGGCCAGGTCGTCTACACCCGCGTCGGCCAGTTCAACACCGACAAGGACGGCTTCGTCGTCGACGCCACCGGCCGCAAGCTGCAGGGCTATGCCGCCGTGCTGGACAAGAACGGCCAGGCGGTGGCGGGCGCGGCCCTCGGCGCTCTGGGCGACCTCAAGGTGCCGGCCGGCCAGATCGGCGCGCAGGCGACCACCACGCTGGCCTACAGCGGCAACCTCTCGGCCGACTGGACGGCCCCGGCCAACCCGACCTTCGACAGCAGCGACCCGACCAGCTACAACAGCTCGGTCACCTCGGTCGTCTACGACTCGCTGGGCAAGCAGCACACGCTGACCCAGTACTTCGTCAGCGCCGGCATCGGCGCCGTCAACACCTACTACAGCTTCGACGGCGCGGCGCGCAAGGACGCGGCCGGTGCGGCCACGCCCGACACCCGCATGGCCTTCGACACCAACGGCCAGCTCACCGGCGTGACCAGCGCGACCCTCGCCATCACGCCGCCGGCCGGCGCCACCTTCACGGCCGCGCCCGCTGGCGCCGCACCGCTGGCCGTGGCGATCAGCTACACGAACACGACCGCCTTCTCCGGCGACACGACGACGCTGGCCAACACGGCCAACGGCTACACGGCCGGCATCCTGACGGGCACGGCCATCGGCGAAGACGGCAGCGTGGTCGCCACCTACAGCAACGGCCTCAAGCAGACCGTGGGCACCGTGGCGCTGGCCACCTTCGCCGACGAGAACGCGCTGACGCCGCTGTCGGGCACGAGCTGGGGCTCCAACAACGCCACCGGCCCGGCCCTGTTCTCGCAGCCCGGCGCCGGTGCGGCCCCGAAGCTGGCGGTCGGCTCGCTGGAGCAGTCCAACGTGGACGTGACCTCGGAGCTCGTCAGCCTGATGACGTCGCAGCAGGTCTACCAGGCCAATGCCAAGGTCATCTCCACGCAGAGCCAGATGATGCAGTCGCTGATGCAGGCCGTCTGACCATGGACCCATTGATCTACACGGTCATGAGCGGCGCCGAGCGCGTGATGAACGCGCAGCAGGTGCACGCCAACAACCTGTCCAACCTCAACACGGCGGGTTTCCGCGCCAACCTCGAGCAGGCGGGCTCCGCCGACGTGCGCGGCCCGGGCTATGCCGACCGCGTGCTCTCCAGCGTGAAGAGCGAGGCCGTCAGCAGCCGCGCCGGCGCCGTGCAGGACACGGGCCGCAGCCTGGACGTGGCCGTCCAGGGCGACGGCTACTTCGCCGTGGCCCAGGGCGGCGCGGACGGCGCCGAGGGCTACACCCGCGCCGGCAGCTTCGACATCGACGGCGACGGCCGCCTGATGCTGGGCCGCCACGCGGTGCTGGGCGAAGGCGGCCCCATCGTGCTGCCGCCGCACAGCCAGGTCGAGGTCCGCGCCGACGGCACCGTGCAGGTGCTGATGGACGGCCAGACCGAGATGCAGCCGGTGGACCGGCTCAAGCTCGTCAGGGCCGAGGCGCGCAGCCTGACCAAGAACGAGGCCGGCCTGCTGGTCGCGCGCGACGGGCAGCCGCTCGGCGCCGACGCCGAGGTCAAGGTCGCCGGCGGCAAGCTCGAAGGCAGCAATGTCTCGGCCGTCGAGGAGATGGTGGCGACGATGAACGGCGCCCGCGATTTCGATTTGCAGCTGCGGCTCTTCAAGGCCGCCGACAACATGGCGGATGCGGGCTCGCGCCTGATCCGCGACTGAAGGAGTTGAGATGAACCCCGCAATGTGGATCAGCAAGACCGGCGTGCAGGCCCAGGATGCCCGCCTGCAGGCCATCGCCAACAACCTGGCCAACGCCAACACGGTCGGCTACAAGCGCGACCGCGTCATGTTCGAGGACCTGTTCTACCAGGTCGAACGCCAGCCCGGCGCCCGCACCGAGCAGGGCACGCCCAGCGCCACCGGCGTGCAGATGGGCAATGGCACGCGCCTCGTCGGCACGCAGAAGGTCTTCACGAATGGGGGCCTGCAGACCACCGGCCAGAACCTGGACGTGGCCATCGTCGGCAACGGCTTCCTGCAGGTCGACGGGCCGAACAACACGCCGGCCTACACCCGCGCCGGCCAGCTGCAGATCAACGCCGACGGCCATCTCGTCAACGCCCAGGGCCTGCTGCTGCAGCCGCAGATCACCGTGCCGGCCAACACCACCGCGCTGACGATCAGCGAGAACGGCACCGTCAGCGCCACCGTGGCCGGCAACACCACGCCGACCGAGCTGGGCCAGCTGCACCTCTCCAGCTTCCCCAACCCCTCGGGCCTGCTGGCCCTGGGCGACAACCTGTACCAGGAGACCGTCGCCAGCGGCGCCGCCGCCGAGGGCGTGCCGGGCCAGAACGGCCTGGGCCAGATCAAGCAGGGCGCGCTGGAGGGCTCCAACGTGCAGGTGGTCGAGGAGATGGTGGACATGATCGCCGCGCAGCGCACCTACGAGATGAACACCAAGGTGCTGACCGCGGCCGACAACATGCTGCAGACCCTGGCGCAGGCCGCCCGCTGACCATGCGCCGGCCCCTGCCCCTCGCCCTCCGCGGCGGCCTCGCGGCCCTGGTGCTCGCGGGGCTGGGTGCGTGCTCGGCCATCGCGCCGCCGGCGCTGCCGTCGGCCGACCCCGGGCCGCTGCCCGCCCCCGTGCCGCTGTCGTCCACCGCCGGCCAGCGGCCATCGGGCGGCGGCATCTTCGTGCCCGGCCGCAGCGCCAGCCTGACGGCCGACACGCGCGCCTTCCGCGCCGGCGACGTGCTGACCGTGGTGCTGCAGGAATCGACCCAGGCCACCAAGAAGGCCGACACGCAGTTCGGCAAGACCAGCGACGCCGGCCTCAACCTGGGCCTCGACTCGAAGACCAAGACGCTGAGCCTGGGGGCCAGCCGCGACTTCAACGGCAGCGCCACCAGCAGCCAGCAGAACGCGCTGAACGGCGCCCTCACCGTCATCGTGCAGGAGGTGATGGGCAACGGCCTGCTGCGCGTGGCCGGCGAGAAGAGCCTGACGCTCAACCAGGGCGAGGAGCTGGTGCGCGTGGCCGGCTACCTGCGCGCCGCGGACGTGGACGGCGACAACCGCGTCTCCTCGCAGCGCATCGCCAACGCGCGCATCAGCTACAGCGGCCGCGGCCACCTGGCCGACGCCAATACGCCCGGCTGGCTGACGCGCATGTTCAACAGCCCCTGGGCACCGAACTGACCTTGTCATGAGCTTCCGCCGCCTCTTTCTCGGTCTGTGCCTGGCCCTCGCCCTGCCCGCCCACTCTGCCCCGCCCCCCCCTCCCGCCGCCACTCAAAGCCTGCGCCAGCTCGTGCAGGTCGAAGGCGTGCGCGACAACCAGCTGCTGGGCTACGGCCTCGTCGTGGGCCTGAACGGCAGCGGCGACTCCACGCAGGTCAAGTACGCGGGCCAGTCGGTCGCCAACCTGCTCAAGCAGTTCGGCGTCAAGCTGCCCGAGGGCGTGGACGCCAAGTCGCGCAACGTCGCCACCGTCATGGTCAGCGCCAGCTTTCCGAGCGGCTACCGCCGCGGCCAGACCATCGACGTGACCGTGTCCTCGATGGGCGACGCCAAGAGCCTGCGCGGCGGCGTGCTGCTGCTGGCCGAGCTGCGTGCGGTGGACGGCGAGGTCTATGCGCTGGCCCAGGGCAGCCTGGTCGTCGGCGGCGTCAGCGCCCAGGGCCAGAGCGGCTCCAGCGTGACGGTCAACACGCCCACAGCCGGCCGCATCCCCAATGGCGCCAGCATCGAGCGCGAGATCGCCAGCGACTTCGACAGCCGCCCCGAGATCACGCTGAGCCTGCGCCGCCCGAGCTTCGAGACGGCGACCCGCATCGTCGAAGCCGTGGGCAAGCGCTTCGGCGACATCGCCACCACGCGCGACGCGACGACGGTGCAGGTACGCGCGCCCGCCAACCCGACCGAGCGCGTCGCCTTCATGGCCCAGCTCGACGCGCTGCGGGTGGAAGCCGCGCCGGCCCTGCCCCGCGTGATCTTCAACTCGCGCACCGGCACCGTCGTGATCGCCGAAGGCGTGCGCGTGCGCCCGGCCGCCGTCTCGCACGGCGCGCTGCGCGTCGTGATCGGCGAAAGCCCCCAAGTCAGCCAGCCCCAGCCCTTCAGCCGCGGCCAGACCCAGGTCGTGCCGCAGTCGCGCGTGCAGGTCGAACAGGGCTCGGGCCACATGTTCCGCTGGCAGGCCGGCACCAGCCTGCAGGCCATCATCGACACGATCAACAGCATCGGCGCCAGCCCCGACGACATCATGGCCATCCTGCAGGCGCTGGACCAGGCCGGCGCCATCGACGGCGAGCTGGAGGTGATCTGATGAACGCCGCGCCCCTGCAGGCCACCGGCAAGGTCGCATCGCGTGACGACGAACGCGTCCGTGCCCAGGCCGCCGACGCGGCCGAGAAGTTCGAGGCCCACTTCATCAAGAAGATGATGGCCCAGATGCGGGACGGCGCCCGCGCGCTGTCGGCCGACAACGGCGAGGACAACCACCACTTCAACGACGACATGCAGGATGTGGCCGACGGCCTGGTGGCCGACGCGCTGGCCCACCAGCGCGCCTTCGGCATCGCCGACCTGATGCTGCGCCACGTGCTGCCCGCCGATTTAAGACCGCAGGCCGGCGGGTCGCCTTCCACCGACAAGAAGACTGCCCGGGAATCCACGCGATGAGCCTCCTGCTGAATGCCCTGTCGGGCACCCAAGCCGCCCAGGCCGCCCTGACGGCGACGAGCAACAACGTGGCCAACGCCGCCACGCCGGGCTACACGCGCCAGGGCGTGCTGCTGGGTGCCGTCCAGGGCCCGAGCGCCGGTGCCGGCGTGCAGGTGCTGGCGCTGCAGCGCTTCTCCGACGGCTACAAGAACCTCCAGCTCTGGCAGTCGAACAGCGTGCTGGGCCACGCGCAGGTGGCGCAGGACTACCTGACCCAGCTCGAACAGGTGATGTCGGACGACACCTCCAACGTGAACCAGGGCGTGCAGCAGCTCTTCGCCGCGCTCAACGCCGCCAGCGGCCAGCCCGATTCGGTGCCGCTGCGCCAGCAGGTGCTGTCGTCGGCCAACGCGCTGTCGCTGCGCATGGGCACGCTGCAGAACCTGCTGGGCCGCCAGCAGCTGGCCATCACGACGCAGCAGCAGGCGGTGGTGCAGCAGGTCAACAGCCTGGCGCAGGACGTCGCGCAGCTCAACGGCAAGATCACCGCGGCCCACGCGTTGGGCATGGACGACTCGGGCCTGCAGGATGCGCGCGACCTCAAGCTCGACAACCTGGCGTCGCTGACCGGCCTGCAGGTGGTCGACCAGCCCGACGGCAGCCGCAACGTGTCACTGCCGAACGGCCAGCCCCTGGTCGTCGGCGCCAAGGCCGGCGCGCTGTCGATCACCGCCGGCCAGCTCAGCCTGACCTTCGCCAACACCCATTTCGAGGTCCCCGGCGCGGGCCTGGGCGGCCAGCTCGGCGGCCTGTCCGATGCGCAGGCGCAGGTGCTCTCGCCGCTGGTCACGCAGATGCAGGAGCTGGCCACGCACATCGCCAACTCGGTCAACGGCCAGCTCGCAGCCGGCTACGCGCCCCCTGCCGCCACGCCGGGCCAGCCGCTGTTCGCGCTGAACAACGGCCAGCTGCAGGTCACCTCGCTGCAGGCCGCGGACCTGGCCTTCTCCGGCAACCCGACCGACGCGGGCAACAGCGACAACCTCGGCGCGCTGATTGCGCTGCAGAAGGCGCCGATGCCCATGACCCTCTTCAACGCCGCGGGCCAGGCCACGGGCACGACGCAGATCGTCATGGGCGACGCCTTCAACCAGATGGTGGGCAGCCTGGGCACGGCCAGCCAACAGAACCAGGCCTCGATCAAGACCGCCCAGACCGTGCGGGAGCAGGCGCAGCAGAACTGGAACGCCAGCGCCGGCGTCAACAACGACGAGGAAGCCACCAACCTCATGCAGTACCAGCAGCTCTACCAGTCGAACATGAAGGTGGCCCAGGTGGCCAACACGCTGTTCGACGCCGCGCTGCAGATGCTGGGCTGAGCCCCGACCCAAGGAAACCGCCGTGCGCATCGCCAGCAATCAATTCCAGGCCACCATGAACCGCGCCCTGCAGGACGCGAACGCAGGCCTGTCCCAGGTCATGCAGCAGATGGCCTCGGGCGCCAAGCTGCTCACGCCCTCGGACGACCCCATCGCCACGCTGCGGCTGTCGCGCCTGTCCAGCGACGACGCGGCCATCACCCAGTACCAGAGCAACATCACGGCCCTGCAGAGCCGGCTCAGCAACAGCGAGGCCGTGCTCAACAGCGTGAGCCAGAACATGAACGCCGCGCGCGACCTGCTGGTCTGGGCGGCCGACGGCTCCAACACGCCGTCCGACCTGAACGCCATGTCGGGCTCGCTGCGTTCGCTGCACGACAGCCTGCTCTACCTGGCCAACAGCACCGACGCCGAGGGCCACTACCTGTTCAGCGGCACGGCCAGCAACCAGCCCACGGTCGACGCGGCCTACGCCTTCCAGGGCAACACCGCCACGCAGGAGGTGGCCGTGGCCGACCGGCTGACCCTGAGCGCCAACGTGAGCCTGCCCACCATCGGCGGCTTCCTGAAGCAGCTCGACGCGCTGGCCACGCTGCTGGCCACGCCCGGCATCACCACGGCCGGCGTGCAGGGCAATGTCTCGGCCATGATCACCGGCCTCGACGGCGCGCTGGACACCGTCTCGTCGACGATCGGCGTCCTCGGCGGCCGGCAGAACATGCTGAAGACGCTCAGCGACACGAATGCGGCGGTCAAGGTCTCGAACCAGCAGTCCGAGCTGAGCCTGGGCCAGCTCGACTACGGCGAGGCATCCACGCGGCTCAGCAGCTACTCGATCGCGGTGCAGGCCACGCAGAAGGCCTATGCCAAGGTCAGCCAGCTGAGCCTGTTCAGCGTGATCTGATGCTGACGATGGCGCCATTGACGCGCCCCGCGCTGCAGGGCGTCGGGGCTTCCGGACGCTCGACCGGTTCGGTCGCCGCCGTCGAGGCCCCGGCCGTCGGCACGGCGGCACCGGTTGCGTCCCCGGTTGACGAGTTGCTCGCGACCCTGTCGCCGAGCGTCCAGAGCGGCGAGCCCGCCCGCGAACCTGGCCTGCAGACCCGCATCGGCACGCTGCAGCAAGGTGCCGACTACCTGGACCGGCTGGACCGCGGCGTGCAAGGGCTCAAAACGCAGTTGAGCCTCGCGCTGGCCGGCGGCGATGCCGACGCCGCCCCCCTGCAGGCGGCCGTCGACGGTGTCGAGGCGCTGTGGCAGTCGCGCGGCCGCGACGCGGGTGGCCAGCTCGACGCGCAGCTGCAGCCGCCCGCGGTCGATCTCCCGGCCCGCCGGCGCTTTCGCATCCGCGGCCTCGACGTGCAGAGCCTGCAAAGCGGCGGCACCGAGACCCTGCGCCTGTGGCTGCCCGGTTCGTCGGCGCCGGCGCGCGCCCAGCTCGACGGCGGCAACCCGGCCCAGGCGCTCCAGTCGCTGCGCGACGCGCTGGCGCCGGCCGGCGTGCAGGTGCAGGTCCAGGGCGGCCAACTCGCGTTCAGCGTCGAGGAATCGCGCTGGCCGGCCCTTCGCGACGGCATCGCCATCCAGGGCGACGGCAAGCGCTTCCCCGGCGGCCAGGCCGTGCATCCCGCGCTCGATCCGGCGCCCGCCGCCATCGACACGTCGCAGTGGCGGGTCGGCAGTGCGGACGAACGGCGTGCCACGCTGCGCACGCTGGCCCGCGTCCAGGGGCAGCTCTCCCAGGCCCGCCAGGGCTACGCGGCGGCACTCCGGCAGACGGCCCAGGCTGCACCGGCCGACGGCCTGGACGCCGCCCAGGCGAGCGCCGCCAGCGCGGCCGTGACCGGCGCGCTGCGGCAGGCCGACTTCAACCAGGTCGCCGCGCTGAGCCCGGCCCTGCGCGGCCTGCACCGCGAGCGGGTCCGGCAGGTGCTCTCCAGCCACTGAAGGCCGGCCGACCCGGCGGCGGACGGCCGGCGGCGTGCCTTCTGCCGCAAACCGGGCCGACACGCAGGAATCCTGCCGTTATCCCTTGTGCGGCTCCGCGCCTATGGCCGTGCGTGACTGGCACAATCGACCAACCTCACCTTCCGTCGCCGACGCCATCGCTCGTGGAAACCACGCTCGCCGAGCCGCTCCAGTCCGCCCTGTCCGGGGTTGCGCGCATGCTTGTGCATGCCGGCAAGCTGCAGACCAAGGCCGCTGAAGACCTCGTCAAGCTCGCCCGGGAAAAGAAGACCAGTTTCGTCAACGCCCTGATCGCCAGCGGCCAGGTGTCGCCAGCCGATCTGGCGCACACGCTGTCCAGCGCGCTGGCGCTGCCGCTGCTGGATCTGTCGGCGATGGACCCGCAGCGCATGCCCAAGGACATCATCGAGGGCAAGCTGGCGCAGCAGTACCAGGTCGTCGCACTGTCCCGGCGCGGCAACCGCCTGTTCGTGGGCGGCGCGGACCCGACCGACCTCGAGGTCATCGAGCGCATCAAGTTCGCGACGCAGTTGCAGCCCGAGTGGGTCATCGTCGAGCACGACAAGCTGGCCAAGATGCTCAGCAACGTCGGCGTCAGCGCGACCGAGTCGCTGGAATCCATCGCCGGCGGCGATTTCGATTTCGACATCGCCGAAGAAGACGCCTCGCCGCAACAGGAGGCGGCCGAGCTGGCGGACGTGGAGGACGCGCCAGTCGTGCGCTTCCTGCAGAAGATGCTCGTGGACGCGATCAACCTGCGCGCGTCCGACCTGCACTTCGAGCCCTACGAGTATCACTACCGCGTGCGCTTCCGGGTCGACGGCGAGTTGCGCGAGATCACGCAGCCGCCCATCGCGATCAAGGACAAGCTGGCCTCGCGCATCAAGGTCATCTCCCGGCTGGACATCGCCGAGAAACGCGTGCCGCAGGACGGCCGCATGAAGCTGAAGTTCGGCGCCAAGTCCATCGACTTCCGCGTCAGCACGCTGCCCACGCTGTTCGGCGAGAAGATCGTCATCCGTATCCTGGACTCGTCCTCGGCCAAGCTGGGCATCGAGGCGCTGGGCTACGAGAAGATCGAGAAGGATCGGCTGCTGGCAGCCATCTACCGTCCCTACGGCATGGTGCTGGTGACCGGCCCGACGGGCTCCGGCAAGACGGTGTCGCTCTACACCTGCCTGAACATCCTGAACCAGCCGGGCGTCAACATCTCGACCGTCGAGGACCCGGCCGAAATCAACCTGCCCGGCATCAACCAGGTCAACGTCAACGACAAGGCCGGCCTGAACTTCTCGGCCGCGCTGAAGTCCTTCCTGCGCCAGGACCCGGACATCATCATGGTCGGCGAAATCCGCGACCTGGAGACGGCCGACATCGCCATCAAGGCTGCGCAGACGGGCCACATGGTCATGTCGACGCTGCACACCAACGATGCGCCCAAGACGCTGACCCGCCTGCTGAACATGGGCGTCGCGCCGTTCAACATCGCGTCCAGCGTGCTGCTGATCACCGCCCAGCGCCTGGTGCGGCGGCTGTGCGAGAACTGCAAGGCGCCGGCCGACTACCCGCGCGACGCGATGCTGAAGGCCGGCTTCGTCGATGAGGACTTCGATGGCAGCTGGAAGCCGTATCGCGCCGTAGGCTGCAGCAATTGCACAAACGGTTACAGGGGGCGCGTCGGTCTTTACCAAGTGATGCCCATCACGGAGGACATCCAGCGCATCATCCTGGCTGAGGGAACGGCGATGGACATCGCCGCGCAAGCCAAGAAGGACGGCGTGCGTGACCTGCGCCAGTCCGGCCTCGTCAAGGTCCGCATCGGCGTCACGACGCTGGAAGAAGTCCTGTCCGCCACCAACGAATAAGAAAGTCGCGAGGAGAGCATGGCCACTGCCACCGCCGCAGCCGCAGCAAAGGGCGTCAAGGACTTCGTCTTCGAGTGGGAAGGCAAGGACCGCAACGGCAAGGTCGTCAAGGGCGAACTGCGTGCCGGCGGCGAAGCCATGGTCAGCGCCACGCTGCGCCGCCAGGGCATCCTCGTCAACAAGGTCAAGAAGCGCCGCGCCAGCGGCGGCAGCGCGATCAAGCAGAAGGACATCGCCATCTTCACGCGCCAGCTCGCGACGATGATGCGCGCTGGTGTACCGCTGCTGCAGGCATTCGACATCGTCGCGCGCGGCGCGACGAACCCGCGCCTGACGCGCCTGTTGAATGACATCCGCCAGGACGTCGAGACCGGCACCAGCCTGTCGGCAGCCTTCCGCAAGCATCCGATGTACTTCGACGCACTGTATTGCAACCTCGTCGAGGCCGGCGAGGCGGGCGGCATTCTGGAAGCGCTGCTGGATCGCCTGGCGATCTATCAAGAGAAGACGGTCGCGATCAAGAACAAGATCAAGTCGGCCCTGACCTACCCGATCGCCGTGTTGACCGTCGCCTTCATCGTCGTCGCCGTCATCATGATCTTCGTGGTGCCAGCCTTCAAGGACGTGTTCCAGTCCTTCGGCGCCGACCTGCCCGCGCCGACGCTGATCGTCATCGCGATGTCGGAGTTCTTCGTCAAGTGGTGGTGGGCCGTCTTCGGCAGCATCGGCGGCGGCCTCTACTTCTTCATCCAGAGCTGGAAGCGCTCCGAGAAGATGCAGAAGCGCATGGACCGGCTGCTGCTGAAGATCCCGGTCTTCGGCGACCTGATGTACAAGTCCGCCGTCGCCCGCTGGACGCGCACGCTGTCGACGATGTTCGCGGCCGGCGTGCCGCTGGTCGAGGCCCTGGACTCCGTGGGCGGCGCCTCGGGCAACGCCGTGTTCCAGGAAGCCACCGAGCAGATCCAGCGCGACGTCTCCACCGGTTCGGCGCTGACCACGTCCATGCAGACCACCGGCATCTTCCCGACCATGGTGCTGCAGATGGCCTCCATCGGCGAAGAATCCGGCTCGCTGGACCACATGCTGGCCAAGGCCGCGGAGTTCTACGAGGACGAAGTGGACGAGGCCGTCAAGGCGCTGTCCAGCCTGATGGAGCCCTTCATCATCGTCATCCTGGGCGGCCTCATCGGCGGCATCGTCGTGGCGATGTACATGCCGATCTTCAAGCTGGGCCAGGTGGTCTGAGCGAAGCGCGGCGAGGATGCCGATTGCGGGTAGATTCCTGCCCGCATCCATTTTTCCGCGCTCACCATGCCCCTTGCCTCCATCGATTGGTCCGTCTGGCTCTCGCCCTGGGTGCTGGGCATCTTCGGACTGTGCATCGGCAGCTTCCTGAACGTCGTCATCTACCGGCTGCCGTTGATGCTGGAGCGACAGTGGCTGCATGAATCGGCCGCACAGCTGATCGATGCGCCGGCCATGTCCCGCGTCGCCGGCACGCCGCTGGCCGAGACCGAGAAGCTGGCCAAGGCCGTCGATGCCTACGGCACGAAGATCGAGGAACTGCCACCGCTCACTCTCTCCGCGCCGCGCTCGCGCTGCCCGCACTGCGGCCACCAGTTGCGCTGGCACGAGAACCTGCCCGTCGTCGGCTGGCTGCGCCTGGGCGGCAAATGCGCGTCGTGCAAGGCCCCGATCTCCAGGCGCTACCCCCTCATCGAGCTCGTCACGGGCCTGGCCTTCGCCGCGCTGTCCTGGCGCTTCGGCGCGCAACCGACGACGCTGGCCTGGTGCGGCTTTGTCGCTGCACTGATCGCGCTGGCGATGATCGACTGGGACACGACGCTGCTGCCCGACGTCATCAACCAGCCCCTGCTGTGGACGGGCCTGCTCGCCGCGCTGATGGGCTGGACACCGGTCTCGCTGCCAAGTGCCGTCATCGGCGCCGTGGCCGGCTACATGTCGCTGTGGACCATCGCCTGGCTGTACGAGAAGCTGCGCGGCCAGATCGGCATGGCGCCTGGCGACTTCAAGCTGCTGGCGGCGCTGGGTGCCTGGCTGGGCTGGCAGATGCTGCTGCCGGTCGTGCTGGGTGCGTCGGCCGTCGGCGCCATCGTGGGCCTGCTGATGAAGCTGACGGCCAGCCTGCGCGAGGGTCGCTACGTGCCCTTCGGCCCCTTCCTGGCCGGCGGTGGGCTGGTCGTGCTGTTCGCGGGTCGGGAGGCGGTGCTGTCCTGGCTCGGCTGGGCCGCATGAAGACATGAGAATCGGCCTGACCGGCGGCATCGGCTCGGGCAAGAGCACGGTCGCCGGCTTCCTGCGCGAGGCCGGCGCCGCCATCGTCGACACGGACGCCATCTCGCGCGGGCTGACACTGGCCGGCGGTGCAGCCATGCCCGCCATCGCGCAACAGTTCGGCGCGGACTTCGTCACCGTCGACGGCGCACTGGACCGCGACCGCATGCGCGCCCTCGCCTTCTCGGACGCCGCCGCCAAGCGCCGGCTGGAGGCCATCCTGCATCCGCTGATCACCGCCGAGGCGCTGGCCCAGGCGGAGGCGGCAACCGCGCCGCTGATCGTGTTCGACGTGCCGCTGCTCGTCGAGTCCGGCCGCTGGCGCCCGCGCGTCGCGCGCGTGCTCGTGGTCGACTGCCCGGCCGAGACGCAGAAGGCGCGCGTGCTGCAGCGCCCGGGCTGGACGCTCGAGCGCGTCGAAGGCGCGCTGGCTGCACAAACCACCCGCGAGGCACGCCGCGCCGCGGCCGATGCGGTGTTGCTGAACGACGGCATCTCGCTCGTCGCGCTCAGAATGGAGGTCATGAGCCTGGCTGCACGCTGGGGCTGTGAAACAATCACGCCGCCCTGACTGAAGTCCCCGCCGTGGTCCTGTACGAGTACCCGTTCAACGAGAGCATCCGCACGATGCTCCGCCTCGAACACCTGTTCGACCGCCTCGGCGCCCTGATGGCGCGCGATCCCGCGCTGGATCATCATTTCGCGCTGGTCACGCTGTTCGAGATCCTCGACGTCGCCTCACGCGCCGACCTGAAGAGCGACCTGCTGAAGGAGCTCGAGAAGCACAAGGCCCAGTTCAACACCTACCGCGGCAGCCCCGGTGTCGACGACGCGCGGCTTGATGAGGTCGTCGTCCGCATCGACGGCGCCTTCCAGCGCCTGAACGCGCTCAGCGGCAAGACCGGCGCGGCGCTCGCCAGCAACGAGTGGCTGATGAGCATCCGCAGCCGCATCAGCATCCCGGGCGGCACCTGCGAGTTCGACCTGCCGGCCTACTACCACTGGCAGCAGCTGCTGCCGGTGCGTCGCCGCAAGGACCTGATGACCTGGGCGCAGACGCTGATGCCGCTGGCCGAAGCCCTGCAGGTGCTGCTGGGCCTGCTGCGCGACTCCGGCACGCCGCACAAGGTCGCCGCCACGGGCGGCCAGTTCCAGCAGAGCCTGCCGGGCGGGCGCGTCTACCAGTTGCTGCGCATGCGCATCGACCCCAGCCTCGGCCTCATTCCCGAAATCTCCGGCCACCGGCTGATGATCTCCATCCGCCTGATGCGCCAGGACGAGGAAGGCCGCCTCAAGCTGGCCCAGGAAGACACCGGATTCGAGCTGACGCTGTGCCAATGAAGAAGAACGCCCAAGGCGAGCGCCTCGTGCGCTGCCCGCAATGCAGCGGCGACAGCGTGTTCGCGCCCAGCAACAAGTGGCGCCCGTTCTGCAGCGAGCGCTGCCGACAGATCGACCTGGGCGCCTGGGCCAGCGAGTCTTTCCGCGTGCCGGCCACCCCGCCCCAGGACCCCGATGAGTTCGCCTCCGACGGCGAACCCCTGCACTAGGCGCTCAGCAAGCGCCGCGACACCAGCTCGCGTCGCGCGCTGGCGGCGTCGGTGAACAGGAAGGACTGCCAGTCGCGCGACAAGGCCGCATCGACGTTGACCGGATGGTCGTCGATGAACAGCAGCTCTTCCGGCTTGGCGCCGAATTGCTTCTCCGCCATCGCGTAGATTTCGGCGTTCGGCTTGATCTGCTTGACGCGGCCCGAGAACAGCCCCGACTCGAACCATTCGGCCAGCGGGTAGGTCGCGCTGAGATGATCAGCGTAGGGCTCGGGCATGTTGGACAGGAAATGCAGCGTGTGCCCGGCCGCGCGCAGGTCACGGATCAGCACGACGGTGCCCGGGATGGGCATCAGTTCGTCAGGCACGGCGCGCACGACGGTCTCCACATCGCCGCGAGACCAGCCGGTGCGCGCCGAGATGCGGCGCACGACCTCGTCGGCGCCGATCAGCCCCTGGTCGAACAGCCCCCAGTCGCCGCCGTAGTTCTGGAAGAACACCGACGCCAGCTGGGCGCCCTGCTCCAGCGTCTCGACACGGTGCGGCCACACGCGCGCGAGGAAGCTGGCGGGGTGCCAGCGGAACAGGACCCCGCCAAAGTCGAAGACGATCTTCATGCCGTTCTCATGCCGCCGTCAGGCGGGTCAGCAGGCCGGCAGTGGAGCCGTCCAGGCCCGACGTGTCGCCGCTGTCCAGGCGCGGCAGCAGCTGGTTGCACAGCGCCTTGCCGAGTTCCACACCCCACTGGTCGAAGCTGTTGATACCCCACAGCGCGCCGGTGACGAAGACGCGATGCTCGTAGAGCGCAATCAGAGCGCCCAGCGAGCGCGGCGTCAACGCATCCAGCACCAGCGTCGTGCTCGGCCGGTTGCCGGGGAAGCTGCGGTGGCGGGACAGCACGTCGCGGTCCAGCGTGGCGGAGGCCGTCGGCGCCTTCTCGGTCAGCGCTTCGGCAGCGGTCTTGCCCTGCATCAGCGCCTGGCTCTGGGCCAGGCAGTTGGCCAGCAGCTTGCGATGCTGGTCGGCGAGCTTGGTCGCAAGTTCGCCGGTCACGCCATGGTTGGGGCGCTTCACGGCGATGAACTCGACCGGGATGACGTCCGTGCCCTGGTGCAGCATCTGGAAATAGGCGTGCTGACCATTCGTGCCGGCCTCGCCCCAGACGACCGGCGACGTGCCGAGGGCCAGCGCATTGCCGTCGAGGTCCACGCCCTTGCCATTGCTCTCCATCTCCAGCTGCTGCAGATAGGCCGGCAGACGGCGCAGTCCCTGGTGATAAGGCGCGACGCTTCGGCTCGTGAAGCCGTGGAAATTGCGGTACCAGACATCGATCAGGCCCAGCAGCACGGGCAGATTCCGGGCCAGCGGCGTGGACGCGAAGTGCTGGTCCATCGCATGCGCACCGGCCAGCAGCGCACGGAAGTTGTCGACGCCAACGGCGATGGCGATGGGCAGGCCGATCACCGACCACAGCGAGTAGCGTCCGCCGACCCAGTCCCAGAAGCCGAAGGCGGTATCGATGCCGAAGGCCGCGGCGGCAGCGGTGTTGCTGCTGGTGGCGACGAAGTGACGCGCCACGTCCGTGCCGCCCTGGCTCAGGAACCAGGCCTTGGCGGCTTGCGCGTTGGCCAGCGTTTCCTGCGTGGTGAAGGTCTTGGACGCGATGACGAACAGCGTGTGCTTCACGTCGAGGCCAGCAAGCACGGGTGCCAGGTCATGGCCGTCGACGTTGGAGACGAAGTGCAGCTTCAGGTCGCGGCGACCGAAGGCCTGCAGCGCCTGCACGACCATGGCGGGGCCGAGGTCGCTGCCGCCGATACCGATGTGGACGACGTCTGTGATCTCACCGCGCTCGCCGCGACGTACGCTCTCGGCGAAGGCCAGCATCGCATCCAGCGACGCCTGCACGTCGGTGTTGAACGGCGCATCGCTGCCAGCCGGCGCGCGCAGCGCCGTGTGCAGCACGGCGCGGCCTTCGGTGTGGTTGACCGGGTCGCCGCGCAGCAATGCATCGCGTCGTGCCTCCAGACCGCAGTCGGCCGCCAGCTTCAGCAGCAGCGTCAGCGTCGGCGCGTCGATACGGTTCTTGGACAGGTCGGCAAAGACCTCGGGCGCCTCGAAAGACAGCGCGCCGAAGCGACCTGCATCGGCCTTGAAGGCGTTGCGGATGTCGAAGCCGCGACCGCTCGCGGCGTAGTGGGCTTGCAGTTCGGCCCAGACGGGAGAGAGGTCGCAGCGTGCCGTCATGTCAGGCTGCCTCGATGAGCTTGTCGAGCTTGCCGGCGTCGACGGCGAACAGGCGGATGCCTTCGGCCAGCTTCTCGGTGGCCATCGCGTCCTCGTTCAGCGCAAAGCGGAAGGCGGCTTCGTCCAGATGGATGGCAGGCATCGCGGCCGACTTGGCCGGGTCCAGCGCACGCTCCAGCTTGGCATCCGTCGCCTGCAGTTGCGCGAGCAGGTCGGGGCTGATGGTCAGCAGGTCGCAGCCGGCCAGCGCCTGGATCTGCCCGATGTTGCGGAAGCTCGCGCCCATGACCTCGGTCTTGATGCCATGCTGCTTGAAGTAGCCGTAGATCTGCGTCACGGACTTCACGCCGGGATCGTTGACGCCGGCCATCGCGGCCTCGTCCCAGGCCGGGCCGGCGGCCTTCTTGTACCAGTCGTAGATACGGCCCACGAACGGCGAGATCAGCTGCACCTTGGCCTCACCGCAGGCCACAGCCTGCGCGAACGCGAACAGCAGGGTCAGGTTGCAGCGGATGCCTTCACGCTCCAGCTCGGCGGCGGCCTGGATGCCTTCCCACGTCGACGCCAGCTTGATCAGCACACGCTCGCGCGAAATGCCGGCGGCTTCGTAGAGGCCGATGATGCGGCGCGCACGGAACAGGCTGGCGGTCTTGTCGAACGACAGGCGCGCGTCGACCTCGGTGGACACGCGGCCCGGCACGACCTTGAGGATCTCCAGGCCGAAGCGCACGAGCACGTGGTCGACGATCTCGTCCAGCGGCTTGCCCCGGTGGGCCTCGACCGTTTCCTTCAGCAACGGCGCGTAGTCGGGCGACTGCACGGCCTTCAGGATCAGCGAAGGATTGGTCGTCGCGTCACGCGGCGCGAACTGCGCGAGCTGCAGGAAGTTGCCGGTGTCGGCAACGACGGTGGTGAGGGCTTTGAGCTGATCGAGCTGGTTCATGGACTGCCTTTGTTCGGATCACCTGGATTGACCCGGCGAAGAAACTGCTGCATAGTATTTCACGAAACTTAGTTACACAACGGTTAGCGCCCCCTGCGTGGGCGTCGACCTGGAGACGCTTCCGATGTCCTTCGATCTCGTGTTCTTTGGTGGTACCGGCGACCTGACGTGGCGCAAGCTGATGCCCGCACTGTTCCAGGCCTTCCGGCACGGCAAGCTGCCCGAGGGCGGCCGCATTCTCGCCGTCGCTCGTGACGAACAGACCGACGAGCGCTACCGTGAGTGGCTGAAGGAGCGCTTCCGCGAGGTGGACGCCGGCAAGCGCCCGAGCGACGAGGAATTCGAGCGTTTCGCCGCGCTGGTGCACTACCGCCGCATGGACCTCTCCCAGCCGGACCATTACGCCGGGCTGAAGGACTGGCTGGATGCCCGCAACGCCGACACCGTCGTGCTGTACCTGGCGACCAGCCCGCACCTGTTCACCGGCATCTGCCAGCAGCTGGGCGCCGTGGGCCTGAACCATCCCAAGGTGCGCGTCGTGCTGGAGAAGCCGCTGGGCCATGATCTGGCCAGCGCGCAGGAGATCAACCGCGCGGTGCGCTGCGTGTTCGCCGAAAGCCAGGCTTTCCGCATCGACCACTACCTCGGCAAGCCGTCGGTGCAGAACCTGATGGCGCTGCGCTTCGGCAATGCGCTGTTCGAACCGCTGTGGCGCCGCGAGAGCATCGCCAACATCCAGATCACGCTGGCGGAGCGCCTGGGCGTGGGCACGCGCGGCGCCTTCTACGACGGCACCGGCGCGCTGCGCGACATGATCCAGAACCATGCGCTGCAGCTGCTGACGATGATCGCGATGGAGCCGCCGTCCACCAACGACGCCGACGCCATCCGCGACGAGAAGCTCAAGGTGCTGCGCTCGCTGAAGCCCTTCACGACCGAGAGCGTCGCCCGCGACGTCGTGCGTGGCCAGTACCGCGCCGGCAGCATCGAAGGCAAGGCCGTGCCGGGCTATCTGGAAGAGGTCAAGGTGCCGCCGGACAGCCAGTGCGAAACCTTCGTCGCGCTGCGCACCGAGGTCAACAACTGGCGCTGGGCCGGCGTGCCCTTCTACCTGCGCACCGGCAAGCGCCTGGCGGAGCGCGACGCAGAGATCGTCGTCAACTTCCGCCCCGTGCCGCACAAGATCTTCCCCGGCGCCAGCCAGCCGAACCGCCTCGTCATCAAGCTGCAGCCCGACGACGGCCTGGAGCTGCAACTGCTGGCCCAGAAGGGCACGGGCCACGGCGAACAGCTGACGCCGGTGTCACTGGACCTGGACTTCGACAAGGCCTTCGCGACGCAGCGCGTCGGCGCCTACGAGCGCCTGCTGCTGGACGCCATCGCCGGCCGCCTGAACCTGTTCGTGCGCAGCGACGAGCAGGAGCAGGCCTGGCGCTGGGTCGAACCCATCCTGGACGCCTGGGAAGCCGACACCAGCGGCCCGCGCCCCTACTCGGCCGGTTCGTGGGGCCCGGCCGCCGCGAGCGCACTGGTGGCTCGCGACGGGTTCAGCTGGGCGGAAGAGCAATGACGGCCGCCGCGCTGGGCCGCCCCGAGCAAGGCCGCCCCCTCTTTGAGGGGCGCGCAACGTACCCATTGAGCGGGGAGCTGACATGAGCATCCTGGAGCGGGTCAAGGCCGCCCTCCCCGCCTTGCCGCCAGCCGAGCAGCGCGTCGCCAAGCTGCTGCTGGCCGACGCGCGCAGCTTCGCCAGCCTGCCCGTCAGCGAGCTGGCCGACCGCTCGCACGTGTCCAAGCCGACCGTCGTGCGCTTCTGCCGCAGCGTGGGCTACGACGGCCTGGCCGACTTCAAGCTCAAGCTGGCCGGCAGCGTCAACGAGGGCGTGCCCTTCGTGCACCGCGCGGTGGACGAGGACGACAAGCCGGGCGACATCATCGTCAAGGTGGTCGACAACGCCGTCGCGGCGCTGCTTCACTACCGCAACGATGCCGCCAGCCATGCCTTCGAGCGCGCCATCGAGGCGCTGGCCGACTCGGCCCGCCACAACAAGCGCATCGAGTTCTACGGCGTCGGCAACTCGGGCATCGTGGCCCAGGACGCGCAGCACAAGTTCTTCCGCCTCGGCGTGAACACCGTTGCGACGAGTGACGGCCACGTGCAGCTGATGAGCGCCACCATGCTGCAGCCCGGCGACTGCGCCGTCATCATCAGCAACTCGGGCCGCAGCCGCGACCTGCTGGATGCGGCCGACATCGCGCGCAAGAAGGGCGCGACCATCATCATCATCACGGCCAGCGCCTCGCCGCTGGCGCAGCTGGCACTGGGGCCCAACCAGATCCTGCTGGCGGTGGACCACCCCGAGGATTTCGACCGCTACAGCCCGATGGTGTCGCGGCTGCTGCACCTGATCGCCGTGGACATCCTGACGACGGGTGTGGCGCTGAAGCTGGGCCAGCACCTCCGACCCGTGCTGCAGGAGATCAAGAAGAACCTGCGCGCCAAGCGGTACGCAGGCTAACTGGACAGCCCCTTGTCCGGTCTCGCCCCGCTGAACGCGGGCGTGCCCAACCGGTCCCCCGAGGGGACGGCGATGCTCGCCGCTTCGAGCAGCAAGCACATCGCCAGACGGGCCGGCTTGGGGCGGCCCGGCGCTCGGCCCGCAAACGTCAGACGCTTTGGGCGCTCGTCGGCCAGAGCAACTCGGCCACGCCGTAGACGCGGGCCAGTTCGAGCAGTTTCTCGGGCGCGTCGTCGAGCTTGAGCGTCGCGCCCTGCTCGGTGCACTGGCGGCCCGCGGACAGCAGCAGGCTGAGCGCGGACGAATCGAAATCCGTCAGCGCCGATGCCGACAGCCGCACCTCGCGGCCGGCCGCAGCCAGCACCTGGGCCGCCTCGGCCCGCAGCGCAGGCGACATCTGGGCCCAGGCGGCGCGGGCGCCGTCCATGCGCAGCCGCGCGGGCAGCTTCAACCCGCTCAAGATCAGCTCTTGGCCGCCGGCGCGCCGGCGGCCTTGGCGTTCTTGTCGGCCAGGCTCTTGATCAGGCCATCGATGCCGTTGGCGCCAATCTCCTGGGCGAAGCTGTTGCGGTACTGGTCCGCCAGCCAGATGCCCAGCACGTTGACGTCGTAGATCTTCCACTCGGCGCCGGTCTTCTCCAGGCGGTAGTCGAGCTGGATGGCGTCGCCCTTGCCGCGGATCTCGGTACGCACGACGACCTCGGTGTCGCTCGGCTGGGCCCGCAGCGGCTTCATGCCGATCTGCTGGTCCTTCACCTGCGTCAGAGCGCCGGCATACGTGCGCACCAGCAGCGTCTTGAACTCGGCCTGCAGCCTGGTTTGCTGCTCGGGCGTGGCCTGGCGCCAGAAGCGACCGACGGCGGACGCCGTCATGCGCTGGAAGTTGACGTGGGGCATCACCTTGGCATCGACCAGGGAGATGATCTTGTTGATGTTGCCGGCCTGGATGTCCTTGTCGGACTTGACCGTCTCGAGCACGTCGATCGACAGCCCGCGGATGAGCTGGTCGGGTGCGCTGGCGTCGGCAGCATGCGCGGCATGCACGAAACCCAGGCTCAGCGTGGCGAGGGTGGCCACGGCGAACAGGCGGCGGCGCAGGGAAGTCAGCAGGGTCATGATGTGGCTTTCTCTGAACAGGGACAGTCGCTCAACGCGCCAGCCCCGGATTTGGTTCACCGCGAGGCGGCCGAAGCCGGTTCGGCAGGCTTCTGCACAGCTTCAGGTGCGGACGCAGCCGATGCAGCAGTCGCAGGCGCCGATGCAGCGCTGCCGGGCACCAGTACCTCGACCTCTTCATCATCGTCGAAGCTGCCCCGACGCTGCAGGTAGGCGTCGCGGTAGAAGGTGTACTTGTCCAACGCGATGCCCTCCAGCATCTCGCCGGCACGCAGGAAATTGGCCCGCGTGTTGACGAGGCTCAGCGCCGTGATGCCAACCTTCTTGCGGCCGTCGTCGAAGATGACGCCGGGCGAGGCCTGCCAGTCGACCGGCAGCGCGAGCGAGTCCCGCACAGACGACGGGCCGAACAGCGGCCAGACGACGTAGGCACCGGTGCCCATGCCCCACTTGCCCAGCGTCTTGCCGAAGTCCTGGCTGTTCTTCTCCAGCCCCGCCTCGGTAGCGATATCCAACACGCCGGCGAGACCCAGCGTCGAGTTGACCGCGAAGCGCATGCCCTGCTCGACACCGGCCTTGAAGCGGCCCTGCAGCATCAGGTTCACGGCCGACCAAGCGTCGCCGATGTTGCCGAAGAAGTGGTCAATGCCGGTGCGGATGGGCGACGGCACCAGCTCCGAATAGGCGGTCGCGACCGGCTTCAGCACGTTCTCGTCCAGCTTCTCGTTGAAGGCGAAGACCTTGCGGTTCCACTCCTCCCACGGGTCCAGGCGCTGGCCCTTGGAGCCCATGACCTTGTCCAGCGCGCGGTCGATGCGCGTGCCCATGCCCTTGACCGTCTGGCAGCCAGCCAGGCCCAGCGCCAGCGCCAGCAGCGCGAACCAGCGAACCCAGCGGCTCACGGCTTGCCCCCGGAAGCCGTCGGCGCGGCGGCAGGGGCGCTGCCCATGTCGGACGCCTTGCTGTTGATGAACTGGCCGATCAGGTTCTCCAGCACGACGGCGCTCTGCGTCTGCTTGATGAGGTCGCCGGCGACGAGGTTCTTCTCATCGGCACCGGGCTCGAGGCCGATGTACTGCTCGCCGAGCAGGCCCGAGGTCAGGATCTTGGCCGAGCTGTCCTTGGGAAATTGCGTGGCCTTGTTCAGGTTGATGACCACCTTGGCCTGGAAGGTCTTGTCGTCGAAGGCAATGGACTCGACACGGCCGACGACGACACCGGCGCTCTTGACCGCCGCGTTGGGCTTCAAGCCGCCGATGTTGTCGAAACGGGCCGACACCTCGTAGGTGGCGTCGAAGTTGAGGCTGAGCAGATTGCCGGCCTTCAGCGCGAGGAAGAGCAACGCCGCGCCGCCCAGCAGCACGAAGAGGCCCACCCAGGCGTCATGTCGAGAGGCTTGCATGTGGTGTCCCTGACTCCAATCAAATCGAAAACATCATCGCGGTCAGCATGAAGTCCAGCGCCAGCACGGCGAGAGACGACAGCACGACGGTGCGTGTGGTAGCAGCCGACACCCCCTCAGGCGTGGGCCGGCAGGCATAGCCCTGCAGCAGCGAAACGAAGGTGACGGTCACGCCGAACACCAGGCTCTTGACGACGCCGTTGCCGACATCCTTGAACACATCCACGCCGCCCTGCATCTGCGACCAGAACGCACCGGCATCGATGCCGATCAACGGCACCGCCACCAGCCAGCCGCCGATGATGCCGACGGCCGAGAAGACTGCCGCAAGTAAGGGCATGGCAATAAAACCGGCCCAGAAGCGTGGCGCCAGCACGCGCTGCACGGGGTCGACAGCCATCATCTCCATGGCCGTCAGTTGCTCACCCGCCTTCATGAGGCCGATCTCGGCGGTCAGCGACGTGCCGGCACGACCGGCGAACAGCAGCGCCGTGACGACCGGACCCAGCTCGCGCACGAGGCTCAGCGCGACCAGCAGGCCCACGGCCTCGGCCGAGCCGTAGCGCTGCAGCGTGTAGTAGCCCTGCAGCGCCAGCACGAAGCCGACGAACAGGCCCGACACGCCGATGATGGACAGCGACTTGTTGCCCAGGTGGAAGACCTGCTCGCGCACCAGGACGAAACGCGCCAGCGCCTTGGGTGAGCGCCCCAGCAGGCTGAAGAACAAACGCGCCGACACACCGACGTCGACCAGCTTGAGGCGCACGCCGGCGCCAATGCGGGTGGCCAGGGCCATCATCTTGCGGTCATCCCGAAGTCTTCGGCCACAGGTTTGGCCGGCTGATGGAAGCGCACCGGCCCGTCGGCCTCGGCGCCGACGAATTGACGCACAAGCGGGTCATCGCTGTGGCGCAGCTCGTCTGGCGTGCCCTGGGCCACGACACGGCCGTTGGCGACCATGGCCACCTGGTCGGCGATGCCGAAGGTCTCGTGCAGATCGTGCGAGACGATGATGCTGGTCAGGCCCAGCGCGTCGTTCAGGTCACGGATGAGGCGCGCGGCGACACCCAGCGAGATCGGGTCCAGCCCGGCGAAGGGCTCGTCGTACAGCACGAGATCGGGGTCGAGCGAGATCGCCCGCGCCAGCGCCACCCGGCGGGCCATGCCGCCGGAGATCTCGCTGGGCAGCAGATCGCGCGCACCGCGCAGGCCCACGGCGTTGAGCTTCATCAGCACGAGGTCGCGGATCATGGCCTCGGGCAGGTCCGTGTGCTCGCGCAGCGGGAAGGCGACGTTCTCGAACACGCTGAGGTCGGTGAACAGCGCGCCGAACTGGAACAGCATGCCCATGCGCCGGCGCACGGCGTAAAGCTGATCCAGGTTGAGCGGCGCCAGGTCCTGGCCGTCGAACAGCACCTGGCCCGAGAGCGGGCGCAATTGCCGGCCCAGCAGGCGCAGCACGGTGGTCTTGCCGCCGCCCGAGGTGCCAATCAGCGCCAACACCTTGCCCCGTTCGAGCTTGAGGTTGACGCCGTCCAGGATCACGCGGTCGCCATAGCCGACGCTGACGTTGCGCAGTTCGATCAGGGGAGCGGTTGCCAAGGGAGTCACGCGGTCGGGCCGGAGCCAGGCGGGGTAAAGGGCGCCATGATAGGGGAAACACCAAGGGGGTCTGGATTGCTGTCGAGCAAAGCCACAAGATGCCTGCGTCTGCCGCTTTGCAGCCCGTCGGCGTTACGTCTGCTTGCGTTCGTCAACCCCGCGGTCACCGGTCGCAGACCGAGAAAACGTGTGTCAGTTCACAAATCGCGTCCGGCCAGCGACCAGCGTTCGTCGCGCCGCGACGAGCGGTAGGCTGCAATGGCGGCCCGATACCAAAATGGATGCCACCGCCATGAAAGCCTTC
Source organism: Pelomonas candidula (assembly GCF_043555985.1). Classification (NCBI taxonomy): domain Bacteria; kingdom Pseudomonadati; phylum Pseudomonadota; class Betaproteobacteria; order Burkholderiales; family Sphaerotilaceae; genus Roseateles; species Pelomonas candidula. The sequence goes on along the minus strand of NZ_JBIGIC010000010.1, from coordinate 217,768 downwards.
TCCATGCACTGCCACCGCCGCTCCGCTTTCAACCGTGGCTTCACGCTGATTGAAGTGCTGATCACGGTGGCCATCGTCGCCATCCTGGCGGCGGTGGCGATCCCGCAGTACAGCAGCTACGTGCGCCGTGGCCAGCAGCCGGAGGCATTCAACTCGCTGTCCGACTTCCGGACCAAGATGGAGCAGTACTACCAGGACAACCGCAACTACGGCAGCTCGGGCTGCGCCGATGCCACGTCGGCGGGCAGCTGGAGCAGCTTTGCGTCCACCAAATACTTCTCCTTTGCCTGCACGCTGAACAACTCGGGGCAGGGCTACTCGATCACCGCCACCGGCATCGCCGGCTCGGTCTCGGGCGATAAATACCTCATCAACCAGAACGGCGACCGCACCACTACGGTCTTCAAGGGCGCCTCCGTCAACGCCGCCTGCTGGCTGACCTCCAGCACCACCTGCTGAGCGGAACGGAGCTCCCCATGCAAGGTGCGACCCAACAGCGCGGCTTCGGTCTGATCGAACTGATCGTCACGCTCGTCGTCCTGGCGCTGATGATGGCCGCCGCCATGCCCAGCATCGGAAACTGGATGGACAACACCCGCATCCGTAACGCGGCCGAGTCGCTCTCCACCGGCATCCAGACGGCGCGCGCCGAGGCGGTGAAGCGCAACGAGCGCGTGTCGTTCTGGCTCGTGCAGCTCACCGACCCGGCCGTGCTCGGCAACAGCTGTTCGCAGTCCGCCACCTCGGGCTCGTGGATCGTCAGCGTCAGCGGCCCGGACGGTCACTGCGCGGACGACCCCACGGCCTCCGGCGACGACAACAGCGCGGGCATCATCACCGGCCGGGCCATCGGCAGCGGCGGCACACACGTCAATGTCAGCGCGGACAGTACCTACATCACCTTCAACGGTTTCGGCCGCGTCGCCGATAGCGGCAGCATCAGCACGATCAAGATCAAAGGCAACGGCACCGACACCCGGGAGCTGCACGTCGTCGTCTCGACGACCGGCGCGGTGCGCATGTGCGACGCTGCCGTCACCGACAGCGGCGACCCGCGCAAATGCTGACGAGGCCTCCCATGAAGCACTCCGCTCACCCCCGCCACGCCCGCGGCTTCGTGCTGATCGAAGTCATGGTCGCATTGCTGATCTTCATGCTCGGTGTACTGGGCATGATCGGCCTGCAGGCCGCACTGACGCGGGCCGCCAGTGACTCCAAGGTGCGCGCCGACGCTTCTTATCTCGCCAGCGAGATGGTCGGCCGCCTCTGGTCGGACATGAAGAATCTGTCCGCCTACAACAGCTGCGCCTCGACCGCGCTGTGCAAGGAATGGCAGTCCAAGGTCGCCGCCAGCCTGCCCAACGGCACGGGCGATGTCAGCGTCACGATCAACGGCAGCGATGCCGCCGTCACCATCACCATCGGCTGGACCGGGCCGGACCAGCAGCCCCACCAGTACGTCACCAGCACGAACATCGTGCCCAATTCATGAGGCTGCCGATGAAGCCCCGGATGCAAGACCCGCGCAGGCGGGCGAACCTGCAGGCAGGTTTCACGCTGATCGAGCTGATGGTCGGCATGGTCGTGGGCCTGCTCGCGGTGCTGGTCATCACCCAGGTGCTGGCACTGGCCGAAGGCAAGAAGCGCACCGTCAGCATGGGCAGCGATGCGCAGATCAACGGCGCTCTGGCGCTGTTCACGTTGCAGCGCGATATCGCTCAGGCCGGCTATGGCGCCGCCGCCATCCCCGAAGCGCTCGGCTGCACGGCCAAATACCAGGCGGGCACCTCCGGCACGTTCACGCTGGCGCCGGTCATCATCAACCAGAACGGCCAAGCCAACGGATCGGACACGCTCACCATCCTGCAAGCCAACACCACCAACTTCTCGGCACCGATGGCCCTGACGGAGGACACCGCCAACCCTCCAACGAGCGCCACCCCCTTCAAGGTGACGTCCTCGCTCGGTGCGGCGGCGGGCAACCTCATGGTGCTCGTGCCGCTGACCCGCGTGCCCAACAGCGCCCAGGGCGTGCTCACGCCTGCCTGGACGATGGACGGCACCGTGCCGTGCAGCGTCTTCAGCGTCACCGACGACGCGGCGGTCACCACCACCGCGCTGACCGCCACCCAGGTGCCGCATGTGAACGGCGCCGGCATGCGCGCGTGGAACCAGGACAGTGTCTTCCCCGCCATCAAGGTCGAGGGCAACCCCAGCGTGCTCAAGAGCGTGCTGCTAAACATGGGCTCGATGGTGCTGCGCACCTACTCCGTCAGCGCCGCAGGCAACCTGCAGGGCACGGACCTTTCTCTGACCGACGGCAGCATGCTCCCCGCCGCTGACCTCTACCCGCAGATCGTCAAGATGCAGGCCTTCTATGGCAAGGACACCGACGGCGATGGCAAGGTCGATGCCTACAACAAGACGGCTCCCACCAGCAACGCCGAGTGGAAGCAGGTGAAGACGCTGCGCATCGCCATCGTGGCGCGCAGCGGGCAGTTCGAGAAAGAGGAAGTGACGGCCACCGCGCCGCAGTGGGACCTCGGTTCCACCATCGCCGTGACCGGCACGGCGACCTGCAACGGCAGCAGCGCGTGCCTGTCGCTGGATGTGAGCGCATTGGCCGACTGGAAGCACTACCGCTACAAGGTCTACGACACCATCGTGCCGCTGCGCAACGTGTTGTGGCACAGCTGAGCCGACGCGCATGACCATGACGACGCCCGCCCTCCCCCACCACCCACGACGCCTTCGCCATGCGGTGCGCCGCCAGGCGCAGCGCGGCGTCACGCTGCTGTTCGCGCTCATCGCGCTGGTCGTGCTGCTGCTCGCCACGCTGGCGCTCATCCGCTCGGTGGACACCAGCACCCTGCTGATGGGCAACCTCGGCTTCAAGCAGGACGCCACCGTCAGCGCCGACCAGGCCACCAAGGTTGCGCTGGCCTGGATATCCAGCCACGGCACCGTGCTCAACAGCGATTCGCTGACGACCGGCCAGGGCCAGGGTTACTACGCCAGCACCAAGGAATACAAGACGGACAACACCCTCCTCGGCAAGCCCGTGGACGCCACCGGCCAGCAGGTCAGCGACACCTTGAACCGCCAGCTCGTGGACTGGACGGCAGACGACTGCGACAGCGGCACCGACTACCCCGCCAAGCTGTGCAGCCGCAAGGTGGACGCCGCCAACATCACCGGCCCGAACAGCGCCCGCTACATCATCTTCCGACTGTGCTCGCAGCCGGGCGACTACGCCGGCAGCGGCTACACCGGCACCTGCGCCAAGTGGACCGCCAGCGGCAGCACCGTGGATGGCGGCAAGGGCGCTGCGAACTACGCCAACGGCGGTGGCTCGGCGATGGCCTCTGCCAGCCCGTACTACCGCATCGTGGTCCGTGTGCAAGGCGCACGCAACACCACGAGCTTCACCGAAACCATCGTCCACTATTGACGGAGCTTCGTCATGGCCGCCTTCTTCTCCCCCAGGGTCTCGCGCCTGCCGTGGCTCGCAGCGCTGCTGTCGATTGCTTCTGCCGCCTGGGCCGGCACCACGAACATCTCGAACCAGCCGCTGGCCTCGCTGCCCAGCGTCTCGGCGTCACCCAATCTGCTGCTGCTGCTGGACTCGTCGGGCTCGATGAACTGGAGCTACATGCCCGATGACCTGGGCACCAGCACCAGCACCACCGACGTACCCAACATCACCTGGTATGGCTACTACTCGCCGCAGTGCAACGGCGTGGCCTACGACCCGAACAACACCTACAAGCCACCAGTGAAGGCCGACGGGACTTCCTACAGCGACGCCAGCTTCACGGCGGCCTGGAAGGACGGCTACAGCCAGGGCTCCACCACCGATCTGAGCACCAAGTTCTACGCCGTCTACAACAGCAGCGGCACACAGCCGGCGATGGGCTGGATCTACACCTCCGCCGGGGTGACCAAGAACACCTTCTACAACGAATGTGCCAGCACGGTCCGCGCCACGACCACGACGACGCGGACCTGCAGCACCAACCGGTTCGGCACGACGACCTGCTCCAACTCGACGTCGACAGTGCCTGACTTCACCACGGCGCTCGGCACGACCAACGCGAGCTGCCTCACCGGGACCACCAGCTGCACGTCCACGACCACGACGGACGCGACCTCCCCCGGCTCCAGCGTGTTCACGCTGGTGCAGACGAGCAGCCTGACCGCGGCGCAGAAGACCAACTACGCCAACTGGTATTCCTATTACAGCCATCGCTACCTGCTGATGCGCACGGCGATGGGTCAGGCCATGCAGACGCTCAACCCCGGGGGCGCCAGCACCAACCCGGGCTACCGTGTCGGTTTCAGCAACATTTACGACACTGCCGCCACGGACGGCACCAACAACTTCGTCAGCGTCAACGATTTCACGGCGGCTCAGATGACGAAGTTCTACAGCAGCCTCTACACGGTCGCGCCCAACGGCGGCACCCCCTTGCCGGATGCGCTGTCCCAGGCCGGACGCTACTTCGCCAACAAGATTACCGGGCAAAGCGCCGACCCGATGCAGTACGCCTGCCAGCGCAACTACACGCTGCTGACGACGGACGGCTACTGGAACAGCAACAGCAAGGCCTACCAGCTGAATGGCACGTCGACAGTCGACAACCAGGACGGTAGCGAAGTCACCCCCATGTGGGACGGCACCACCACCACCGTGACCACGACCACCGTCTGGAGTGCGCCGGCGACACGAACCTCGACGGCGGCGGGACAGACCGCAACGAAGACATGGACGGTGAATGGAACGAAAACCGTGGTGTCGAACGCGACCGTGACCACGTACACGCGCTCAAGCAGCAAACCTTACGTCTACACGAAAAAGGTGCAGCCGGTCCTGGTGACGACGACGACGCCGACGACGCAAACCTACGTGGAAACGCTGACCCAGTCGACGACGACACCGCAGACCGGGACGGCGAAATACACCGAGACCGTGATCGCCGTGAACGGCGTGCAGCAATCCGACACCAACGGGGCGACTTCATATTCGACGTGGCAGAGCGGGCCCCCCACGTCAACGCAAACCGGGGATACCGGCGCGCCGTCATCATTGCCGTCCGCGAGCACGACCTACGCCACCCAGTGGGTGGGCTCGGGCACGGGGTGGACACCGGACGGCTCGGCGACGAATTCGACTTCAACAAGCAACACCAGCAACAACGGCACCGCCGTCACGACGACTTCGTCGACGGCGCCATCAGGGACCTGCACCTACACGAACTCCCCTTCAGATCCTTCTTGTACCGTTGCTGGATCGACTGTGTCCACGAAGTGGACGTATGCGGTGTCGGGGCCTTCCCAAAGCAGTTGGTCCGCCGGGACGACCACCACGTCGGACCCTGCGGTGGGCACCTACGCCGCAGGCTCGCCGAGCTCGGCCACGACGGTCACGGGCGGCTCGTCCAACACGCTGTCCGACGTCGCCGAGTACTACTACAAGACCGACCTGCGCAACACGGCGCAGGGCAACTGCTCGTCCACCAGCTCTGGCGGCACGCAGGATGTCTGCGCCGACATCGTGCCCACGACCTCTGACGACCCGGCCAAGTATCAGCACATGAACACCTTCACCATCGGCCTGGGGGTGAACGGAACCTTGCCGAAGACGGCCGACACGCTGGCAGGCCTCAAGGCCGGCACGATCACCTGGCCCACGCCTGCGACCAGCGGCAACGCCACCAACATCGACGACCTCTGGCACGCCGCCCTGAACGGCCGCGGCCAGTACTACTCGGCGCTCAGCGCCGCCCAGCTGAGCAGCGCCATCTCCAGCGTCGTCAACAGCATCACGGCGGTCAAGGGCGCCGGTTCGGGCTCCTCGACAAGCTCCCTGGCCCTGGTCAAGGGCGACAACAACCAGATCTACACGGCCAGCTACACCACCAGCGAATGGACGGGCGAACTGCTCGCCCAGACGCTGAACGGCGATGGCACGATCAAGGGTACGGTCTGGTCTGCGCAGAGCCTGCTCGACAGCCAGGCGGCCTCTTCGCGCACGATCTACTTCAACAACAGTGGCGCGCTGGCGGCGTTCACCTACGCCAACCTCTCGGCCGGCCTGAAGGCGAACTTCGACAGCCTGTGCTCGAAGACCGTGGTGGCCTCGCAGTGCGCCACGCTCACTTCGGCCAACCTGACGATCGCCAACAGCGGCACCAACCTCGTGAACTATCTGCGCGGCGATCGCACCAACGAAGGCACGGCGTACCGCACCAGGAAACACGTGCTGGGCGACATCATCAACGGCGCGCCGGTCTATGTCGGCAAGCCGCCGTTCAACTACGCGGACTCCGGCTACAGCGATTTCGTGACCAACCACGCCAGCCGCACGCCGGTGGTCTATACCGCCGGCAACGACGGCATGCTGCACGCCTTCAACGCGACCACCGGTGCCGAGATGTGGGCCTATGTGCCGACTGCAGTGATGCCCAACCTCTACCAGCTCGCCAACAACAACTACTCCGTCAACCACCAGTTCTTCGTCGACGGCGCACCGGTGGAGGCCGACGTGATGTGGGGCGGCACCTGGAAGACCATCCTGGTGGGTGGCTTCAACGCAGGTGGCAAGGGCTATTACGCACTGGACATCACCAACCCCAGCAGCCCGGCGCTGCTGTGGGAGTTCACCGACGCGAATCTGGGCCTGAGCTACGGCAACCCGGTCATCACGAAGAACAAGGCCGGCACGTGGGTGGTGGCGTTCGGCTCGGGCTACAACAACACCGACGGCGACGGCAACGGCCACCTGTTCGTCGTCAATGCGCAGACGGGCGCCAAGATCCTGGACATCCCCACCAACACCAGCGGCACGACCGCTGCCGGCAGCACGACGACACCGAGCGGTCTGGCCAAGATCAATGCCTGGATCGACACCTCTACCGACAACACCTCGCTGCGCTTCTACGGCGGTGACTTGCTGGGCAATGTGTGGCGCTTCGACACCGACAACCTGGTGTCGCCCAACCAGAAGGCGCTGCTGCTCGCCACGCTCAAGGACAAGAGCGGCAACGCTCAGCCCATCACGACGCGGCCCGAAACCGTGTCCATCAAGGGGCGCCCGGCCGTGGCCATCGCCACCGGGCGCTACCTGGGTTCCACCGACATCTCGGACACGACCCAACAGACCCTGTACGTGATTGCCGACAACCTGGACACGGTCAGCGGCTGGGCCGGCTGGAACTCGCCGAACCCACGCACCAACACGACAGCGTTCGTGGAAGGCGTCGCAACGCTCAGCGGCTCCACCTATACCGTCACCCCGAAGAGCAGCACGACGGCGATCGACTTCACCAACACCGCCTTCGGCGGGTGGTATATGGATCTGCCGCATTCGGGCGAACGCGTGTTCACCGACATGGTGCTGCACGGCCTGACGCTGACGATGACGACGGCCGTTCCCAGCGGCGACGCCTGCAAGTCGGGCGGATCGAGCTGGATTTACTACATCAACCTGGGCACCCTCACCGGCAATGCGACCCTGTGGAGCCTGACCTCCTTGGTCGTCGGCGTGAGTGAGATCACGAATGCGAACGGCGACGTGATGGACATCTTCAACGGCAGCGACGGCACGGTCGGGGTACAGACCCCGCCGATTTCGCCGAACACGCTTTCGGGTGTCACGACCCGCACCTCCTGGCGCGAGTTGAGCAACTGAAGAGGCCCGGAATGCTGCCCTGGTGTGCGGCCCTGGCGGTGGCGGGGCATGCGCTGCTGCTGGCAGCGCTGACCTCGCCCTCGCCCCGGCTGGCAGGCGCTCAACACGCCACGGGCGCGGAACCCGTGATCACCGCCCGCGTGCGCTGGGTCGCACCGACAACCCCGCCGGCAGCGGACGCGGACGAGGCCCTGCCTGCCGAGACGGCAGCAGCCCCTGTGGAAGAAGCCACGGCCGCCAGCGCGCCTCAGGTCGCCGCGTCGGCTGCGCCGCCGACAGCGGTAGCGGCAAGCGTGGGCGGAGAAGCTGGCGAGGCATCCGCCGAGGGCTACCTGCCAAGGCCGCTGCTGACCATCGCGCCGCAACCGCTGCACCCCGTCGTCGTCGCGCCACCGCCCACGCCCTCCAACGCGAGCCGACTCATCGGCCGCTACGTTGGCGTGCTGGCGCTCTACATCGATGAGCAGGGCATCGTGCGCAGCATCGAAGCCGAGCAGCCGGCCCTGCCCGAAGCAATGGAGCGCGCCGCCCGCGAGGCGTTCCAGGGCGCGCGCTTCACGCCGGGTCAGGTGGACGGACGCGCGGTCAAATCCCGCATCCGGGTGGAGGTGGCCTTCGATGACGGGCCGGCGCCGGCGGCAGCCGCCGCGTCAGCGGCCTCCGCCACGAGCCAAGGTGAGCCAGCCGCTTCGGATACGCAGCCTGGGCGGCTGCGCCGGTAAATTCGGCGCCCGCATCAACCGGACGCCGAGTACCAGCACCCTTCAGTCGCCACCGGCTCGTGCATCCAAGTTCAGCAGAACCGCCACGCGCGATGGCAACGCCACGACAGCAGCCGGATCGCCTTGTTGACGGCCTGATCCAGGCGACGGATACGCCTGGTGTCTGCCGGGCCCGGCACCGTTGCGGCCACCGGGCACGGCAGGCGTGAACCTCAACGCGGCAGCGTCGTTGCCCCCATCAGGAACTCATCCACGGCACGAGCCGCCTGCCGGCCTTCACGGATGGCCCAGACCACCAGGCTCTGGCCGCGGCGCATGTCGCCGGCGGAGAAGACCTTGTCGACGTTGGTCTTGTAGGCATTGGCGCCTTCGGTCGATGCCTTGCCGTTGCCGCGCGCATCCTTGTCGACACCGAAGGCCTCGAGGATGGTCGCGACAGGCGACACGAAGCCCATCGCGAGGAAGGCCAGGTCGGCCTTCAGGATCTGCTCGCTGCCTTCGACCTCGGTCATCTTGCCGCCCTGCCACTGCAGGCGCACGGTCTTGACGCCGGTCAGCTTGCCCTTCTCGCCGATGAATTCCTTCGTGGCGATCGCGAACTCGCGCTCGCAGCCTTCCTCATGGCTGGACGAGGTGCGCAGCTTGATCGGCCAGTAGGGCCAGGTCAGCGGGCCGTCTTCCTTCTCGGGCGGCTGGGGAAGCAGCTCGAACTGGGTGACGCTCTTGGCGCCGTGACGGTTGCTGGTGCCGACACAGTCGGAACCGGTGTCGCCGCCACCGATCACGATGACGTGCTTGCCGTCGGCGCGGATCTGGTTCTTCAGCTTGTCGCCTGCGTTGACCTTGTTCTGCTGCGGCAGGAACTCCATCGCGAAATGCACGCCGGCCAGGTCACGGCCCGGCACGGGCAGGTCCCGCGACTGCTCGGCGCCGCCGGTCAGCAGCACGGCGTCGAACTGGCTCTTCAGGTCGTCGGCCGAGATGGTTTCCTTGGCCCAGTTGGTGACCTTGGACCCTTCGGGCAGCGAGGCGACCATCACGCCAGTGCGGAACTCGACGCCTTCGGCCTTCATCTGCTCGACGCGGCGGTCGATGTGGGACTTCTCCATCTTGAAGTCCGGGATGCCGTAGCGCAGCAGGCCGCCGACACGGTCGTTCTTCTCGAACACCGTGACGCTGTGACCCGCACGAGCCAGCTGCTGGGCCGCCGCCAGGCCGGCAGGGCCGGCACCGACGATGGCAACCTTCTTGCCGGTCTTGACCTTGGGCAACTGCGGCTGCACCCAGCCCTCGGCCCAGGCGCGATCGATGATGGCGTGCTCGATGGACTTGATGCCCACCGCGTCGTCATTGACGTTCAGCGTGCAGGCCGCCTCGCAGGGCGCGGGGCAGATGCGACCGGTGAACTCAGGGAAGTTGTTGGTGCTGTGCAGCACCGTGATCGCGTGCTTCCAGTCTTCAGGACGGCCCTTGTAGACCAGGTCGTTGAAGTCCGGGATGACGTTGTTGACCGGGCAGCCGCTGTTGCAGAACGGCGTGCCGCAGTCCATGCAGCGGGCACCCTGCTGCTTGGCCTGGTCAACGTTCAACGCGATGACGAATTCCTTGTAATTCTTGACTCGAGCGGTGACGGGCTCATAGCCCTCTTCCAGACGCTCGTACTCCATGAAGCCGGTGACTTTTCCCACGATTTTTCCTTAATCAGTTGGGGACAGAGCTACTCGCTGCGCTCGATCGGTCTGTCCCGCAAATTCATCGACTTCAGACCTTGGCTGCTGCAGGCGCCTTGGCCTGAGCGATGGTGGTGGCGGCTTCCTTGGCGGCGTTCAGCTCGCCCAGGGCGCGGCGGTATTCGTTCGGGAACACCTTGACGAACTTGGTGCGCGCCTCGGCCCAATGGTCGAGGATGTCGCGCGCACGCTGGCTGCCGGTCCAGCGGTGGTGATCTTCCAGCAGCTTGCGCAGGATGGCCTCGTCGGTCTGGGCCTCGCGGTCCACGCCGTCGACACCCTTGGTGCGGTGCCAGATGGCCTTGTCGACGCCGGCTTCCTGCTCCTGTGCCGTCATCAGCTTCTCGAGCGTGACCATGCTGGTGTTGCAGCGCTTGGCGAAGTGGCCATCCTCGTCGTAGACGTAGGCGATGCCGCCGCTCATGCCGGCGGCGAAGTTGCGGCCGGTCTTGCCCAGCACGGCGACGGTGCCGCCGGTCATGTACTCGCAGCCGTGGTCACCCGTGCCTTCGACGACCGCCGTGGCGCCCGACAGGCGCACCGCGAAGCGCTCGCCCGCCACGCCGCGGAAGAAGGCCTCGCCGCGCGTCGCACCGATGAGCGCGGTGTTGCCGACGATGATGTTCTTCGTCGCGTCACCGCGGAAGTCGATGCTGGGGCGCACGACGACGCGGCCGCCGGACAGGCCCTTGCCGGTGTAGTCGTTGGCGTCACCGATCAGGTAGAAGCTGATGCCCTGTGCCAGGAAGGCGCCAAAGCTCTGTCCGCCCGTGCCTTCCATCTGGATGAAGATGGTGTGGTCGGGCAGGCCTTCGGGCTTGCGGCGGATCAGCTCGCCGGACAGGCGCGCACCGACCGAGCGGCGCACGTTGGTCACCTCCTGCATGAACTGCACCTTCTCGCCCTTCTCGAAGGCGGGCAGGCACTTCTCGATGAGCTTCACGTCGAGCGCGCGGTCCAGGCCGTGGTCCTGCACGTCGTTGTGGATGCGGGCCACGTCGGCCGGCACGTTCGGGCGGTGGAAGATGCGGGCGAAATCCAGGCCCTTGGCCTTCCAGTGCGAGATGGCCTTCTTGGTGTCCAGCCAGTCGCTGCGACCGATCAGCTCGTCGAACTTGCGCACGCCGAGCTGGGCCATGATCTGGCGCGCCTCTTCGGCGACGAAGAAGAAGTAGTTGACGACGTGCTCGGGGCGGCCGGTGAACTTCTTGCGCAGCACAGGGTCCTGTGTGGCCACGCCCACCGGGCAGGTGTTCAGGTGGCACTTGCGCATCATGATGCAGCCCTCGGCCACCAGCGGCGCGGTGGCGAAGCCGAACTCGTCGGCACCCAGCAGCGCGCCGATGACGACGTCCCGGCCGGTCTTCATCTGGCCGTCGGCCTGCACACGCACGCGGCCACGCAGGCGGTTCACGACCAGCGTCTGCTGCGTCTCGGCCAGCCCCAGCTCCCACGGTGTGCCGCAGTGCTTGATGGACGACCAGGGCGACGCGCCCGTGCCGCCGTCGTGGCCGGCGATGACGATGTGGTCCGCCTTGCACTTGGCCACGCCGGTGGCGATGGTGCCCACGCCGACTTCCGACACCAGCTTGACCGACACGTCCGCCTTCGGGTTGACGTTCTTCAGGTCGTGGATGAGCTGCGCCAGGTCTTCGATCGAGTAGATGTCGTGGTGCGGCGGCGGGCTGATGAGGCCCACGCCCGGCACCGAGTGGCGCAGGAAGCCGATGTACTCGGACACCTTGCCGCCGGGCAACTGGCCGCCCTCGCCGGGCTTGGCGCCCTGGGCCATCTTGATCTGGATCTGATCGGCGCTAACGAGGTATTCGGTCGTGACACCGAAGCGGCCCGACGCGACCTGCTTGATCTTGGAACGCAGCGAGTCGCCCTCTTGCAGCTCGTAGTCGGCCTCCATGATCTTGTGGCCGAGCACGTCGCCGATCTTGGCGCCACCGACGATCTTGATGCCCTTGAGTTCGTTGCGGTAGCGGGCCGGGTCTTCGCCGCCCTCGCCCGTGTTGCTCTTGCCGCCGATGCGGTTCATCGCGACGGCCAGCGTGGCGTGGGCTTCGGTGGAGATGGAGCCCAGCGACATCGCGCCGGTCGCGAAGCGCTTGACGATGTCGGCGGCCGATTCGACCTCTTCCAGCGGCACGGCCTTGGACGGATCGAACTTGAACTCGAACAGACCACGCAACGTCATGTGGCGCTTGCTCTGGTCGTTGACGATCTGCGCGTATTCCTTGTACGTCTCGAACTTGCCGCTGCGAGCGCTGTGCTGCAGCTTGGCGATGGCGTCGGGCGTCCACATGTGCTCTTCGCCGCGGCTGCGCCAAGCGTACTCGCCGCCGGTCTCCAGCATCGTCTCGAGCAGCGGGTCGTCGCCGAAAGCGCCTTCGTGCATGCGGATGGCTTCTTCAGCCACCTCGAACACGCCGATGCCGCCCACCTGCGTGGCCGTGCCCCGGAAGTACTTCTCGACGAAGTCCGCCTTCAGGCCGATGGCCTCGAAGATCTGCGCGCCGCAGTAGGACATGTAGGTCGAGATGCCCATCTTGGACATGATCTTGGACAGACCCTTGCCCACGGCCTTGATGTAGTTGTAGCGGGCTTGCTCGGCGGTCAGCTTGGGCGGCAGTTCGTCCTTCATCGCCTCGAGCGTCTCCAGCGCGAGGTAGGGGTGGACGGCTTCGGCGCCATAGCCGGCCAGCACGGCGAAGTGGTGCACTTCACGGGCGGTGCCAGTCTCGACGACCAGGCCGGCCGTCGTGCGCAGGCCTTCACGCACCAGGTGGTGGTGCACGGCGGACAGGGCCAGCAGCGCGGGAATCGCGATGCGGTCGGCGCTGACGTTGCGGTCCGTGATGATGAGGATGTTGTGGCCGGTCTTGATGGCGTCCACGGCCGACGCGCACAGCGAGGCCAGTTGCGCTTCGACACCGGCACGGCCCCAGCCCACCGGGTAGGTGATGTCCAGCTCGCAGGACTTGAATTTGCCGTTGGTCGGACCTTCGATGTGACGCAGGCGGGCCATGTCGTCGAAGTCCAGCACGGGCTGGCTGACCTCGAGGCGCATCGGCGGGTTGATCGCGTTGATGTCCAGCAGGTTCGGCTTGGGGCCGATGAAGCTGTTCAGCGACATCACGATGTTTTCGCGGATCGGGTCGATCGGCGGATTCGTGACCTGGGCGAACAGCTGCTTGAAATAGTTGTACAGCGGCTTGTTCTTGCCCGACAGCACCGCCAGCGGCGAGTCGTTGCCCATGGAGCCGATGCCTTCTTCGCCGTTGGCGGCCATCGGGGCGAGCAGGAACTTGATGTCTTCCTGCGTCGTGCCGAAGGCCTGCTGGCGGTTCAGCAGCGACGTCGCAAACTCGGGGCGGGCGCCTTCCGGCACGGCGATGTCGTCCAGCTTGACGCGGACGTTCTCGATCCACTGGCGGTAAGGGCGGGCGTTGGCGTACTGGTTCTTCAGCTCCTCGTCATCGACGATGCGGCCCTGTTCCAGGTCGATGAGGAACATCTTGCCGGGCTGCAGGCGCCACTTCTTGACGATCTTGCTCTCGGGAATGGGCAGCACGCCGCTCTCCGAGGCCATGACGACGAGGTCGTCGTCGGTGATGCAGTAGCGGGCCGGGCGCAGGCCGTTGCGGTCCAGCGCGGCGCAGACCTGGCGGCCGTCGGTGAAGGCCATCGCAGCGGGGCCGTCCCACGGCTCCATCATGGCGGCGTGGTACTCGTAGAACGCGCGACGGCGCTCGTCCATGCCTTCGTGCTGCTCCCAGGCTTCCGGGATCATCATCATGGCGGCGTGCGCGAGCGGGTAGCCGGCCATCGTCAGCAACTCGATGGCGTTGTCGAACGTGGCCGTGTCGGACTGGTGCTCGAAGCTGATCGGGTAGAGCTTCTTCAGGTCATCGCCCAGCACCGGCGACTTCATGACGCCTTCACGGGCACGCATCCAGTTGAAGTTGCCCTTGACCGTGTTGATCTCGCCGTTGTGGCAGACCATGCGGTACGGGTGGGCCAGCGGCCACTCGGGGAAGGTGTTGGTCGAGAAGCGCTGGTGCACCAGCGCGATGGCGGACACGACGCGCGGGTCGGCCAGGTCCTGGTAGTACTTGCCGACTTGGTCGGCCAGCAGCAGGCCCTTGTAGATGACCGTGCGGCAGCTCATGCTGGGCACGTAGTACTCGCGGCTGTGCGTCAGCTGCAGCGCCTGGATGGCGCTGGAGGCGGTCTTGCGGATGACGTAGAGCTTCCGCTCCAGCGCGTCGGGCACGATGATGTCCGGGCCGCGGCCGATGAAGATCTGGCGGATCACCGGCTCCTTCTCGCGCACGGTAGGCGACATGGGCATGTCACGGTCCACCGGCACGTCGCGCCAGCCGATCAGCACCTGGCCTTCGGCCTTGATGGCGCGGGCCAGTTCCTGCTCACAGGCCAGGCGCGAGGCGGCTTCCTTGGGCAGGAAGATCATGCCGACGCCGTACTCACCGGGGGGCGGCAGGTCGATGCCCTGCTTGGCCATTTCTTCGCGGTAATACTCGTCCGGGATCTGGATCAGGATGCCCGCGCCATCGCCCATCAGCGCGTCCGCGCCCACGGCGCCACGGTGATCCAGGTTCTCGAGGATCTTCAGACCCTGCTGGACGATGTTGTGCGCCTTCTGGCCCTTGATGTGGGCCACGAAGCCCAAACCGCAGGCGTCCTTTTCATTGGCCGGACGGTAGAGCCCGTGTTCGGTGAGGTCTTGAATTTCAGACTGAATCTGCGCGGCGTGGCTCATGGCGGCCCTCCTGGATCACAACAGGGCGGAAGCGTAATGCAGCACAGCCAATGCGGCAACTCAATTAAAATGGGGTCAGAGTAGATTTATTAGAAATTCCGCTGCCGATATAAATTAAATGGGGTCATAGTAAATAAGCGCCTTTGGCGTGCGAGGGAAGCTACGCATTCGTCTTTCGCGGCCTACCCCGAGGCCTGCGGGTGACGACAGCGGCGTGTTCGGTGGCCAGAGGCTTCAGGAACGCGTCACTCCCCACGGGCCGCCCACGCAGCACCGCTTCGGTGAACTGCGCCTGCTCGGATGCCCCAACACCCTGCGCCATGAACTCCCTATAGGCGTGCTCGCGCTCAAAAGGGGTGTTGCCCAATTGCCAGTACATCTCGTGCTCGGAGACGAGCACGTTGCGCGCCAGGCCCAGATGATGGGCCGCGCTGGACCAGGGCCATTGCGCCGCCTCGGCACACAGCCCTGCCCGTACCGGGTTGAGTTCGATGTAGCGCATGCAGGCCAGCAGATGCCGCTCGCCCTCGATCAATCCAGCTCGGAACCGCCCCTCCCACAATGTGCCGCTGCGCTGGTGCCGTGCGTTGAACCAACCCACATAACGCCGACCCAGCGACTGCATCATCCGGCTGAGGGCATCCGCACTGGGCGGCGTCAGCAGCAGGTGCAGGTGGTTGTCCATCAGCACGTACGCGTGAACGGCGACGCGGTACTGGGAGGCAGCCTCTGCCAGCGTCGCGAGCATGTGCTCGCGGTCAAGGTCGCTGAAGAAGATCGCCTGGCGGTTGTTGCCGCGCAGGATGACGTGGTGAGGCTTATCCGGCAGGATGAGTCGCGGGAGGCGGGCCATGCTTGTCCTTGCTGCCCCGGGGTGGAGCCGCAGTCAGCATAATCGACTCCGACCCCATTTTCAGAAGAGACTCTTGCCCGTCAACCTCTGGTGATCGCGAATGGCGAAACGATCGGTCATGCCGGCGATGTAGTCGGCGCAGGCCCGTTCGCGGTCGGGGCGCTCGGCGAAGTCGGGCGGCAGTTGCGTCACGTCCCCGGCGTAGACCGAGAACAGCTCCCGCAGTACTTCCTCGGCCCGGGCTCGCGTGGACTGGACCTGCGGGTGCCGGTACAGGTTGGCGAACAGGAAGCGCTTCAGTGCCGTGCTCCTGGCGCGCATGTCTGCGCTGAATCGCACCAGCGGCTTGTCGCAGCGACGTACCGCGTCAGCCTCGGCGGGTGTAGCTGCGGCCAACGCCGCCCGGGTCGCATCGATGATGTCGTAGACCTGGGCAGACAGCATGCGGCGGATGGTCTCGAACAGCAGCCGCTTGCCGGCCAGCTGCGGATGAGCATCAAGCGCCGAGCGCCAGTGCTCACGCACCAGGTCGACCTCCAGCAACTGCTCCAGCTCGATGAGGCCGGAGCGCACGCCGTCGTCCACATCGTGGGCGTTGTAGGCCACCTCGTCGGCGAGGTTGCAGAGCTGCGCCTCCAGGCTGGGCTGGCCGCCGTGAAGGAAGCGCATGGCGATGCCGCCCGGTTCGACTGCCTCGATGAGTTCAGCATTGCGCCGCGAGCAATGCTTGAGGATGCCCTCGCGCGTCTCGAAGCAGAGATTCAAGCCATCGAAGTCCGGGTAGCGCTGCTCCAGCTGGTCGACGACCCGCAGCGACTGCAGGTTGTGCTCGAAGCCGCCATGCCCTTGCATGCAGGCGTCGAGCACGTCCTGCCCGGCATGGCCGAACGGCGTGTGGCCCAGGTCATGGGCCAGCGCAACGGCTTCGACGAGGTCTTCGTCCAGGCCCAAGCTGCGCGCGATGGAGCGCCCCAGCTGCGCGACCTCCAGCGAGTGCGTCAGCCGCGTGCGGAACAGGTCGCCCTCGTGGTTCAGGAAGACCTGCGTCTTGTAGACGAGACGGCGGAAGGCCGTGCTGTGGATGATGCGGTCGCGGTCGCGCTGGAACTCGCTGCGCGTCGGCGCGGCCGGCTCGGCGAGGCGACGGCCGCGGCTGCGCGCCGGGTCGGCGGCATAGGCCGGGCGCATCGCCGCGGTCATCAGGCCGCTCCGTGCGCCGCCAGCGTCTCGACGATGAGCGCGTCGGGCACCGAATGCAATCCGGCCTGGCCCAGAGCCTCGATGAGCACGAAGCGGATCGCGCCCGCCTCGGCTTTCTTGTCGACGCGCATCAGCTGCAGATAGCGATCGGCCCCGAGCCTGGGCGGCTTCACTGGCAGGCCAGCTCGCTCGATCAACGTCTGCAGCCGCTCGACAAAGTCGGCCGGCATCAGCCCCATGCGCTGCGACAGGTCCGCCGCCAGCACCATGCCGCAAGCCACCGCCTCGCCGTGCAGCCATTCGCCATAGCCCAACCCGGACTCGATCGCGTGGCCGATGGTGTGGCCGAAGTTCAGGATCGCGCGCAGTCCCTGCTCCTTCTCGTCCTGGCCGACGACGTCCGCCTTGATCTCGCAGCTGCGCCGCACTGCGTAGCCCAGCACCGCCTTGTCGCGGCTCAGCAGCGCGTCGAGGTTGTCCTCGATCCAGCATAGAAAGGCGGCGTCGGCGATGGGACCGTACTTGATGACCTCGGCTAGGCCGGCCCGCAGTTCCCGGTCTGGCAGTGTGTCCAGCGTGTCGAGGTCCGCGATGACGCGTTCGGGCTGATAGAACGCGCCCAGCATGTTCTTGCCCAGCGGATGATTGATGGCCGTTTTGCCGCCCACCGAGGAATCGACCTGCGCCAGCAGCGTCGTCGGCACCTGCACGAAGGGCACACCCCGCATGTAGATGGCCGCGGCAAAACCGGTCATGTCGCCGATGACGCCGCCGCCCAGCGCGAACAGCACGGTCTTGCGATCCAGCGCCTCACCCAGCAGGTGATCGCAGATACGGTTCAGGCTTTCCCAACCCTTGTGCTGCTCGCCGTCCGGTAGAACGACGAGGTCGACACGCTTGTAGACAGCCAGCAGGCGCTCGCGCAAACGTTCTGCATACAACGGCGCCACGGTTTCGTTGCTGACGATGACCGCCGCCGCCGCCTTGGGCAGACCCTGCCAGCTGGCGGGCTCATTCAGCAGGCCGGAGCCGATACGGATCTCGTAGTTACGGTCGTCGGAGAGATGGATGTGAACGGTATCGGTGGCAGGCATGCGGCAGAGTGTAAGAGCCGCCCTCTTCCCACCACGTCGAACTGCTGTTACTGCGGCTCGGCGCCAACCGTGGCTGCCACCCGCGCCGGGTCGAGCAGACCCGCCAGTTCCAGCTGCATCAAGGCCATGTTGACCAGCGCGTGCACGGATGGGCGGGCGCTTTCCAGCACGAAATGCGCGCAACGTCGGTAGAGCGGATCGCGCAGGTGGTGCAGTTCGCGCAGTTTGGCGAGCGGGTCCTTCACCTGCAGCAATGGCCGGGTCGTGTCATGGCGAAGGCGGCGGTACAAGTCCTCGGGCGTGGACCGCAGGTAGAGCACCGTGGCGCCGTCGTGCAACAGCCCGCGGTTGCGATCACGCAGCACGGCGCCACCTCCCGTGGCCAGCACGCAGTCGCCAGGCCGGGCGATCAGGTCGGCGATGGTCTCCGTCTCGAGATCACGGAAGGCGTCCTCGCCATGCTGCTCGAAGAACTGCTTGACGCTGCCCCCGACGCGCAGCTCGATTTCCTGGTCCGAATCGACAAAAGGCACGCCGATCTGGCGTGCCAATTGTTTGCCGACGGTGGACTTGCCACCGCCGGGCATGCCGACGAGCGCAATCTTCAGTTGGAGCACGCCGCGGGCGCGGCGCCGGTGGCGACATTGACAGGAACTGCCGTCACGGTACCGCCAGGCGAGGTGATGTTGATCGTGATCGTGCCGCTGCTGGCTGTGCCGAACTTGTAGCCGATGGACAGGCCCGTCGGGCTCAGCGTGCTGGGCACCGGCGTGCCACCAAGAACCGATGCAGTGATCCCGTCGGTAGCGGAGACGCTGATCGTCGTGCCCGCGGGCATGGGATTGAAGGCCGTCGCATTGGAGTCGGCAACGAACATGGAGAACGATCCGCTGACGTTCGAGCCGAAATAGAGACTCGAGCCTGCCACCGGGTAGTAGCTCGCCGTATTGGCCACGTTATTGGTGTAGTTCTTGATCAGCGACACCGCCGTCGAGCAGATCCGATTGGTGGCGGACGGCGGACCCTCGTTGACATTCCGAGCAATGCCCCAGACCGGGTTCGCCGTCGAGCGCGAGAAGATCGTCTGCACCGCGCGCCGCACGTAGGCCTGTCCCCAGGTCTGGTTGCAGGTGTTGGGGCGCACTGGGATGCTGACGTCCGTCGCGAGCAGGGGAGATGTTGCCGCCACGCAGGCCAGGCTGCCAACGCCTGTGCTCAGCGAGATGTACTGGTCGTCGGCTGCGTTGTAGTAGTTGTCGAACTTGCGGTCGATGAAGATGTCGCCCAGATCCTGGAAGTCCTCGCCGGCGTCATAGACGTTGTTGCCGTTGACGTCGAGGAAAGACTTCTCGCCCAAGGCATAGGCCACCACGGTCACGCGGCCGTCGACCGGCACCGGCGACGCGGAAGCGAAATTAGCAGTGGCCGTCGCGATGCCGTTGGCGTTGACCGCAGTCTGCTTGGAAGCATTGATCTGGCCGGCGGTCGTCACGAAGTTGATGGCCGTGCCATCGGGCACCGGGTTGCCCAGGCGGTCGGACGCAATGACCGTGTAGGTATTCGTCGTCCCCTGGATGTCATAGCCCTCGATGTTCTGCGTGCCCTGAGCCAACGAGAAGTTCAGCTGCGACGGCAGGCCCACCGCAATGGACAGTGCACTGGAGACCGTGGAGATATTGCTGCCTTGCAGCGTCGCCTTGACACGCACCGGCGTCGGCACCGTGCCGGAATTGATGCGAACGATGACGTTGCCACTGCTGTCGGTGGTCTTGGTGACCGAGCCCGTCTGATCGTCCAGGGTCAGCCCGCCCACCAGCACGTTGGGCGTGAGCACGACCGTCTGACCAGGAAGGCCGTTATTGGACGCATCCTTCACCTGGAAGGTGACAAGAGAACTCTCGGTCAGGCCGGAGCCCTTCAGGTAGATGTTGGTCGGCGAAGCCGACACGAATCCGATGCTGGCGGCCGTGGGCGAGCTGACGGGCAGGCTCAGCGACTGAGTCAGCGTCGTCCCCGTCACGGCGAGGGTCAGATTGTCCGAGCTCTGCACAGCGCCGCAGCCCTGGTCACGCAGCGTGAAGGTCGCCTTGCCGGTCGCCGTGTTGACGCTGGCCGGCGTCAGCGTGGCCTTGCCGACCGTCACGCAGGATGACGTCATCGTCAGGCTGACCGACGACGTCGCCGACGTGCCGCCCAACGTGACCGACAGCGTCGATGTGCCATAAGCCGACAGCGTGCTCACGTCGGACGTGAACGAGCTGATCGTCACGTTCGTGGCGTTCAGCTGGAAGCCGGTCGACGCGGAGTAATCGGTCCCCAGGTAGCTGACCGTCGCGGTCAGCGTATCGGCACCGGTGGTGGCCGCCGTCGCCGGCGACAACACGACAGACGCTTTGCCGCTTGCATCGGTCAACGCAGAAGTGGCGCTCAGGCTGCCGAGTCCGGAGGCCGTCGCAAACTTCACGACCAAGCCTGGCAGCACGGCGCCGCTCTTGTTGACGACCGTCACCGAGACGGTCGCCGGTGCGCCGGCAGTGACCGTCGTCGACGACAGCGCAACCGACACCTTGGCCGTGTCTGTGGTCCCGCCGGAACCCGTGCCGCTACCGCCACCGACAACAGGGTCACCCGCGCTGCCGCCACCGCCGCCACAGGCCGACAGCAGGGCCGCCATTCCCAGTCCCAACGCTGCCTGGGCAAGGCGACGCCAGCCCTGCGTGACGATGGTTTGCAACATGCTCGAACTCCTGGATATCTCTGAATGTCTTGGTGCGTCAGTGCACGACGGACCGCTCGCTGACCACCTTGGGCGTCAGGAAGATCAAGAGCTCGGTCTTGGACGACGTGCGTGTCTTGTTCCTGAACAGGGCGCCGAGGTAGGGAACATCTCCCAGCACCGGCACCTTGTTGACGGTCTCGCCTTCGTCCTGCGTGTAGATGCCGCCGATAACGACCGTGCCGCCGTTCTCCACCAGCACCTGAGTCTGCGCGTGCTTGGTGTTGATGGCATAGCCCTGGGACGTCAGCGTACCGCGGCTGTCCTTGTTGACGTCCACGTTCAGGATGACGCTGCCCTCGGGCGTGATCTGCGGCGTCACCTCGAGCTTGAGGTTGGCCTTGCGGAAGGCGATGGACGTCGCACCGCTGGACGTGGCGACCTGGTAGGGCAGTTCCTCGCCCTGCTCGATGACAGCCTTGACCTGGTCCGCGGTGATGATGCGCGGGCTGGACACCACCTTACCCTTGCCATCGGATTCCAGCGCCGACAGTTCCAGATTCAGGAACCGGTTGGCCGTCGCGCTGAAGAGCGACAGGGCCACCGTCGCCGCCGAGGCGCCACTGAAGGCGTCAGAGGACGTGTTGGCAGCCAGGTTGACGAACTGCGTGTTGCTGTAGGCCGCCGTCGCGCCCTGGTTCGTCTGCGAGCCCACACCGTTGTAGTTGCCACCGATCGTCACGTAGTTGCTGCCACCGACGTTGTAGCCGGGGATGCCGCCTTGCGTGCCGCGCAGGTCGTTCGCGCCCAGCTTGACGCCGAGGGAACGGCCGAACTTGTCGTCAGCCTCGACGATGCGCGCCTCGATCAGCACCTGACGCACCGGCACGTCGATCTTGGCGATCATGGCCTGGATCTCTTCGAGCTTGCTCGGGATGTCCGACACGAAGAGCTGGTTGGTGCGCGACTCGGAGATGACGCTGCCGCGCGGCGACAGGATGCGCATCCCGGTGTTGGAACCGCCACTGCTGCTGGAACTGGAGCTGCCACTGCCACCGCCACTACTGGTGCCGATGCTCTGGCCGCTGATGCCCTTGGCAACTTCCTCGGCCTTCACATAGTTGAGCTGGAAGGACTGGGTGCGCACCGGCTCCAGTTGGGCGATGGCCGCCTTGGCTTCGAGGTCGAGTTTTTCCTTCGTGGCCAGTTCGTCCTTGGGTGCGATCCACAGCACGTTGCCGGACTTCTTGAGACCCAGGCCCTTGGCCTGCATGATGATGTCCAGCGCCTGGTCCCAGGGCACGTCCTTCAGGCGCAGCGTGACGTTGCCGGTCACGGTGTCGCTGGTGACGACGTTGAAGTTCGTGAAGTCGGCGATGACTTGCAACAGTGCGCGGACTTCGATGTTCTGGAAGTTCAGCGACAGCTTGTCACCCGCGTAGCCCGGGCCCTGAGTCAGCTTGTTCGGGTCGATCTTCTGCGAGCGAACCTCGAGCACGAACTGGTTGTCGCTCTGGTAGGCACTGTGCTCCCAGTTGCCTTTGGGGTCGACGACCATGCGCACGCGATCACCCACCTGCGTCGTCGTGATCAGTTGCACCGGCGTGCCGAAGTCCGTCACGTCGATCTTGCGACGCAGGTTCTCCGGCAGGCTGGAGCGCAGGAACTCGACCACGAGGCTTTGGCCCTGCTGCTGGATGTCGACACCGACCTGGCTGCTCGGCAGATTGACGATGACGCGGCCGGCGCCGTCGGCACCGCGACGGAAGTCGATGTCGCGCAGCGCCTGCGGCGCAGCGTTCTGGCTCTGCGCGAAGTGCACCGGCTCGCTGGGCGACTGGGGCGCCGCCTGCATCGTGTTGCCGAGCACCAGCACGAGGGCGTTGCCCTCCAGCTTGGCGCTGTAGCTGGATGCCTGGCGCAGGTTCAACACGATGCGCGAGCGCTCGCCGGCCTGGGCCACATTGGCCGAGCGCAGATTGCCCTGGTTGATGTCGACGACGTTGCGGCCGATGCCGTTGACGACGCCGGGCAGGTCGATCGCGATGCGCGGCGGCGTCTGGACCGTGAAGCCCGTCGGCACGGCGGCCAGTGGCTCGCTCAGTTCGATGCGCACGACGTCCACACCGGCCTGCTGGCTGGTATTGATCGCCCGGATCTGGGTCTGCGCCCAGGCCGCAGGCGCGCTCAACAGCGCGATGGCGACCCCCAACAACCAGCTACGGCCCATCGACTTGTTCTCCTGGAGTGTCTTCATCGTCCCTTCTCCTGTAGCTGGAGGGTACTGGTGCGTTCGATGTATTCGCCCGCAGCGTCCTGGACGATCTCTCGCAACGTGATCTCGGTTTCGGTGATCTTGGTGATGCTGCCGAAGTTCTGGCCCAGGTGTTCCCCGACCTTGACCTGATAAAGCAGGTTGTCGACGCGGAGCAGCGCATAGCGCTGGTTGTCACGCGTGAGGCTGCCAACCATGGCCATGTTGTCCAGCGGATAGGCTTCCAGTGGCTCCTTGCGCCGCTTGATCTCGGCCGTCAGCAGCGAATTGGGCTGCGCGGCCTCCTGGCGGATGGCGACAGTCAGCTTCTGCGTGCTGAAGGGGTCCACGCCGGCGGCGGATTCGTAGGGCTGGGGCAGGAACTTCTTGGGCGGCAGCAGCGGCGTGACGGAAGGCTTGGCCTCCTTGCGCTGCTGCTCCATCCACTGGCGCAGTTCGTCGATGTCACCGCTGCAGCCTGCCAGGGCCATCAGCAAGGCGACGCACATCAGCTGGCGCCTCATTTCTTGCCCCCCGTTGCCTTGGTCGCGGCCTTCTTCTGCTCGGCCACTTCCGCCGGGTCCAGATAGCGATAGGTGCGCGCCGTCGCCTCCATGCTGAGCAAGCCGTTCGAACCCGCCTGCGCACCGGTGGGAGCGACGACGACGAGGTTGTGCAGCGTGACGATGCGCGACAGGTTGGACACATCGGCTGCAAAGGCACCGATGTCGTGATAGCGGCCGGACACACGCACGGCGATCGGCAGCTCGGCGTAGTAGTCCTTGACCAGCACCTGTCCCGGACGGAACAACTCGAACTGCAGGCCACGGCCGACACCGGCGCTGCTGATGTCGGACAGCAGCGAGTCGATCTCGGCCTTGCCGGGCAACTGCTTCTCGAGCTGGGTCACGTACTCCTCGACCTGGCTTTTCTGCTTGCGCAGTTCAGGCAGGTTGACGGCCTGGGCGAGCTTGTTGTGGAAGTCGTCGCGCAGCTGGGGCTCACGATTACGCTCGGCTTCGAGGCCCGACTGCACATCGGACAGCCAGAAGAAGTAGCCGGCGCCGATGACGGCCACCATCACGGCGAACCCAGCAGCCAGCTTGGGCGCGAGCGGCCACTGGCCGGGCTCCTTGGGATTGAGGCCCTGGAACTGGGCGGAAACGTCCGCAAACCAGGCGTTCAGGTCGATCTTGGGCATAGAGGCAGCCATATCGATCAGCCCTTCTTGGGGGCGGATGCACCCGACGCAGGATCGCGCGGGGGCGCCTTGATCGAAACCTTCATCGAGAAGTCGAGCAACCGGCGCGGATCGCGCGAGTTGGCGGCACTGACGTTGGCGAGCTTCACCTCGATGAGATCGGGCTTCTCCAGCCACTCCGATCCACGCGACACATTGCGCAGGAATTCGGAGACGCGCTCATTGGTCTGAGCGATGCCGTTGATCGTGACCACCTTGTCGGCCTGGCGAATGGCCGTCAGGTAGATCCCCTCAGGCGCCAGCCGAGCGACGTCATTCAACAACTGCACCGGCGTGTTTCGGTCGGTCTGCAAGTCCTCGACGGCGCGCTGGCGCGACTTCAGCGACTCGATCTCGGCTTTCAGGTTGGCGATGTCCTTGATCTGCGTCTCAAGCTGCGTGATCTGGCCCTGGATGTACTGGTTGCGCGACTGCTGCTCCTGCGTCAGCACCTGCAACAACAGGAAGACCGCAACAACAATGCCGGCCCCGACGAGACCGGCCAGCCCCATGCCGGCGAAGAACGCGGCCTTGCGCCGCTTGCGCCTTTCCTCGCGGTAAGGCAGCAGGTTGATCAGGATCACTGGAAGAACCTCCGCATCGCGAGGCCGCAGGCGGTCAGGTAAGACGGCGCCTCACGCTGCAGCTTGGATTCGCGCACCGTCGACGCCAGGCCCATGTTCTCGAACGGGTTGACCACCATGCAGGCAAAGCCCGTCAGGTCGGTCACGCGCTCCTTGAGCCCGGGCAGCGTTGCGGTGCCACCGGCCAGCATCACGTAATGCACCTTGTGGTGCGGCGTGCTGGTGAAGAAATACTGCAGCGCGCGGCCGATTTCCTGCGACAGACTGTCGACAAAGGGGTTGAGCACGCTGGTCTCGTAGTCATCGGGCAGGTCGTTGGACAGCTTCTTCTGCTCGGCCTCCTCAAAGGAGAATCCGTACTGGCGCGAAATGAGTTGCGTCAGCTGCGAACCGCCGAAGGATTGATCGCGGTCGTAGAGCAGTTCGTCGTCGCGCAGCACCTTGAGGCTGGTCGTATCGGCACCGATCTCGAACAGCGCTACCAGCGCATCCTTGCCCTCGTTGGGCAGCGCGGCGACGAGCCGCCCCATGGCCATGCGCGACGCGTGCGACTCGATGTCCAGCACGACCGGGCGAAGGCCCGCTGCTTCCGCCAAGCCCTGACGGTCCTGCACACGGTCCTTGCGAGAGGCGGCGATCAGCACCTCGACGTCACCCACCGATGTCGGGCTCGGGCCGATGACGCAGAAATCCAGGCTCACCTCGTCCAGCGAGAAAGGGATGTACTGGTTGGCCTCGGCCTCGACCTGCAGCTCGAGCTCTTCCTCGCGCAGGCCGGCCGGCAGCATGATCTTCTTCGTGATGACGGCCGATTGCGGCATGGCCAAGGCGGCGTCGCGGGTCTTGCTGCCACTGCGTGCCACGACGCGACGCACGGCGTCCGCCACTTCGTCGAATTTCTCGATCTGACCGTCAGCGATCCAGCCCTTCTCGAAGGGCTCGCTGGCAAAACGCTCCAGCACGAATTCGCCGCTCTTGGTCTGACTCAGCTCCACCAGCTTGACGCTGGAAGAACTGATATCCAGGCCAATCAGGGGGGGGTGCTTGCGACCCAACAGTGCGTCAAGTATTCCCATGCCCTTTTGTCGCCGATGCGCAGAGTTACGTATCGGACTATTAATAAGTTACTTGAATGCTAGCAGCAAAGCCTTTGACACCGAACGCAAATCCGGCGCGAGCTGGTAACGCCACGTTGCTAAACATACACGATTGGCCGAGCTTGCAAGCTCCTGCAAAACACCTGGGAAGCGGTCGTTTGCCACACGATTTTGGGGGTAGGACTGGTATGCCGGGCGGGCGGATGCCGCTTCCTATAATCATTCGCCTCCTCCTCACGCGCCTGCGGGCGTGCTTCGCCGGCACATGAACGACAAGTCTCGACCCGCTGCGCCCAATCCGTCTACCGCAGCCGCCGGCTCCCCTCCCGCTTCACGTCGATCCGCCACGCTCGGCGCCCGCGTTGGCCGTCTGGCGCTGTGGGCCTTCGGCCTGCTGGCCGGCGGCGCCACCGCGGTAGCACTGCTGTTGGGCCTGGGGCTGGCGCTGGCCTACCCCAACCTGCCCGACATCAGCGGCCTGACCGACTACCGCCCCAAGCTGCCGATGCGCGTGCTGTCCAGCGATGGCGTGCTGCTGGGCGAGTTCGGCGAGGAGCGGCGCAGCTACCTGCCGATCCAGCAGATCCCCAAGGTCATGCAGGACGCCGTGCTGGCCATCGAGGACGCGCGCTTCTACCAGCACGGCGGCGTGGACTACCTGGGCATCATCCGCGCGGGGCTGGCCAACGTCGGCGAGTCGCGCAGCCAGGGCGCGTCGACGATCACGATGCAGGTGGCTCGCAACTTCTACCTGTCCACCGAGAAGACCTTCACGCGCAAGATCTATGAGATCCTGCTCGCCCTGAAGATCGAATCGGCGCTGTCCAAGGAGAAGATCCTCGAGATCTACATGAACCAGATCTTCCTGGGCCACCGCGCGCATGGCTTCGCGGCGGCCAGCGAGGTCTATTTCGGCAAGACCCTGGACAAGATCAGCGTGGCCGAGGCCGCGATGCTGGCCGGCCTGCCCAAGGCACCGTCGGCCTACAACCCAATCAACAACCCCAAGCGCGCCACCATCCGCCAGCAGTACATCATCGAGCGGATGTACGAGACGGGCTACATCACCGAGGAAGAGCGCGATGCCGCCAAGGCCGAGAAGCTGCGCGTCCGCCCCATCCAGGAATCGGTCTCGCACGCCGAGTTCGTCGCCGAAGCCGCCCGCCAGCTGATCTTCAACCAGTACGGCGACGAGTCCTACTCGCGCGGCCTCAACGTCTACCTGACGCTGAACAGCGCCGAGCAGAACACGGCCTACCGCGCACTGCGCCGCGGCATCCTCGACTACGAGAAGCGCCAGGTCTACCGCGGCCCCGAGGCCTACGCCGACCTGCCAAGCGACGCCAAGGCGCTGGACGCGCGCATTGCCGAGGCGCTGGCGGACCACCCGGCCAACGACGAGTTGCTGGCCGCCGTCGTGCTGGACGCCGACCCGAAGAAGGTCAGCGCCGTGCTGCAGAGCGGCGACGCGATCACGATCACGGGCGACGGCCTCAAGCCCGCCACGTCCGGGCTGTCCGACAAGGGCAACCCCAAGACCCGCATCCGCCGCGGCGCCGTCATCCGCGTCGTCAAGGGACCGAAGCAGAAGGACGGCAACGAGTGGGTCATCACTCAGTTGCCCGAGGTCGAAGGGGCCTTCATCTCGCTGGACCCGCACAACGGCCAGGTGCGCGCGATGGTGGGCGGCTTCGACTACAACAAGAACAAGTTCAACCACGTGACCCAGGCTTGGCGCCAGCCGGGCTCCAGCTTCAAGCCTTTCATCTACTCGGCGGCGCTGGAGAAGGGTTTCACGCCCGCCACGATCGTCAATGACGCGCCGCTGTTCTTCGACGCCGGCACGACCGGCAGCCAGCCGTGGGAGCCGAAGAACTACGACGGCAAGTTCGAGGGCCCGATGCCGCTGCGCACCGCGCTGGCCAAGTCCAAGAACATGGTGTCCATCCGCGTGCTGCACTCCATCGGCGTGAAGTACGCGCAGGACTGGATCACGCGCTTCGGCTTCGACGCCGAGAAGCACCCGGCCTACCTGACGATGGCGCTGGGCGCCGGCTCCGTCACGCCGATGCAGATGGCGCAGGCGTACGCGGTGTTCGCCAACGGCGGCTTCCGCGTCAACCCGCAACTCATCGCCCGCATCACCGACAGCCAGGGCCGCTCGCTCTACGAGGCCCTGCCCGTCACGCTGGCCGACGACGCCCGCGCCATCGAGCCGCGCAACGCCTTCATGATGAGCAGCCTGCTGCAGGAGGTCACACGCAGCGGCACGGCGGCGCGCGCGCAGGCCACGTTGAAGCGCCCCGACATCTACGGCAAGACCGGCACGACCAACGACTCCATGGACGCCTGGTTCGCCGGCTACCAGAAGGATCTCGTCGCCATCGTCTGGATCGGCTACGACCAGCCGCGCAAGCTGGGCGACCGCGAGACCGGTGGCGGTCTGAGCCTGCCGGTCTGGATCGAGTACATGCAGTTCGCGCTGAAGAACAAGCCGGTGGACGAAATGACGCCGCCCGAAGGCGTCATCAACGTGAACGGCGAGTGGTTCTACGAGGAGTATTCCGGCACCACCGGCGTACGCGAACTGGCCAACGAGCCGAACGCGCCGCCAGCGGCGACCGAGGACGAGAAGAAGTCCATCCTGGACCTCTTCAAGCGCTGATGCAGATCAGGCGCTGAACGCCAGCGACTGGCCGGCCTGCTCGCTGGCGCTACGCGACAGCCGCGCGAGAAGCTCCTGGCCTTCGCGGTCCACCCACTGCGAGCCGTTCCACTTGAAGTGGTAGCCACCCGAGCGCGCTGCCAGCCAGATCTCCTGCAGCGGCGGCTGCGTGTTCAGCACGATCTTGCTGCCGCCGGGCATGGTCAGCTCCAGCAGGCCGCCAGTGCGGTGGGTGTCGATGTCGACCACGTCGTCCTCGAGCCAGGCGTCGACCTGCGCCTCGATGCGGGCGAGCAGCACGTGGGCCTTGGTGTGGTATTCGGCGTCGGACAGGGACATAAACTGCGGCAATGAAGAGAACTGCCGTCAGTGTAGGTGGGCGCCTCGTCGCTCTCGCGATCACCCTTACCGCGCTTGCGGGTTGCGGCCAGAAGGGCCCGCTGACGCTGCCCCAGCCGGCCACGACGGCGTCCGCGCCGGCCTCGGCGCCCGCACGCTAGTCCCGCCCCTCCTCCACCGCGTGGCAGGCCACGCGCACGCCCTGGATCTCCAGCAGCGCCGGCCGCTCGGCCTTGCAGCGCTCGCTGGCCAGCGGGCAGCGCGGGTGGAAGCTGCAGCCGCTGGGCGGATTCAGCGGGTTGGGTACCTCACCCTGCACCGGCGTGCGCGCGCGACCGGTCATGCGGATATCGGGAATCGCGTCCAGCAGCATGCGCGTGTACGGATGCCGCGGGCGTGCGAACAGCTCCGCCTTGGGCGCCACTTCAACGAGACGACCCAGGTACATGACGCCGACCTGATCGGCCACGTGGCGCACGACGGCAAGGTTGTGCGAGATGAACAGATACGTCAGCCCTTGCTGGCGCTGCAGGTCCTTCATGATGTTGAGAACCTGGGCCTGCACGGACACGTCCAGCGCCGAGGTTGGCTCGTCGCAGACGAGGAACTCCGGATGGGTCGCCAACGCGCGTGCGATGGAGATCCGCTGCCGCTGGCCTCCGGAGAACTGGTGCGGGAATTTCTCGGCGTCAGCCGAGTTCAGACCCACCGAACTCAGCAATTCACCGACTCGCTGGCGCGCCTGAGCGTCGCCCTTCACGAGTCCGTGCTCGCGCAGCGGCTCGGCGACGATGTCCAGCACCTTCCAGCGCGGGTTCAGCGACGCGTACGGGTCCTGGAAGATCATCTGCATGCGCCGGCGCAGCGTGGCCGCACCACTGCCAGCCAGCGTCTTGGCGATGTCCTGGCCATCGAAGCTCACCGCGCCCCGCGTCGCGCCGTGCAAGCCCACGAGCAGCCGCGCGACCGTGCTCTTGCCGCAGCCGCTTTCGCCCACCAGCGCCAGCGTCGTGCCGCGCTCGATGGTGAACGACACGCCGTCCACGGCATGCACGAAGGCCCTGGGCTTGCGCTCGACGACGCGGTTCAGCCACGGCGGTGACACATCGAATATCTTGGCGAGGTCGTGCACCTCGACGAGCGGCCGGCTCATGGCTGCACCCTTCGGCCTACGGCCTGTCCCGCCAGGCGGGAGCAAGCTTGCTTGGGGCGGCCCTGCGTTGCGCTCATCGCGCCACCTCCACCGGCCGCCAGCAGGCCGCATTCGTCGCACCGACTTCGACCAACTCGGGCCGGTCGATGCGGCACCGGTCCACCACTCGCGGGCAGCGCGGGTTGAACGCACAACCGGGAGGGATGGCGTTCAGCCGCGGCATCGCACCGTCGATCTGCAGCAGCCGCTCGCGGTCCTCGTCCATGGCCGGTATGGAGCCCATCAAACCGACCGTGTAGGGATGGGCCGGGCGGTGGATGACGTCGGCCACCGGGCCGATCTCGGCGATGCGTCCGGCGTACATGACGGCGACGCGGTCGCAGGTCTCGGCGATGACGCCCATGTCGTGCGTGACCAGCATGACGGCCGCCCCCTGCTCCCGGCAGACCTTCTTCAGCAGCGCAATGATCTGCGCCTGGATGGACACGTCCAGCGCCGTGGTCGGTTCGTCGGCGACGATGAGCTTCGGGCTGGCCGCCAGCGCCAGCGCGATGACAACGCGCTGGCGCATGCCGCCGGAGAACTGGTGCGGGTACTGGTCCACGCGCGCCTCG
This sequence comes from Pelomonas candidula, assembly GCF_043555985.1. NCBI lineage: Bacteria > Pseudomonadati > Pseudomonadota > Betaproteobacteria > Burkholderiales > Sphaerotilaceae > Roseateles > Pelomonas candidula. The sequence continues at coordinate 187,028 of NZ_JBIGIC010000010.1, read as the reverse complement.
GGCGCCGGGATGCCGGTGGATGCCAGCAGCTCGATGGCCCGGGCGCGCGCCTGCGCGGCCGTCAGGTCGAGGTGCGTCACGATGGTCTCGACCAACTGCTGGCCCACCGTGTACAGCGGGTTCAGCGACGTCAGCGGGTCCTGGAACACGGCGCCGATCTCGCGGCCACGCACGCGGCGCATCTGTTCGTAAGGCAGGTTGTCGATGCGCCGGCCCGCCAGCCTGATCTCGCCGGCGGCGATGCGGCCCGGCGGGTCCAGCAGGCCGATGATGGCCGCGCCCGTCAGCGACTTGCCGGCACCGGACTCGCCGACGACGCCGAGGATCTCCCCCGGCGCGATGGAGAAGGAGATGTCGTCCAGCGCCAGCAGCGTGCCGCGGCGGGTCGGGAACTCCACCCGCAGGTGGCTGACTTCGAGCAACGGTGCAGTCATCTCAGGCGAGGGTTGAGCGCGTCGCGCAGCCAGTCACCCAGCAGGTTCACGCTCAGCGTGATGAGCACCAGCGTCAGACTGGGCCAGGCGAAGATCCACCACTCGCCAGAGAACAGATAGTCACCGCCGTTGCGCACCAACGTGCCCAATGAGGGGTTCGTCGGCGGCACGCCGACCCCAAGGAAAGAAAGCGTTGCCTCGGCAATGATCGCCGCAGCGATCTGAATGGTCGCCAACACCAGCACAGGCCCCAGAACATTGGGAAGCACGTGACGGCGCAGGATGCGCTGCGAACCGACGCCAATGACACGTGCAGCCTGCACGTATTCCTTGTTGCGCTCCACCAGTGTCGAACCTCGCACCGTGCGCGCGTACTGCACCCAACCCGTCAGCGCAATTGCCAATACGAGCACGGCGAAGGTCAGCATTTCAGGCGCGTTGGGAAAGAGGCTGCGCCCCACGCCACTGATCATCAACGCGACGAGGATGGAAGGAAAAGAAAGCATCACGTCGCAAATCCGCATGATGAGCGCATCCGTGCGTCCCCCGACAAAGCCTGCAAGCAGACCGAGGCCAACGCCGATGACGAGTGACAACAGCACCGACACGATGCCGACCAGCAGCGAAATTCGCGTGCCATACATCAGCGCGGACAGGATGTCGCGCCCCTGGCCGTCGGTGCCCAGAAGGTACTTCGACTCGCCGCCACCCAGCCAGACCGGAGGCTTCAGGGAATCCATCAGTTCCAGGGTCGCAAGGTCGAAAGGGTTGTGCGGCGCCAAAGATTCCGCAAACAACGCACAGACGACGAAAACCAGCGCGACGATGGCCGCCCCGACCGCAGCCGGCGAGGCGATGAATGAGTGCCACACATCGCTGTCGAAGAACGCGCGCAGCGTGGAAGGTTTGCCTTCTACAGACATCGTTCAATGCGCCTTGCCTTCAACGCGCAGGCGCGGGTCGACGGCGAAATAGAGCAGGTCAACGCCGAGGTTGATGACGACGAAGATCAGCGAGATCAGGCACAGGTAGGCCGCCATGACGGGAATGTCGGCGAACTGCACGGCCTGGATGAAGAGCAGGCCCATGCCGGGCCACTGGAACACCTGCTCCGTGATGATCGCGAAGGCGATCAGCGAGCCGAGTTGCAAGCCGGTGATCGTGATGACCGGCACCAGCGTGTTCTTCAGCGCGTGGCCGAAGTAGACGCTGCGATCCGTCAACCCGCGGGCCCGGGCGAATCGGATGTAGTCGGTGCGCAGCACCTCCAGCATCTCTGCGCGCACGAGGCGCATGATCAGCGTCAGTTGAAAAGCCGACAACGTGATGGCGGGCAGTACCAGATGCAACAGCCCGTCGCGCGTCAGCAGGCCCGACGTCCACGCACCCAAAGCCACGACATCGCCACGACCAAAGCTGGGCAGCCACTTGAACTCGACGGCGAATATCCAGATCAGCGCCTGGCCAATGACAAAGTTGGGCAGGCTCACGCCGAATAGCGTTCCTGTCATCAACAACTGCGCGCTCGCCCTGCCGCGCCGCAATGCTGCGTAGACCCCCAGCGGGATACCGAACACCAGCGCGATGAAACCGGCCACCAGGGCCAGTTCCAACGTGGCGGGGAAGCGCTCGACGATGAGGGTAGACACCTTGCGCCCTTGGCGCAGGCTGATGCCGAACTCGCCCCGCATCGCGTTGGCTGCAAAGCGCGCGAACTGCACCGGGAAGGGTTGGTCCAGACCGAGATCCTTGCGCAGCGCGACGCGCTGCTCCTCCGTCGCATCCTGGCCGAGCAGGTTATTGACCGGATCACCGACGTACTGGAACAGCATGAAGGCGATGAACGCCACCGACAGCATGACCACGACCGCCTGGACCAATCGGCGAAGGATGAAAACCAGCATGAAGATTCAGAAGGCTTTGCCCGATGCAGCACCGAGGGAAGGCGCGATCATGGCGAAGGCCAAGGGTTGGAGACTCCCGGAGAAGCCCCTAGACCAGCAAGAGCGGTGCCCGAAATGAAAACGGGCCGCTGAGCGGCCCGTCTGGGGTGAGAGGATGGACCGGAGGCCCACCCTGTCGATCAGAAGCGGTGACGCAGGCCAACCATCGTACCGGCGCGCTTGGTCGCGCCGTTCAGGAATGCCACGGCACCGTCGGTCTTGGTGTAGTCGACTTCCAGGTAGGCATCGGTACGCTTGGAGAACGCGTAGTCCGCCACGGCAGCGTAGAAATCGGCCTTGGACGAAGAACCAGGGGTCGTGGAGAAACCGGGCACACCTGTCAGACCGAAGTGCGTCTGCTTCGTCAGCCAGGCATTCGCACCGATATTGAACTGCGGCGTCAGCTGGTAGGTCGCACCGAACATGTACATCGTGCGCTTGTTGATGTCGGCCGAATTGTTGTTGAAGATGCTCGCGCCCAGCAGACCGCTCGTATAGGCACCGCGAGTGGTCAGTGCGATAGCGAACGGGCTCGTGGCCGAGGTCCCAGACGAAAGCAAGTCGGTAACGGCGTCGTACTTGTTCTGACCCCAGGAGGCGTGGACATACAGCGGACCGTCCGTGTACGACACACCCAGCACGGTCGCCTTGATCTTCTTGCCAGTCTGCTCGGTGGCCTGCAGGAACGCGCCGCCGGCACCAAAGGTGCCATCGTTGTAGCGAACCAGGAGACCCGCCGTCTTGTTGGGCAGCGCGGCAGCGGCACCAGATTGGCCTTCACCCGCGCTGACCTGCACTTCGGCGTAGATGTTGCCGAACTGAGCCAGGTACTTGACCATATTGTCCTGACGGGCCGCCATCGCCATGCCGATTTCGGGCTTGTAGGCCTCGATATAGGGCGAATAGCGGAACGACGCGAAGGTCGACGTGTAGACGTCGAACAGGATGTTGTACTGACGGCCCAGACGAACCTGGCCGAAATCGTTGGACTGCAGGCCAACCCAGGCCTGGCGCCAGAAGTCGGTCGCCGACGCGACGGCACCGGTATCGGACGCGAAGCGATGCTCCATATTCACGAGCGCCTTGAGCCCGCCACCCATGTCCTCGGTGACGTTCACACCCAGACGGCTCTGCGACATGCCGCCCGGAACCATCGTCTTGGTAGACGTACCCGGGTTGGCATTCGAGGTGTAACGCACAGCGGCATCGACGATGCCATACAGGGTCACACTGGACTGAGCCCAGGCAGCAGAGGTGCTGGCGGCCAGAACGGCAACGGCCAATGACGCTTTTTTCATCAAGGTTGTCTCCTGCGAATAAGAGTTAGCCGAGTGATTCTCAACGAAGCATTGCGCCAATACGCATGATCTGTTGTTCGCCATCCACAGCGATTCCCCTGTCTCAAAGGCGACCCGCACAAAGAAAAAGCCGCCCGAAGGCGGCTTTGGCTGACAGGGGCGCGACCCGGAGGGTCGCGCCGCCAAGATCAGAAGTTGTGGCGGATACCGACGTCGAAGCCGCTGGACTTCTGGCCGTTGGCAGCGGCAGGCGCGCCAGCGACAACGAATCGGCCCAGGCCATTGTTCTCAATCTGAGCGTAGGTCGTGTACAGAGCCGTGCGCTTGGACAGGTTGTAGACGTAGCCGACGGCGAACAGCTTTGCGTCGCCCACGCCGCTGATGGCGTCAGCAGCCGTGTTGGCCTTCGAGTCCGTGTAGGAAGCCTGAACTTGACCCTGGCCCAGCGGAGCAACGACGGCAGCCGTCCAGATGCTTTGCTTGGCGGCGCCGTACTTGCCTTCCGTGTAGACGAACGACGGCTTGGCGACGCCCAAATCGTACGACACGCCAACAGAGGCCAGCTTGTACTTATCGGTGGCCGAATAAGCGTTGGCGTAAGTGGCGGACACGTGCAGAGGACCGTCCTTGTAGCCAACGCGCACGGACTGGTGCTTGTTGGAGGTCGTGCCTTCGCCGGCGGCGACATCCACGCCGCCGTAGAAGCCACCCAGACCTTCCGTCGGCAGGGAGTACGAAACCAGGTTGTCAGCACGGTCGAAAGCCGTGTTGTTGCCGCTACCGAGGTTGTTGTACACAGCCTTGACGCTGCCCAGACCCGTGAAGGCCGTCGGGTCGAAGTCTTCCAAGTGCAGACGCGAAGCGGTCTTGTTGCGACCCAGGCGGACTTCACCGAAGTCACCCGACAGGCTCACCGTGGCGCGACGGGCCCAGAAAGCACCGCCGGAGGCAGCGCCCGCAACACCGGTGTCGGTGTTGATTTCCGATTCCAGCCAGAAACCGGCCTTCAGACCACCGCCCAGGTCTTCCGTGCCACGCACGCCGAGACGGCTGGTGTTCAGGCCGCTGGAGTCCAGCTTCTTCAGCGTGGTGTCGCCAGTCTTGACATACTTCACGTCCGCGTCGATGACGCCGAACAGCGTGACGGAGGATTGCGCAACAGCAGCGCCGCCGGTCAGACCGAGGACGGCCAGGGCAATCAGAGCTTTCTTCATTCGATACTCCTAGGTATTCATCCGAGCCACCGGCCGAGACGGCGGGGCGGCTCACCTCCTGTGAGGAAGTGCGCGTATTCCACTACAGGTTTGGGCGCCTCGGGAATTCACGGATATGAAATTGTGTGTTCCCGTTGCCGTTCCACAACGACAACCGCTTTGTCACGATTTCCTCACATCAGCACGTGTTAATTGAATGCATTCGCCCACACGCCAGAACCGTTCCCGCCCGCTGAGCTTTGGCGACCGCCTGTTGGGTGCGCTGGATTCGGGGCTGCGCACAGTGTTCGCGCCTGCGCGGGCAGCACGCACATCCCCGTCGGCAGCACTGGATTCGAGCAACTTGAGCGCCGCCAGGATGCGCGAGGCCGGCGCGCTGATGCGGGTCAATCACGTCGGAGAAATATGCGCCCAGGCGCTATACCAGTCCCAGGCCCTGTTCAGTCGCAGCGATGAACTGCGCCGTCATTTCGAACACGCGGCGGAGGATGAGCTGGATCACCTGGCCTGGACCGCCGAGCGCGTGGCCGAACTGGGCACCCACACCAGCCATCTTGCACCGCTATGGTGGGCCGGCGCCTTCGCCTGGGGCAGCGTGGCGGGACTGGCGGGCGACCGCTGGAGCCTGGGCTTCGTCGTCGAGACGGAACGCCAGGTCGAGGCCCACCTGGCCTCGCACCTGGACCGCCTGCCAGAGGGAGACGCCGCCTCGCGGGCCATCGTGGATCAGATGAAGCGCGAGGAGGCCGAGCACGCTGATGCGGCGCTCGCTGCGGGCGCCCTGCCCTTGCCCGGCCCGGTTCGCGGGTTGATGCGCGTGGCGGCCAAAGTCATGACAACCGTGGCACACCACGTCTGATCAGCCCCGGCTCAGACTTCCACGACCTCGAACGACGTGCTGATCGCCGAGGTCTTGGCCAGCATGGCCGTCGCCGAGCAGTACTTCTCGTGCGAGAGCGTGACCGCGCGCTCAACGATCTCAGGCTTCAACCCCTTGCCGCTGACGACGAAGTGGAAGTGGATGGCCGTGAAGACCTTGGGATCGCTGGTGGCGCGCTCCGCCTTCAGCACGACCTTGCAACCGCGCACGTCGTGACGGCCTCGCTTCAAGATGAGGACGACGTCGTAGGCCGTGCAGCCACCTGTGCCGGCCAGCACGGTCTCCATGGGGCGCGGCGCCAGGTTGCGGCCGCCGCCGTCAGGCGCGCCATCCATGGCCATAACGTGGCCGCTGCCGGTCTCGGCCACGAAGGTCATGCCGCTCGGGCCTTCAGGCCCCATCCAACTGACAGTGCATTCCATGCTCATTTAGAGGTAGCGCCCAATTTGTCACACAAAAATATATTGCAGCGCAGCATAACTCGGCGTTAAACTGCAAGCACGCGAAAACGCTTTCGCACCGATTGTCTCCTCCACCGCCTCCATGGTGGATTCAACCCGAGCTTGCAAGAGCTCGGGTTTTTTTTCGCCGAAGGCGGAAGGCGGCGCCGCATGAAGGGGCTCCCCTATCATGCGGCGCCGCAACAAGACTCCATGGAGACCCGATGAGCGCCCCTTCGCGCCGCCGCCCGCCCGCCTCGTCGAAGGCGACGTCCCAGGTGCCTGCGATGCTGCCGCCCGGCAGCAGCTACCTGCAGCGCATCCTGAACGCCCGGGTCTACGAAGTCGCCCGTGAGACCGACCTCACGGCGGCCACCAAACTGTCCAAGCGCCTGGCCAACAAGGTCTGGCTCAAGCGTGAGGACGAGCAGGACGTGTTCAGCTTCAAGCTGCGTGGCGCCTACAACAAGATGGCGCATCTCACGCCCGAGCAGCGCGCCGCCGGTGTCATCTGCGCGTCGGCAGGCAACCATGCCCAGGGCGTCGCGCTTTCGGCCAGAAAGCTGGGCTGCCGCGCCGTCATCGTGATGCCGCTGACGACGCCGCAGGTCAAGGTCGACGCCGTCAAGGCGCTGGGCGGCGAAGCGGTGCTGTTCGGTGAAAGTTTCACCGATGCCTACGGCCACGCGAAGGAGCTGGAACAGGCCCAGGGCCTCACCTTCGTCCATCCCTTCGACGACCCGGACGTCATCGCCGGCCAGGGCACCATCGCGATGGAGCTGCTGCGCCAGCATCCTGGCCCCATCGACGCGATCTTCGTCGCCATCGGCGGGGGCGGTTTGATCTCCGGCGTCGCGGCTTATGTCAAGGCGCTGCGGCCCGAGATCAAGATCATCGGCGTGCAGACGACCGACTCCGACGCCATGCTGCGCTCGGTCAAGGCCGGCAAGCGCGTCACGCTCAACGACGTGGGCCTCTTTGCCGACGGCACCGCCGTCAAGCTTGTGGGCGAGGAGACCTTCCGCATCGCCCGCGAGCTGGTGGACGACTACATCGTCGTCGACACCGACGCCGTCTGCGCCGCCATCAAGGACGTCTTCGAGGACACGCGCTCCATCCTCGAGCCGTCCGGCGCGATGAGCGTCGCCGCCGTCAAGCAGTACGCCGCCAGGACCGGCGCCAAAGGCCAGACGCTGATCGCCATCACCTGCGGCGCGAACATGAACTTCGACCGCCTGCGCTTCGTCGCCGAGCGCGCCGAGGTCGGCGAGCACCGCGAGGCCCTGTTCGCCGTCACCATCCCCGAGGCACGCGGCAGCTTCAAGCGCTTCTGCGAGCTGCTGGGCCCACGCAGCGTCACCGAATTCAACTACCGCATCGCCGACGCCAACGTGGCGCACATCTTCGTCGGCATCGGCATCTCCAAGCCGGACGAAGCCGCCAAGCTGGCGCGCACCTTCACCAAGGCCGGCTTCCAGACACTGGACCTGACCAATGACGAGCTCGCCAAGCAGCACGTGCGCCACATGGTGGGCGGCCGCAGCGAGCTGGCCAAGAATGAGCGCCTGTACCGCTTCGTCTTCCCCGAGCGGCCCGGCGCGCTGATGAAGTTCCTGTCCACCATGCACCCGGACTGGAACATCAGCCTCTTCCACTACCGCAACCAGGGCGCGGACTACGGCCGCATCCTCGTCGGCATCCAGGTGCCCAAGGGCGACTCGGCGGCACTGCGCGAGTTCCTCGGAGGGTTGAATTACCCATTCGAGGACGAAACAACGAACCCGGTCTACCGCTTGTTCCTGGGTTGAGTTGAAATCCGGGTTCTGACAACGCCCGCGCCATGACCGTCGCCCAACAGTCGCTGATCTCCCCCACCGCCAATCCCGAGCTGGAAAAGGCCTTGCGTGACCGCGTTGACCGCCGCTCGGCGATCGCTGGCGGCCTCGGCGAACTGGAACCGCTGGCCGTGCGCCTCGGACTCGTGCAGAACAGCCTGACGCCGCGCTTCCGCGACCCCGTGCTGGCGCTGTTCGCGTCGGACCACGGCATCGTCGTCGACGGCGTCGGTGCGCAGTGGGGCCGCGCGACGCGGGACCAGGTGCAGATGGCACTGCACGCGCAGCTGCCGGTGTCGGTGTTCGCGCGGCTGCAAGGCCTGCACCTGACGGTGGTGGACTGCGGCGTCGCCGACAACCTGCCGCCGCACGCCCGGCTGCTGGCGCGCAAGGTCGCCCACGGCACGCGCAACGCGCGCACGGCGCTGGCCATGAGCGTCGAGCAGGCGCACGCCGGCGTGCGTGTCGGCATGGAGATCGCCGACAACCTGCCTGGAAACGTGCTGGCCTGCGCGGCCATGGGCCAGGGCTCGTCCGAATGCGCGGCGCTGATCCTGTCCCGCCTGGCCGACCAGCCGGTGCGCGACTTCGTCGTCTCCGGCCCGACGATGCGTCAGGACGATCTCACCCACCTGCTCGGCGTGCTGCACGGCGCACAGGCCCGCCACCGCGACGCCAAGGACCCGATGGACCTGCTGGCAGCCTTCGGCGGCCACGAGCTGGCCGTCATGGTGGGCGCCATGCTGGTTGCGGCCAGCAAGCGCAGCCTCATCATCGTGGACGGCATCGCTGCCTGCGCGGCGCTCAAGCTGGCGTCGCTGATCTGCGCACCGGTCACCGACTACGCGGTGTTCTGCCGCAGCCACGTGCACCGCGGCCTCGACGAAGCGCTGGCGCTGTTCCAGGCCTCGGCGCTGCTGGAACTGGGCATGGACAGCGCGGACGGCACCGGCGCCGCGCTCGCCTGGCCCATGATCCGCTCGGCCGCCGCACTGCTGACCGACCTGCACGAAGTGGCCGAGGCCCGGCTGGCGCCGCGGCCCGAGCCGGGCGCGTACGTGCCGACCTTGGGCGCCTGAGCCCTCAGCGCGGCTGCTGGCCGCCCGGCGGTGGCGGTGTTCCGGCCAGCGGCAGGCCACCATTGCCCGGCTGGGTCATCTGCGGCGGAGACGGCATCTGCGCACTCGTCCCCGGCGGATTGCCGCCCAGCACAACGGGCGACGGCGCGGCCGGCGGCAGCGAACCGGTCGCGGGCGAGGCCGGCGGGCTGATCTGCAGCGTCTGCGTGGGCGCCTGACCCAACCGGCCCAGGCCGGCGCTGCGAGCATCCACTCGCAACAGGCGCAGATCGCCATCGACGACAGCACCGACGCGCACCGTGCGGGCAATCCCGTCCACCTCGATCAACGCAACGCCCTCACCGGCTTCCGCGGCCTTGGCGCTCTTGGGCGCGACGACACCCAACAACCGCAGTCGCGTGGATGCCGCCTCCGGTTCCGGCGCGGCCTCGGGCACGCCGGAGCCGAGCAGTCGGCTCAGGTCGACCGAGCCGGCCTGCCCATCGCCGGCAGACACGACCATCGCCGGCATCGCCAGCGGCCGCGCGAACAGCTGCAGCCCCCAGTAGGCCACGGAGCCGCCGAGCAGCAGCCACACCCAGAACGACATCAATCGAGCAACCATGGCCCATTATGATGGCCCGCTCACCGCTGCCTCAGCGCTCTCTCCTGCCTGCCATGCGTCGCTCCCCCCTTTCCCGCGGCTTCACGCTGATCGAACTGCTGGTGGTGCTCGTCATCATCGGCGTGCTGGCGGCGCTGGTCGTGCCCAACGTGCTGGACCGCGCCGAGGACGCCCGCGTCACCGCAGCGCGCACCGACGTCAACAACCTGATGCAGGCGCTCAAGCTTTACAAGCTGGACAACCAGCGCTACCCCAGCGCCGAGCAAGGCCTGGACGCGCTGGTGCACAAGCCCACGGCCGGCACGCCGCCGCCGAACTGGAAGAACTATCTGGAGAAGCTGCCCAACGACCCCTGGGGCCACCCCTACCAGTACGCCAACCCCGGCGTGAAGGGCGAGGTCGATGTCTACAGCTTTGGCGCCGACGGCCGCGCCGGCGGCGAGGGCCGTGACGCGGACATCGGCTCCTGGCAGTGAGGCCGGCAGGGCCGGCGGCTTCACGCTCATCGAGCTGCTCGTCGTCGTCGCCCTGATCGCCATCGCCAGCGCAACGATCTCCCTGTCCTTGCGCGACCCGACTGAGCTGCAGCTGCAACGCGAGGCCCAGCGCCTGGCCGCGCTGCTGGAGACCGCGCGCGCCGAGAGCCGGGCTTCGGGCCTGACCGTGCGTTGGGTGCCCAAGGCCGTCAAGACGGGCGAGGACTTCCACTTCGACGGCCTGCCACGCACGCTGCAGCTGCCGTCGCGCTGGCTGGGCGACCCGGTGGCCGTGACAATCGAGAACGCCAGCGCCGTCAACCCCGGCCTGGTGCTGGGGCCCGAACCCGTCATCCCGGCGCAGCGCCTGCTGCTGCAGCTGGGCAACCAGCGCGTCATGCTTGCCACGGACGGCCTGTCCGCCTTCGACGTCGTCCAGTAAAAGATGCACACGCAACGCGGCTTCACGCTGATCGAGGTGCTGGTGGCCCTCGTCATCGTCGCCATCGCGCTGGGCGCCGGCATCAAGGCCGCCGGTGCGCTGGCCAACAACGCTGATCGCCTGGCCCAGGTCAGTGCGGCGCAGTGGTGCGCGGAGAACGTGCTGACCGAGATCCGGCTGACGCAGCAGCAGCTCAGCATCGGCGAGACCAGCTTCAGCTGCGACCAACTGGGCCGCACCTACGGCGGCAAGCTCAAGGTCACGCAGACGCCCAACCAGAACTTCAAGCGCGTCGACGCTTCCGTCGAGAACGACGAGGGCCTGCCCATGTTGACGCTGACCACCATCGTGGGTCATTAAAAGATGCGCAGCCGCGGCTTCACCCTCGTCGAAGTGCTGGTCGCCCTGGTCGTCATGGCGACGATGGCCGCCATGGCCTGGCGCGGCATCGACGCACTGGTGAAAAGCCGCGAGATCGCGCAGAGCCACCTCTCGCAGACCGCGAGGCTGCAGACCGTGATGTCGCAATGGGAGGTCGACCTGCGCGCCGTGCAGGACAGCCACAGCCCCATCCAGCCGCTGACATTCGACGGCGCCAACCTCGTGCTGACGCGGCAGGCCACCGCCGGCCTGCAGGTCGTCGTCTGGAGCCTGCGCGAGGGCAGCCTGTGGCGCTGGGAGAGCCCCAGTGTGCTGACCGTGCAGGACCTCGACAACCAGCGCCAGCTGGGCCTGCAGCAGCTGTCCCAGCGCAACCCGGCGCTGCGCGCCTTCGACGGCGTGGCCGGCTGGCAGCTCTACTGCTTCTGGGGCAACGCGTGGAGCAACTGCCAGTCCACCGGCAACACCGCCAACGGCCCGGTCAACCCCAACACCACGGTGCCGCCATCCGGGCTGCGGGTGGCGATGCAGTTTGCCGAAGGCAGCGGCCTGGTCGGCGCGGTGACGCGCGAACTGGAGGTCACCGTCCGATGACGCAACGCCGACACCACCAGCGAGGCGCCGCCCTGCTGACCGCGATGATCATCGTCACGCTGATCGCCAGTCTGGCCGGCGGCATGGTCTGGCAGCAGTACCGCGCCGTGCAGATCGAGGCCGCCGACCGCGCGCGGGCGCAGAGCGCCTGGGTGCTGCAGGGCGCGCTGGACTGGGCCCGGCTGATCCTCAAGACCGATTCGCCGGCGGTGGACGAGCTGAACGACTTCTGGGCCACGCCGCTGGCGGAGTCGCGCCTGTCCACCTTCCTCGCCGCCGACGGCAGCACTGCCGGCGACGACGACGGCCCCGAGGCCTTCCTGTCCGGCTACATCGAGGACGCCCAGAGCCACTACAACCTGCGCGCGCTGGTGGGCGGCCCCCAGGTGCCGGAAGAGGAGAAGCTCACGCTGGAGCTGCTGTGCAGCCAGGTCAACGCGCCGCCCGGCACGGCAGCCCTCATCATCACCGGCCTGCGCGCTGCCTTCCCGGCGGCCGCCAGCGCTGCCAGCGCCGCCGCCAGCAGCGCGACGGTCACCACCGTCACCAGCGGGCCTCTGCAGCCGGCCGGGCTGGACCAGCTCTCCTGGCTGGGCCTGGACGCCGACACGATCAAGCGCCTGCAGCCCTACGTCGTGCTGCTGCCCAAAGCCACACCGGTCAACCTGAACACGGCGCCACGCGAGGTCATCCGGGCCCTGCTCAACATCGACCTCGCCTCGGCCGAGCGCGTCGTGCAGGGGCGCAAGAGCAAGGCCTTCAAGACCACGGCGGACGCCCTGCCCTTCCTGCCCACCAACACGACCATCGCCACCGGCCGGGCGTCGGTCAACTCGTCCTACTTCATCGTCACCGGGCGGCTGCGGCTGGACGAGCGCCAGCTGGAGCAGCGATCGCTGGTCGAGCGCCAGAACCGCACCACCACCGTGCTGGCCCGCGAGCGCGTCAGCCAGCTGCTCGACCAGTGAAAAGAACTTTGACGCCGTCCCTGATCCGCCCGCCATCGCTACAGCCCCCTCCTAGAATGCGCCGCGCCTTTCAGCCCCTATGAGCACCCTGCTGCTGTTCCTGCCCCCCCGGACGCGCCTGCGCGCCCTGGGCAAAGCCGCGCCCGCGGCGTCCCAGCCGGCGCACGAGTACGACTGGGCGCTGACCGCCGACGGCCGCCACATCGACCGTGAAGGCCGCTCGGCCGCCACCGCACTGCCGACGGCCGACAGCGTCATCGCCATCGTCCCCGAGTCCGACATCAGCTGGCGCCGCGTGGACCTGCCGCGCGCCGGCCGCCAGATGCGCGCCGCGCTGGCCGGCAAGCTCGAGGAAGCGCTGCTCGACGAACCCGAGACACTGCACTTCGCGCTCGAGCCCGACGCCGCCGGCGGCGACGCCGCCTGGGTGGCCGTCACCTCCAAGCCCTGGCTGGCCGACCACCTCGCCCAGCTGGACGCCGCCAACGTCTTCGTCGACCGCGTCGCGCCGTTGGCCTGGCCCGACGAGCTGCCGCGCGGCCATTTCTTCGAGGCCCACAACGGCACGGCCGAAGACGGCATCTCGTTGCGTTGGAGCCATGTCGACGGCGTCGCCACGCTGCCGCTGCAAGGCGGCATGCCGCGCCAGTTCTTCCCGCCCGCCCTCGTGCAGGCGGCACAGTGGACGGCCACGCCGGGCATCGCCACCACCGCCGAGCGCTGGCTGGGCACCACCGTCAGCGTGCTGACGCCGGCGCAGCGCGCGCTGGGCGTCATCGACAACGCCTGGGACCTGCGCCAGTTCGAACTCGCGCCGCGCGCCCGCGGCGTGCGGGCCTTGCGCCTCATCAGCCGCAGCCTGATGCGCAAACCCTGGCAGCCGGTGCGCTGGGGCCTGGGCGCGCTGCTGGTCGTGCAGCTGCTGGGCCTGAACCTGTGGGCCTGGCATCAGCACCGCGAGCTGGCCGCGCGCCGTGAAGCCATCACCGCCACACTGACCGGCGCCTTCCCGCAGGTGCGCGCCATCCTTGACGCGCCGGTGCAGATGCAGAAGCAGCTGGACCTGATGCGCGTCGGCGCCGGCAGCGTCGGCCAGCAGGACCTCGAGGCCCTGCTCGGCGCCGCCGCCGCCGCCTGGCCGGCCGACCGGCCGCCCGCCGAGGCCCTGGCCTTCGAGCCCGGCCGACTCACCGTGTCGGCCCAGGGCTGGAGCCAGCCCCAGGTCGACAACTTCCGCAGCCAGCTGCAAAGCGACGGCTGGCTGCTCGACGCCAGCGAAGGCAAGCTGACCCTCAGCCGCGCCAGCGCCCAAGGACCACGCTGATGGCCCGCTTCACCTCTCCCGCCGCCAGCGGCGACTTCCAGGCCCAGTGGCGCCACCTGCGCGCCCAGGCCCTCACGCAGTGGCAGTCCCTGGGCGAACGCGAGCGCCTCGCGCTGGGCGCCGTCGCCATCGTGCTGGGCCTGTTGCTCGCCTGGAGCGTGCTGCTGGCCCCCGCGCTGCGCACGCTGAAGACCGCGCCCGCCGAACTCGAACAGCTGGAGGCCCAGCTGCAGCAGATGCAGGCCCAGGCCCAGGAGGCCCAGGCGCTGCGCAAGATCCAGCCCGTGCCGCCGGCCCAGGCGCAGGAAGCCCTGAAGGCATCGGTCGACCACCTCGGCGCCGTCGCGCGCCTGAACCTGACCGGCGACCGCGCCGTCGTCACGCTGAACGGCATCACCCCGCCGGCGCTGCAGGCCTGGCTGGGCGAAGTGCGCTCGGCCGCCCGCGCACGCCCCGTCGAGGCCCAGCTGACGCGCGGCCCCAAGGGCTACGCCGGCACCCTCGTGCTGACGCTGGGAGGGGGAGCCTGATGCGCTGGTTCAAGAAGAAGTCGGCGCCACCGCCCCTGACGACGGTGCAGGACTCCGTGTTCGGCGCCAGCACGCTGGGCTCCGGCGGCCGCTCGGTGCGCCACGACGCGTCGCGGCGCTGGGGCATCGTGGGCGCGGTGATCGGCCTCATCGGTGCCCTGGTCATCTTTGCGCCGGCCAGCTGGCTGGCGGGCACGCTGGCGTCCGCCACCGGCGAGCATCTGCTGCTCGTCGACACGCGCGGCAGCATCTGGAACGGCTCGGGCGCGCTGGTGCTGACCGGCGGCACGGGCAGCCGCGACGCAGCCTCGCTGCCAGGCCGCCTGCACTGGAAGATGGGCATCAAGGGCCTGGGCCTGCAGCTCGCCGCGCGGCAGGACTGCTGCATCAACGGCGAGCTGTTGCTGGGCATCAAGCCCGGCCTGGGTCGCATGGAGATCAGCGTCGACAACCGCGCCGACTGGCTGGCCCGGCTGCCGGCCGGCGTGCTGTCGGGCCTGGGCACGCCGTGGAACACGCTGCAGCTGGGCGGCTCGCTGCGGCTGTCGGCGCGCGAGTTCCGGCTGGAGTCCGTGCAGGGCCGCTGGCGCCAGTTCGGCGAACTGCAGTTCGACCTGCTCAACCTGTCCTCGCGCGTGTCCACGGTCGCGCCGCTGGGCAGCTACCGCTTCACGTTGAACGCCGACCCGGGCAACCCCGGCGTCAGCACGCTGCGCCTGTCCACGCTGGAGGGAGCGCTGCAGCTCAACGGCGTGGGCACGGTGATCCCGGGCGGCAAGAGCCGCTTCATCGGCGAGGCCGGTGCCGCGCCGGGCCGCGAGGAAGCGCTCAACAACCTGCTGAACATCATCGGACGCCGCCAGGGGGCGCGTTCCGTCTTGACGATCGGATGATCATGAATCTCCACCGCACCGCCACCGCCGTTGCGATCACGGCCCTGCTGCTGGGCGCCGGCAGCGCGTTCGCGCAGCCCGACAACGCCACCGTACAGCGCAGCCGCCCCGGCGCAGGCAAGGGCCCCGCCGTCAAGGCCAGCTCGCCCGTCACGCTGAACTTCGTCAACGCCGACATCGAGGCCGTCACCCGCGCCATCGGCGTCATGCTGGACCGCCAGATCATCATCGACCCGCGCGTCAAGGGCACGGTCACCGTCTACAGCGAACAGCCGGTGTCGGTGGCCGAGGCCTACCGCAACTACCTCGCCGCGCTGCGCGGCCTGGGCTTCACGGTCGTCGAGACGGCCGGGCTGCTAAAGGTGCTGCCCGAGGCCGACGCCAAGCTGCAGGCCGGCTCGGTGGCCGTCGAGACCAGCAACACGCGTGGCGACCAGATCCTGACGCAGATCTTCCGCATCCAGCACGAGAACGCGAACAACCTCGTCGCCGTGCTGCGTCCGCTGATCAGCCCCAACAACACGATCAACGCCAACCCGGGCAACAACAGCCTGGTCATCACCGACTACGCGGACAACCTGCAGCGCATCGCCAAGATCGTCGCGGCGATGGACACGCCGGGCACCAGCGACATCGAGATCGTGCCGCTGAAGCACGCCGTCGCGGCCGACCTCGCCCCGCTGGTGCAGCGCCTGGCCGACGGCGGCCAGACGGCCGGCGCTGCGGTGCCAGGCCAGAGCAGCAGCGCCGTCAGCGTGCTGGTGGACCCGCGCTCCAACGGCCTCATCCTGCGCGCCAGCAACCCCACCCGCCTGGCTGCCGTGCGCTCCATGGTCGACAAGCTGGACCAGCCCAGCACCGATGGTGGCAACAACATCCGCGTCGTCTACCTGAAGAACGCCGACGCCGTGAAGCTGGCCACCGTGCTGCGCGCGGCCTTCGCCGCGGCCGCGTCCGGCGGCACGGGCGGCAACGGCACCACCGGCACCAGCAGCGGCGGCCTGGGCAGCACGAACACCAGCTTCGGCGGCAACGCGACGACGCCCACCGCCACCAGTGGCACCACCACGTCCACGACCGGCGCGTCCACCGCCTCGACGTCGCCGCTGTCGGCCTCGGCCGGCCCGTCCACCGGTGGCTTCGTGCAGGCCGACCCGTCGACGAACTCGCTCATCATCACGGCCGCCGAGCCGCTGTACCGCCAGGTGCGCGCCGTCATCGACCAGCTCGACGCGCGCCGCGCCCAGGTCTACGTCGAGTCGCTGATCGTCAAGATCGACAACACCAAGGCCGGACAGTTCGGCGTGCAGTGGCAGAACCTGTTCGGCAGCAGCGGCGACGGCTCCATCACCGGCGCCGGCACCAACTTCGGCACGGGCCTGTCCAACATCATCACCGCCACGGCGGCCGTGGCCAGCGGCACCTCCGGCGTGACGACGGCCCTGAGTTCCAGCTCCGCCCCCGCGGGCCTGAACCTCGGCGTGCTGAAGAAGTTCGGCACCCACTACACGCTGGGCGCGATGGCCAACTTCCTGGAGAGCCAGAGCGGCGCCAACGTGCTGTCCACGCCCAACCTGATCGCGCTGGACAACGAGGAAGCCCGCATCGTCATCGGCCAGAACGTGCCCTTCGTGACCGGCTCCTACGCCAGCAGCACCAGCAGCTCCAGCACGGTCAGCCCGTTCACGACGGTGGACCGCAAGGACGTCGGCCTGACGCTGAAGATCAAGAGCCAGATCGGCGAAGGCGGCACCATCCGCATGCAGGTCTACCAGGAGAACTCCTCCGTCGTGTCCGGCACCAGCAGCAGCACCAACGGCCCGACGCTGGACAAGAGCGCCATCGAGACCTCGGTGGTCGTCGACAACGGCGACGTCATCGTGTTGGGCGGCCTGCTGAAGGACGAGTACAGCGACGGCGACGATGGCGTGCCAGGCCTGTCCAAGATCCCGGTCATCGGCAACCTGTTCAGCAGCAAGAGCCGCAAGCGCGTGAAGACCAACCTGATGGTCTTCCTGCGCCCCGTCGTACTGCGCACGGCGGATAGCGCCAACGAGATCTCGTTGAGCCGCTACGAAAGCATCCGCGCCGTACAGCAGGACCTGCAGCCCGCCAAGAGCGTCCTGCTGCCCGACACCGGCGCACCCGTGCTGCCCGATCCCAAGGCGCCGGTCGGCAAGATCGTGCCACCACAGCCGCAGCAGTAAGGCCGAGCGTCGCCCATGGCCGCCAACCGCCACCCCCTGCCCTACGCCTTCGCGAAGGCCAACTGCGTGCTTCTGGAAGACGACGGCAGTGCGCTGACGTTGTGGATGCCGCCCGAAGTCGGCTGGGCCACGCTGTCCGAGGTGCAGCGCCAGTACTCGGTGGACCGCCTCGAAGCGGAGCCCGCCAACACGCTGATGGCACGCATCAACGCGGCCTACGCCGGCAGCGAGAGCAGCGCGGCCGTCGTCGTCGGCGAGGTCGAGAGCGCGGTGGACCTGTCGCGCATGATGCAGGACCTGCCCGCCGTGGAAGACCTGCTGGAAGCTGCCAACGATGCGCCCATCATCCGCATGCTCAACGCGCTGCTGACGCAGGCCGCGAAGGACGGCGCGAGCGACATCCACATCGAGCCCTACGAGCGCAGCAGCTCGGTGCGCTTCCGCGTCGACGGCACGCTGCGCGAGGTCGTGCAGCCCAACCGCGCGCTGCACGCGGCGCTGATCTCGCGCCTGAAGATCATGGCCGAGCTGGACATCGCCGAGAAGCGCCTGCCACAGGACGGCCGCATCTCGCTGCGAATCGGCGGCCGCGCCATCGACGTGCGCGTGTCCACGCTGCCTTCCGCCCACGGCGAGCGCGCCGTGCTGCGCCTGCTGGACAAGAGCGAATCCAAGTTCACGCTCGAAGGCCTGGGCATGGACGGCCATGTGCTGTCGGCGTTCAAGAAGCTCGTGCAGCAGCCGCACGGCATCGTGCTCGTCACCGGCCCGACCGGCTCGGGCAAGACGACCTCGCTGTACGCCTCGCTGCAGACCGTCGACACCAGCACGACCAACGTGCTGACCGTCGAGGACCCGATCGAGTACGAGCTGCCCGGCATCGGCCAGACCCAGGTCAACGCCAAGATCGACCTGACCTTCGCCAAGGCCTTGCGCGCCATCCTGCGCCAGGACCCGGACGTCATCATGATCGGCGAAATCCGCGACTACGAGACCGCGCAGATCGCCATCCAGGCGTCCCTCACGGGCCACCTGGTGCTGGCCACGCTGCACACCAACGACGCGCCCAGCGCCGTCACGCGGCTGACCGACATGGGCGTCGAGCCCTTCCTGCTCAGCAGCTCGCTGCTGGGCGTGCTGGCCCAGCGACTCGTGCGTCGGCTGTGTCCCGTCTGCAAGACGCAGGACGACCACGGTCGCTGGCACCCCGTCGGCTGCGAAGCCTGCGGCCAGACCGGCTACAAGGGACGCACGGGCGTCTACGAGCTGATGGTGGCCGACGAAGCCGTGCGCGGCCTCATCCACAACCGTGCGCCGGAAAGCCAGCTGCAGGCGGCCGCCACGGCCAACGGCCTGCGCTCGATGCGCGAGGACGGCGAACGGCTCATCGAGGCCGGCGTGACGTCGCTCGAAGAAGTGCTGCGCGTGACCCGGGAAGGCTAAGGTGCCCGCCTACAAGTACGAAGCCCTCACCGATTCCGGCCGCCAGACCAGCGGCCTGATCGAGGCCGACAACCCGCGTGCCGCGCGTGCCGCCGTGCGGGCCCAGGGCATCACGCCGCTGTCCATCGAGGTGGTGCAGCAGCACGGCGCGCAGGAAGGCAGCCGCTTCGCGCGCCGCGTGTTCAGCGCGACCGCACTGGCCGTCTGGACACGCCAGCTCGCCGGCCTCGTCGGCTCGGGCCTGCCCATCGAGCGCGCGCTGACCGCACTGGCCGACGAGAGCGAGGACACCCGGCAGCGCGAGCTCATCAGCCAGCTCAAGGCCGAGGTCAACGCCGGCTCGGCCTTCGCACGCGCGCTGGCCACAGCGCCGCGCGAGTTCGACGACGTCTACCGCGGCGTCGTCTCGGCCGGCGAGCAGAGCGGCGCACTGGGCCAGGTGCTGGAGAAGCTGGCCGACGACCTGGAGGAGCGCCAGGACCTGAAGTCCAAGCTCGTCGGCGCCATGGCCTATCCGGCCATCGTCTCGCTGATCTCGGTCTTCATCGTCATCTTCCTGGTCACCTACGTCGTGCCACAGATCGCGACCGTGTTCACCAGCTCCAAGCGCGCGCTGCCGGCGCTGACGGTTGCGATGCTGGCCATCAGCGACTTCGTGCGCCACTGGGGCTGGGCGATGCTGATCGCGCTGATCGCCGGCGGCCTGCTGCTGCGCCAGGCGCTGAAGGCACCGGCCTTCCGGTTGCGCTTCGACGCCGGCATCCTGAGCCTGCCGCTGCTGGGCCGCCTGGCCCGCGGCTACAACGCGGCGCGCTTCGCCGGCACGCTGGCCATGCTGGCGGGCGCCGGCGTGCCCATCCTGAAAGCCTTGCAGGCCGCGGCCGAGACGCTGTCCAACCGCGCCATGCAGGCCGACGCGCTGGATGCGCTGGTGCAGGTGCGCGAAGGTGCGCCGCTGGGCTCGGCGCTGGCGGGCAAGAAGCGCTTCCCCGGCATCCTGGCGATGTTCGCGCGCCTGGGCGAGCAGACCGGCCAGTTGCCCGAGATGCTGGGCCGCGCCGCGCGTCAGCTCAGCGTGGAAGTGACCCGCCGCTCCATGGCTGCCGCCACGCTGCTGGAGCCGCTGCTCATCGTCGCGATGGGCGCCGTCGTGCTGCTCATCGTGTTGGCGGTGCTGCTGCCGATCATCCAGCTCAACACCTGGGTCAAGTAGACCACCCCTACCGCAGCGGAGCTGCGGCCCCTCAAGGGGCACTCCCGACTGACCGGCGAAGCCGGATCAGTGGGAGTCGCTGGAAGGGATGCGGCGCCGCGCGCGCATCGGGCATTTCGGGCCGAACACCGGGCGGCTCCCAAGTCGTTCCACGTGGTCAAGGTCCCGCTCGGACCGGGAGCCTCAGTTCAAGCGGAAGGTGGCGACGACGCTGCTGAGGCGGCTGGCCTGTTCCTTCAGGCTTTCGGCGGCGGCGGTGGATTGCTCGACCAGCGCCGCGTTCTGCTGCGTCATCTTGTCGAGGTCGGCCACGGCCAGGTTGATCTGGCCGATGCCCTGGCTCTGCTCCTGGGTGGCCGTGCTGATCTCGCCCACGATGTCGGTCACGCGCTGCACGCTGTCGACGATCTCGTTCATCGTGCTGCCGGCGTCCGCCACGAGACGCGAACCCGCCTCGACGCGATCCACGCTGGCGCCGATGAGTGCCTTGATCTCGCGCGCCGCCTCGGCACTGCGCTGGGCCAGCGTGCGCACTTCGCCGGCCACGACGGCAAAGCCGCGGCCCTGCTCGCCGGCACGCGCGGCCTCGACCGCCGCATTCAGCGCCAGGATGTTGGTCTGGAAGGCAATGCCGTCGATGGTGCCGATGATGTCGCCGATCTTGTGGCTGGACTGCTGGATATCGGTCATCGTGTTCACCACCTGGGCCACGACGTTGCCGCCGCGCCGGGCCACGTCGGCCGCGGAACCGGTCAGCTGGTTGGCCTGAGCGGCCGAGTCGGCGCTGTGCCGCACGGTGCCCGTCAGCTCCTCCATCGCGCTCGCCGTCTCCTCCAGGTTCGACGCGGCCTGCTCCGTGCGGCTGCTCAGGTCCAGGTTGCCGGTCGCGATCTCCGCGCTGGCCGTGGAGATGTTGTCGACAACGCTGCGCACCTCCTGCAGCGCGCGGCGCAGGGCGTCACGCATCGCGTCGATGGCGCGCAGCAGCTGGCCGGTCTCGTCGTTGCCGTAGTGGCGCTGGGCCTCGCCGGTCAGGTCCATGTCGGCGATGGCGCGGGCCGAGCGCTCGGCCTCGCGCAGCGGGCCGGTGATGCCGCGCGTCAACACGACGCTCAGCGCGATGCCGGCCACCAGCGCCAGCGCCGTGCAGCCCACCAGCAGCCAGACAGTGCGCTCGCGCAGCGCCTCGACCTGCCGCGCCGAAGCGTCCAGCTGTTCACGCTGGCGCTGGGCCAGGCTGGCGACGGCATCGAGATACGTCTTGGACGCCGGCTCGAAACGGTCGGCGAACAGCTTGGCAGCGCCCTCTGCATCACCCGCCTTCTTGGCCTTGCTGACCTCCTCTCGTGCGGCCAGGTAGGCCTTGCGCTGCTCGCCGATGCGGGCGAACAACTCACGCTCCTCGGGAGAGTCCAACGCGGTCTCGATCTGCTTCTGCAGTTCGCTGGTCTCCTTGATGGCTGCCGCGGTGGCTGGCGCGAAATACTCGATCAACGAGGGGTCGCTGCTCTTGGCGATGGCCGCAGCGCGCTGCACGCCCGAGCTGGTGTTGCGCATCCAGTCCACCGCGGCGCGCTCGACCTTCAGGCTGCGCTCCAGCATGTCCTCCACCTCGGCACCCAGCGCGCGCAGCTGCCAGACGGCCACAAGGCTGCTGAACACCGACAGGCCGAGGATGCAGGACAGCACCAGCGCCAGCCGGCGGCCGATGGAGCCCTGGCGGGCAGCAGAGAACGAAGTCATCGCGAGCACTCCCAAAACCACGCATGTTCCGCCGTGGTGCGCCTGCGCACCAGCCCGGACAGAGGGTAAACCCTAGATTCGCGAAATGCGTCACGCAATTGACGCCACACCGCCGCGCCCCCGCACCAACTCGGCCGCCGCGGCGATCTCGCGCGCGACCAGCGGCTCGACCTGGCCGTCCCGCTGCAACTGCTCGACGGCGGTGTTGAAGGCCGCCAGCAGCGCCGCGCCCCCCTCGTGACTGCGTGGCAACGCGAGATGGATGGGCGTCACGCCCAGCGCGGCGGCACCGCTGGCGATGCGCCTCTCGAAGGCCGGCAATTCCAGCAGCATGCGACCGCCCAGCTCGGTGGCCACCACGTAGTCGAGGCGGCCGCGCAGCAGCTTGGCGAAGTTGTGCTCATCGGCCGAGACCTCCTCGCAGTGGAAGTCGCCCAGCCGACGCGCCGCATCAAAGGCCTCGCCGTAGGACCAGCCGCGGATGACGCCGACGCGCTTGCCGGTCAGATCGGCCAGGCCGCGAAAGGGCACGCCGGCCGAGTAGACCGACAGCCGCTCCAGGAAATAGGCCTGACTGAACAGCCAGCGCTGCTCGCGCTCCGGCGTGCGGATGACGGCGCCGGCCAGCAGCTGGCCACCGTCCACGTCGGCCAGCAGGCGCTTGAACGGCAGCGCCCGCAGCTCGCAGGGCCGCCCCAGCGCCGCGAAAGCCAGGCCGACCAGCGCCGGATAGATGCCGCGCGCGGCCGGTTGCGCGCCAGCCCGGTACATCGTCGGCAGGCTGCCCTCGTCGAAGCCGATGGCCAGCGGGCGCAAGCCCTGGCCCCGGGCCTGCCCGGCCAGGGCGGCACACGCGGCGAGGCAGTGTCTGCGCTTCAACGCTTCTCTCTCCCGAAGACGTGCATCCTAGGCCGAGGTGGGAGCCCGCGACAATGCCGCCCATGCCTGCCACGCTCACCGGTCAACTCGTCGTCGCGATCTCGTCACGGGCCCTGTTCGATTTCGAGGCCGAGAACGAGGTGTTCGAGGCCGGCGACGACCATGCCTACATGGCCTTGCAGCAGCAGCGCCTGGACGAGCCCGCGCCACCCGGCGTGGCCTTCTCGCTGGTGCAGAAGCTGCTCGGCTTCAACGCCGGCGGGCCGCCGCAGGTGGAGGTGGTGGTGCTGTCGCGCAACGACCCGATCTCCGGCATGCGCGTGTTCCGTTCGGCCAAGCACTACGGCCTGGCCATCGAGCGCGGCGTGTTCACGCGCGGCGCATCGCCGTGGCGCTACCTGCGGCCGCTGGGTGCGCAGATGTTCCTGTCCACCAACGAGAGCGACGTGCGCCAGGCGCTGGCCGCCGGCGTGGCCGCCGCGCGCGTGATGCCGCAGGCCGCACGCGCGTCCGCCGCCCATCCGCGCGAGCTGCGCATCGCCTTCGACGGCGATGCGGTGCTGTTCTCCGACGAGGCCGAGCAGGTCTTCCAGCGCGACGGCCTCGCGGCCTTCCGCGAGCACGAGCTGCAGCGCGCCCACCTGCCGCTGCCGGCCGGGCCGTTCAAGCCGGTGCTGGAGGCGTTGCACCGGCTGCAGCAGTCCCCCGGCGGCGGCATGCATGTGCGCACGGCGCTGGTCACCGCGCGCAGCGCGCCGGCGCACGAGCGCGCCATCCGCACGCTGATGGACTGGGACATCGAGGTCGACGAGGCCATGTTCCTGGGCGGCCTGGCCAAGGGCGAGTTCCTGCGCGAGTTCGAGCCGGACTTCTTCTTCGACGACCAGGTGGGCCATGTCGAGAGCGCCGCCGCGCACGTGCCGGCGGGCCAGGTGGCGGCCGGCGTCGCGAGCACGCTCGCCCGCGGGCAGCGGCCCTAGCGGTAGAAGAGGTAGGTCGCCGTGTAGTAAACGCGCTGCTCCTGGCCGGCAGCCGTACAGGACTCCGCTGGCGGCGCGACGCCTCCGACTGTAGCCACGCGCTGGATGCTCCTGGCCTCGGCGAGCACGCCGCTGCCGTCGTGGCCCTTGGCCGCCAGCAGCAGCCAGGGGATGGCCGTGGCCGGCGTCGGCCCGGGGTCGCGCGCCTTCACCTCGCCGACGACGCGGCTGCCGTCCAGGGCCTCCCAGGTCGGCCCGGCGTAGTGCTTGCCCAGCGGCTTGCCGGCGCGGTCGGTGAGATTCGCCTCCGGCGCGCGGAAGGTCCAGGCCAGGCCGCTGCCATCAGGCTTGGCCGCGCAGTCGTAGATCTGCACACCCCGCGCCAGCGCCTCCAGGTACAGCGTCTGCCCCGCGGGCGGCTGCAAAGCGCCGGGCACCTGCGGCGGCATGGGCGCCGTGGCGCAGGCCGCCAGACCGAGGGCGGGAAGCAAGACGAGGGCTGCACGCATGGGTCGCCTTTCGGGACGCAAAAAAGTCATTCTAGGAAGAGGCCAGGCGGCCGGTGCATCAGGGCAGCAGCTGCAGCGTCAGGCTGCGCTCGGCCAGCCACAGCGCCGCCAGCGCGGCGATGGCACTGGAGCCGGCCGGCACGACCCAGCGACGGTAGGCCGCGCGGTTGCGCAGCGCCAGCGCCACCGGCAGCAGCAGCGCGACGACGCCGAGCTGGCCCAGTTCCACGCCGACATTGAAGCCCAGCAACGGCCCCACCAGTTCGGTCCCGCGCAGGCCCAGGTCCGTCAGCGGCCCGGCGAAGCCGACGCCGTGCACGAGCCCGAACATGCCCACCATCGCCCAACGCGGGCCGGGCACGATGGGGTGGAGGTTGTCCAGCGCGGCGAGCAGCACGGTCAGCGCGATCAGCGATTCGATCCAGCGCGACGGCGGGGCGATGGCGCCGCTGGCCGCCAGGCCCAGCGTGATGGAGTGCGCCACCGTGAACGCGGTGACGAGCTTCAGCGTCTCGACGAACGCGCTGCGCGCGCTGGCCCGCGGCGCCCAGCCCGCGCCGTCGCGCCGCCACACGGCGACGAGCAGCAGGGTGACGAGGAACAGCACGTGGTCCAGCCCACTGGCGATGTGGGCCATGCCCTCAACGACGAAACCGGCCAGGCCTCGACCCTCGATGCCCAGCCGCTGCGGGCCGGCGCCAGGCACCAGCACCAGCGGTTCGCCCGCCGCACCGGCCAGGCGCGCCAGCGCGCGATGGCTGGCATCGGTGCGGGCGAAGACGCGGTAGTCGATCTGCAGCTCGCGCACGGGGGCCGGGCAATGCCAGTGGCTGACGAGCACCGCGTGCTGACTATCGCTGTGCTCGCCGAGCTGCGGTGGGTCGCGGCGCAGCAGCATGCACGGCGCACCGTCGGCCGTGAAGCTCAAGCCCTCGGCGGCCAGGCGTTCGATGTCGGGCCAGCGCGCGCTCACCTCGTCCCAGCTCGGCGTGCCGTCGCCGTCGGCGTCCAGGCCCAGATCGCGATCCAGGTCGCGCAGCGACAGGTCCAGGCGCTGCTCGACGTCCGCGCCGTCGACACGGAAAAACAGGTAGCCCTCGCTACCCTGGTGGGCCCAGGCAGCGGTGCAAAGCAGCAGCAGGATGAGCCCGCGGATCACAAATCGGGTTCCGTTCGAGAGCGAAGAGACGGGCATCTTGCCAGCCCGCCCGGCCTCGGGATTCACCCGGCGTGACGAATCGCCCCCCTTCCCTGCGGCAACACAATCCGCGCTCCCCGAGGAGAACCCATGCCCCGATTCCGCCTTGCCGCACTCGCGGCCCTGTGCGCCACAAGCGCCTGGGCCGGCACCAGCGGCTTCTACCGCCAGCCCGCCCTGCAGGGCGACTCCGTCTATCTCGTCGCCGAAGGCGACCTGTGGCGGGTCAGCTCACAAGGCGGCGACGCCCAGCGCCTGACGACGCACCCCGGCCTGGAAAGCCAGCCCGCCGTGTCGCCCGATGGCCGCTGGCTGGCCTTCACCGGTCAGTACGACGGTGGCACCGAGATCTACCTGATGCCCACGGCCGGCGGTCCGCCGAAGCGGCTGACGTGGGAAGGCGGCGGCATGCGTGTGTGGGGCTTCAGCGCCGCCGGTGAAGTCGTCTACACCGGCCTGGACGCCCGCCCCGGCGCACAGCTGTTCGCGCTGGACCCGAAGACCGGCCAGCGCCGCCAGCTGCCCGTGGGTCAGGCCAGCGACGGCGCACTGAGCGCCGACGGCAAGACGCTGTACTTCACGCGCAACGGCCTGCGCAGCGACAACGCGCGCCAGTACCGCGGCGGCGCCATCGCACGGCTGTGGTCGCTGGACCTGACCGGCAGCGCCGAGGCGAAGCCGCTGCTGGCCGAAGGCAACAACGACCGCCGCCCGATGCCCTACCGCGTCGGCGGCGAGGACCGCATCGCGTTCCTGTCGGACCGCGACGGCACGGTCAACCTCTGGAGCGTCAACGCGCAAGGTGGCGACCTGCGCCAGCACACGCGGCACCAGGGCTGGGACATCCGCCACGCCAGCATCGACGGCAGCCGCGTGGCCTACGCGCTGGGGGCCGACCTCTACCTTGTCGACCTCGCCCAGGCCGCCGAACCCAGGAAGCTCGACATCGCGCTGGGCGGCGACTTCGACCAGCAGCGCGATCGCTGGATCAAGCGGCCGCAGGACTTCCTGACCGACATCTCGTTCGCCCCCAACGGCGAGCGCGTGCTGCTGGCCGCACGCGGCCACCTGGCCACGCAGGGCGTGCAGGCACTGCGCCGCGCCGAGCTGCCGCAGCCGGCCGACGGCCGTTGCCGCAAGGGCGAGTTCAGCAGCAACAGCAAGAGCGTGTTCGCGCTGTGCGACTTCAGCGGCGAGACCGAGGTGTGGCGCTTCGCCGCCAACGGCACGGGCCAGCCCGCGCGCCTCACCAGCGGCACCACCACGCAACGCCGCGACCTGCTGCCCTCCCCCGACGGCCGCTGGCTGGCGCACACCGACAAGGAAGGCCACATCTGGCTGACCGACCTGAAGGCCGCCGCACCCGCCGCGGCCGCCACCCGCGAGATCGCCCACGGCCGCCTCGGCGACGACCCGCCGCAGCTGCTGGCCTGGAGCCCCGACGGCCAGGCCCTCATCTGGCGCCTGCCGCTGCGCCACCCCGACCGCAGCCAGCTGCAGCTCTACCGCGTCGCCGACGGCCACACCCACACACTGACCAGCGACCGCTACGACAGCGACGGCGCCGCCTTCAGCCCCGACGGCCGATGGCTGTACTTCGCGTCCGCCCGCAACTTCCAGACGACCGGCAACGGCAGCCCCTGGGGCGACCGCAACACCGGCCCGTTCTTCGGCTTCCGCAGCAAGCTCTACGCGGTGGCGCTGCAGCCGGGCCTGCGCTCGCCGTTCGCAGCCAAGGACGAGCTGGAGTCACCCGCCGACAAGCCCGCAAGCAACACGCCGGACGAGGACAAGAAGCCCGCCGCCGCGGCCAAGCCCGAGACCAAGGACGACAAGAAACCCGCCGGGAAGAAGGAGCAGGAGAAGGGCAAGCCCGCCATCGAGTTCGACGGCCTGAACGCCCGCCTCTACGAGCTGCCAGTGCCTGCCGGCACGTTCTCGGGGCTGCGTACCGACGGCAAGCGCCTGTGGTTCCTGGACCGCAACTTCGACGGCAAGGCCCAGCTCAAGTCCATCGCCATCGACAACCAGGGCGGCCCGGTCGAAGTAATGGCCAGCGACGTGCGCGACTACGCGCTCAGCGCCGATGGCAAGAAGCTGATGCTTGTGCGCAACCAGGGCCAGGGCGCGCCCGAGGTGTTCATCGTCGACGCGGCCCCCAAGCTGCCCGCCGACACCGCCAAGCAGACCGTGCGCTGGGGAGACTGGCAGATCGCCACCCAGCCCCGTGCCGAGTGGCGACAGATGTTCGCCGACGGTTGGCGCATGCACCGCGACTACTTCTACGACAAGGACATGCACGGCGTCGACTGGACGGCCGTGCGCGCCAAGTATGAGCCGCTGGTGGACCGCGTGACCGACCGCTTCGAGCTGGCCGAGCTGATGGCGCAGATGGCCTCGGAGCTGGGCGCGCTGCACAGCCAGGTCGGGCCGGGCGACACCCGGCGCGCGGCGGACGAGCCGGGCCTTGCCGGCCTGGGTGGGCGCTTCTCGCGCGTGCCCGGCGGCTGGCGCATCGACGCCATCTACGGCCACGAGGCGGAGCTGCCGTCCGAGGCGCCGCCGCTGGCCGCCCCGGGACTGGGGCTGAAGGTGGGCGACGTCATCACCGCCGTCAACGGCCGGCCCACGGCCGACGCGCCGCACCTGCTGGAGCTGCTGCGCGGCCAGGCCGGCCACCAGGTGCTGCTGGACGTGAAGCAGGGCGACAAGACCGTGCAGCGCATCGTCACGCCGGTGGCGCAGATGCGCGAGAACCAGCTGCGCTACAACGACTGGCGCGTCAGCCGCGCCCGCACCGTGGAGCAGGCCGGCCAGGGCCGCATCGGCTACGTGCACCTGCGGGCGATGGGCGCGGAGGACATCGCCGACTTCGTGCGCGAGTTCTACGCCGCCAACGACCGCGACGGCCTCATCATCGACGTGCGCTACAACAACGGCGGCAACATCGACAGCTGGATTCTCGAGAAGCTGCTGCGCCGCGCCTG
Organism: Pelomonas candidula; assembly: GCF_043555985.1. NCBI lineage: Bacteria > Pseudomonadati > Pseudomonadota > Betaproteobacteria > Burkholderiales > Sphaerotilaceae > Roseateles > Pelomonas candidula. Next base: position 158,534 of record NZ_JBIGIC010000010.1, on the reverse strand, counting down.
GGCCTTCTGGCAACCGCGCTCGCCGGCCGGCACCGACGTCTACCCCAACATGCAGAACGTCTACCGGGGCCACACGGTGGTGTTGATGAACGAGGACACCTACAGCGACGGCGAGACCTTCTCCGAGGGCTTCAAGCGGCTGAAGATCGGCCCCGTCATCGGCCGGCGCAGCTCCGGCGCGGGCGTGTGGCTGTCGGACGGCAACCGCCTGCTCGACAACGGCATCATGCGCGCCGCCGAGACGGCGCAGCTGGACGCCCAGGGCCACGTCCTCATCGAGGGTGTCGGCGTGACGCCTGACATCGACGTCGACAACCCGCCGCGCGCCACCTTCCTGGGCCAGGACGCGCAACTGGACGCGGCGATCGCGACGCTGAAGCAGCGGATCGCCGAGCAGCCCGTGCCGGTCGTGAAGCCCGGCCCCTACCTCAGGCCCGTCAAGCCCTGACACCCTGGACGCCGGCGCCCCTCGATGGGGCGTCGGCTCGGCCAGCCGAGAAGCGGGCCGCCTGCGTGTGCCGGAATCATCATTTCCGGCCGCCTGTCGAAGGGCCGTCTCCCCGCCAGGGAGGCAACTGCCGTCACCATGCGCGCTGACAAGGAAATCCGGACCCGCGGCCCCGACAACGCGCCTGCAGCGCGTGAACGCCGCGGCCGCCGGACATGCACGGGAAGGGGCAGTACGTGACCGAGGGCAAGGACGACATCGCGCTGCACCGGGCGCACGAGGCGCTGCAGGTGGGCGACATCGACCAGGCGACCTATCTCGCCCGCCAGGTGCTCAAGAGCGCCCAGGCCAGCCGCGACGTGCTCCACGAGGGCCGCGCCCTCGCCTGCCTGGCGGACTGCGACCGGCAGCTGTCCCGGCTGCGGCGCGCGCACGCCAACGGCCAGTCGGCCGTGCACCTGCTGCGCCAGGCCCAGGACCTGGGCGGCGAGGTGATGGCACTGACGACGCTGGCGCACGTCGCGACGAACCTGGGCCGCGTGGACGAGGCCGTCGAGAGCGCGCTGCTGGCGGTCGGGCTGTCCGACGGGCTGCCGCTGTCGCACCTGCAGCCGCTGGTGCACAACTACCTCGGCGTGGCCTTCTTCTGGGGGCAGGACTTCGGCCGCGCCGAGGCCGCCTTCGAGCGCTCGGCCGACCTGGTGCACATCGACGAGCCGGCCGCCAGCCCGCTGCAGCCGCTGCTCAACCTCGCCTTCCTGGAAGCCTTCCGCTTCGCGGTGCTGCGCTTCGAGTCCGGCATCGCCCCGCCGCTCGGCAAGCTGCATACCCGGCTGGCGGACTGCGCCGAAATCATCGAGCGCCACGGCGACGAGGGGCTGATGTCGGGCATGGCGGAGGCCACCCGCTCGCTGTTCCATGTGCTCAAGGGCCTGGCGGCCGCGTGGTCGAGCGACCTGGAGACCGCCGCAGCCGAGCTGCAGTGGTGCGATGCCTGGCAGACGCGCTACGGGCGCACGACCTGGCTGGTCGGCATGCGGCGCTGGCTGGAGACCGAGGCCGCCTGGGCCTGCAACGATGCGGGCCTCGCCGCCGAGCTGGGCCGCGAGATGATCACGGCGGCCACCCAGTCCGAGCATGAACAGCTGGCCTGCCTGGGCCACCGCGTCGTGGCGACGATCGAACGCGCGCGCGGCCACAGCCACGCCGAGGCCGACGAGCTGCGCCGCCTCTACCAGCGGGAGCAGGCCATCCGGCGTGAGGCGCTGGACAGCCGCGACCAGGCCGCCGAATGGCAGCTGCAGGCCCGTGCGTCGGCCGACCAGATCCTGCGGCTGGAGTTCCGCTCACGCATGCTGGAACGGCTGTCGCTGGAGGACAGCCTGACCCGCATCCCGAACCGGCGCGCGCTGGACCGCCAGCTGCAGTCCCGCATGACCACGCCCACCGAGCCGGGGCGGCAGACCTGCGTGGCGCTCATCGACGTGGACCGCTTCAAGCAGATCAACGACGGCTTTTCCCACCATGTCGGCGACCAGGTGCTCAAGGTCGTGGCCGACGTGCTGACCCGTTCGGTGCGTACCGGCGATTTCGTCGCGCGGATGGCGGGCGACGAGTTCGTCGTGCTGTTCGGCCGCGCCACGCTGACGGAGGCGGAGCAGGTCTGCGCCCGCATGAAGTCCGCCATCCAGCAGCACGACTGGTGCGCCATCGCCGACGGGCTGCGGGTCAGCATCAGCGTCGGGCTGGAGCAGGCGCGCGCGGACGAGTCCATGCAGGCGCTGCTGCAGCGCAGCGACGACCGCATGTACGCCGACAAGCGGGGCCGCGACGCCTGAGCGCTTGAGCGCCCTTCAGCCCCGCCCGCCGCGGGGTCACCAGCGGTAGCCGACCTTCGCGAAATACTGCCGGCCATTGAAACCGAACGGCGAGAAGCTGCTGTAGGCCAGGATGCCGCCCACCGCGTTGGCCGCGATGACGCGGTCCGGGTAGCGGTTGGTCAGGTTGTCGACACCGGCATCGACGCTCCACCCCCCCTGCGCCCAGCCCGCCGACACATCGGCCAGCCAGGCCGGCGAGAAGATCTGGTCGTTGGTGGCGCTGGCCTGGCGCACCTCGTAGCCGCCGTAGCGCGTGGCGGCGATGCGGCCGCTCCAGGCGCCCCAGCGGTGTTCGGCGGCGAGCAGCAGCTTGTCCTTGGGCGAGCTGACGGTGGCGCGGGCCAGCGTCACGCGGTCGATCAGCGTCAGGCCGTTGGCGGTCAGCACGGCCGGGTTGTCGGCCACGCGGCGCACGGTGTTCTTGGTGTAGCCGTAGGCCAGCGTGAAGTCGCTGCGGCCCACCGAGCCCCAGTCCTGTCGCAACGTGCTGACGAGGTCCGCGCCACGCGTGCGCGTGTCCAGCACGTTCGTGAAGTAGCGGCCGGTGCTGACGTTCAGCCCCTGCGCGGCCAGCTGGTTCTTCAGCGCCGTGGGCAGCGAGAGGTTGGCCGACAGCAGGATGCGGTGGTCGATGTCGATCTGGTAGAGGTCCAGCGTCGTCTGCCAGTCGCGCGTGGGCGTCAGCTGCAGGCCGACACTGACGTTGCGCGACTTCTCGGCCTTCAGCGGCGTGTCGCCCAGCGCCTGCGCCGCGGCGGACGGCACGGTGAAGGTGCCGGCCTCGACCAGCGCACCGTTGATGAGGTTGGTGGACGTCGTCGCGAAGTACTGCTGCGCCAGCGACGGCGCGCGGAAGCCCGTCGACAGCGTGCCGCGCAGCGCGACGGCCGGGCTGACGACGTAGCGGCCCGACAGCTTGGCCGCCGTCGCCGAGCCGAAGTCGCTGTAGTGCTCGGCACGCAGCGCGGCCGTGGCGCTGAAGTCCTTCGTCAGCTGGCTTTCGACGTCGGCATAGACCGCCACGTCATGCCGGCTGTGGCTGCCGGCGTCGCTGGGCCGAAAGCCGGGGAAGCCCGACGAGCCGCCGCCGCTGTAGGAGTTGAGCTCGCCGGCGATGACCTCGTAGCGCTCCTGGCGCGCCTCGGCGCCCACCGTCAGCGCGACCGGGTTGGCGAGGCCCCAGTCCAGCTCGCGCGAGGCGTCGACGTTCACGAGCGTCTGCTGGTTGCGCAGGCCGCCGGCGTCGAAGCGCGTCGGGCTGGCCGCACCGAGCGAGTAGTTGGCGGTGTTGGACACGGCGATGTCGAAGCGGTTCTCGCCGTGGTTGAGGCTGACGTCCCACTGCCAGCCGGCCGCCTGGCCGCGCAGGCCCAGCACCAGGCCCAGGTCGCGCGTGCGGCTGTCCTCCAGCGGCAGGAAGCCCTCTGGGTAGAGCGACGCGACGCCGTTGGCCGCTGCCGTGGCCTGCGTGCGCCAGAACGCGGCGCTGGTGGTGTCGCGCTGGTTGACGCTGGCGTTGCCGTACAGCTGCACGCCGCCGGCCAGCTCGAACTGGCCGTTGACCAGCAGCGACTTCTGCGTGCTGTCGGGGTCGCCCAGGCGGTTGTTGACCTGGCCCTTGCGCGGCTCGGCGGCGGCGTCGCGCGTGTCGACGCCGGCGCGGTTGGTGCGCTGCTGGTGGCCGACCTCGGCCGCCAGGCGCAGCCAGCCGCCGCCCAGGTCCAGGCCCAGGCTGGCATCCAGCTGGCCGCGCTGGCCGTCGCCACGGTCGGTGGCGCCGATCTCGGCGCTGACGCTGCCACCCTTGGCGCCCTTCTTCAGCACGATGTTGATGACACCGGCAATCGCGTCCGAGCCGTACTGCGCCGCGGCACCGTCGCGCAGCACTTCGACGTGGTCGATGGCCGAGATCGGGATGGCGTTCAGGTCCGTCGGCGCCGAGCCGCGGCCCTGCGTGCCGTTGATGTTGACAACCGCGCCGGTGTGGCGGCGCTTGCCGTCGACGAGCACCAGCGTCTGGTCTGGCGACAGGCCACGCAGCTGGGCGGGGCGGACGGCGTCGGACGCATCGGTGAGCGACGGGCGCGGGAAGTTCAGTGACGGCAGCAGCTGCGCCAGCGCCGCGGCCAGCTCGGTCGTGCCGGCACGCTGCAGGTCGGCCGCGCTGATGACGTCCACCGGCGACTCGGACTGCGCCAGCGTGCGGTCCACGCGGCGCGTGCCGGTGACGACGACCTGCTGCAGCGTGACGGGTTCGGTGGTCTGCGCTGCGGCGGGCAGCACGGCGACTGCGGCGGCCAGCGCCAGCAGGCGGGGTGCGAAGGGAATGGAACGGAGACGATGGAAGATCATGAACGGCAGGCAGAACGCGAATTAGGACGCGTCAGCTTGCGTGTTTGATCTAAGGCCGGCAAAGAATCAAAACGACCCTCGTCATTCGGAATCCGGATTTGCCGCAAGCGTCAGAACTCGTCGCACATGTCCTGCCGTGTCGGCAGCGGCTCGTGGCGGCCGAACACCCACGCGTCGCCTTCGCGGTGACCGCGCAGCACGCGGGCGTGAGAGCCGCCGAACGTGCGGTCATCACAGGCGTGGAACGAGGTCCACGTGACCGTGTAGTGCACGGTGATTCCGAAGTCCGACACGTCGACCGCCGTGACCGCGACGTTGGCGAGCTGCGCCAGTTCGTCGAACTCGACGACGCTGAGGTCCAGCGCGGCATCGAGGTCGCCGCGCTTCACGCATTCGTCGACGTACCGGTGCAGGTCTTCGCCCGGTGCGGATGGCGTCACACGGATGCGGTGCGTCAGGGCGTGCACAGGAACGGCCGGCCCGGCTTGGCCACGACCTGCGGCGCGGGCTGCAACGGCGAGGCCAGCGCCGGCAGGCTGGTGGCGATGGCCTGGCGCGTCGCGTCGTCCAGCTCGCGTTGCAACGTCACGGTGTTCTGGCGGCCAAGCACGAAGTTGCCGATGTACACCGCGCGGCCGGAGCGCGCCTCGAAGGCCTGGTTCCGGCCGGCAAAGTCCGTGGGCGAAAAAGCGCTGTAGACATAGTGGCCCGGCGGCGCGTCGAAAGCGAAGTAGCGCGTCGGCGCCGGCGTGGCCGGTACGGTGGCCTCGAGGCGGTCGTACCGGAAGCAGCCGCCCGTGATGGCCTGCGCGCCGATGTCGTAGCGGTCCAGCGTCACACCGAAACGGGGATAGCTCCACGCACCAGCGACCGTCACGCCATAGACGACGACGGCACGGCCGGGAGGCACCTCACCGCCGTCGTGCGGCCGCACGCTGTTGACGACGCAGCCGGACAGCGTGACCGTCAGTGCGAGAAGCAAGAACCGCATGCGGCCGGCCGACTCAGCTCAGCACGACCCGCGCGAACTTGCGCTTGCCAACCTGCAGCACATGCTCGCCGGCGTCGAGCTTCAGCCCCTTGTCCGACAGCACCTCGCCCGAGCGGCGCACGCCGCCCTGCTCGATCATGCGCAGGCCCTCGCCGGTGGACGCGACGAGGCCGGCGGCCTTCAGCAGTTGGGCCAGGCCCATCGGCGCACCGCTCAGCTCCACGGTCGGGATGTCGTCCGGGATGCCGCCCTTGGCGCGGTTGTTGAAGTCGGCCTCGGCGGCGTCCGCCGCCGAGGCGCTGTGGAAGCGCGCGGTGATCTCCTTGGCCAGCGCGACCTTGGCGTCCTTCGGGTTGCGCCCGGCCGCGATCTCGGCCTTCAGCGCAGCGATGTCGGCGATGGACTTGAACGACAGCAGCTCGTACCACTTCCACATCTGCACATCGCTGATCGACAGGATCTTGGCGAACATCGTGTTCGGGGCTTCCGTGATGCCGATGTAGTTGTTCTTGGACTTGGACATCTTGTCGACGCCGTCCAGGCCTTCGAGCAGCGGCATCGTCAGGATGCACTGCGGCTCCTGGCCGTACTCCTGCTGCAGGTGGCGGCCCATCAGCAGGTTGAACTTCTGGTCCGTGCCGCCCAGCTCCAGGTCGGCCTTCAGCGCCACCGAGTCGTAGCCCTGCATCAGCGGGTAGAGGAACTCGTGCACCGAGATCGGCGTCTGCGCCGCGAAGCGCTTCGTGAAGTCGTCGCGCTCCATCATGCGGGCCACGGTGTACTTGGCCGCCAGCTGGATCAGGCCAGCCGCCCCCAGTGGCTCGCTCCACTCGGAGTTGTAGCGGATCTCGGTGCGCGCCGGGTCCAGCACCAGCTTGGCCTGGGCGTAGTAGGTTTCGGCGTTGGCCTGGATCTGCTCCTTGGTCAGCGGCGGGCGCGTCGCGTTGCGGCCCGACGGGTCACCGATCAGCGACGTGAAGTCACCGATCAGGAAGATGACCTGGTGACCCAGGTCCTGCAGCTGGCGCATCTTGTTCAAGACAACCGTGTGACCGACGTGGATGTCGGGCGCCGTCGGGTCCAGGCCCAGCTTGATGCGCAGCGGCACGCCGGTGGCAGCCGAACGTGCCAGCTTCTTCGTCCACTCCGCCTCGGGCAGCAGTTCCTCCACGCCGCGGCGGGTGATGGCCAGCGCCTCCAGGACGGCGTCGGTGATGGGAAATTGGGCAGCGTCGGACATGGCGGATCGCCAGCGGCTTGGCAGCTGGACGAATTTGTTAAGTTATTGATCTATCGGGGTTAACCGGCATGCCGGGTAGGCAGGAGCCGGTAGAATTCACCCCTTCGAGCCGGGGGTGTTGTTTCAACACAACCGACATGGATTTTAAGGGCAGCCCCGCCATCACCCGGCGCTGCTCTTCGCGTGGAACCGGCCAGGCCGGGATTGCCCCAGCGACAACCCCGGGAAGCCGAGCGTGACCGCAGTCCAGAAACGCCTACAGCAAGTCAAAACAGTCATCAACAGCGCGGAGGCCTTCGCCGCCCGTCATCCGCGCACGCTGACCGCCTCGGTCGTGGGCCTGCTGAGCTGCTTCGCCGTGACCGCCTTCGGCATCGCGCCGCTGGCCCCAGACGCCGCGACGCTGCCCAAGCGCACGCTGGTCGAGACACTGGAGACGCCCAGTATCGAAGCGCAGCTGGATGAGCTGGCAGCCACGCGCATCGGCCTGAGCCGCGCCGAGGCCACCCGCTCCAGCGACACGCCCGACAGCCTGCTCAAGCGCGCCGGTGCCTTCGACCCGGCAGCTGCCGCCTTCCTGCGCAGCGACCCGCTGGCCCGCCGCGTGCTGCAGGGCCGCGCCGGCAAGATGGTCCACGTGACGGCCGACGCCTCCGGGCAGGTGCAGAAGATCGTCGTGCGCTTCCCGGCCGAGAAGGTGGAGCAGCAGCAAAGTCATTTCACCCGCCTGACCATCGAGCGCGACGGTGCCGGCTTCACCGCCCGCACCGAACAGGCGCCGCTGCAGGCCCAGGTGGCCCTCGGCAGCGGCACCATCCGCACCTCGCTGTTCGCCGCCACCGACGACGCCAACATCCCCGACGCCATCGCCTCGCAGATGGCCGACATGTTCTCCGACGACGTCGACTTCCACCGCGAACTGCGCAAGGGTGACCGCTTCAGCATCGTCTACGAGACGCTGACCGCCGACGGCGAGCCGGTTCAGTGGGACGGCGGCGCCGGCCGACTGCTGGCCGGCGAGTTCACGAACAACGGCCACACCTACTCGGCGGTCTATTTCAAGGACAGCGCCACCGGCAAGGCCAGCTTCTACGGCTTCGACGGCCAGAGCAAGCGCCGCGCCTTCCTGGCAAGCCCGGTGGAGTTCTCGCGCATCACCAGCGGCTTCGCGATGCGTTTCCACCCCATCCTGAACACCTGGCGCCAGCACAACGGCGTGGACTACGGCGCGCCGACCGGCACGGCCGTGCGCTCGGTGGGCGACGGCACGGTCGAGATGGCCGGCTGGCAGAACGGCTTCGGCAACGTCGTCAAGATCCACCACAGCGGCGACCGCGAGACCGTCTACGCCCACCTGAGCAAGATCGATGTGAAGAAGGGCCAACGCATCGAGCAGGGCCAGCGCGTCGGCGCCGTCGGCATGACCGGCTGGGCCACCGGTCCGCACCTGCACTTCGAGTTCCACGCCGGTGGCCGGCTGATGGACCCACGCGTCATCGCGCGCGCCTCCGAGGCGGTGGCACTGCCCGGCTACGCCAGGGCGCAGTTCCAGGCCACGGTCGCCAGCGTGAAGACGCAGCTGGCCGTCGCGGAAACGATGGATGGCGTCTCTGGCGCCGAGTAAGCCCCATCGGCTCTACATCGGGCTGATGTCGGGCACGTCGCTCGACGGCATCGACGGCGTTCTCTTCGATGCGGCCTCGCTGGCCGTCACGGGCCACGTGCATGCGCCCTTCGCCCCGGCGCTGCGCGATGAACTGCTCGCGCTGAACGCGCCGGGCGACAACGAACTGCACCGCGCGGCGCTGGCCGCCAACGCCGTCGCCCGCGGCTATGCCGACGTCGTGTCGCAGTTGCTGGAAGCCACCGGCACGCGGCGCAGCCAGATCACCGCCATCGGCGCCCACGGCCAGACCGTGCGCCACCGCCCCGACGGCCTCGACGGCTACACGACGCAACTGCTGAACGGCGCGCTGCTTGCCGAGCAGGCCGGCATCGATGTGGTTTGCGACCTGCGCAGCCGCGACGTCGCCGCCGGCGGCCAGGGCGCGCCGCTGGTGCCGGCCTTCCACCGCGCCATCTTCGGCACGTCGGACACCGACGTGGCCGTGCTGAACCTCGGCGGCATCGCCAACCTGAGCCTGCTGTTCGCCGATGGCCGCACCGGCGGCTTCGACACCGGCCCGGCCAACTGCCTGATGGACGGCTGGACGGCCGTCCACCTCGGCGAAGCCTTCGACGCCGACGGCACCTGGGCCGCGACCGGCCACGTGCTGCCGGAACTGCTGGCCGTGCTGCAGGCCGAGCCCTTCTTCGCGCTGCCGCCGCCCAAGAGCACGGGGCGGGATCTCTTTCATCTCGACTGGCTGCAGGCACGGCTCACGCCCGGTCAGCGGCCGCAGGACGTGCAGGCGACGCTGCTGGAGCTGAGCGCCCGCAGCATCGCGGATTCGCTCAAGCACCAGATGCCGCAAGCCCGCACGCTGATCGCCTGCGGCGGCGGCGCTCGCAACGGTCGGCTGATGCAGCGCCTGTCCGAACTGCTGCCGGGTGTCGAGGTCGAGTCCAGCGCCACGCGCAACCTCCCCGTCGACCAGGTGGAAGCCGCCGCCTTCGCCTGGCTGGCGCATCGCTTTGTCGAGCGCCAGCCAGGCAACCTGCCGGCCGTCACCGGCGCAGCAGGCCCGCGGCTGCTGGGCGCGCTCTACCCGGCCTAGGCTTCGCCGCCGGGCTCCGCGCCACTGCGGCCGGGCCCCGCGCGGCTGTCCTGCGGCGCCAGCTGCCAGAAGATGCCGGCCGAGGCGATGGTGATCAACGCCATGCAGCCGAAGGTGGCCCGGAAGGCCGGCAGTGCCTGGGCCTCGCCGCTGCCGAAGACCTCCGTGAAGGCGGCCAGCACGGCGCCTGCCGCCGCGACGCCCATGCCCATTGCCAGCATCTGCACCATCGACAGCAGGCTGTTGCCGCTGCTGGCCGTCTCGGGCTCGAGGTCCTTCAGCGTCAGCGTGTTCATCGCCGTGAACTGCATGGAATTGACGGCGCCCAGCACGGCCAGTTGCAGGATGCGCAGCACCAGCGGCTGGTCGGGCGCGGCGAACACGAAGCTGGCCATCGCCAGGCCGACGAGGCCCGTGTTGACGACGAGCACGCGGCGGTAGCCGTGGCGGGTGATCAGCGGTGTCGTCACGCGCTTCACCGACATGCTGGCGATGGCGACCGGCAGCATCATCATGCCCGCCTGGGCGGGCGAGTAGCCCATCGTCACCTGCAGCAGCAGCGGGATCAGGAAGGGCATGCACGAACTGCCCAGGCGCGAGAACAGGTTGCCCAGCAGCCCGATGCGCAGCGAGCCGACGTGGAAGAGCTGGGGCGAGAACAGCGGGTCGGGCCGCCGCAGCGCGTGCAGCCAGTAGGCCGTCAGGCTGGCCAGGCCGAAGATCATCAGCACCAACACCGCGGCCTGACGCAGGCCCAGGCCCGACAGGCCGTCCAGCGCCAGCGAGATCGCGACCATGCCGAAGGCCAGCAACAGATAGCCGGCCAGGTCGAAGCGAGCCACCGTGGTCACCGGCGGCTTGGGCATGTAGCGCAGCGTGGCCAGCGCGCCCACGATGCCGACCGGCACGTTGATCAGGAAGATCCAGTGCCAGGTGACCACCTCGACCAGCCAGCCGCCCAGCGTCGGGCCGATCAGCGGGCCGATCAAACCGGGGATGGCGACGAAGCTCATCGCCTGCAGGAAGCGCTCGCGCGGGAAGGTCTTCAGCACGACGAGACGCCCGACGGGCAGCAGCAACGCGCCGCCCGCACCCTGCACGACACGCGCGGCCACCAGGCCGCTCAGGCTGGGCGACAGCGCACACAGCACCGAGCCGATGACGAACAGGACGATGGCGCCGACATAGACCCGCCGCGTGCCGAACCTGTCGGCCATCCAGCCCGAGGCCGGGATCAGCATCGCCATCGTCAGCGAGTAGGCGACGACCACCGACTGCATGCGCAGCGGACTCTCGCCCAGGCTGCTTGCCATGGCTGGCAACGCGGTGTTGACGATGGTGGCGTCCAGCGTCTGCATGAAGAAGCCGACGGCGACCAGCCACAGCAGGATGCGCAGCGACTGCTCCTGCCGCGGGCCGGTGGGGAGGGGCGACGTGGTGGTCATGGCCGACAAATGCAAAAAGCCGCCCGAAGGCGGCTTTGTCAGAACGAGGGCGCTGGCACGCTCAGACCGAGAAGCTCGATCCGCAGCCACAGGTCGTCGTGGCGTTCGGGTTCTTGATGACGAACTGCGCGCCCTGCAGGTCTTCCTTGTAGTCGATCTCGGCGCCCATCAGGTACTGCAGGCTCATCGAGTCGATCAGCAGCGTCACGCCGTTCTTCTGCATCTGCGTGTCGTCGTCATTGACGGCCTCGTCAAACGTGAAGCCGTACTGGAAGCCGGAGCAACCGCCGCCCTGCACGAACACGCGCAGCTTCAGGTCCGGGTTGCCTTCCTCGGCCACCAGGTCGCGCACCTTGTCGGCGGCGCTGTCGGTGAAGACCAGGGGCACGGGGATGTCGGTGGGGGTATCAAGCACGGCGCTCATGGCGGGCTCCTGTGAATCTGTACGGAAACGAATGTGGGGATTGTCGGCGCAAATACAAAAGGCCGCACGGAGCGGCCTTTTTGACAGGCCCGGCCGCATGGAGCGGCCGGTGCCGGGTCGAGCAGCGATTAACGCTTGCTGAACTGCTTCCTGCGGCGAGCGCCGTGCAGACCGACCTTCTTACGCTCGACTTCACGCGCGTCACGCGTGACGAAGCCGGCGCGGCTCAGTTCGGGCTTCAGGGTCGCGTCGTAGTCGATCAGCGCACGGGTGATGCCCAGGCGCAGCGCACCGGCTTGGCCGGATTCGCCGCCACCGTGCACGTTGACCTTGATGTCGAACGCTTCACCGTTGTTCGTCAGCAGCAGGGGCTGCTTGGCGATCATGATGGACGTCTGACGACCGAAGTAAGCGTCGATGGTCTTGCCGTTGACGATGATCTGGCCCGTGCCTTTCTTGATGAAGACGCGAGCGACCGACGACTTGCGGCGGCCAGTGCCGTAATTCCAGTTTCCGATCATGGCCGTTCCTTAGATCTCGAGAGCCTTGGGCTGCTGGGCGGTGTGCGGGTGCGTGGGACCTGCATAGACCTTCAGCTTCTTGACCATGGCGTAGCCGAGCGGGCCCTTGGGCAGCATGCCCTTGACGGCCTTCTCCAGCGCGCGGCCGGGGTGCTTGGCTTGCATGTCCTTGAACTTCGTGGCGTAGATGCCGCCAGGGAAGCCCGAATGACGGTAGTACACCTTGTCGGTGGCCTTGTTGCCGGTGACGCGGAGTTTGTCGGCGTTGACGATGACGATGAAATCACCCGTGTCGACGTGAGGCGTGTAGATGGCCTTGTGCTTGCCGCGCAAACGGAGTGCCACTTCGCTGGCAACACGTCCGAGCACCTTGTCGGTGGCGTCAATCACAAACCACTCGTGCGTCACTTCGGCCGGCTTGGCGCTGAAGGTCTTCATGAGAGTAGCTTTCGCTGTACCGGTCCCTCGAAGAGGAAGCCGGCGATGCATGGCTGAATATGTTCCGGCCTCGGTGCTGCTTTTCAAGCGCAGCCTCTCGACACGGTTCTTTCCCGCAGCCTTTTGACGGAAAAGCCCACGAGTGTAGCAGCGAAGCCCCTGGTTTGAAAGGCCCCTGCGCGTTACGCTTGCCTGCCAAACCGGCCACCATGCCACGCAAACCCGAATCCGTCCCCGCAGCTCCTCCTGCCGAACCCGTCACCGGCTGGGACGAGGTGCTGTCGGCGTTCGGCCCGGACCCGAACCCGGCGCCACCGCCCTCCCCTTCCACCGAGCCCACGGACGGCCCGCTCGCCACGGCCCGGGCGGCGCTCGAGCGGCTGTCGACCTGGGTGCCGATCCGCTCGCTGGCCCGCCGTCACCGCCGCCGCATGATCGAGCACCTGCTGGCAATGGACGCGCATGACCGCTACCTGCGCTTCGGCTATGCGGCTTCGGACGAGCAGATCCACAAGTACGCCCTCGGCATCGACTTCGCCCGCGACGAGGTGCTGGGCATCTTCAACCGCCGCCTGCAACTGGTGGCGCTGGCCCATCTTGCATACGGCGATCCGGTGCCCGGCGACCCGACCCGCACGATGGCCGAGTTCGGTGTCTCGGTGCTGCCGGAGTCGCGCGGCCGCGGCCTGGGCCGGCGGCTGTTCGAGACCGCCGCGCTGCACGCCCGCAACCGCGGCATCGACACCCTGTTCATCCACGCGCTGAGCGAGAACCGCCCGATGCTGAGCATCGCGACCGCCGCTGGCGCCATCGTCGAGCGCGACGGCAGCGAGTCCGCGGCCTACCTGCGCCTGCCGCCGGACTCGTTCGGCTCCCAGGTCGAGCAGGCTCTGGAACGCCACCTGGGCGAACTGGACTTCCAGTTCAAGCGCCAGGCCCAGGTCATCAGCGACTTCGTCGACAGCGTGGCGGAGGTCAAGGCGCATTTCGACTCGTCCGGCCGGGCCGCCAAGGAGTAACCGCCCAGTCGGAGGCCCCTCATACTGGGGGAATCGGGAATACCGATGAATCGGCTGTCACTTGATTGCGCTACATTGAACTCCCAATGCGCCGCAAGTCCGTCGGCGACGACGCCGAACTCCCCGAGGGACATGCCGTACGCCATCTACTGGATCGCCGCGCTGGCTGTTTGCGTGCTGGGCCTGGCCATCAGCCTGGTCTGGGCGCTGCGTCGCCCGGCGTATGCCAACAAAGGCCTGCCAGGTGAGTGGTCGCTGACTGCCCGGCCGGTGTTCACGAGCGATGAGCGCCGCGTCTTCCGCCTGCTGCGCGAGGCCCTGCCCCATCACGTCGTGCTGTCCAAGCTGCCGCTGGTGCGTTTCTGCCAGCCGACCGAGGCCAAGGAAGTGCGCTACTGGTTCGACCTGCTGGGCACCTCGCACGTGACGTTCGCCGTCTGCAGCCCCAACGGCCGCGTGCTGGCCGCCATCGACCTGGAAGGCGAACGGGGCGTCACGCCGCGCAGCCTGCAGATCAAGCACGCGGTGCTGTCGGCCTGCCGCGTGCGCTACCTGCGCTGCGGGATGGACCATCTGCCCAGCGTCGCCGAGCTGCAGCTACTCGTGCCCCAGGGCAGCAACCCGCGCGGCCCTCTGCCCGCACCGGCCGCGACATCCAGCCTGCCACGGCGCCGCGCAAGCATCGGCATGAGCATGAATACGGGCGAAGACGAATTCGGCAGCGACTGGGGTCAGTTCTCGCAGCCGCTGCCGCTGTGGCAGGACGCCAGCGTCTTCGGCAACGGTGGCGGCGGCAGCGAGCCCTACCCCGAACCGCGTCAGCCGCGCCACATGCAGACCCAGCCCATGCACATGCCGCAGCGCCGCCAACCCCAGCGCAGCCTGGACACGGCGCGCTACAACCCGCGCAGCCTGCCGGTGCTGGACGATGCCGATGAAGAAGCCATGATGGACGACATCGTGGGTGTCGTCGTCGACGCGCCGCGCTACGCCACCGAGCGCCCGCGCCGCCGCTGAAGGGGCCCCGCACCTCGACCGGCGACACTCGCCGGATGCACCACGCGACCCCAGACCTCAGCTTCGGCGACCTGACGCCGGAGTTCATGCTAGATGCCCTCGACGCTGCCGGCCTGCGCGCCGACGGCCGCATGCTGCAGTTGAACTCGTTCGAGAACCGCGTGCTGCAGGTGCACCTGGAAGACAGCCGCAACGGCAGCAACGTCGGCGTCGCCAAGTTCTACCGGCCGGCGCGCTGGAGCGATGCTCAGATCCTCGAAGAGCACGCCTTCGCCGCCGAACTGGCCGCAGCCGAGGTGCCCGTCGCCGCGCCATGGGTGCTGAACGGCGGCTCGACCTTGTTCCACTACCAGGGCCAGCGCCTGGCCGTCACGCCGCGCCAGGGCGGGCGCGGACCGGAGCTGGAAGACCCCGAGGTGCTGCGCTGGATCGGCCGGCTGCTGGCGCGGCTGCACGGCGTGGGCCGGCAACGACCGTTTGCCGAGCGCCTGTCCTGGGCCAGCGCCGCGCCGGCCCAGGCCGCACGCGACTGGCTCATCGGGCACGAGGCCATCCCGCCCGAGATCGCCCCGGGCTGGGACGACACCGTGCGCCGCGCCATCGACGCCATCCAGGCCGCCTTCGACAGCCTGCCCGACCTGCAGCTGACCCGGCTGCACGGCGACTGCCACCCCGGCAACATCCTGTGGACGCCCGACCGCGGGCCGCATTTCGTGGACCTCGACGACGCCGTCATGGGCCCGGTCGTGCAGGACCTGTGGATGCTGCTGCCGGGCGAGCCCGACGCCGCCCGCCGCCAGCTCAACGCCGTGCTGGACGGTTACGAGCAGATCGCCGAGTTCGACGACCGCGAGTTGCGCCTCATCGAGCCGCTACGCACGATGCGCATGATCCACCACAGCGCCTGGCTGGCTCGCCGCTGGGGCGACCCGGCCTTCCCGGTCGCGTTCCCGTGGTTCGGCACGCCCAACTACTGGATGGATCAGGTCGCGCTGCTGCGCGAACAACTGGAGGCCATGCGGCCCAAGGACGTGCCGCCGACGCTGGTGCGGGATGACGACTTCGTCGACTTCGACGGCGACGGGTTTGCCTGATTCCTAGCCAGGCTTCACGGGCGCCAGCAGGTTGGCGTCGCGGGCGATGACCCAGCGGCCGGCAACCTTCTTCAACACCGTCAGCGTGTGGCCGGCACGTTCGAGGGCTGCGCCGCCCGGCGGCGTGACGATGATGCGCAGCCGCGTCCACATGAAGGCCCAGTCGCCAACGACCTGGATCTCCTGGATGTCGCTGTCGCCGGCGATCTCCGGCCCGCCGGGCTGGGCCTGAGCGCGAGACAGGGTCTCGAACTCGGCCTTGTGCATGGGCGGCCGGCCCGGCGCCAGGAACACGACGTCGTCCGCCACCAGGCCCAGCACGGTGTCCACGTCGCCCGATTGGGACGCCGCCATCCACGTGGACACCGTCTCGCGGATGGCCGTCTCGTCACTGCTGATCATCGAAAACTCCTTGGCTTACTGGCTGGATCGCGGGCGCGACGATGCCCGTACCGCTCGCGTCAGGCGACGTCGGATGCTAGCGGCCGACGCAGGCCGATAGGTGGAAAATACTGGATATACATACAGTATTGTGATCTCATCCCAGCTCCGCATCCCTCCCCCGCCACACGCCTTTGATCGCTTTCCGGCCATGCAGTCCGTCCTTGCCGCCTCCGTCGCCAGCCCCCACCTGGCTCCATCGTTGCTGAAGCTGCCACCCGGGCAGCCGTCCCTCGAAGCCCAGTTGCAGGGCCGGCTGTGGCGCGGCAGCAGCTTCAGCACCACGGCCGACCCGACGCTGCCCAGCGGCTTCGCGACGCTGGATGCCGAGCTGCCCGGCGGCGGCTGGCCGCTGCGGGCCGTCACCGAGTTGCTGACGCCGCAAGCCGGCGTGTTGGAGTGGCGGCTGCTCGCGCCGGCGCTGCGCAACTGGTGGGCTAGTCAGGCGCTGCCGCCTGCCGCCGGCACGGGCCGCCGCGCTCGTGCCGAACCGGCGCTGCGTTCGCTGCTGCTCATCAACCCGCCCCACACGCCCCATCTGCCAGGCCTGCAGGCGCTGGGCCTGCCGCCGTCGGCACTGGTCTGGGTCAGCGCGGCCACGCCGGATCAAGCGCTGTGGGCGGCCGAACAGGCCATCAAGTCGCGCGTGGCCGTGCTGGCGTGGCTGCCCGAGGCACGGCCGGAGCAGATCCGGCGCCTGCAGGTCAACGCGCTGGCGTCGGACGCGCCCGCCTTCCTCGTGCGACCGGAGCGCGCGGGCCAACAGTCCTCGGCCGCGCCGCTGCGCCTCGTCGTGAAGCCTGGTGACGACTGGGAGCTGGACGTGCACCTGCTCAAGCGACGCGGGCCCGCGCACGAGGGCTGGCTGGCGCTGCCGGCCGTGCCCGGCGCGGTCGAGCCGCTGCTGACGGCCGCCCGGCGCAAGCCCCAGCCGGCACCGGCACCAGTGCCTGCCCCCGCCCCGACACCGGTCAGCACGCCAACGGAGCGCGACCATGCGCTGGCTCGCCCTGTGCTGCAGGCCTGATGCCCCGGCCGGCGACATCGACGCCCTGGCCTGGCTGGCGCTGAGCTTCACGCCACGCGTTGCCCGGCTGGAGGAGGCGGTCGTCGCGGAGGTGTCGGCCAGCCTGCGGCTGTTCCGCGGCGCCCGCGCGCTGCGGCTGCGGCTGCAGGCGCAGGCCGATGAGGCCGGCCTCGCGCTGGGCGCCAGCGCCTGGGCGCCGACGGCGCTGGCCGCACTCGCGCTGGCGCGCTGCCCCGAGCCACCCCGGCGAGGTGCCTTGAGCGAACGCCTGGACGCGCTGCCACTGCTGGCGCTGACCGCTGCCCTGGCCCACCACGCCATGCTGGCCCGCCTGGGCTGCACGTGCCTGGGCGAGCTGCGCCGCCTGCCGCGCGCGGCGCTGGCCAGACGCTTCGGCCCGGCGCTGCTGACTGCGCTTGACCAGGCCTACGGCGACCGACCCGAAGTACACGACTGGCTGACGCTGCCCGACCGCTTCGACGCGCGGCTGGAGCTGCCCTGGCGCGTCGAGCATGCGCCCGTGCTGCTGCACTTCGCCGAGACGCTGCTGCGCCAGCTCTGCGCCTTCCTGGCCGCCCGCCACGCTGGCGTGCGGGCGCTGCGCCTGGCCTGGCAGCACGACGCGATGCGCGCCCGCGACGTGGCCGACGGCGGCGAGCTGACCGTCGCCACGGCCGACACGACGCGCGACCTGCCCCGCCTGACGCGGCTGCTGGCCGAGCACCTGGCCCGCACGACGCTGGCCGCGCCAGCCGGCGAGATCACGCTCAGCGCCGACACCGTGCTGCCGCTGCAGGAACTGAGCGCCGGCCTGCTGCCCGGCCACACCGACCCGCAGGAGCGCACGACGACCCACGCGCTGCTGGAGCGGCTGTCGGTGCGGCTGGGCGCCGCCCGCGTGCGCGAGGGCCGGCTGCACGAAGACCACCGGCTGGACCGCATGCAGCGCTGGCTGGCGTGGCCGTCGTCCGCACAGTCGCCCGCCGTACGCCGCCCGCCGGGGCCGCAGCCCACCTGGCTCGTCGAGCCGCCGCTGCCGCTGCGCTGCGACGCGCGCGAGCAGCCGATGTACTGCGGCCCGCTGACACGCATCAGCGGGCCGCATCGCGTCGAAGCTGGCTGGTGGGAAGGCCCCGCCGAGCTGCAGACGCGCGACTATTTCGTCTACCGCAGCGCGGCGCGCGGGCTGCTGTGGATCTATCACGAGCGGCTGTCGGTCACCGAGTCCGCGGCGTCGGGCTGGTTCCTGCAGGGGGTGTTTGCATGAGTCCCCCACAGTCGAACCGTGACGAACATTTGCACGAGCTGCGCCAACTTGGCTTTGCATCGGATGCCGACCTGCGGCGCGTGGCCGACGCGCAGTCGCCCATCGCCACGCCGCGCGGCCCGGCCCGCCCGGGCGAGCCGCCGCCGCGCGAGCTGCCGCGCTACGCCGAGCTGCACTGCCTGACGGCATTCAGCTTCCTGCGCGGCGCGTCCGAGCCGCAGGAGCTGGTGGAGCGCGCCATCGTGCAGGGCTACGAGGCGCTGGCCATCACCGACGAGTGCTCGCTGGCCGGCGTCGTGCGCGCGCACAAGCAACTGCGTGAGATGCGCGAGGCGGCGCACCACGCGCTGAAGGAGGCGGCCAAGGAGGCCGGCGATCCCGTCGAGGACATCGAGCAGCCCCAGTTGCTGAAGCTGCTGATCGGCAGCGAATTCCTCGTCCGCGACGACGCGGGCACGCCGCGCTTCAAGCTCGTGCTGATCGCGCAGAACCTGAACGGCTACGGCAACCTCAGCCAGTTCATCACGCGGCTGCGGCGGGCCAGCCCGGTCAAGGGCGAGTACACACTGCACTGGCGGCAGATCGCACCGGAGAAGCTGGCCGACTGCCTGGTGCTGCTCGTGCTGCCGCGCGAGGCGAGCGACGCCGAGCTGACCACGCCCGCGCACTGGGCGCTGCGCCACTTCGCCGGCCGCGCATGGCTGGCCGTCGAGCTGCTGCGCGAGGCCAGCGACGCGCTGTGGTTGCAGCGGCTGCAGGCGCTGTCCGACGAGACGGCGCTGCCGCTGGTCGCCGCCGGCGACGTGCACTTCCACGTGCGCTCGCGCAAGGCGCTGCAGGACGTGATGACCGCCACGCGGCTGGGCCGCACGGTGGCCGAGTGCGGCTTCGACCTGCAGCCCAACGCCGAGCGGCACCTGCGCAGCCGCTATCGCATCTCGCAGCTCTGCCCGCCGGAACTGATGCGCGAGACGCTGCGGGTCGCGGCACGCTGCACGTTCAGCCTGAACGAGATCAGCTACCAGTACCCGAGCGAAGTCGGGCCTGCTGGCGTGACGCCCCGCCAGCGCCTGCGCAACCTGACCTACGCCGGGGCCGAAAAACGCTGGCCATGGAACGAGAAGGGCGTAGGTGGCGTCCCTGACAAGTGGAAGCACCGCATCGAGCACGAGCTCGAACTGATCGAAGACCTCGGCTACGAGCACTACTTCCTGACCGTGGCGGAGATCGTGGATTTCGCGCGGGGCGAGAAGATCCTCTGCCAGGGCCGCGGCTCCGCGGCCAACAGCATCGTCTGCTACTGCCTGCACGTCACGTCGGTGGACCCGGATCGCTCGACGCTACTGTTCGAGCGCTTCATCAGCCGCGAGCGCAACGAGCCGCCGGACATCGACGTCGACTTCGAGCACGAACGCCGCGAGGAGGTCATCCAGCATCTCTACAAAAAGTACGGACGCGAGCGCGCCGCGCTGACGGCCGTCGTCATCTGCTACCGGCCCAAGAGCGCGATCCGCGACGTCGGCAAGGCGCTGGGCTTCAGCGAAGAACAGCTCGACATCATGAGCAAGGACCACAGCGGTTGGCCCGGCCAGGTGCTGCCGGAGGACCACCGCACCGCGCTGCTGCAGCAGCTCGGCATGGCCGACGACGACCCGCGCCTGCAGCAGCTCATCACGCTGGGCCGCCAGCTCAACGGCCTGCCGCGGCACCTGTCACAGCATGTCGGCGGCTTCGTGCTGACGCAGGGGCTGCTGGAGCGCCTGGTGCCCATCGAGAACGCGACGATGGAGGACCGCAGCGTCATCGAGTGGGACAAGGACGACATCGACGAGCTGAAGATGATGAAGGTCGACGTGCTGGCGCTGGGCATGCTCACGGCGATCAAGAAGTGCTTCGACCTCGTCAACCCGATGCGCGGCACGGATATCGACCTGACCATCCCCGACAACGACGAAGCCACCTACGACATGATCTGCAAGGCCGACACCATCGGCGTGTTCCAGATCGAGTCGCGCGCGCAGATGTCCATGCTGCCGCGGCTGCAGCCGCGCACCTACTACGACCTCGTGGTCGAGGTCGCCATCGTGCGGCCGGGGCCCATCGAGGGCGGCATGGTGCACCCCTATCTGAAGAACCGCGCGCTGCCGGAAGACCAGGTGGAGTACCCCAGCGAGGCGCTGAAGGAAGCCCTCTGGCGCACCCGCGGCGTGCCCATCTTCCAGGAGCAGGTGATGCAGATCGCGATGATCGCCGCCGGCTTTTCCGCGGGCGAGGCCGACGAGCTGCGCCGCGCCATGGCCGCCTGGAAGCGCCCCGGCGTGCTCGACAAGTACTACGACAAGGTCGTCAGCGGCATGCGCCGCAACGGCTACGAAGACGCCTTCGCCGAAAGCATCTTCCGGCAGATCAAGGGCTTCTCCAGCTACGGCTTCCCCGAGAGCCACGCCGCCAGCTTCGCGCTGCTGACCTACGTCAGCTCCTGGCTCAAATGCCACGAGCCCGCGGCCTTCCTGTGCGCGCTGCTGAACTCGCAGCCGCTGGGCTTCTACACGCCCAGCCAACTGGTGCAGGACGCGCGCCGGCACCAGGTCGAGGTGCGGTCCATCGACGTCAACCACAGCGGCCACGACAGCACGCTCGAACCCCGTGACGGCGAGCATCAACCCGCGGTACGCCTGGGCCTGCGCCTCGTCAGCGGGCTGGGTAAGGAGGCGGCCCTGCGCATCGAGTCGGCCCGCGCCCAGAGCCCTTTCATTCACTCGCAAGACCTCGCCTTCCGCGCCCGCCTCACGCAGGCCGACATGCAGCACCTCGCCGCCGCCGATGCGCTGACCAGCCTTGCCGGCCACCGCCGTCAGCAGGTCTGGCAGGCCTCGGCGCTGCACGCGATGCCGGCGCTGCTGCAAGGCAGCCTGCTGCCCGAGGACGATCTCGAACTGCCCGCCGCCGCCGAGGGCGAGGAAGTGCTGTGGGACTACGCCGCCACCGGCCTCACGCTGCGCCGCCACCCGCTGGCGCTGCTGCGCCCGCGCCTGGCCAAGGACGGCCTGCTGAGCGCCCGCCAACTGGACGCCGTCAAGAGCGGCCGCCGCGCCAAGGCTTGCGGCATCGTCACCGGCCGGCAAAAACCGCAGACCGCCAAGGGCACGCTCTTCGTCACGCTGGAAGACGAGACCGGCAACGTGCAGGTCATCGTCTGGCCCAAGGTCTACGAAGAACACCGCTCGACGATCCTGGGCGCGCGGCTGCTGGCGGTGGAAGGGGTCTGGCAGCGCGGAGATGGCGACGTGCGCCACCTACTGGCGCAGCGCTTTACAAATCTCAACCCGCTGCTGGGCAGATTGCCGACGGAGAGCCGGGACTTTCGGTGACGTCCGACATCGTTGCGGTTCCGGGTGTAAGTTGCGGCCGGGTCGCCGCGACCCACCAGCCATCCCGATCGCGAAAGCCCTCTCATGCTGATCCGAGTCCCCGCCCTCCACGAACCGCTTCCCAGCGAGATCACCCCGCGCCACGCCTACCTGAACCGCCGCAGCGCGCTGGCCGGCCTGGGCGCGGTTGCCGCCTCTCCGCTGGCGCTGGCCCAGCCCGTCGCGCCTGGCGGCGGCAAGCTGCCCAAGCTGGCGGGCGCGCGCTCGGCGGTGGCCGGCGCCTTCGTGATGGACAAGCCGACGAGCTACGCCGACGCGACCTCGTACAACAACTTCTACGAGTTCGGCACCGACAAGGCCGATCCCGCTTCCTACGCCCACACGCTGAAGACGCGGCCCTGGACGGTCAGCATCGAGGGCGAATGCGCCAAGCCCGGCCGCTTCGACATCGAGGCGCTGCTCAAGCTCAGCGCCATGGAGGAACGCCTGTACCGCCTGCGCTGCGTCGAGGGCTGGAGCATGGTGATCCCCTGGATGGGCTATTCGCTGTCGGAACTGCTCAAGCAGGCCCAGCCCACCTCCAAGGCCAAGTACGTCGAGTTCACGAGCCTGGCCGACAAGGCGCAGATGCCCGGCGTGCGCTCCGGCGTGCTGGACTGGCCCTACGTCGAAGGTCTGCGCATCGACGAAGCCATGCACCCGCTGGCGATGCTGGTGTTCGGCATGTACGGCGAGGTGCTGCCCAACCAGAACGGCGCGCCGCTGCGCGTGGCGCTGCCGTGGAAGTACGGCTTCAAGTCGGCCAAGAGCATCGTCAAGATCCGCTTCACCGAGAAGGAGCCCGTCTCCAGCTGGACGAAAGCCGCCCAGCAGGAATACGGCTTCTATTCCAACGTGAACCCCAATGTGCCCCACCCGCGCTGGAGCCAGGCCACCGAGCGCCGCATCGGCGAGGACGGGCTGTTCGCCAGGAAGCGCCCGACGCTGATGTTCAACGGCTACGAGGCCCAGGTCGGGCAGCTCTATGCCGGCATGGACCTGAAGAAGAACTACTGACCCGATGAAGCGTCTGCTGACGAATGCGCTGCAGGACAAGCGCCGGGCCGCCCCAAGCTTGGCCGCTCCCCTTGGGGGACGGACGATGCGCAGCATCGTCCAAGGGGCCTTGCTGAATGGCGCAGCCAAGCCCCTGCTGTTCCTGGCGTGTCTGCTGCCGCTGGCCTGGCTGGTCTACGCGGCAGCCACCAATCAACTCGGCGCAAACCCTGCCGAGGCGCTGATCCGCCGGCTCGGCGACTGGACGCTGCGCGGCCTGTGGCTGACGCTGGCGATCACGCCGCTGCGCGAGCTGGCCGGCCTGGCCGCGCTGGCGCGATTCCGCCGCATGCTGGGCGTGTTCAGTTTCGTCTACGCCAGCCTGCACCTGCTGGCCTACGGCTGGCTGGACATGGGGCTGGAGGTGGGCGACATCGCCGCCGACATCGCCAAGCGGCCCTTCATCCTGATGGGCTTCACCGCCTGGGCGCTGATGCTGCCGCTGGCGGCCACCAGCTTCAACCGCGCCATCAAGGCCCTGAGCGCCAGGCGCTGGCAGGCCCTGCACAAGACCGTCTACGCCGTCTCGGTCATTGCGCTGCTGCACTTCATCTGGATGCGCGCCGGCAAGCACAACTTCGCCGAGCCGGCCGTCTACGGCGTGATCCTTGCCGCGCTGCTGGGGTGGCGGGTCTACCGGCGGATCACCCGGAAATAGCCCCGGCTGGGATAATCCGCGGCTTTGCCCCGGCTGCCCATGCCCAACACCCTTTCCTTCGACGTTGCCATCCTCGGCGGCGGCCCCGCGGGCTGCAGCGCCGCGTCGTGGCTCGCTCAGCTGGGGCTGTCGACGCTGCTGGTCGAGCGCGAGCCGCAGCTGTGCGCCGCGCTGCGCGGGCTGGACTTCCGCCAGGATTGGGTGCTGGGCCAGCCCGCCGCTGCGCTGACGGACCTGGCGCTGAACTACGCGAATCAGGTCCAGGCCACACCCGGCATCGCGCTGCGCCTGCGCAGCACGGCCGAATCGGCCCGTCACGCCGCCGGCGCCTGGACGCTGCAGCTGGCCAGCGGCGAACACGTGCACGCCCGCGCGCTGCTGGTCGCCACCGGCCTAAGGCTGCTGCGCCCGGCACGCTACTTCGCCGTGCCGCACCCGCGCGTGCTGGACGCCACCGCGCTGACCCAGCGCCGCGACGCGCTGCCCGCCGGGCGCGTGCTGGTGCTGGGCGCCGGCGACAACGCAGCCGAGAACGCGCTGTTCCTGGCCGACCGCGGCAGCGACGTGACGCTGTGGGCGCGCGGCAGCTGGCGCGCACAGGTCCACCTCATCAACCGCGTCGAGTCCCATCCGCGCATCCAGCTGCGCCTGGCCACGCCGCTGCCCGACGGGCTGCGTGCCGACGACGCCGGCGTCACGGTGGGCGACGAACGCTTCGACCTCGTCGCCGCGCTGCTGGGCTTCGAGCCCGAGCCGTCCGCCTTCGGCCTGCTGAGCGAGCACGACCGCCCGCACGCCTTCGTCGCCGGCGACGCCAGCGGCCGCTGGCACCCCTGTGTGCAGACGGCGCTGGCCGACGGCGTGCAGGCCGCCAAGCTCATCGAGCAGGCGCTGCGCCCGGAAGCCGCCGCAGCCGCTCCGCAGCGCTTCAACAACCGCCAGGTCATCCACCTGCAGGGCCTGCGCTTCAAGGCCAACCTGGGCATCCTGGACTTCGAGCGCGACGGCCCGCAGCCCATCCAGGTGGACGCCGAAGTCAACCTCGGCGCGCTGCCCATCGTCGCGCGCGACGCCGATATCGGCCGCGTGCTGGACTACCGCCGCATCCGCGCCGCCATCATCGACGAGTGCACCACCGAGCACACCGACCTCGTCGAGGCGCTGGTGGGCAAGCTCAGCAACCGCCTGATGAGCCTGACCGGCGTCGTCGGCGTGCGCGTGAAGCTGACCAAGCTCGAAATCTTCCCGGACTGCGAAGTCGCAGTCAGCTCCGAAACCGGAATCTGGTGACCCACCATGTCTGAAGTCCTCGATCTCGACCAAGCCGCCGCCGACAAGAAGGCAGCCCACGAAATCAACAAGCTGTCCAAGCGCCTGCACCGCCAGGTGGGCCAGGCCATCACCGACTTCAACATGATCGAAGACGGCGACAAGGTCATGGTCTGCCTGTCCGGTGGCAAGGACAGCTACGCGATGCTGGACATCCTGCTGAACCTGCAGCAGCGCGCGCCGATCAAGTTCAGCCTCGTCGCCGTCAACCTCGACCAGAAGCAGCCCGGCTTCCCCGAGGACGTACTGCCCACCTACCTGAAGAGCCGCGGCGTCGACTTCCACATCGAGAACCAGGACACATACAGCATCGTCAAGAAGCTGGTGCCCGAGGGCAAGACGACCTGCAGCCTGTGCTCGCGCCTGCGCCGCGGCATCCTGTACCGCGTGGCCGGCGAGCTGGGCGCGACGAAGATCGCGCTGGGCCACCACCGCGACGACATGGTCACGACACTGTTCCTGAACATGTTCTTCGGCAGCCGCATGAAGGGCATGCCGCCCAAGCTGGTCAGCGACGACGGCAAGAACGTCGTCATCCGCCCGCTGGCCTACGTGAAGGAGCCTGACCTCGTGCGCTGGGCCGAGCACCGCGAGTTCCCGATCATTCCTTGCAACCTCTGCGGCAGCCAGGAGAACCTGCAGCGTGTGCAGGTCAAGGCCATGATCAACGAGTGGGAGAAGCGCTACCCCGGCCGCATCGACAACATCTTCACGGCCATGGGCAACATCGTGACCTCGCACATGATGGACAAGAAGCTGTTCCCGTTCGAGACGATGAAGGCCACCGGCGTGGCCGACGCCGGCGGCGACATCGCCTTCGACGATGACGAATCTTGCGCGACGCCGTCCACCACCGGCGCGGTGATCACACTGCAACGCTGATTTACACGAGGGCAATCCGGCGCGGTCAGAATGCGGCAATCGACATGATGGAGATGCCGCCATGAACCGCCGCCTGATCCTCACCGCCCTCGCCGCCGCCTCGGCCGCGGCCATCACCGGCTGTGCCGGGCCCTACACCGTGTCCGCCGACGTTTCCAGTTATGGCAACTGGCCGGCGGGCCGCCAACCCGGCACCTACGCGTTCGACCGCCTGCCCTCGCAGCAGCAGAACGACGAGGCCGCCAAGCGCCAGACGGCGCTGGAAGACGCGGTGAAGTCCGCGCTGGAGAAGGCCGGCTTCAAGCCCGCCGCCGACGCCAAGACCGCCGACGTGCTCGTCACGCTGGGCGCCCGCGTGACCGCCTACGACCCCGTGCCCTGGGACGACCCGCTGTGGTGGCGCTGGCGCGGCCGCCTGCTGTATCCGCGCTACGGCTACGTCGGCGCCGGCCCCTGGGGCTGGCGCCAGGACCCGTTCTTCGACCGCCGCTACGACCGCGCCGTGGCCGTGCTGATGCGCGACCGCGTCAGCGGCGAAGCGCTGTACGAGTCGCACGCCAGCAACGAGGGTTTGTCGTCGAGCGACGCGCTGCTGCAGCCGCTGTTCGACGCCTCGCTCGCCGAATTCCCCAAGGTCGAGCCGAAATCGCACCGCGTGGCCGTGCAAGCCGTGCGCTAAAACGCACGGACCTGCTCGGGGCGCGACGCCCGCCTGCCCATAATCGCGACTTCGTCGAAACGTAGTCGCAAGGCAGGCATGGCGCTGAACATCGTGATCATGGCGGCGGGCAAGGGCACCCGCATGAAGTCCGCAACGCCCAAGGTGTTGCACAAGCTCGCGGGCCGCTCACTGCTGGCCCACGTGCTGAAGAGCGGCGAGCCGCTGCAAGCCGCCGCGCGCATCGTCATCACCGGCCACGGCGCCGAGCAGGTCGAGGCAGCCGTCGCCGCGCCGGGCATCTCCTTCGTGCGCCAGATGCCCCAGCTGGGTACCGGCCACGCCATCCAGCAAGTCGTGCCGGCCCTCGTCGGCGAAGGCACCACCCTCATCCTGAACGGCGACGTGCCCCTCATCGAGACGGCCACCGCCAAGGCCCTCATCGATGCCTGCGCCGGCCATGCGCTGGTGCTGCTGACGGTGGACCTGTTCGACCCCACCGGCTACGGCCGCATCATCCGCAACAAGGACGACGGCGGCGTGCTGGCCATCGTCGAACACAAGGACGCCACACCCGAGCAGCGCCTCATTCACGAGGGCTACAGCGGCATGATGGCCGCGCCGACGGCGTCGCTGAAGCGCTGGGTGGGACAACTGAACAACAACAACGCCCAGGGCGAGTACTACCTGACCGACATCGTCGCGATGGCCGTCGCCGAGGGCCTGCCGGTGCTGGGCATCAAGGCCAGCAGCGAGACCGAGGTGCTGGGCGTCAACGACCCCGTGCAACTCGCACAGCTGGAGCGCGCTTTTCAGGCCCAGCAGGCCGAGGACCTGATGCGCGCCGGCGTGCGCCTGGCCGACCCGGCCCGGTTCGACCTGCGCGGCACGCTGACGCACGGCCAGGACTGCGAGATCGACGTGAACTGCGTGTTCGAAGGCGACGTGCAGTTGGGCGACAACGTACGCATCGGCGCCAACTGCGTGATCCGCAACGTGAAGATCGCGTCCGGCGCCCGCATCCACGAGTTCACCCACATCGATGGCGAGGCGCTGGGCGCCAGCGTCGGCGAGGGCGCGTTGATCGGCCCGTTCGCCCGCCTGCGCCCCGGCGCGCAGCTCGGCAACGAGGTCCACATCGGCAACTTCGTCGAGGTAAAGAACTCCACGCTGGCCCACGGCGCCAAGGCCAACCACCTGGCCTACCTGGGCGACGCGACGGTCGGCGAGCGCGTCAACTACGGCGCCGGCAGCATCACGGCCAACTACGACGGCGCCAACAAACACCGCACGACCATCGGCAACGACGTGCACGTGGGTTCCAACTGCGTGCTGGTGGCCCCGGTCACGCTGGGCGACGGCGCGACGATCGGCGGCGGCTCCACCATCACCAAGGACGTGGCGCCCGGCAACCTCGCCGTGGCGCGCGGCAAACAGGTGGCGCTGAACGGCTGGACCCGTCCGACGAAGAAGCGTTGAATAGTGACTTAGTTCCGGCGATTGCCTCCCGCCGCCCCGGTTGAGGGGGCGTCCGCCGGACCGGCCCGCCGTTAGGATGGCTTCACGCACGAACACCGCAGTCCCCATGGCCCACGAACTCGACTTTGCCGCGCTCTCGCTGGATGACGCCGTCCCGGCCGACCTGGGTGCATTCGAGGCCATCCAGGCCCGCGAAGAAGCCAACGCCCGCCATCGCGCGCTGGAGCTGAAGGCGCAGGCCTGCGACAACGCCGCCGAAGCCTGCTACTACCTGGCCCGCAGCCTGGGCGCCGCGCGCGACCTGCCGCAGGACGGCGAAGCCAGCCTGGAACTGCTGTTCCAGCTGATCGGCGCGCTGGCCGACCTGCCCACCGACATCGCCACCGCGCCGCTGCCCGAGATCGAAGGCGGCCGCGACGATGGCATCACCGAACTCTGCCTGCAGCTCGAAGCTGCCCGTGAAGTGACGGAAGAAGCGCTGATCGACGCCGAGCTGGCGCCGGCCCGCAGCCAGTTCTGCCACTGAGCTGAACCCGCTCACGAAAAAGGCGCCCCAAGGGGCGCCTTTTGTTATTGGACGGAGCGATCAGAGACCGTTCTGCGTCGACGCCTGGCTCACGACCGCCGCCGGCGGCAGCGTGAGGCGGTTGTCGACCGCCTTGACCCCGGTGGCCGACGACGCGACGACGGTGGCTCGCTCGCGGGTCGGTGCGTCCGGCGCCTGGCCTTCGAGCCTGACGACGCCATGGTCCGTGCTGACAACGATGGGCACGGCGGCCAGCGTCGAGTCCGCCGCCAGCGCACTGCGCACCTTCAGCGTGATGCCGCTGTCCTCCGGTGACGGCAGCGGTGCCTGGGCCAGCGGGGCCACCGGCGTCGCCGCAGCGGCACTGGCCGACGTGTCAGGCGTGGCCGCAGCCACCGGCGGCGTGCTGGGCGACGCCGAAGGCGGGGTCTGCGGTGCCGTGCCCGGACTCACCGTCGGGCCTGCGGCGGTCGGTGGCAGCGTGATCGGCGCGTTGCCCGGCGGGATCGTCAGCGGCCGGTCGCTCTCCAGCGGCATGGCCGGCGCGGCGGCCACGGCCGTCGGCGGTTGCAGGGCCGGCGAAGGCCGCAGCGGCTCCAGCGCGCCGCTGCCCGGTGCAGCTCGCGCGACCAGATCAGGACGAGCCGCCGGGGCGTCCGCCTGGGCGAGCCGGCGCGGCTCGACGGCAGGTTTCACCGTGGTCACCGGCGGGCCCAGGCGGGCAGGCTCGGCGGCGGGCGGGGGCGCGGCGGCGGCCGTCGTGCCCGCCTCCTCGGCAGGCGCCGTCGGTGTCGCCTCGGGTGCCGGCGTGGCGGCTGCCACCTCGGTCGGCGGCTCGACGCTGCCCGTCGCAAGGGTGGGCGGCGCACTCGGGGTCATCGGGCGGTTCGCCGCCCAGAGGGCGACGGACGCGATGACCGCGGCGCCAGCACCGGCAGCGACCATCCAGCCCAGCTTGTGGTCACGCTGGGGCGGCAGCGTGGCTTCACGGTGCTGGGGTCGCGCGGCAGACGGGCCAGGGTCGACGCGCGGCGCCTCGGCGGCGGCCGGCGGCGAAGCCAGCGACTCGCTGATGTGCGTGCCGTTGGTCAAGGGCCTGGCGCCGGACCGCAGGGCCGCCACGCCCACCCGGCGCGTGGCCGACCTGTCCGACGGCGTCGAGTCGATGTGGTTGGCCCAGCCCTCGGCATGCATGGATTTCGGGAATTTCATGTTGGCCTCCTGTCGTCGTGTGATCGACGTTTGCGGTGAAGCCAACTTTGCGTGCGGGCCAGCCAGGCTCTTGCCGGCGCAGGCTCCCTCGTTTTGTAGGACAAGGGAACGGGGGCGTGAGCAGTTGTGAGTGCGGTGAGGGCTAGAAGCCAGGCACGCTGGCGCGTTGCAGCCAGTTGCGCGGCGAGTAGCGGCTGCCCGCATCCGTCACGTGCAGCGTGTAGGCATGGCGCGACTTCTCGGAGCGGTTGGCGGCCGAGTAGTGCGGCAGCAGGCCGTGGAAGACGACCAGCGAGCCGGCCTCGACCTCCAGCGGGATGGCCTGCCGCGAGTCCGCCGCCGGCCAGGGCGTGGCGTCGACCTGCTCCATCCAGGCCTTGCGGCCCTCGCGCACGAAGCGCTCGCGCAGCACGCCGCGCGCGCCACGGTGGCCGCCGGGCTCCGTCCACAGGCAGCCGTTCTGCAGCGTCGCGTCTTCCAGCGCGAACCAGAAGGTCGTCACGGTGACCGGGTCGCTCTCGAAGAAGCTGGCGTCCTGGTGCCAGCGCACCTCGCCACCGATGCCGGGCTGCTTGAAGATGAACATGCTCTGCCAGACCTGCGGCTTCGCCAGGCCCAGCCCTGCGGCCACGCCGCGCAGCGCGTCGCCGGTGGAGAAGGCACGGAACACCGGGTCCAGGTCGTGCATCGCGTGGCCGATCTTGTTGATGGCCAGCTCCTTCGCCACGCGCAGCCGACCCTGGTCGTCGAAAGCCTCCTCCTCGAAGAAGCAGCGCACCTGATCGCCGCTGTCGAGGAAGTAGTCGTCCACGTGGCGCTGCTGCTCCTCGGTCGTGAAGACGGGGCGCTGCTCGCCCGGGTCGAAGGCGTCGACGATCTGCAGCGCGCGCCCGCGCAGCGCGGCGATCTCGGCGGCGGACTTGAAGCCGGGGATGACGAGGTAGCCCTGGTTGGCGTACAGGGAAGCGAGGTTGGCGTCGATCTTCATGACTTTGTGGGAAGGACTTGTGCCGATTGTGTGGCCACATCCGTGCGCCCACAGTCCCGCGCACATCACGCCCGAAGGAGCTCCGATGAAAGCGCTGAAAGTCCTGTTGGTCGCCGTCGTCGTGCTGCTGGCCCTGCTCGCCGGCGGCGGGCTGCTGCTGTCGCCGAAGTTCTCGGTCTCGCGGACGACCGTCATCAACGCCGCGCCCGACAAGATCTACGCCCTCGTCGCCGACCCGCGCGCCTGGAAGGCCTGGAGCGCCTGGAACCGGCGCGACCCGGCCATGGCCATCGAGTACAGCGGTCCGGCCTCGGGCGCGGGCGCCGTGTGGGCCTGGAAAAGCAAGAGCCAGGGCGACGGCCGCATGACGTTCACGACCGCCGACGCGCCCAGGCGGCTGGGCTACGAGTTGTTCTTCCCCGACTTCGGCACCACGTCCAGCGGCGAGTTCCGGCTCGACGCCAACGGCGGCGGCACGCAGGTCACTTGGACGATGGACGGCGACATGGGCGCCAACCCGCTGAACCGCTGGATGGGCCTGTTCATGGACAGGATGGTCGGGCCGGACTTCGAGGCCGGCCTGACCAACCTCAAGGCGCTCGCTGAAAAGCCCTGAGCCTCAGCTCGGCTCCCAGGCCAGCACCAGCGCCAGCGCGGCCTCGGTGACGGCGCGGCCGACCGGCGTGGCCGGGTCGGGTCGGCGCAGCCGCGGCTGCGGGCCGCTGAGGTCCAGGCTGCCGACCACGGTGCCCTGGTACAGCATCTCGTAGCCGACGGCGGCCGTCTGCGGCTGCGCACTACCTTCCAGCAGGTGCACGGAGCGCAACCCCACGGTCAGCTCGCCGCGGCGGTACGCGCCCTCGCGGCTGAGCTTGCCGCGGCGCAGCTGGCCCTCGCCGATCTGCAGCATCGCCGCCGGCGCGCTGCCCCATTTGCAGCTCAGCACCCAGGGTCTGGCGCTCACCAGGCGGGCATTGGCGCTCGGCTCGGGCGTCCAGCCTTCGCAGACGGTGGCGTTGTCCGCCGCGCCGGCATTGAAGCGCAGCGGCGTGCGCAGGTCGGCCGGCAAGGGCTCGAACAGCGCCAGCCGGTCGGCGCCGCGCTCGTAGTGCACGCGCTGGCCGCTCAGCGTGAACTCGCCCTGCCGCCCCCACGCCGACTTGCCGAAGCGCTCCTCCGCCACGCCGGCCACCGACGGCGACTGGGCCATGCGCGCATCGCGCGGCACGCGGGACGGCGCCTGCACCGCGGCACAGCCGGCCAGCAGCAGGACAAGGGAAGCGATGACGAGCGCGGAACGCGGCATGGCGAGGGGGTCAGAGGCGTTGAGGAGGAACAACTCTAGGTCCGCGCCGCCGGCCCAATGAACTGTTACCCGGCGTTGCGTCCTGTCGCGCACGCCTGCCCCGCCTGAGTGGTCAGGGTGTCTGGGGCTCCGACGCCGCAGCCTCCGGCGCCGAGGCAGAGGCCGCCGGCATGCCGATGCGCGCGATGGCCAGGTCACCCGCGAACTCGCTGTAGAACCAGTCGTCGCCCACCTTCACGAGGCCGTCGTCCGGTGGTGCGATCAGCGTGTTGGGCTGGCCCTTGAGCGCGACGGCCATCGTCGCCGCCCAGACGGGCAGCGCCAGGCCGCCGCCACTCTCGCGTTCGCCCAGCGACTTCGGCGTCGGGTAACCGATCCACACGGCGCCGACGCGCGAGGCCTGGAAGCCGCAGAACCACGCGTCGACGGCGTCGTTGGTCGTGCCCGTCTTGCCGTACAGGTCCCAGCGGCCCAGCAGCGCACTGGCCCGGGCGCCGCTGCCCTCGCGCGTGACGGCAGCGAGCAATTGCGACGTCATGAAGGCGTTGCGCGCGCTGATGGCCTGCCGCAGCTTGGGCGGCTCGGCCTGGAACAGCACCTCGCCCTGCGCGTCCTGCACCTTCTGGATCAGCCAGCCGGTGGGCTGCTGCCCCGCCTCGGCGAAGACGGCGTAGGCCTGCGCCATCTGCAGCGGCGTGACGGAACCGGTGCCCAGCGCCAGCGTCAGGTTGTCCGGCTGGCGCTGGTCGTCGAGGCCGAAGCGTGCGGCCCAGTTGCGCACCCGCTGCGGGCCCATGGCCTGGACCAGCCGGATGGACACCATGTTCTTGGACCGGGCCAGCGCCTCGCGCAGCGTCAGCGCGTCTTCGTACTGGCCGTCGTAGTTGCGCGGCGCCCAGTCGCCCTGCACGAAGGGCTGGTCACTGACCTGCGTGCCGGCCCAGGCGCCCTGCTCGATGATGGCCGAGTAGATGAAGGGCTTGAAGGCCGAGCCCGGCTGGCGGTAGGCCTGCGTGGCGTTGTTGACCTGGTTGCGCGTGAAGTCGAAGCCACCCACCATCGCCCGGATGGCGCCCGTGGCCGGGTCCAGCGTGACGACGGCGCCTTCGGCCTGCGGCGTCTGGCTGAGGGTCCATTGCTTGCCGGACTCCAGCACCCGAACGACGGCGCCGCGCTTGGCGCTCTGCAGCGGGCGCTGCGCGGCGCCCTTGAGCGTGATGCGCTCACCATCGGACAGCACCAGCCGGGCACCGTTCTTGTCCTGCTCCAGCAGCACGGCGGTGCGCAGCTCGCCGAGGTCGGGGTGGGCATCAAAGGCGGCGTCCAGCGCCTCGTCCAGGCCGTCGGCCTTGTCGTCCGTGCCAGGCAGGTCCACCGTCGCCTCCGGGCCGCGGAAGGGCTGGCGGCGCTCCAGCTCGAACAGCGCGTGGCGCAGCGAGTCCTGGGCCGCCGCCTGCTCGGCGTAGAACAGCGTCGTCGTCACCGTCAGGCCGCGCGTGTAGGCCTCCTCGCCGAAGCGCAGCACCATCTCGGCGCGCACCTGCTCGGCGGCGTGGTCGGCCACGCCCGCCAGGCGCTTGGGATGCAGGATCTCCAGCGGCTGCTCGCCCGCTGCCTTGGCCTGCTCGGGCGTGATGAGGCCCACCGCCGCCAGCCGCTCCAGCACGACGGCCTGGCGGCGCTTGGCGCGGCCCAGGTGAACGGCCGGGTTGTAGCCCGCGGGGTTCTTGGGCAAGCCGATCAGCAGCGCCATCTCGGCCGTGTTGAGCTTGTCCAGGCTCTTGCCAAAGTAACGCTCCGAGGCCGCCGCAAAGCCGTAGGCGCGGTTGCCGAGGAAGATCTGGTTCATGTAGATCTCGAGGATCTGCTCCTTGGTCAGCGCGTGCTCGATCTTGATCGCCAGCAGCGCCTCGACGACCTTGCGCGTCCAGCGCTGCTCCTTGGTCAGGTAGGTGTCACGCGCGAGCTGCTGCGTGATCGTCGAGGCGCCATGCAGCGGGCCGCCGTGCGTGATGTTGCGGAAGAAGGCCCGCACGATGCCGCTGAAATCCACGCCCGAGTGGGTCCAGAAATCCGCGTCCTCCAGCGCCAGCAGCGAGTCCTGCATGGACTTGGGGATGTCCTTCAGCGGCACGAAGCGGCGCCGCTCGGCACCGAACTCGCCGATGAGCTGGCCGTCGGCACTCATCACGCGCAGCGGCTGGTGCGGTTGGTAGTCGGTCAGCGTGTCGAGCGCCGGCAGCTGCACCCAGACGATGGCCGCGACGATGGAACCCAGCAGCAGCACGCCCAGCGGCAGCGCGATGAGCGCACCCAGCCACGGGCGTTGGACGAAGAACTTGAGCATGGGTGCATCGTAGGCGGTCCGCGGCGACAGCTTCGCGCAAGCCCCCGGCAACGCTTTGAGGATGCGCCGCCCTCCTCGTCCACAACTGTGGGGTCGAGGTCGGCGGGAGGCTTGCCTAAGCTGAGGGCCTCACCTTCCGACGAGGACGCCATGCGAATGATCTGCACCTGCCACATCGTGCCCAAGGACGTGCTGGAACGTCTGGCCGGAGACAAGAAGCTCAGCGCCGAACTGCGCCAGGCCGCGCGTGCCAGCGCCCGCCTCAGCGACGGCCTGCGCGCACTGCGCAACCAGGCCGGCGCGCTGACGCAGCTGGCCCACGAGGCTGGTGCCCACCTCGTCGAGCTGGCGCCCTCGCCCAAGGTCACGGTCTACGACTGCAAGAACACGCAGACGCTGCCCGGCACGCCGCTGCCGGGCGCCAAGGCCTCCAAGGACGCGACCGCCAAGCGCACCTTCGCCGAGACCACGCTGGTCGCCAAGTTCTACAAGACGGTGTTCAACCGCAACTCCATCGACGACGCCGGCATGACGATGATGTCCAGCATCCACTTCGGCAAGGGCTACAACAACGCGATGTGGAACGGCACGCAGATGGTCTACGGCGACGGCGACGGCAAGCTCTTCGTCGACTTCACCAAGGGCGACGACGTCATCGGCCACGAGCTGACCCACGGCGTCACGCAGCACAGCCTGCAGCTGGCCTACAGCGGCGATGCAGGTGGCCTCAACGAGAGCGTGTCGGACTGCTTCGGCTCGATGTTCCGGCAGTGGAGCGCCAAGCAGGACGTGAATGCCGCCGACTGGCTGATCGGCGCCGACATCATGGGCCCCACAGCCAAGGCCAAGGGCTACAGGGCGCTGCGCAACATGGCCAAGCCCGACGACAAGGCCGCGCTGGCGCCGCAGCCCACGCTGTACTCGCAGATCACGCCCGGCATGGACCCGCACTACAGCAGCGGCCCGCCCAACCTCGCCTTCTGCACCGCCTGCAAGACGCTGGGCGGCAACAGCTGGGAGAAGATCGGCCAGGTCTGGTACGCCGCGCTGACCACGTCCGGCGCTCACCCCAACATGACCATGCCCCAGTTCGCCGCCCGCACCCGCCAGCTCGCCGCGCAGAAGTACGCGGCGCAACCCGCCGTTGCCTCGGCCGTGGACGCGGGCTGGAAGAAGATCGGCCTGTGAGCCTCGATGCAGCCTGAAGACCGCCTCGACATCGAACGCCTGGGCGGCTTCGCCGGCATGGGCGGCCCCGGCGCGCGCATCCGCAGCACGGGCAGCCTGGTCGGACACGCGCTCAGCGCCGACGAGCGTCAGCACCTGGCTGCGCTGTTCGGCGGCGCGCTCCCCGCCGCCGGCCACCCCGGCGCGGCCGACGGCTTTCGTTACCGGCTCACGCTGCACCCAGCCGGCGGCGGCGCGCCCAGCAGCGTCGAGCTGCCGGAGTCGGCCGTGCCCGAGCGGGTGCGCGACAGCGTCCACGACGAACTGATCTGAGCCCGCCGCCGCCTGCGAGCGGCGCACCACGCATCAGCCCGGCTTGATGCGGCCGTCCACCACCTCGATGAGCCGATCACAGCGCTGCGCCAGCGCCGGGTTGTGCGTCACGAACAGCACCGCCGTGCCCGACTCGGCACTGAAGCGGCGCAGCAGCATGAAGACGGCCTCGGCGCTGACCGTGTCGAGGTTGCCGGTCGGCTCGTCGGCCAGCAGCAGCGGTGGCTGCATGGCCAGCGCCCGCGCCACGGCGACGCGCTGCTGCTGGCCGCCGGAGAGTCGGTCCGCCGGCCGGCCCGCGACCTCGGCCAGCCCCACGGCCGCCAGCAGCTCGGCCGCCCGCGCCTGCATGGCCGGGTCCGGAAAGCCGCGCTGGCCCAGCATCGGCAGCATGACGTTCTCCAGCGCGCTGAAGGCCGCGATCAGGTGGTGGTACTGGAAGACGAAGCCGATGCTGCGCCCGCGCAGCCGCGTCAACGCGGCGTCGTCCAGCGTGGCGACGTCCTGCCCCTGGATGAGGAGCCGGCCGGCGGTGGGCCGGTCCAGCAGGCCGACGAGATTGAGCAAGGTGCTCTTGCCCGACCCGGACGGCCCCATCACGGCGCAGAACTCGCCCGGCTGCAGCGTCAGGTCGATGCCGTGCAGCACCTCGGTCTCGATGGGCGTGCCGACGTTGAAGGCCTTCCTCACGCCGACGAGCTGGACGGTGGGCGGCGTCGTGCTCATCCGCGGATCGCCACGACGGGGTCCAGCCGCGCGGCCCGCAGCGCCGGGGCGAAGGCGGCCATGAGGCCGGTCAGCGCCGCCAGCGCCACGGCCACGACGAAGAGCGTCGGATGCAGCTCCAGCAGCCACAGCGGCGTGCCGTCGGGGTTGCGCTCGATGCGCGTCCACAGCAGCAGCGCGGCCGCGCCCAGCGCGCAGCCGAGCAGCGCGCCGCCAAAGCCCAGCAGCGCGCCCTGGATCAGGAAGACGCGCAGCACGCGGCCGCGCGTGACGCCCATCGCCCGCAGGATGCCGATCTCGCGCGAGCGCTGCACGACGGACACGACCAGCACGCTGGCGATGCCGAAGGCCACCGACAGGCCGACGAAGAAGCGGATCGACGTGTTGGCCGTGCTCTGCGCGTTGATGGACGAGAAGAACTGCGCGTTGTTGCGAATCCAGCTGTCCGCCTCGACGCCGGTGACGGCCGTGATGCGCTGGGCGACGCCCTCGGCGCCCCAGACGTCGGTCACCGTCACCTCCAGGCTGGTGGCGCCGCCGGGCAGGCCCATCAGGCTCTGCGCGGTGTGCAGCGGCGCGAAGGTGGTGCGCTGGTTGGCGCCGCGGTTGCCGAGGTCGAAAAGGCCAGCGACGTTGAGCGTGGTCTGTGCGCCCGACGGCGCCGTGAGGGCCAGCTTGTCGCCCACGCCGACGCCGAGGTCGCTGGCCAGGTCCACACCGATCAGCAGGTCGTTGGGCCCCAGGCGCGCCTCGCCCTGCGTGATCTTGTCGGGCAGCGGCACGATGCGGAAGTAGTCGCGCGCGTCGACGCCCACCACCGAGATCGAGCGGCTGGCCGCGCCGCGCGCGAGCAGCGCCGAGCCGCTGACGACGGGCGTCACGATCATCACCTCCGGCATGGCCTGGAGCTGGGCCTGCACGGCGGGCCACTGGTCGATGGAGCGCACGCGCTGCAGCGGCGCCTGCACGGTGGCGCCGGCCTGCTCGCCCGGCGCGGCCGGCAGCTGGCGGGCCGCCTCCTTGGGCGGCAGCAGCTGGATGTGAGCTTGGCCCGTCAGCACGCGGCGGATGAAGTTGCCCTGCAAGCCCAGCAGCAGCTCGGACATGAAGACGATGACGGCCACGCCGATGGCCACACCGCCGATGATGAAAGCCGTCTGCATGCGCCCCTCGCGCAGGAAGCGCAGCGCGACGATCCACTCGAAAGGCTGCCAGGACTGCATGCGCCGCCTGCCGTCAGGGCGCCGCGTCGCGCAGGCGCACGCGCGCACCATCGCGCAGCGTGATGCTCGCGGGCAGCAGCCTGTCGCCGGGCTGCAGGCCGGCCGTCACCTCGGTCCAGCCCCCCGAGCTGGCGCCCACCTGGATGTCCACGCGCCGGGCCCGCTTGCTCTCGACGCGCAGCACCCAGGGCCGGGGGCTGCCCGGGTCGTGCACGGCGTCGCTGGGCGCCAGCACGGCCTGCGGGCGCCGCGCCACCTCGATGTTGACGGAGACCGTCATGTCCTGCCGCAGCTCGGGCGGCGGCTGCGGCACGTCCAGCTTGGTCGTGACGGCACCGGTCTGGGCGTTGATGCCTGGGTTGACGTAGGCCAGCCGCGCGTCGAAGCGGCGCTCGGGGTAGGCCTCGGCGCTGGCGCTGGCCGGCTGCCCCAGCACCAGGTGGCGCAGGTTCTTCTCGTCCACTTGTACGACCAATTGCGTCAGCCCCTCGGGCGACAGCGTCATCAGCGTGCGCCCGGGCGCCACCTGCTCGCCGGGTTCGACCGCGCGGGCGATCAGCACGCCCGCGGCCGGCGCGGTGATGCGGCTGTAGCTCTCGCGCACGCGGGCGGCGTCCAGCGCCGTGCGTGCGGCCTCGAGATTGGCCTGGGCCAGCGCGAAATCGCTGCCACGAGGCTGCTCGCTCTGGGCCTGCTTGACGGCCCCGCTCCACTGCGCCTCGGCCAGGTCGCGCGCCTTGGCGGCGTCGTCCAGCGCCGCCTGGCCGATGAAGCCCTGGCGGAACAGGTCGCTCTGGCGCTGGTACTGGGCGCGCGCGTTGTCCAGGTTGACCTGGGCCTGGCGCACGGCCAGCAGGGCCACCGGCCCTTGCACCTCGACAAGCTGGCGCAGCTTTGCCTCGGCCTGGGCCCGCTGCGCCTCGGCCGCGCGCACGGCGGCCTGCAGTTCGCGGCCGTCCAGCTCGATCAGCAGTTGGCCACGCTCTACGCGCTGGCCCTCGGCCACCGGCACGGCGGTGACATTGGCCGTGAGCTGGGCGCCGAGGTCGATGCGGTGCGGTGTCTCGACATGGCCGCTGGCGACGATGGTCTGCACGAACTCCGCGCGCTTCACCGTGTAGGCGGCGGCAGACGTGCCGTGCCACAGCCCCCAGCCCGCAGCGCCGACCAGCACGAGCGCCACGCCCCCGGTCACGATCCATTGCTTGGCAACCATGTCCCTCCCGTCCAAACCGGGAGCCATTGAACGACGCCGACGACGACGCCGGGTTGATCGGGCTCAAGGGACCGGCATCGGGCGGCTTCAGACCGCGCGTTCCGCCGCGGAGATCAGCCGGCTGATGCGCGACACCGACAGGCCCAGTTGCCCGGCCAGGTCGGTCATCGCGACGCCGCCCTCGGTGTGGGCCAGCCACAGCGCCTGCTCGCGGATGCCGCTGGCGCGCTTGAGCCACTCGGCCCAGCTCGTGCGCGCCACGCGCCGCGGCGCGACGGCGGCGGCACGCATGCGCCGGGCGAAGTCGGCATCGCCCAGGAAGATCTGCTCGCGCAGCCGGCCCGGGAAGAGCTGCAGCCCCGGCTCGGAGGCGACGAGGCGGGCGTAGCGATCCCCAGCCAGGCGGTGCTGGGCGGCCGTCACGGCCGGGCGGTCGAGCAGGAAGCTGTGCAGCCCATCGACGTCCAGCCACTCCGGTGCAGCCTCCAGCCCCGCCAGCGCGCGGAAGCTGGAGCCCGCCCAGCCGGCGGCGCCGCGCGCCACGCCCTCGCGCACGGGGCCGAGGTCCACGTGGCGGCAGGCATCCAGCAGGTGGCGCTCGCGGTCCACCAGCACGGCGTGGAAGCGCCCCTGGAACAGCGGCCCACCGAAGCCATCACGGCGCTGGCGGTGCTGGGTGTAGACGCCGTTGACGTGGCGCATCAGCGCAGACAGATTGGCGCGGCGCGTGAACAACAGCAGATCGTAGTGCTGGGGCAGCAGTGCGTAGGCCAGCGCGATGGCGTCGAAGCGGTGCAACGCCTGGGCCAGCAGCGCGAGCATCTCGGCGCGGTCCAGTTCGTCGGCAAAGGCGGGCCGGCTGCTCTCGGGCGGGCAGTGGGCGCTGATCAGGTAGACCGCGCCGGCAATCTCGAGTCGAGCGGGCCGGGCCATGCGCCACATTAAGTCGCGCCGCCCGGAATGGCAAGATGGCGGCCTGCCGGCGCCTCATGCGCCCGGCAGTCTCCATGAAGACCCACCAGATCGAAATCCAGAAATTCAAGGCCGCCAGCAACAACCTGGCCGGCCAGATTCAGTTCAAGGTCGATGCGCTCGTGTCGAACCGCACGCCCATCGACGGCATCGAGCCCAGCAGCATGCTGGTGATGACAGAGCAAAACGCCCGCGTGCTGATGGCCCTGCTGAAGGCGCAGATCGCCGAATTCGACAGCAAGAAACCCAAGAGCCGCCATGGCCGCCACGGCTGAGCCCACGAGTCCACGCCATGCAATACCCCCAATACAACCCCGCCTCCGACAACCGCCCGCTGTCCGACGACGAGCTGAACGACCTCGATGAGCTGCTTTCCGTGCTGCCGAGCGACGGCGCGCTGAACATCGAGGCGCTGGACGGCTACCTCGCCGGCCTGCTGCTGACGCCAGGCCGCCCGCTGTCCCACCTGCCCGGCGACGCCTGGCTGCCCGTCGTCTGGGGCGGTGACGGCGAGCCCGAGCCGGCGCCCTTCGTCAGCGGCAAGCAGCGCAAGAAGGTCGTCATGCTGGTGCTGCGCCACTTGCAATCCATCGCCACGGCCTGGACGCAGCACCCCAAGGCCTGGGAGCCCATCTTCAGCTTCGCCGACGGCGAGAGCGAGACGGACGACGAGGACGAGGCCCCCGAGTACGCCGACGCCGAGGACTGGGCCGCCGGCTTCCTGATCGCCGTGGACCTGGCACCCGAGGCCTGGAAGCCCTGGTTCGACGGCGGTGAGACGGCCCCGCTGCTGGCGCCCATCGCCGCGCTGGGCACCGAGGACGGTCCGCTGGCCGACGCCGGTGCCGAGGCCCGCGACGAAGCCAGCCGCGCAATTCCTGACGCCATGCTGGCACTGTGGGCGATTCGCCAGAAATCGTGAGAAGCGGTCTTTATCCCCTCATCGCAGGTGGTTGACGGCGCGGCTTTGGTTCAAACTCGACCCATGCTTCACACCGCGCTCGCCGTCCTGGGCCTCGCCATCTGCGTCTTGCTGGCCGTGCACATGGCCCTGCCCTGGCGCTTGCGAAGCCGGGTGGACGCGCAGTTGGCCCGCCTGGGCGGCTGGCTGCAGGCGCAGCTCGACCGTGCCGTCGGCTGGCGCCGCCGCCAGCGCCAGACCCGTGCCGCCGCGCTGGAGGCCGACCGCGTCATCCGCCGCGCCCGCGAGTCGGCGCAGCATGGCCGTGTTGAGGGCGAGTGGGATGGCAACGTCTACCGCCCCAAGAGCTTCGAGAAGCCCAAGAAGCCGCACTGAAGCGGCCGCCGGCTGCGCTCAGTCGCCGCCGGACTGCTGCAAGCGCCACATCTCCGCGTAGCGGCCACCACGGGCCAGCAGCGCGTCATGCCGGCCGCGTTCGATGATGCGGCCCTGCTCCAGCACGAGGATCTCGTGGGCGTCCACGACCGTCGACAGCCGGTGCGCGATGACCAGCACGGTCTTGTTCTGGCCTACCGACTCCAGCTCCGCCTGGATGGCGCGCTCGTTGGTGGAGTCCAGCGCCGACGTGGCCTCGTCGAAGATGAGGACGGGCGGGTTCTTCAGCAGCGTGCGGGCGATAGCCACGCGCTGCTTCTCGCCACCCGACAGCTTGAGCCCGCGCTCGCCGACCATCGTGTCGTAGCCCAGCGGCGTGGCGGCGATGAAGCCGTGGATGTGGGCGGCGCGGGCCGCGGCCTCCACCTCGTCCTTGGCCGCGCCGGGCCGGCCGTAGGCGATGTTGTAGGCCACCGTGTCGTTGAACAGCACCGTGTCCTGCGGCACGATGCCGATGGACTTGCGCAGGCTGGACTGCGTGACCGCGCGGATGTCCTGGCCGTCGATGCGAATCACGCCGCCGTCGACGTCGTAGAAGCGGTAGAGCAGCCGCGCCAGCGTGCTCTTGCCCGAGCCGCTGGGGCCCACCACCGCGACCTTCTTCCCCGCCGGGATCTCGAAGCTGACGCCGTGCAGGATGGGCCGGGCCGGGTCGTAGGCGAAGCGCACGTCGTCGAACACGACACTGGCGCCCTTCACCTGCAGGTCGGTGGCGCCGGGCACGTCGGCCACCTCGCGCTCGCGGTCCAGCAGCAGGAACATCTTCTCGATGTCGGTCAGCGCCTGCTTGATCTCGCGGTAGATGACGCCGAGGAAGTTCAGCGGGATGTAGAGCTGGATCATGAAGGCGTTGACCATCACCAGGTCACCCAGGCTCATGTGGCCGGCAACGACGCCCTGCGTGGCCCGCCACAGCATCAGCACCAGCGCCGTGGCGATGATGAGCTGCTGGCCGGTGTTCAGCATCGACAGCGTCGTCTGGCTCTTGAGCTGCGCGCGGCGCAGCTTCTCCAGGCTCTCGTCGTAGCGGCGCGACTCGAAATCCTCGTTGTTGAAGTACTTGACCGTCTCGTAGTTCAGCAGCGAGTCGATGGCCTTGCTGTGCGCGACCGAGTCCAGCTCGTTGAGCGTTTTGCGGAACTGCGTGCGCCAGTTGGTGACGACGACGGTGAAGGTCACGTAGACCACCAGCGCCGCGACGGTGATGCCGGCGAACCAGACATCGAACTTCACGCCCAGCAGCGTCAGCACGAGCACGACCTCGATCAGCGTCGGCACGATGCTGTAGAGCGAGTAGCTGATCAGCGAATGCACGGCGCGCGTGCCACGCTCGATGTCGCGCGTCATGCCGCCGGTCTGGCGCTCGAGGTGGAAGCGCAGGGACAGGTCGTGCAGGTGACGGAACACCTGCAGCGAGATGCTGCGCGACGTACCCTCGGTGGCCTTGGCGAAGATCAGCTCGCGCAGCTCGGTGAACAGCGAGGTCGACAGCCGCAGCGCGCCGTAGGCCAGCAGCAGGCCCAGCGGCACGACGAGCAGCGTCTGCGGCGAGCCCGGCTTCAGGTCCAGGCTGTCGATGAGGTGCTTGAGCAGGATGGGCACGCCCACGTTGCTGAGCTTGGCGCCCACCATGAAGGCCAGCGCCAGGCCGACGCGCCAGCGGTAGCGCCACAGATAGGGCAGCAGGCGACCGACGGTGCCCCAGTCACCGCGGACGGCGGGAACGGCAGCATTGGGCGTTGAAGGCAGGTCGATGGCGCGCGGCGTGGATCTCATGGGAGCGGTCAGGGCCGAAAATGGCGGCAGTCCGATTGTCCCAAGTGAACACCATGTCCCAGGAATCAAGCCCCGCCCCGCACAAGGCCGGCGACCG
Organism: Pelomonas candidula; assembly: GCF_043555985.1. NCBI lineage: Bacteria > Pseudomonadati > Pseudomonadota > Betaproteobacteria > Burkholderiales > Sphaerotilaceae > Roseateles > Pelomonas candidula. The sequence continues at coordinate 115,495 of NZ_JBIGIC010000010.1, read as the reverse complement.
CGAGCTCGTGCTGCGCGTGATGCCCATGCCCGCCGACTCGAACGCCAACGGCGACGTGTTCGGCGGCTGGATCATGGCGCAGGTGGACATCGCCGGCTCCATCCTGCCAGCGCGCCTCTCGCGCGGCCGCATCACGACGGTGGCCGTCAACGAGTTCATCTTCAAGCAGCCGGTCTCCGTCGGTGACCTGTTGAGCTTCTACGCCACCGTGACGCGCGTGGGCCGCACGTCGGTCACGGTGCACGTGGAGGTGTTCGCCGAGCGCAACCCGGAGAACCTGCACGTGGTCAAGGTGACCGAAGCCAACCTGACCTACGTGGCCATCGACCGCGAGGGCAAGCCGCGGCCGATCACGACCTGATCGGTCGCGAGCTTCAGCTCAAGGTGTCACGATCAGATCGACCGCGTCGTAGGAGAAGCCCGGGCTCAGGTAAGCCGTGCCCGACGTGCCGCTGACGACGTTGATCGTCACCGTGTTGGTGCCAGCCACCAGCGCCGACGCCGGAATGGCGTAGCTGTAAAGCCGGTTCACGCCGCGGTAGGTGCCGACGGTCAGGTTGCGCGAGCCCTTGGCGGGTGCCGTCGGGATGGCCGAGCTCCAGCTGTTGACGGTGATCTGCGGGCGTGCGGCGCTGAATTCGGCCGTCGTGCCCAGGCGCAGCGTCAGGTTCTGCACCTGGGCGCTGGTGAGCGTGAACGTGATGACGCGGGCGTTGTTGACGTCCTTCCACTGGTAGGCCGGGAAGCCCGCCGCGGCCGTCGACGTGCCGACGACGAAGGTGGACGGCACCCAGCTGCTCATGCGGCTGTCGGTCGGGTGCATGGTCGTCAGCCGGCCACCGTTCAGGAACTCCGCCGGCGAGCCGTCCCAGTTGCCAATGCGCCACAGCGCCGCGGTGCTGGACGGGTCGTTGAGCGTCAGCGTGTTCAGCGCCGTCGTGCCGCCGGCCGTCACGGTCACGCTGCCGGTGTAGACCTCCAGTTCGTTCTTGTAGACGGTCAGCGTGTAGGTGCCGGGCCGCATGCCGGTGGCCTTGAAGTAGCCGTTGCTGGCCAGGTTGGCGGTGGTCCAGTACTGCGCCGTGGCGTTGGAGAAGCCCACCGTGTAGGTGAAGTTGGCGTCGGTGCCGGCCAGGCCCACGCCGGCCACGGCGCCGCGGCCGGCGGGCGCCACGTAGCCGTCCAGCGCCATCAGCGAGAACCAGCTCGTGTCGGGCGCCGACGGCGCGCCGCCGCTCGTGAACATCAGCGTGTAGCTGTTGAGCACACCGAAGCGGAAGGCCTCGGTCTGTCCTTCGCCGTAGTTGACGATGTAGGTCAGCTCGTTGTTCGTGGACGTGATCTGGTTGAGCAGGCTGCGGTAGAACGGGCCGCCGGAGTTGCCCTCGTTGTTGTCACGGTAGAACCACAGGCCCACGGTACCGGCGCTGTTGCGGCCGCCGAAGTACTGCCAGTCCTTCAGTCGCATGTTGGAGTAGTGCTTGGAGCGCGTCTGGCCAGTGCTGGAGATGCCGAACACGTCGCTGGACTCGACGGTCGTGTCGGTGCTGCGCAGGTCCTGCGGCCAGTTGCCGCTGCTGTCCGCGCCGCCCGGCGTGCCGGCCGGCCCGCCCTGCGACAGCACGCCGATGGGCACGCGCACGATGAAGCGCACGAGGTTCAGCGTATCGGGCTCCTCCATGAAGTAGGTGCCCATGTAGATGCGCGGCTCCCCGCTCTTGGCCATGTAGTAGTGCCTGAGCACGTTGCCGCTGCTGCTGTAGACGGTCACCGTGATCTTGATGTACGCCCCGCCGCTGACGACGCCGCCGTCCGACGTGGATGCGGACGTGGCGACGCCGGTGCTGCTGATCATCTGGGCCTGCACGTCGACGGCCGAGACGTTGCTGTAGAGGTAGTCGAAGCCCGAGTTCAGCTGCGAGCCGCGGCTGGCGTCGGCGTACTGCACGCCGTTGTAGAGGATGCTGGAGAGGTCGCCCTTGGACTGCGTGCTGGAGCCGTTGTCGTAGGCCATGACCTTGAATACCAGGCCGCCGCCGGTGTCCACCTGGTACTGCACCTTGGACGAGCTGCCGCTGTCGTAGACGGTGGTCAGGCTGAAGGCCGCCAACGCGGGCGAGCCCAGGGTCATGAAGAAGAGTGCGCAGGCTAGCGCACCCAGCCGGCTCAGATGCCGGCGGAGAAAGTCGATCCGCATGTTTGTCTCCGTTGGTGCCCGGCCATCTACTGCTGACTGCTGCGGCCGGTGCTGCCGCATGATTGCGGCCGGATCAGTCTAGGAAGCGGCTCGCCGCCGTGGCACTCAAGTTGTTGAGCGGTTCGCAACCTGCGGTAAGGCCGCCACGATCTGGTCGGCGAGCGCCTCGGCCCACAGCGCGTAGCCGCGCGGCCCGGGGTGGAAGCCGTCAGCCGCCATCAGCGCTGCCGCATTGCGCTGCATGGCCTCGGGCAGGTGCACGACGCGGCGCAAGGCCTGCCCCCGCGTCTGCGCCGCCAGCGCCGCGTTGAAGCGCGCCGCCTGCCGGCCGAAGAACCAGCGCAGCGGCTGCGGCAGCAGCGGGAAGCTCTGCATCGGGGGTGCGGCGCAGTGCACGCTCAGCCGTACGCCGGCATGTTCGCGCGCATGCGCGTCGATGGCGTCCAGCGCCGCCAGCGCCTCCTGCGGCGGCACCTGGTCGACGACGTCGTTGACACCCAGCGACGTGATCAGCACGTCCGCCGCGCCCACATCCGCCGCCTGCAGTGCCGCCAGCGCCTGGTTGCTGCGATGGCCGCTGGTGGCGATGAGCTGCCAGCCCACCGGATCGCCCAGCCGCGTTGCCAGCGCGCGGGCCAGGCAGCCGGCCAGCGCTTCGTCCTGATGTGCCGCGCCGACGCCGGCGGCCGACGAGTCGCCGACGATGAGCAGCCGCAGCACGCCCCCATCCCGCGAGCGCTCGCCGGCGGCCTCGGGCAGGCGCAGCGCCGTCGCACGCACATGGCGGCCCTGAAGGATCAGCAGCGGGCCCAGCAACAGTTTGGCAAGCGTCAGGCGCATCGGGCGTGGGTCATTTCGAGGCCGCGGCGTCAGCAGCGTCCGACGGCAGGCCGCCGCGCCGTCCGGCATGGCGGCGACGGGCGGGACCGTAGGCTGCGAGCGTGCGCCGTCGAGGCGTCAACCGAGAGGAGTCCGCCATGCTGCGTTACGCCATCATCTTCTTCGTCATCGCCCTGATCGCCGCCGTGTTCGGCTTCACGGGCATCGCCGCGAGCGCAGCGGGCTTCGCCCAGCTGCTGTTCTACGGTTTCCTCGTCCTGGCCGTCCTCGGCCTGCTGGTCGGGCTGGTGCGGCGTTAGTCGAACTTGGAGAAATCCGGCGCCCGCTTCTGGAAGAACGCCTGGAAGGCCTCCATGGCCTCCGGGCTGCGCAGGCGGGCGCCGAAGATTTGCGCCTCGCGCGTGATGGCCGCCTTGACGGCCTCGCGCTGAGGCTCGCGGATCAGCTTCTTGCTGTCCCGCACAGCGCCCGGCGCCAGGTGGTTGAAGCGCTCGGCCACACGGCGGGCGTGGTTCAGCACCTCGCTGCACGGCAGCACGCGGTTGGCGATGCCGCACTCGACCGCCTGCTCGCCGGTGAAGGGGTCGCCCAGCAGCAGCTTCTCGGCTGCGCGGCGGTTGCCCATCAACTGGGGCACGACGACGCTGGACGCGAACTCGGGCACCAGGCCCAGGCCCACGAAAGGCATCGCGAGACGGGCCTCATCGGCGACGAACACCAGGTCGCAGTGCAGCAGCATCGTCGTGCCGATGCCGATGGCCGCACCGGTCACGGCGGCGACGACGGGCTTGCCGCAGTCCACCAGCGCGTGCATGAACTGGAAGGTCGGTGCGTCCTCGCCACGCACGGGGCCGGCCATGAAGTCTTCGAGGTCGTTGCCCGACGTGAAGATGCCGGGCTGGCCGGTGATCAGCACGGCGCGCACCGCCTTGTCTGCATCGGCGGCGCGCAGCGCATCGGCCATGTTCTGGTACATGGCCTGCGTGATCGCATTCTTTTTCTCGGGGCGGGCGATCTCGATGGTCGCGACGCCGTTGACGGTGTAGCTCTTGATGGTCATGTCTGACTCCTGTCGGGGATCAGTTGCATTGTCGCGGGCCGGGCAGGCCGGCGTTCAGCGGGGCCTGGCTGGGCGAGGGCTCACGCCACTGCAGTCCTGGCGTGGAACTGGGTCCAGTGGTTTGCCAGATGCATCAGATGGGCTCGCTCGTACTGCGGCTTGGTCAGCTCGCCGTAGGCGAAATGAGGCCGCAGCGTACCGTTGAACTGGGTGAAGGCGTCCATCGCCGCGAGCAAACGGTTCACGGCCGTCTTCAGCGCCTGCGACGGGTCAAGCGCCGGCGCGCCCGGAATGGGCTCATCCAGACTGTGGCTCATCGCGCCGCGGGCGTTGAAGACACTGAACGCCGCCGAGCCAAGGGTCGAGCGGAACCAGGCGCCCTTCAACACCGGAAATCCCTGCATCGAGAACTCGATGCTCTGGGCCAGATGCTGCAACACCTGGCTGAGGTTCCAGGGGTTGTCCTGCACGACCTTGGGCGTGAACAGCAAGTCCAGCACAGCCTGCTGGGCCTGCTTCCAGCTCATGAAGGTCTTCAGCTCGCCGGTGCAGCCGGCGAGCGGTGCCGCCGCCAGCAACACCGTCGTGGTCTTGAGCGCGCGGCGGCGGTCCATGGCTTACAGCCTCTCGAAGATGCCAGCGGCGCCCTGGCCGGCGCCGACGCACATCGTCACCATGCCGTACTTGCCGCCGGTGCGGCGCAGGCCGTGGATGACCGAGGCTGCGCGGATGGCGCCGGTGGCGCCCAGCGGGTGGCCCAGCGCGATGGCGCCGCCGTTGGGGTTGACCTTGGCTCGGTCCAGCTCGATGCCCTTGCTGTCGAGGTCGTTCAGCACGGCCAGCGATTGCGCGGCGAAGGCTTCGTTCAGCTCGACCCAGTCCAGGTCCTTGGCGGTGATGCCGGCGGCCTTCAGTGCGACGGGGATGGCTTCGATCGGGCCGATGCCCATGATCTCCGGCGGCACGCCGCGCACGGCGAACGACACGAAGCGGGCCAGCGGCGTCAGGTTGAAGCGCTTCAGCGCGGCTTCGCTGACGATCAGCAGGCCGCCCGAGCCGTCGGAGGTCTGCGAGCTGTTGCCGGCGGTCACGCTGCCCTTGGCGGCGAACACGGGCTTGAGCTTGGCCAGGCCCTCGAGCGACGTGTCAGGACGGGCGCCTTCGTCGAGCTTGACGGTGCGGGTCTTGGTGTTGACCGTGCCATCGGCCAGGTTGGGCGTGCGCTCGATGACATCGAACGGCGTCATCTCGGCGTCGAAGTGGCCGGCCTGCATGGCGGCCACGGCGCGGCGGTGAGATTCCACCGAGAACGCGTCCTGCGCTTCGCGGCTGATCTTCCACTGCGCGGCGACCTTCTCGGCCGTCAGGCCCATGCCATAGGCGATGCCGATGTTCTCGTCCTTCTCGAAGATCAGCGGCGACAGGCTGGGCTTGTTGCCGCCCATCGGGATCATCGACATGGACTCCACGCCGCCGGCGAACATCACGTCGGCCTCGCCGACGCGGATACGGTCCGCGGCCATCTGCACGGCGGTGATGCCGGACGCGCAGTAGCGGTTGATCGTCACGCCGCCGATGGTGGGGCCCAGGCCGGCCAGCACCGAGGCCACGCGGGCGATGTTCATGCCCTGCTCGCCTTCGGGGAAGGAGCAGCCGACGATGGCGTCTTCAATCGCGGCCGGGTCCAGGCCCGGCGCCTGCGCCAGCACGGCCTGCATGACCTTGACGAGCATCTCGTCGGGGCGCGTGTTCTTGAAGTAGCCGCGGCCGCTCTTGCCGATGGGCAGACGGGTGGCGGAGACGATGTAGGCGTCTTGGACTTGCTTGCTCATGACTTTTCCTTTCAAGCCTGGGGCTTCTCTTTGGGCACCCAGGCCCAGACAAATTCACACTCGATCGGCTCGATACCGGCTTCGTCGGTCACGGTGACGGCGACGCGCACTTCGCCCTTGGTCTCGCTCGCCATGCTGGCGCGCTGGGCCTCGGTCAGATGCGCGCGGGCGACGAGGCCGCCGGTGGCGCGCTTGCGGAAGTTCACCTGCAGCGACTTGCACAGCGGCAGGCAGTCGTCGCGCACGTTCATGCCCACCACCATGCCGGTGGCCGTTTCGGCCAGCAGCGACATGGCGGCCGCGTGCACGCCCTTGATGTGGTTCTGCACGGGGCGACGGTTGGCCACATGGATCTCGCTGCGCTCGGGCGTGAGCGCAACGAAATCCAGCGACGCCGTGCCGGTGAAGGGCACCGCACGGCGCAGCGCGAAGTTGCGCGCGGCGCCCCGCAGCGGGCCGGGCAGACCGTCCAGCTTGGCGAGCGTGCGTTGAAGCCGGTTCACGACGATGGACCTTCAGTTGCGGACGGGCTTGCCGGTTTGCAGCATGCCCATGATGCGCTCTTGCGTCTTGGGGTTGTCCAGCAGCGAGCAGAAGTGCTTGCGCTCCAGCGCCATCAGGTACTCCTCCGTCACCAGGGAGCCAGCCTCGACCTCGCCACCGCAGACCACGTCGGCGATCGCCGCGGCCAGGTGGTAGTCGTGCGCGCTGACGAAGCCGCCGTCGCGCATGTTGGCGACCTGGCCCTTGATCGTCGCGATACCGCTGCGGCCCGCGACCGGGAACAGCGCCTTGTGCGGCGGGCGGTAGCCGGCCTCGGACATGCCGATGGCGGTGGCGGTGGCCACGTGCAGCAACTCGTCCTTGTGGGGCACGATGATGTCGGACTCAAGCAGGAAGCCGTTCTTCTTGGCCTCATGGGCCGACGTCGCGACCTTGGCCGTGGCCGCGGTCAGGAAGCCGTCCTTCAGGAAGCTCAGGATGTCCGCACCGGCATTGCCGGCGGCGGCCATCTCGGCAGCGCGGCGGGCGATGTAGGTCAGGCCGCCGCCGCCGGGCACCAGGCCCACGCCGACTTCGACCAGGCCCACATAGCTCTCTACGTGCGCGACACGGCGCGCGCAATGCACGGCCAGCTCGGCACCACCGCCCAGCGCCAGGCCGCGCATCGCGGCGACGACCGGCACGGTGGCGTAGCGCAGGCGCAGCATCATGTCCTGCAGCTTCTTCTCTTCCGGCGCGATGCCCTTGCTGCCCATCTTCATGAAGACGGGCATCAGGCTCTCGAGGTTGGCACCGGCAGAGAACACGTCGTCCGGGCTCCAGATCACCATGCCCTGGTAATCCGCTTCGGCGATCTCGACGGCCTTCAACAGGCCCTCGGTGACGGCCGGACTGATCAGGTGCAGCTTGGCGGTGATGGAGGCGATGACGACCTTGCCGTCCAGCGTCCAGACGCGCACTTCGTCGTTCTTGAACAGCTCGGTGCCCGACTTCAGCGGGTCGGCGGCGCCGGTGCCCAGCAGCGATTCGCGGAAGGCCTGGCGGGCGTAGACCGGCAGCTCGCTGCGCGGCTTGAACTTGCCCTCGGCGGCGCTCCACGAGCCTTGCGGCGTGTGCACGCCACCGGCTTCGGCAACCGGACCTTCGGTGACCCAGGCCGGCAGCGGCGCGCTGGACAGCGTCTTGCCGTCGGCGATGTCGGCGGAGATCCATTCGGCAACCTGCTTCCAGCCGGCGGCCTGCCACAGCTCGAACGGACCTTGCTGGCTGCCGAAGCCCCAGCGCATCGCGAAGTCGATCTCGCGCGCGGTGTCGGCCACGGTGTCAAGGTGCACGGCGGCGTAGTGGAAGCTGTCGCGCAGGATGGCCCACAGGAACTGAGCCTGCGGGTTGGTGGATTCGCGCAGCAGCTTGAGGCGGTCGGCCGGCTGCTTTTTCAGCATGCGGGCGACGATCTCGTCGGCCTTCTTGCCGCCGGGAACGTACTCGCCCGTGGCGAAGTCCAGGCGCTGGATGTCCTTGCCGACCTTCTTGTAGAAGCCGGCGCCGGTCTTCTGGCCCAGCGCGCCCTTCTCGATCAGGCCGGCCAGCACCTTGGGCGTGGCGTAGGTCGAGTAGAACGGGTCGTCCTTCAGGTTGTCCTGCATCGTCTTGACGACGTGGGCCATGGTGTCGAGGCCGACAACGTCTGCGGTGCGGAAGGTACCCGACGACGCGCGGCCCAGCTTCTTGCCGGTCAGGTCGTCGACGACGTCGACCGACAGGCCGAACTTCTCGGCCTCGATCATCGTGGCCATCATGCCGGCGATGCCGACGCGGTTGGCGACGAAGTTGGGCGTGTCGTGGGCGCGCACGACGCTCTTGCCCAGCGACGTCGTCACGAAGGCTTCGAGCTGGTCGAGGATTTCAGGCTGCGTGGTCGGCGTGTTGATCAGCTCGACCAGCGCCATGTAGCGCGGCGGGTTGAAGAAGTGGATACCGCAGAAGCGCGGCTTGATCTCTTCGGGCAGCACTTCGGACAGCTTGGTGATGCTCAGGCCCGAGGTGTTGGACGCGACGATGGCGTGGGGTGCCACGAAGGGCGCGATCTTGGTGTACAGGTCGAGCTTCCAGTCCATGCGCTCGGCGATGGCCTCGATGATGAGGTCGCAGCCCTTCAGCACGTCGAGGTGCTCTTCGTAGTTGGCCTGCTGGATCAGCGGTGCCTCGGCGCTGTCGCCCAGCGGCGCGGGCTTGAGCTTCTTCAGGCCGTCGACGGCCTTGGTGACGATGCCGTTCTTGGCACCGTCCTTGGCGGGCAGGTCGAACAGCACGACCGGCACCTTGCAGTTGACGAGGTGGGCGGCGATCTGTGCGCCCATCACGCCGGCGCCGAGCACGGCGACCTTGCGGACTTGGAAACGACTCATGGGGGTGTACTCCTGGGTATTTCTTGAGAGATCGGTCACTCGACGCGAATCCACGTCTGCGTGCGGTAGAAGGGGCCGATGTAGCCGCGCATCTCCAGTTTCTTGCCTCCGTCGACGGGCTTCAAGCGCGTACGGTAGGTCTTGCCGTTATTCGGGTCCAGCACTTCGCCACCACCCCAGGTGCCGTCACCCTCGGACTTCACGCCGCGGATGATCTGCAGGCCCACGACGGGCCTGTCCTTGCGGTCGTCGCTGCACTTGTCGCAGCGGGCGTCGGCCGGGTCCTTGGGGTCCAGCAGCCTGTCGATGTTGCCAACCAGGGTGCCCCCCTGTTCGCTGATGCGGACCAGCGACTTCGCGGTTTTGCCGTCGTCGTCGATGGTCTTCCACAGGCCCACGGGGGTGTTTTGCGCAAAGGCAAGAGCGGGCAACAGCAGAGCAGCAGCGAACAGGGATTTCATCGGGCGTCCAGTTGTCGGGCAGCGAATCGAGAGGTGCTCAGAACAGCGCTTCTTCCATTTCCATCAGCGGCGCCAGGCCCGCGCGGCAGGTGCGGATCAGGCTGGCCGTCTCGGGCAGCAGCTTGGCGAAGTAGAAGCGCGCCGTGGCCAGCTTGGCGGTGTAGAACGGGTCGCCGGAATCCTTCTTGGCCAGCGCGATCTTGGCGGCCTGGGCGAAGAAATAGGCGAAGGTCATGTGGCCGACCACGCGCAGGTAGTCCACCGCGGCAGCGCCAACTTCATCGGGGTTGCCGAAGGCCTTCATGCCGAGTTCCTGCGTCAGCTTGTTGACCTTGTCGCCCAGGTCGGCCAGCGGATTCACGAACTCCTGCATGGCTTCGTTGGTGCCCTCTTCCTCGATGAAGGCGGCGATCTTCTTGCCGAATTTCTTCAGCGTGGCACCGTTGTTGCCCAGCACCTTGCGGCCCAGCAGGTCCAGCGACTGGATGGTGTTGGTGCCCTCGTAGATCATGTTGATGCGCGCATCGCGCACGTACTGTTCCATGCCCCACTCGTGGATGAAGCCGTGGCCGCCGAACACCTGCATGCAGTGCGACGTGGCCAGCCAGCCGTTGTCGGTGATGAAGGCCTTGATGATGGGCGTCAGCAGCGCGACTTCGGCGTCGGCTTCCTTGCGCTCGTCTTCGTCGTCGCTCTTCAGCGCCTTATCCAGCTGCAGCACGGTGTAGCCCTGCAACATGCGGCCGCCCTCGGCGAAGGCGCGAGCGGTCAGCAGCATCTTGCGCACGTCGGGGTGCACGATGATCGGGTCGGCCGGCTTGTCCGGGGCCTTGGGGCCGCTCAGCGCGCGCATCTGCAGGCGGTCCTTGGCGTAGGCCACGGCGTTCTGGTAGGCCACTTCCGTCAGGCCCAGCGACTGGTTGCCCACGCCCAGGCGCGCGGCGTTCATCATGACGAACATGGCGGCCAGGCCCTTGTTGGGCTGGCCCACCAGCGTGCCGTTGGCGCCTTCCAGCACGATCTGCGCGGTGGCGTTGCCGTGGATGCCCATCTTGTGCTCCAGGCCGGCGCAGAAGATGCCGTTGCGCGAACCCAGCGAGCCGTCGGCGTTGACGTTGAACTTGGGCACGATGAACAGCGAAATGCCCTTGGAGCCCTGCGGGGCGTCGGGCAGGCGGGCCAGCACCAGGTGGACGATGTTGTCGGCCATGTCGTGCTCGCCGGCCGAGATGAAGATCTTGGCACCGGTGATCTTGTAGGTGCCGTCGGCCTGCGGTTCGGCCTTCGTGCGCAGCAGGCCCAGGTCGGTGCCGCAATGCGGCTCGGTCAGGCACATCGTGCCGGTCCACTCGCCGCTGGTCAGCTTGGGCAGATAGATGGCCTTCTGCTCGGGCGTGCCGTGGGCGTGCAGCGCCTCGTAGGCGCCGTGGCTCAGGCCCGGATACATCGTCCAGGCCTGATTGGCCGAGTTCAGCATCTCGTAGAAGAACTGGTTCACCGTGTAGGGCAGGCCCTGGCCGCCGTACTCGGCGTCGCAGGACAGTGCCGCCCAGCCGCCTTCGACGTACTGCTTGTAGGCTTCCTTGAAGCCCTTGGGCGTCGTCACCTCGTGGGTGGCCTTGTCCAGCGTGCAACCCTCGGCGTCGCCGCTGAGGTTGATCGGGGCGATGACCTCAGCGGCGAACTTGCCGCCTTCCTCGAGCACCGCATTGATCATGTCGGCGTCGATGTCCTCGTGGCCGGGCAGCATCTTCAGCTCGTCAACGACGTTCAGCAGCTCGTGCATGACGAACTGCATGTCGCGCATGGGCGGGGTGTACTGGGGCATCGGGTACTCCTGGGACGGTCGGTGATGAAATGAAGTCAGCGCTTCGTGGCGCCGGTCTTGGAAAGCTTGCGGCCGCGCTCGACATCGAGGCCGGCCGGCGTGGCGTAGAACTGCATGGCGCGGTCGAAGCCGATCCCGGCTCGCGACAGCGCGCCCGGGATGCGCATGAAACGCGCGTCATGGTGCAGCGACAGGATCAGGCCGTGCAGTTCGAAGACGATCTGGTCGATGTCGGCATCGGCCTGCAGATGGCCCTCCTGCACGGACAGCTGGATAGCCTTGTGCAGCGCGGCGTGCCAGGCCTTGACCATCGCGACGAGCGCATCGCGCACGGGGCCCGGCCGGTCGTCGAACTCGACGGCGCCACTGATGTAGATGCAACCGGAGTCGACCTCGACGGACACGCGGCGCACCCAGCGCTCGAACATCGCGCGCAGCCGCGGCAGGCCGCGCGGCTCGCGGATGGCGGTGAAGAAGACTTCTTCCTCGAACTTGGCGTGATACTCGGTGACCACCGCGATCTGCAGCTCCTCGCGCGAGCCGAAGTGGGCGAACACGCCCGACTTGCTCATGCCGGTCACGTCCGCCAGCGCGCCGATGGAAAGGCCTTCCAGGCCCATGTGGGAGGCCAGGCCCAGCGCGGCGTCGAGGATGGCGGCGCGGGTCTGCTGGCCCTTCTGCAGCGAACGCGCCACCCGTACCGGCTTCGCGGCACGCAGCGGGGCGGCTTTCTTGGCGGGGGCGGACGAGGTGGACACGGGCACAAGAATAAAACGAACGATCGTTCTATTTTGCAGGTCGCTTCCGTGACAGCGCCAGCTTTGTGCACCGAAATCCTAGGGTGAAACGCCTAATACTGCCGTCGCCTCAGGGAACACCCTAGGCCGCCACGCTGTCATCGAACCACGCTTGAGCGCTGGCCCGGTTCTCGCTAGGCTCGCGGTCGGAGGTGAACCGACCGTGGATGTGCTCCAGCTCGATGTTTCCGGCCGACCGCAGGCCTGGATCACGACCCGCGAAGCGGCCGTGATCTACGCCAGCGACGGCGTCGCCTGGACGCTGGGCCACCCCTGCCAGACGCTGCGCGGCGGCCTGCAGCGCGTGACCGGGCGGCAGTCGCGCATCGAGGTCCATCCCATCATCGCCGTGCGCGGCGCGGTGCCCAGCCGGGCCTGGCGCCAGGCGCCGGCGCTGACGAACAGCAAGCTGTTCGTGCGTGACCGCTTCGTCTGCGCCTACTGCGGCCACCACTGCATGCCCGAGGACCTGACGCGCGAGCACATCCAGCCCACCTCGCGCGGCGGTGCCGACACCTGGATGAACTGCATCACCGCCTGCAAGGCCTGCAACGGCCGCAAGGGCAACCGCCTGCCCGAAGAGGCGCGCATGAGCCTGCTCTACCTGCCCTACGTGCCCAGCCTGCACGAGGACATGATCCTGCGCGGCCGGCGCATCCTGGCCGACCAGATGGAATTCCTGCTGGCCAGCGTGCCGCGCAACTCCCGGCTGCACGGGTAAAGAGTTGTAGCCTCAGGCGACAGTCAGTCAACGGCGGGACAATTCGACACGTTGGGCTGCTGTTGTGCCCTAGGAGTGTTTCCATGTCCAAGCTCGTGACTTCCCTTTCCCTCGCCGCCGCCCTGGTGCTGTCGGCGTGTGCGACGTCCAACCCCGACGTCATCCAGCGCGGCGACGCGCAGCGCATGTCCCAGGTGCAGGACGCGACCGTGCTGTCCTCCCGCCCGGTCGTCATCGACGGCTCGCAGAGCGGCGTCGGCGGCGTGGCCGGCGGCGTGACCGGCGCCATCGCCGGCAGCACGGTCGGCGGCCGTCGCGAAGGCCAGGTGGCCGGCGTCCTCGGCGCCGTGGCCGGCGCCGTCATCGGCAACGCCATCGAGCGTTCCGCCACCCGCGAGGACGCGCTGGAGATCACCGTCCAGCTGCGCAACGGCGAGCGCCGCGCCATCGTGCAGGCCAAGGGCGCCGAATCCTTCAACAGCGGCGACCCGGTCATCCTCGTCACCACCGGCGGCAAGACCCGCGTGATGCGCGCCCCGGCCGTCGTGCCTGCCTCCGCGCCGGGCCGCAACGGCTGACAACCAGCCCGGCGTCAGACAATGGCGGGCTTCGTCCCGCCATTTTTCATTGCCGCCCCATGTCCGACGCCACCGATACCGACGAACCCATCTTCGAGCCGCGCCTGTGGCGCGACAACGGCTGGACCGCCCAGGTCATCAAGAACGAGGACGACGAGGGCTGGGCCGTCGCGATGTTCAAGGCCGGCGAGAGCGAGCCGGCATTGGTCGGGCCCTGGACGATGGGCCGCGACAAAAAGAACCCCAAGCCGCTGGACACCGCCGCGTTCAACACGCTCGTCAAGACGGCCTCCGAGGTCATCCGCCGCCACGAACAGCAGTTGCACGCCCAGCTGAACAAGGCGCTCTACGTCGCCCGCGACGGCAACTGGATCAAGGTCTCGCTGGAAATCGTGCCCGCCGAGGACGATCCCTACGCCTGGCTGGCCGCCCAGGACGCCGCGGGCGAGCCGCTCGCCAAGGTCAAGGTCGGCGCCAATTTCAAGTTCACCCAGTCGGCCGCCGAGGCCTGGGTGGACGCCGGCTTCGAGCGCCCCGCCGGGCGGGATTGAAGGTCCGATAGCGGCCAGACGCGGGCTGGCTACGCCCGAAGAATGCGTGCACCCCCATCCCAGGAGCACGCCATGTCCTTCCGCGTCACCGGCCTGTCGGCCCAGCCCTTCGCCCACCTCTTCGGCCTCAGCGACCACGAGCTTGCCCGCCACGGCGCGCTGCGCCTGATGACGGGCGAAGGCGACCGCCACCCCGACCGCATCGAGCTGCGCCTGGCCCGCCCGGGCGAGACGGTGCTGCTCGTCAATCACGAACATCAGGGCGCCGACACGCCCTACCGCTCGCGCCACGCGATCTTCGTCCGCGAGCATGCCTCGGCGAGCTTCGACGCCATCGACAGGCTGCCGTTGATGCTGCGCAGCCTGATGTCGCTGCGCGCCTTCGATGCCGACGGCATGATGGTGGATGCCGACGTCGCCGAGGGCGAAGCGGTCGAGGCGCTCATCGAACGGTTGCTGTCACAGCCCGGCGTGGCCTATCTGCATGCCCACTACGCGCGCCGCGGGTGCTATGCGGCGTTGATCCGCCGCGCCTGAGGGCTACCTGCCGTGCAGCGTGACGGGCGCAACGTCCGCCGCGTCGCGCGCGAGCACCTGGCTGATCCGCCCATCAGGCGCGACGACGACACCGGCCCCGAAACCGCGGTGCGACGGCTCGTTCAGAGACTCCGCCCAGTTGCTCTGCAGCACCCAGGCCTGCAGCTCCCTCGCCAGTTCGGCGGCACCGGCGCGATAGGCCTCGCACAAGGCCGCCTGCTCGACATCGGAATCGGCGATGTAGCTGGGCCAGAAGATCACGCGCTGGCGATCGTCACCGGTCGGCAGCGCCGCGCGCAGTTCGGGCAGCAACTGCGCGCCGTCCAGCGTCTCACGGCACAGCACCGACGTGGCCAGCACGCTGCCGAGGGCGGTCCAGCCGCGCGCGCGGCCCGGCGTGAAGAACGTCGCCTCGCTCGGCGTGAGGCCGCGTTTGTGCACGCGCCCGCACTCGCGGCCGGCGGCGTCGATGTAGACATGGCTGTTGAAGACCGCCCCGCCCTCACCCCGCGTCGGCAGGCCGACGACGGCAGCGATGCCGAGTCGGCCGCAGGCGGCGCACAGCCGCGCCAGTGCAGCGGCCAACGCGTCACCGCCCAGAAGCTCGGGCAGGCGGCGATGAAACCCCGTCAGCGCCAGTTCCGTGCAGACACAGCCCTCGGCGCCGGCCGCTGCCGCCGCCTCGAGGGCGGCCACCGTCTCGGCCAGGTTGGCCTCCAGCGTCCAGTGCATGCGCGGCTGGGAGATGGCCCAGCGCGGGGCGGCGGCACTCAAGCCGCGATCTCGAAGCTCAGCCCCGCGCGCTCATGCAGGCGGCGCACCAGCGCCAGCCCCATCGCACTGCCGGGTGTCCACACGCCGCCGGGTGTCGCGTCGCGGCCCACGTCCTGCAGCAGGCACAGCGCCGCCTCGCTGATGAGCTTGCAGGTCGAGCCGTAGCCGGGGTCGCGGTCGCCCTTGACGACGGCCCGCAGCGTCTCGCCTGCCGCCGACTTGCCGGTGAACCAGACCTCGTAGCGCCCCGCCTCGCGGGCGGCTGCGTTGGGGCCGTCCCCGGGCTGGGTCAGCACGAAGCGGCGCAGCAGCGCGCGTGTCGGGCCGAAGCCCAGCACCAGGTTCTGCAGCTTCGTGATCCTCGCCAGCGCCATGGCCTTGCGCCGCCCCCGGTCGCCCTGGCCGGGCTTGCCGGTCAGCAGCTTCTCGTCGTAGACAAAGCCCTCGCCCCAGGGATGGCCGCGCAGCGCGTTGCTGCGGTGGACGTTCTTCGTGTTGATCGTCGCCATGACGAAGGGGCCGCACCAGGCGCCGGCCCAGTCGTCGAAGCCGGCCTCCTGGCCGGCGGGCTGGCGCGGGCCCTTGAAGCCCGGCGTCAGCGCGAACGGGTTGGCCATCAGCTTGACGAGCGAGGGCTCACGGCGCACGGCCTCGATGGTTTCCATCAAGCTGGCGAAGGTGCCGCCGGAGAACGTGCCCTTGAGCCGCGCGACGCGGCCGCGCACCTCGGGCAGCGGCGCGCCGAAGCGCTTCTCGGCCTCGGCCTGCAGGTAGACGACGCCGAGGTCGAACGGGATGGAATCGAAGCCGCAGGAGAACACGATGCGCGCGCCACTCGCCTGCGCCAGCGGCGACAGCTTGTCGATCATGCGCGCCATCCACAGCGGCTCGCCGCACAGGTCCACGTAGTCGGTGCCAGCCTCGGCGCAGGCGGTGGCCAGCGGTTCGCCGTGCACTTGGTAGGGCCCCACCGTCGTGATGACGACACGGGTACGCCGCACCAGCGCCTGAAGCGCGGCAGCGTCGTTGGCGTCCGCCTTCAGCAGCGCGACGGAAGGTGGCAGGTGCAGTTCGTCGCGCACCTTGGCCAGCTTGTCGAGGCTGCGTCCGGCGATGGCCCAGCGCGCGCCTGCCGCGCCGCTGAGGTGCAGGTACTCGGCCACGAGGCGGCCGGTGAAGCCGGTCGCGCCGAACACGACGAGGTCGAACTCCCGGTCCATCACGCGACGTGCCCCTTCATCGCCAGCCAGTCGCTGCGCAGCAGCGACAGCGAATGGCAGTCCACGTACTCGCCATTGACGAAGACGATGCCGCGCTGGATGCCCTCGTGCTTGAACCCGCACTTCTCGGCGACACGGCGCGACGCATGGTTGTGCACGGACATGCCGCAGGACAGCCGGTTCACGGGCCAGTTCTCGAACAGGTAGTCCACCAGCAGCGAGGCGGCCTCGGTCATCAACCCCTGGCCGCGCATCGCGATGTCGGCCATCGTCCAGCCGATCTCACGCGCCGTCGTGTAGCGCGCCGCGGCGAAGTGCACGACGTCGCCGATGACGCTGCCATCGATCAGATGGCAGATCAACAGCCGCTCAGCATCCTCACCGGAGAAGCCGTTGTCCTTCCAACGCTGCTCCACTGTGTGCGGCGGCATCATCCGCGTGCCCATGAAGGGGCCCCGGATCTGCGGGTCGCCGCTGGTGCGCTTGAGCCAGGGCAGGTCTTCTTCGGTGACATGGCGCAGGCCGACGCGTTGTCCTCTGAGCATGGGTTCCTTTCCCTCCAACAAAGAAGCCCGGCCGGGGCCGGGCTCCGTCGGGGCATTGTGCGGTCAGAGCGTCGCGCCGGCGGCAGCCGCGGTGGGCATGGGCTCCTGCGACCTGAGGGCGGCCAGCAGCTCGGCGCTGACATCGCGCCCGCCGCCGACGTTCGTGAAGATCGTGCTGACCGTCCAGATCGGCCCCCACGGGATGCCCCAGGGTCCGGCCACCAGCGACAGCACGGAGAAGCCGAGACGGCGCCCCCAATCGGCCTCCCCGGCGCGCAGCAGGTACAGGCCCGAGCCGCGCTTGAACGACATGACGACGATGGAGATGCAGAAGCCGTAGGCGACGACGCGTGCGCCGTTCTGCAGTTCCTGCCTCAGCTCGGCCGCACTCAGGCGCTCGGCGCCATTGATCTTGATGTCCATCCCTGCCTCCTCCTAGTTGAAATACGGTCGTTCGTGGCTCAACAGCAGCCGCTTGGCGCCTTCGCGCCAGGCCGGCGGCGCGCGCTCGCCCAGGCGCATGACGGCCATGCTGTAAGCCTGACCGCGCAGCTCCAGCGACAGGCCCTGCAGGTGCTTCTCGGCGCTGGACAGCGTGGCCGGGCTGCGCAGCGCGGCACGGAAGTCCTCCATGCGACGCAGCTGCCCGGGCTCGATACCCTGCAGCGCGGCCGGCTCGGCCTGCGGCGCGGGCCAGCCCTCGCGCTCGGCCAGTGCCAGCGCCGTCCACCAGGTCTGCGAGTCCAGCCCCTCGGCACCGGGCAGCGCCGCCGCACGCTGGCGCAGCTCGGCAGAGGCACCGTCGGAGGCCGCGGCCAGGCGCAGCAGATGCGCGCTGGGCGAGCTGTCCGCGGCGGCTGCGCGGTCCGGCCGGCCCTGGGCCAATTGCTGATAGGCCTCGGGCTCGAAGACCAGCGACGCGGCCCGGACCTGCATGCCGAACGCAGCCTGCAACCGGCTCGGCGGCCCCATGCGCTCGGCGTCGGCCGGCAGCGGCTTCTCTTCGAGCAGGCGGCGCAGGCGGTTGGCCTCGATGCTCGCGAACGGCGCCAGCGTCGGCTCGGCCCGGGCCAGCTCGTAGTCGCGCAGCGCGACGCGCCAGTTCGCCGCGCCGGCCTCGGCCCAGGCGGCGCCGTAGGCCAGCCAGGCATGCTGCGGGAAGTGCCGCAGGCCCGCCTGCAGCGCCGTGTCGCGCTGCGGGCCGTCGGGCAGGCAGCGTGCGGCCAGGTAGACCAGGTCGCCCTCGGCGCCCGGCGCGGTCGCGCGGCGGCCCAGCTCGTCGCACAGCGGCTGCAGCTCGGCGGCACGCAGTGTGTCGAAGCGCTCGCGCTGCAGCTCGATGCTGGCGGGCTCCCGCGCCAGTGCCGCGGCGAGCAACTTGTCGTGCGCCGGCCGGCCGCGCAGCTGCGACAGCCACACGAAGCGCACAGGCGAGTCGCGCCGGTCCCAGCGCAGATGCAGCTCGCCCAGACGTTCGGCGGCCGTGGCATCGCCGCGCAGCAGGTCCAGCTGCAGGCCCGGCACGGCGTCAGCGCCGCTGTAGAGCACACGTCGCGTCTCGGTCTGGCCGGCCTTGACGGACACGCTCTGCGGCGGGTCGGCGAAGAACACGTCGGCGCGGCTGCCGGACCATCGCGGCGTGCCGATGACCTGGGGCGGCGGGGTCTGCACGTTGCGGCCGTAGGTGTAGGTCAGCTCCACCAGCGGCGCGGCACCGGCGACGTTGTAGACCTGCCGACCCGGGCCATGGTCCAGCGCCACCTCGAAGTGCTCGATGGCCTCGCCCTGCTCGGTCTGCGCATCGACGGCCAGGTGCTCGTCGGGTGCGAGGTCCACGGTCGTGCTGCCGTAGGGCGGCAGCGTGACGGCGCCCGCACCGCCGAGCTTGACGCGCACGGTGCGGTCCAGGCCGTTCAGCACCTGCACGGTGATGTCGCCGTAGCCGCCGCCGAAGCCCAGCACGCCGGCCACGATGCCGCCGGCCACGGCAACGCGTGCCGCCGTCGCGCCCGCGCCCTGCGCAGCCAGGAAGCGCGCCCACAGGTTGGGCTTGAGCGTGCGCGGGCGCTCGGCGCCCTCCAGCAGCACGGCGTAGCGCGGCGGTGCGGCGGGCACGGGGTCGCCGTCAGCCGGCGCATGCGCCTCGCCGCGCGCGACGCGGGCCTCGGCGTCCAGCAGCTCGCCCAGCACAGCCGCGCGCAGGCGGTCCAGCGCGTGCTCGGCCAGGTCCATCCAGCTGTCGATGACGTTGAGCCAGCCGCCCAGGTTGCCGTAGTCCGGCGCGTCGAGCTTGAGCGTGCCCAGCGCGGCGCGCCAGCTCTCGACCTCCATGCGCTTGAGCGTGGCCGCGTCCAGCTGCAGCAGGCCGGCGTGGCCGTAGAGGTCCAGCAGGCCCTCGTGCAGCTCGCCGGCGGCGCGCAGCACGCGGTCACGCACGTCGTTGGTGATGCGGCCGGCCGTCAGCACGCGCACGGTGTGGGCCAGCACGCCGCGCAGGTCGCGCAGGTTGGCGGCGGTGTGCTCGGCGTAGTGCAGCTGCGCCAGCAGGCCGCGCAGCCGCGCCTCGCTGCCATCGCCCAGCGTGCGGGCCAGCGCGAGGTGCGCCTCGCGTGCGGCGCGGTCGTGGCGGCGCAGCTGCTCCTGCAGCCGGGCGTGCTCGGCCGGCTCCTTGTCGGCATCGAGGCGGCGCCAGCGTCGCACGGCTTCACCGAGGCTGGCCGGGTAGAGGCTCGCGAGGCGCCGGATGCCGTCCGCCTCGGCCGGCAGGTCGCCGGTGAGCTGGCCGGGCTCGGCGGCGTGGCGGGTCAGCGCGCGGCCCAGGTAGGCGCCGCGGTAGCGCGGCCGCGCCAGCTCGCCGCCGAAGCGCTCGTCCAGCAGGGCTTGCAGCGCGGCGTCGTCCAGCAGCGGCGCGGACTCGGGCGTCTCGAACAGCCGGCGCGAGACCTGCGCGCGCAGCGCCGCGGCGTTGTCGAACAGCGTCCATGCGCTGCGCTCGTCGATGTCGCCCGACCGGTAGTCGGCCTTGGCGCGGGCTTCGCGCTCGTGGTTGAGCGGGTGGGTGCGCCACATCTGCGGCACGGCGCTGTCGGCGGTGTCGAACAGCCGCGCCGGGCCAGCGCCCTGCGGCGGCAGCTGGCCGTAGCGCTCGTCGTCCAGCATGCGGGCGGTGCGGCGCGCGACCTCGGCCTGCAGCGTGAACAGGTCGCCGACGCCCTGCTCCCTGGCCTTCAGCTCGGCGGCGATGCCGGCGGCGCGCTCCCAGTCGCCATCGGCCGTCTGCAGCTTGTAGAGCGCATGGATGAGGGCGTCGCTGCCGGTCAGCGCCACGGCCACCGCGTCGGCGCCGTACTCCATCTCGCGGCCCAGGCTGCGCTGCAGCAGTTGCACGCCGGTGAAGACGCTGTCGACCAGGCTGCGGATGGCCCAGACGATGAGGCTGAGCAGCCAGCCCACCCAGGCGATGCGGAAGTCGAAGCCGCTCAAGGCCTGCAGGAAGCGGTCCAGCATGTCGCGCTGCGCAACCAGCCGCGCGGCGATCTGTTGCGCCACGTAGACCCAGCGGCCCACGGCCATCGCCCGCTGCGCGAAGTGGCCGAACTCGTGCGCCAGCACCGCACGCAGCTCGCTGCGCGTCAGCACGTTGACGAGGCCCAGGCCGATCTCGAGGTTCTTCTTCGTCGGGAACAGCAGGTTCAGCGGCGACAGGTCGTAGAACACCGCCGCGTTGACCCGCGCCGACACCAGCACGCGGTGCGGCCGCGGCGCGCCGACGGCGTCGGCGATGGCATGCAGCTCGGCGAACAGCGCGGGCTGGTCGGCGGGTTGGATCTCGAAGGCATGGTCTTCCGCGCGCTTCTGGCGGAAGAACAGCGCCTTCAGCATGAAGACGGCCAACAGCGCCGCGCACAGCGCGACGAGCCCGGCCCAGAGGGCGTCGTTGCGGCCGGCGAGCGCGCCCCGGCCGAGCCGCCAGGCCGTCCACGCGAACCAGCCGGCGAGGCCGAGATAGGCGCCCAGGAACCCGATCAGCGACGCGACAGCGCCCCAGGCGCGGAGCTGATAGCTGCGCGGTGTCGGCGCCGGCGTGACGGCCGGCAGCGACCCGGCGGGTTGCTGCTGTTGCAAGAGATCCTCCCTTCGCGCCGGGGCTCGTGCGGCCCCTGGGCGCCTCACTTCACGTCGTCAGAAATGAATCCCGCGCATCATCTGCTGCAGCGCGATAGCCTCGGGTGACAGGCCGCCGCCCTTGGCCTTCTCGCCGGGCTTCAGGTTCTTGGCGGCCTCGCTGTCCGGGAACATGCGGAAGGTTGTGTTCATGACGATCTGCGCAATGCGCGGTGCGACGGCGTGCAGGATCTGGCCCGTCATGCCCAGCCTTGTCGCGATGCGCACCGGCTTGGCCGTGCAGGCCTGCGCGATCATGTCGGCCGCCTCTTCGGGCGACAGCGTCGGCACGTTGTTGTAGATCTTGGTGGGCGCGATCATCGGCGTGCGCACCAGCGGCATGTTGATGGTCGTGAACGTGACGCCGGTGTCGGCGAACTCACTGGACGCGCAGCGCGTCCAGGCGTCCAGCGCGGCCTTGCTTGCGACGTAAGCGCTGAAGCGCGGCGCGTTGGTCAGCACGCCGATGGAGCTGATGTTGACGACGTGGCCCTTCTTCTTGGCCGCCATGCCGGGCAGCAGGCCCATCGTGACGCGCAGGCAGCCGAAGTAGTTCAGCTGCATCGTGCGCTCGAAGTCGTGGAAGCGGTCGTAGCTGCTCTCGATGGCGCGGCGGATGGAGCGGCCGGCGTTGTTGATGAGGAAGTCCACGCCGCCGAACTCGCCGTTGCACCACTCGATGAGGTTGGCGGCGCCTTCCTCATCGGCGATGTCGCAGGCGAAGGCATGCACCTGCGCGCCTTTTCCCGCCTTGTCCTTGATCTCCTTGACGGCCTCGTCCAGCTTGGCCTGGTCACGCGCGCAGATCAGCGTGATGGCGCCGGCCTCGGCGAACTTGATGGCCGCGGCCAGGCCGATGCCCGACGAGCCGCCCGTCACCAGCACCACCTTGCCGCCGGTCGCGCCCTTGAGCGAGCGGTCGATGAAGAGGTCGGGGTCGAGGTGGCGCTCCCAGTAGTCCCACAGCCGCCAGGCGTAGTCGTTCAGGTCCGGGCAGGCGATGCCCGAGCCCTTCAACGCACCCTCGGTGTCGCGGCAGTCGAAGCGCGTCGGGTAGTTGATGAAGGTGAACATGTCGTCCGGCAGGCCGAGGTCCTTCATGACCGCGTTGCGGATGCGGCGCACCGGCGCCAGCGCCATCAGGCCCTTCTTCACGCTGCGGGGGATGAAGCCCAGCAGCGCGGCGTTGATGAACAGGTTCATCTTGGGCGCGTGCGCGGCCTTGCTGAAGATGTCCAGCACGTCGCCGACGCGGTAGCCCTTGGGGTCGACGAGGTGGTAGCAGCCCTGGCTCTCGTGGACCTTGTGCGAGATGTGGTCGAGCGCGTCGACGACGAAGTCCACCGGCACGATGTTGATGCGCCCCCCCTCCAGGCCCACGCTGGGCATCCACGGCGGCAGGATCTGGCGCATGCGCTGGATCAGCTTGAAGAAGTAGTAAGGCCCGTCGATCTTGTCCATCTCGCCGGTCGTGGAGTCGCCGACGACGAGCGCGGGGCGGTAGACCGTCCACGGCCGCTTGCACTCCTTGCGCACGATCTTCTCGCTCTCGTGCTTGGTCATGAAGTACGGGTGGTCGAGGTTCTCGGCCTCGTCGAACATGTCCTCGCGGAACACGCCTTCGTACAGGCCCGCCGCGGCGATGGATGACACGTGGTGCACGTGGCCGGCGTCGATCGCCTGCGCGAACTCCACCATGCTGCGCGTGCCCTCGATGTTGACGGCCACCTGCGACTCCTCGTCGGCGCCCAGGTCGTAGACGGCGGCGAGGTGGTAGAGGTGGTCGATCTGGCCCTTGAGGCTCTTGATGACGTCACTGGCCACGCCCAGCTTCTTGCCCGTGAGGTCCCCGTAGACGGGGATCGCCCGCGTCTTGCTGACGCCCCAGTAGGCCAGCAGGTCGGGCAGCTTGGCGGCGCTCTCCTCGCGCATCAGGAAGTGGACCGTGCTGCCCCGGCGGGCCAGCAGCTTCTTGACGAGTCGCTTGCCGATGAAGCCGGTCGCGCCGGTGACGAAATACTGCATGCGGGTCTCCTGAATTGGGGGTTTCGCCTGATTCTTCCCCAGCGCCCGAGGCCGGCCGGTGGGCACTTTCCCGAGGAACCGCATAGAGACTCCACACTAGGAATCGACGCGCCACGAGCCCATGCCGCCGCTAAAGTCCGCTCGCAATCTGCACATTCGAAAGGACACCCCATGGTCAAGAAGCTCCAGAAGATGGCTGACAAGAAGAAGGCTGCGGCCGCCAGCGGCTTCCCGGCCGGCCTGCTCGACAGCGCGATGGCCCAGAACGTCAAGGACAGCGCCCAGCAGATCTGGGCCGCCGGTCTCGCCTCCTTCGCCAAGGCCCAGGGCGAAGGCTCCAAGGTCTTCGAGGCCCTCGTCTCGGAAGGACTCAAGTTGCAGAAGAAGACCCAATCCGCCGCCGAAGAAAAGCTCAGCGCCGTGGCCAGCAAGGTCAGCAGCGTCGCCGGCGATGTCGGCGCCAAGGCCGGCCAGCAGTGGGACAAGCTGGAATCCATCTTCGAAGCCCGCGTAGCCAAGGCGCTGCAGGGCCTGGGCGTGCCGACCAAGGGCGACATCGACGCGCTGATCAAGCGCATCGACGCGCTGGCCGTCGCCACCGGCGTGCAGCCGGCCAAGAAGGCCGCTGCGAAGAAGGCCGCTCCCGCCGCCAAGAAGGCACCGGCCGCGAAGCCCGCCGCCGCGCCTGCCAAGAAGGCTGCGGCTGCCAAGCCCGTCGCCGCAAAGAAGGCCGCTCCGGCCAAGAAGGCGCCCGCTGCCAAGAAGGCCGCTGCGCCCAAGGCCGAGCCGACGGCTCAGGCCTGATCTCGCAGACTGACTCTCGCTGACCATGCGCCAGCCAAGGATTGGCCTGGCCCTGGCCGGCGGCGGCCCACTGGGCGCCATCTATGAAGTTGGCGCCCTTTGCGCTTTGGAGGAGGCCGTCGACGGCCTGGACTTCACCGCCTGCGACGGCTACATCGGCGTCAGCGCCGGCGGCTTCATCGCCGCCGGCCTGGCCAACGGCATGACGCCGCGCCAGCTCTGCGCCGCCTTCATCGAGAACACCGCCGAAGCGCCCGACCGCTTCGACCCCGCCGAGCTGCTGCAGCCCGCCTGGGCCGAGTTCGGCCAGCGGCTGCGCCTGCTGCCGCAGCTGCTGCGCGACGCGGCGCGCGAGGTGCTGCTGGAAGGCCGCTCGCGGCTCTCAGCCATCGAGCGCCTGGGCCGCGTGCTGCCCACCGGCCTGCTGAGCAGCGAGCGCTTTGGCGAAGCACTCACACGCGTGTTCGCCGTACCCGGCCGCACCAACGACTTCCGCGAGCTGAAGCGCCGCCTCGTGCTCGTCGCCACCGACCTCGACACCGGCGAGGCCGTCCCCTTCGGCGCCGACGGCTGGGACCATGTGCCCATCTCGCAGGCCGTGCAGGCCAGCGCCGCGCTGCCGGGGCTGTTCCCGCCGGTCGAGATCGACGGCCGGCACTACGTCGATGGCGCGCTGAAGAAGACGCTGCACGCCTCCGTGCTGCTGGACCGCGGGCTGGACCTGCTGATCTGCCTGAACCCGCTGGTGCCCTACGCCAGCGACCGCCTCTCGCACCGCGAGGCCCGCTCGCGCCGCGCGAAGAAGCTCGCCAGCAAACTGGGCCGCGCGGCCGGGCGCGCGCTGCAGCCCCGCATCCACCGGCTCGTGGACGGTGGCCTGCCGCTGGTGCTGTCGCAGACCTTCCGCTCGCTGATCCATTCGCGGCTGGAGCTCGGCATGAAGGGCTACGAGCTGACGCACCCGCAGACCGACATCCTGCTGTTCGAGCCCGACCCGCGCGACGCCGAACTCTTCCTCGCCAACACCTTCAGCTACAGCCAGCGCCGCCACCTCGCCGAGCATGCCTACCAGGCCACGCGCGAGCAGTTGCGCGCGCGTGCGGCCCGGCTGAAGCCGCAGTTCGCGCGCGCCGGCCTCACGCTGCGCGAGGACGTGCTCGCCAGCCGCGAGGCACGCCTGCTGCCCGCCCCCGGCGAGACACGCCTGGAGCAGGCACTGCGCTCGCTGCGCGGATCGCTGAGCGTGCTTGAAGCTAGGCGTCCACCAGCCGCCGCGTGATGGCCGCACGCAGTGGCGGCAGGTGGCGCACCACGTCGATGACCGCGCGCCGCAGCGCCAGCACCGGTGCGCGGTCGTCCGTGAAGAAGCGCACCAGCGCGTTCGTCCCGGCATACAGCGGACCGGCCTCGCGGCGGTGCTCGGCCTCGTAGGCCCGCAGCGCGCCCAGCTCACCGGGGTCGCGTGACGCATCCAGCCGCCGCGACAGCGCCTCGATGCCGTAAAGCCCGAGGTTGTAGCCGTGTGCCGTCACCGGGTGCATGCCCACGGCCGCGTCACCGATCAACGCGAAGCGCGGCGCGACGAAGCGCTCGGCCCACACGGCCACCAGCGGGTAGACATGGCGGGCGCCGTCCACCCGCATCGCGCCCAGCCGGCCGTCCGCCGCGGACTGGATGGCTGCGGCCAGCGCCGCGTCGTCCATGGCCGCCAGCCGGGGCAGCTCGGCGTTCGCGACGGTCCACACGGCCGAGCTGCGCCGGCCGTTCATCGGCAGCAGCGCCAGCGTGTGGCCGGCCAAAAAGCACTCCTGCGCCAGCCCCTGGTGGTCCACCTCGTGCGCCAGCGGCACCAGCAGCGCACTGCGGCCGAAGTCGCGGTGGCGGGCGCCGATGCCAGCCAGGCGGCGCAGCGTCGAGAAGCGGCTGTCGGCCGCAACGACCAGCGGCGCCGCATGCACCTCGCCGCAACGCGTGCGCAGCCGCGCCTGCGCCGCGTCGGCCTCGAAACCCACGACGGTGCGGCCGCACAGCACCGGCACGCCGCGTTCGCGAACGCCGGCCCAGGCCGCGGCGCGCAGATGGTGGTTGGACACCAGCCAGCCCAGATCCTGCCCGTCCGCCTCGAACGGCAGTGCCGTGCGCGAGCCGCTGGAGCGCACGCTGGCGCGGCGCAGCGGCGCAATGTCCGGCAGGCGTTGCCACAGCCCCAGGCCTTGCAGCAGGCGGCGCGAGCGGTGCGTCAGCGCGATCTCGCGTCCATCGTCCGGCGGCGCGGCCAGGAAGGCCTCGTCGGCCTGTTCCAGCACACGAACATCCAGGCCGCGGTCATGCAATGCACAGGCCAGCGCCAGGCCCGCGGGGCCGGCGCCACCGATGAGCACCTGGGGAGAGGAAGCAGCAATGACAGTCATTCGCGCAGCCTAGGCCGCTGCCGCGCGGCGCGCCTTGACCCAGGTCAGGAGGCGTCGGCTTCCGCCTCGCGCTCCTCCAGCGTCTGCAGCTCGACGAGGCGGCGGTACAGCCCGCCGGCCACGCCCATCAGTGCCTCGTGCGTGCCGCGCTCCTGCAGATGGCCGTGGTTCAGCACGAGGATCTGGTCGGCCGCACGGATCGTCGACAGCCGATGTGCGATGGCGATGACCGTCACACGGCCATGCAGCGCCGCCAGCGCGGCGCCGATGCGCGCCTCGGTCTCGCTGTCGACATTGCTGGTGGCCTCGTCGAGGAACAAGATGCGCGGCGCACCGGCCAGCGCCCGCGCCATCGCGAGCAGCTGCTTCTGGCCCGTTGACACACGGGCGCCACCCTCGCCGAGCTTCGTGTCGTAGCCCTGCGGCAGCGCGAGGATGAAGTCGTGCGCGCGCGCCGACCTGGCCGCGTCTTCGACAGCTTCGTTGCTGATGCCCGGCCGCCCCATCGCGATGTTCTCGCGCACGCTGGCCGACAGCAGGAAGGGCTCCTGCGGCACCAGGCCCACGGCGTCACGAAACGCCGCGTCGGGCACCGAGGCCAGTGGCTGACCATCGACCGTGATGCGCCCCTGCTGCGCCGTGTAGAAACGCAGCAGCAGCGACAGCAGCGTGCTCTTGCCGCTGCCCGTGTGGCCCACGATGCCGGTGAAGCTGCCGGCCGGGATGTCCACGTCCACGCCGTGCAGCACCGGCCGCGCCGGGTCGTAGCCGAAGCCCAGCGACTCGATGCGGATCGCGCCCCGCGAGATCGGCACGCCGTCCTGCGGCGGCCCGCGGTGTTCGTCCTCCTCAAGCAGCGCCCGCACCCGCGATGCGGCGACCATGGACTGCTGAAGCTGGCCGAACTGCATCGTGATCTGGATCAGCGGCTCGACGACGCGGGCGATGTAGGCCAGAAAGGCATACAGCAGGCCTACCTCCAGCCCCGACAGCTCGCGCCGCCCGAAGCCGTAGATGACGGTGACGAGCAGCAGCACGTTGAGCAGGTCCAGCGCCGGCCGCAGCAGCCACGCGTTGGCGCGCAGCTCGGCGATGCGCGACAGCCGGTGCTCGGCGTTCACCGCCTCGAAGCGCGCGCCGAAGCGCCCCGCCGCCCCGGCCGCCTGCAGCACCGCCATGCCGGCCATGCTCTCGGCCATCTGCGCATTGATGTCGCTGCGCAGCTGCCGCGTGCGCGCGACGGCCGGCGCGGACAGGCGCTGGTAGCCCTTGATGATGAGCACCATGGCCGGCACCAGCGTCGCGACGATGAGCATCAACCGCCAGTCCAGGAAGGCCATCGCCACCAGCGAGCCGGCCACGACGATGGACGAGTCCAGCATCACGTACAGCACCTGCCGGTAGAGCTGGTTGACCGCCTCGGTGTCGTTGGTCACGCGGCTGACGAGCTGGCCCGTGATGGCCTTGTCGAAGAAGGCCATCGGCAGCGCCAGCACATGCGCGTAGACCCGCTCACGCAGCCGCAGCACCGAGCGCCGCGCGACGCCGGCCATGCGCGACAGCTGGGCGTAGCGCAACCACGTCGCGGCCCAGCCGCTCAGCAGCACCAGCGCCAGCAGCATCGCCATCGCGCCGAGGTCGTAGTGGCCCGGCAGCAGGTGGTGGTCGATGTAGCGCTTGCCGAGGATGGGCGCGATGGCCTCCAGGCCGGCCGCCAGCAACAGCCACAGGCCGCCGCGGATCAGCTGCGGCCGCTCGGGCCGCGCTGAATCCATCAGCAGGCCGACGCTCTGCCAGGGTTTCTCTTGGGGCTTTGCCATCTCAGCTGTCCACTCCACACATGCGACGCACGACACCGCCGCATTGCAGGCCGAGCGCTGGGCCGCTCCCGAGCCGGCCCGCGCTGGCGATGTGCTCGCGGCTCGATGCCGCGAGCATCGCCGTCCCCTCGGGGGCTGAGGCCGGACACGTGGCGCCCGGTGGGCGGCACGTGCCTGCCGAAGGGCTGCGGCCCAGGCCGCAGCGCGGTCTGCAAGACCGGCCAGCCACACCGCGTTCAGCGATGTGCGGCTGGACGAGGGGCTTCACGTCAGGCGGTTTCAAGGCTGGCCTCGATCTGTTGATAGCGCCATTGCGCCGCGTACCAGCCGCCGCGCTCGAGCAGCTGCTCGTGCGTGCCGCGCTCGATGACGTGGCCCTGCTTCAACACGATGACCTCGTCGGCGTCCATGACCGCCGACAGCCGGTGCGCGATGACGATGACGCTGCGGTCGGGCCGCGCGGCGCGCAGCTCGCGCAGGTGGTCGAGGATGGCCGTCTCGGTGCCGGTGTCGACGGCGGACAAGGCATCGTCCAGCACCAGCAACGGCGCGTCCGACAGCAAAGCCCGCGCGATGGCGACGCGCTGGCGCTGGCCGCCCGACAGCGTCACGCCGCGCTCGCCGACCTCGGTGGCGTAGCCGTCGGGCAGGCGAGCGATGTCGTCGTGCACGGCGGCCAGGCGGGCGGCGGCTTCGATGTCTGATGGCGTCGCCGAGGGTCGCGTGAGCGCGATGTTGTCGGCCACCGATGCGGAGAACAGGAAGGGCTCCTGCGGCACCCAGGCGATGTGGGCGCGCAGCGTGGCCAGCGGCAGATCGGGCAGCGGCACGTCGCCCAGCGTCAATCGCCCCGCGTCGGGCTCGGACTGGCGCAGCAGCAGGCGCACGAAGGTCGACTTGCCGGCACCCGTGGCGCCGACGATGCCCAGCGTCCTGCCGGGCGCGAGCGTGACATCCACGCCGTCGAGCGCGGGCCGCCTGGCGGCGGGGAAGCTGAAGGTCAGCGCCTCGGCCCGCAGCGTCGCGCCGGCGGGCAGCACCGCCCTGCCCTCGTCCGCCAGCGTCAGCGGCGCATCCAGCACCGGGGCCAGGCGCGCCCAGGCCGCGCGGCCGCGCTCCAGCAGCGCCAGCACCCAGCCGGCCGCGAACATCGGCCAGATCAGCTGGCCCAGGTACATCGTGAACGCCGTCAGCTGGCCAATGCTGATCTCGTGCCGCGCCACCAGCCAGCCGCCCACGGCCAGCGCGATGGCCGTCGCCAGGCCCAGCGTCATGCCGACGGCGGGCTCGTAGGCGGCCTCCCAGCGCTGCGAGCGGAAGGCGGCTTCGGCGGCGTGCTCCGCCAGCTCGGCGAAACGCCGCTCGCTGCGGCCCACCAGCCCCAGCGCCCGCAGCGTGCGCACGCCGGCCAGGCTTTCCTGCACCTGCTGGTTGAGGTCGCCGAAACGGGTCAGTGAGTCCTGCGCGGCCTGGTGCAGGTGGTTGGAGATCCACCAGAACGCCAGCCCCATCAGCGGGAACGGCAGCAGCGCCGCAAGGCCGAGCCGCCAGTCGATCGCGACGGTCATCATCGCCAGCACCAGCAGCAGCGTCTGCGTGCCGTCGAAGCCCGCCAGCATCGCCTCGCCGGCGGCCTGCTCGACGGCATCGATGTCGTTGGTCGCCAGCGCCATCAGGTCGCCGGTGCGCTGCTGCTGGAAATAGGCCGGCCCCTGCAACGCGAGCCGTGCGAACAACCGCGTGCGCAGCCGCGCGCCGAGCCGGTAGGCCGCCTTGAACAGCGTCAGCCGCCAGCCGACGCGCAACAGGTAGATGACGAGGCCGGCGGCGACGAGCAACGAGAGTTGCTCGGTCAGCGCCGGGCCTTTGAGGCTGCCGGCCACGAGTTCATCGACGACATGGCCGACCTGGCGGGGAATCCAGACGGTCAGCGTGGCGATGCAGGTCAGCATCGCCGCGGCCGACGCATAGGCGCGCCAGTACTCGCGCACGAAGGTGGCGAGCATGCGAGTGAGGCTATTGGAAACAGGGGCTGTTAGCGGCATGCGAGGACGATATGCGCCGGGTGGGGAACGAAGTCAGGCGTGCATCACGCTCGATCTATTTGAGTTTGCGTTCACCCGCGAAAGCCCGAATCCTACGAACCAGCGCCACGACCGCAGTGACCGATAGCGCGAATGCAATGCTTGGATCAAGCATGGGAGGAATCCACCAAAAGACGCGAAGGCCTACGTCCGGATGCGTTGCGATAAGCAGGGTGGCCAGCAAACCCGAAAGAAAAGGCGGAGCAAAAGAGCAACTGCGTTTCTTGAACATCGCGTCTATCAACGAACCCCAGTTCGCGGCGATGAACAGCCCACAAATCCCGAGCCCCAAATTGAACGCCCACCCCATCCAGCCCTCTTCCTTCACGACATTCTTGAAAGCAGGCCTTCATTCTTGCTGCCCACACAAGCCATCCACAATCCTGCCCACGTCAGCAGCCCGTTCAACACCAACAACTCCAACCCGATCTGATACCCACCCCACGGCTGCCCGAAGTCCAGCAGAGCGCACAACAGCGGCGCCGCCACGCACACCGTCACCAGTGCACGACCTGACACCGGCCGCGGCGTGAACATCGCGAACGCGAACAGCCCCAACAGCGGGCCATAGGTGTAGCCCGCGAGCTTGAGGATCAGGAACACCATGCCCGTGTTGGCCAGCGCCTTGAAGCCCAGCACGAGCACGAGGAACAGCAGCGCAAAGCCCAGGTGCACGCGCCGCCGCGTGCGGGTGTCGTCGCGGCCCACGCTCAGCAGGTCCAGGCAGGTGCTGGTCGTCAGCGAGGTCAGCGCGCCGTCGGCGCTGGGCAGCAGCGCGGATACCAGGGCCAGCACGAAGACGACCTGCACCCACGCCGGCAGGTGCTGCATGACGACGGCGGGGAACAACTCGTCGCCCCTCGCCACCAGCCCGTAATCGCGGGCGAACAGCGTCAGCAGGCCGCCCAGCAGCAGGAAGGCGCCGATGACGACCACCAGCAGCACGGCAAGCAGCAGCAGGTTCTTCTGCGCGTCGCGCAGCTTCGCGACCGACAGGCTCTTCTGCATCATTTCCTGATCCAGCCCCGTCATCGCGATGGCGATGAACATGCCGGCCAGCAGCGCCTTGATGGAGAAGTCGCGGCTCAGCGGATCGGTCACCCACACGCGTGACAGGCCCGCTGCGTCCAGCTGCGCGAGCGCATCCGGCCGCCACAGCAGCACGATGCAGACGACCAGGCCCGTCAGCATGCCGGCCGTCTGCAGCATGTCTGTCCACACCAGCGCCTTGACGCCGCCGTCCACTGTGTAGAGCAGGATCATCGCCAGCACGACCGCCGCGGCAAGCGCGAACGGCACGCCCAGCGGCTGCAGCATCAGCGTGTGCAGCACCTGCACGACGAGGTAGAGCCGCGCCGTCGCACCCAGCGTGCGGCTCAACACGAAGTAGCCCGCGCCCAGCCGCTGCGCCGCCGGGCCCAGGCGTTCGCCCAGCAGCTCGTAGATGGAAGCCACGCGCAGCCGGTGGTAGGCCGGCAGCAGCACGAAGGCGATGGCCACGTAGCCGGCCACATAGCCCAGCGTGACCTGCAGGTAGGTGAACCCGCTGGCCGCGACCGAACCCGGCACGCTGATGAAGG
Source organism: Pelomonas candidula (assembly GCF_043555985.1). Classification (NCBI taxonomy): domain Bacteria; kingdom Pseudomonadati; phylum Pseudomonadota; class Betaproteobacteria; order Burkholderiales; family Sphaerotilaceae; genus Roseateles; species Pelomonas candidula. The sequence goes on along the minus strand of NZ_JBIGIC010000010.1, from coordinate 83,754 downwards.
TGACGCCGGAAAGCGACGTGCCGACCATTCCTAACGCGACGACCAACCAGGGACTTTCCCTGCCTCCCACGTAAAAACCCTCAGCCCCGGAACCGTGCGAGACGCACCGCGCCAGCACCAGCAGCCCGGCAAAGTAGGCGAGAACCCCGATCAAAAGCAGTGCATGCGGCATGGCGCTAACGAAGGGACCGCGAGCACCCCCTCAAACGTGGTGGATCAAATCGTCACGAAGCATCCCTAGGATGCGCCGCGTTTCCGGCAATTTTTACTAAATAGTCATGCAACTCAAACCCCTGGTGTCCCTTCTCGCCGCGGTCTTCGCGGCACCCGCCGTGCTGGCATCGCAGTCCGGCGTCGTCATCAGCCAGGTGTATGGGGCCGGTGGCAATACCAACGCGACCTACAACCGCGACTTCATCGAGATCTTCAACGCTGGCACGGCGTCGGTGACGATCGGCGGCTGGTCGGTCCAGTATGCGTCGGCGACGGGCACCAGCTGGACCAACAAGACCGTCATCCCGGCAGGCACCGTGCTGCAGCCGGGCCGCTACTACCTCATCGGCGGCGCCTCCGGCGCCGTGGGCACGGCCCTCATCACGGCCGACGTCGAAGGTGCCACCAACCTCAGCGGCACCTCGGGCAAGGTCGCCCTGGTCACCAACAGCACGACGCTGCCCGCGGTGGCCGCGCCGACCGGCGTGGAAGACATCCTGTCCTACGGCAGCTCCACGCCCGTGGAAGGCAGCCCCACCCCCGTGCTGAGCGCCACGACGGCCGCGTTGCGCAACGGCGCCGGCTGCGTCGACACCAACGCCAACAGCGCGGACTTCACCGTCGGCCCGGTCAGCCCGCGCAACAGCGCCACGCCGGCCAACGTCTGCAGCGGCGTCCCCGTCAACCAGCCCATCGTGCCGAGCTGCCCTGACGGCAACACGCTGGCCGGCAGCGCGCTCAGCTTCAACGTCAGCGCAAGCGACCCCGACAGCCGCGTCAACGCCGTCACCCTGGTCGGCAACCTGCCCAACGGCATCACGCTGGGCACCTTCACCGCGGCCACCGGCGACGGCGTCGCCGCCACCCAGGGCATCGACGTGTCCTCCGGCATGGCCGCCGGCAGCTACGGCATCACGCTGAAGTGGGACAACGACGAGAACCAGACCGCCTCGTGCACGTTCAAGGTCAACGTCACCGGCCTCACGACGATTCCGCAGATCCAGGGTTCGGGGGCCAAGAGCCCGATGGAAGGCTCGATCGTCACCACCAGCGGCGTCGTCACCAAGCTGACGAGCGCCGGCTTCTTCCTGCAGGACCCCGTCGGCGACGGCGACCCGGCCACGTCCGACGGCATCTACGTCTACACCGGCAGCGCGCCGGCCGTGGCCGTCGGTCAGTCCATCCTCCTGTCGGGCACCGTCAGCGAGTTCAACACCGGCGCCGCCGGCAACGCTGACACGCTGGCCCACACCGTCACCGAGCTCGTCAGCCCGAGCGGCATCACCGTGCTGGGCAGCGGCTTCAGCATCACGCCGGTGGAGATCGACCTGACCACGCTGCCGGCCGGCGGCCTGGAAGCCTACGAAGGCATGCTCGTCACGCTGCGCGGCCCGCTGATGGCCCAGCAGAACTACTTCCTGGGCCGCTACGGCCAGGTCACGCTGGCCGCCGGCGGCCGCGTCTACACGCCCACCAACGTCTACCCCGCCGGCCCCGATGCGCTGACGCTGCAGGCGGCCAACGCCGCCCGCAGCATCCTGCTGGACGACGGCAGCACCGCGCAGAACATCAACCCCGTGCCCTACATCGGCGCCGACAACACGCTGCGCGCCGGCGACACGACGGGCAGCATCACCGGCATCATCGACTACGGCCTGGCCACCAGCAGCAACACCGATGCCGGCATGTACAAGATCCAGCCGCTGGACGTGTCGTCCGTGGTCTTCCAGCGCACCAACCCGCGCGATACCACACCGCCGGTCAGCGGCGGCAACGTCCGCATCGCCAGCGCCAACGTGCTGAACTTCTTCACCAGCTTCACCAACGGCGGCTTCGTCACCGGCTCGGCGGGCTGCAAGCTCGGCAGCTCGACGTCCAACGGCAACTGCCGTGGCGCCGACAACCAGACCGAGTTCGACCGCCAGATCGCCAAGACCGTGGCCAACCTGTCGGGCCTGAACGCCGACGTCGTGGGCCTGATGGAGATCCAGAACAGCGGCGCCACGACGGTGAACTACCTCGTCAGCCAGCTCAACGCCAAGCTGGGCGCCGGCACCTACGCCAGCGTGCCGCTGCCCGACCAGGGCACGGGCACCGACGCCATCCGCGTGGCCATGATCTACAAGCCCGGCAAGCTGACGCTGAACGGCACGACGATCTCCGACGCCGACCCCATCAACAACCGCCCGCCGCTGGCCCAGGGCTTCACGCTGCCCAACGGCGAGAAGTTCGCCGTCATCGTCAACCACCTCAAGTCCAAGAGCTCCTGCCCGAGCAGTGCCAGCGACCCGGACGCCGACGACGGCCTGCAGGGCTGCTGGAACGCACAGCGTGTGCAGCAGGCCAACCGCCTGAAGACCTTCCTGGGAACCGTGAAGACGACGGCCGGCACCGACAACGTCGTGATGCTGGGCGACTTCAACTCGCTCGCCAAGGAAGACCCCATCCTCGCGCTGACCAGCGACGGCAGCATCGTCGACGCGGTGGCCCTGTTCGACCCGCTGGACTACTCCTACGTGTTCGACGGCGGCTCCGGCCGCCTGGACCACGGCTTCACGACGGCCGCGCTGGCGAGCAAGGTGGTCTACGCGACGTCCTGGCACATCAACGCCGACGAGCCCACCTTCATCGACTACAACACCGAGCTCAAGGTGCCCTTCGCCGCCAGCGGCAACCCGGACTTCTACACGCCCACGCCGTACCGCTCGTCCGACCATGACCCGATGGTGATGGGTCTGAGTCTGGTGAAGTCCATCACCGGCACGTCCGGCAACGACACCATCATCGGCACCGACGGCGATGACGTCATCGAAGGTGGCCTGGGTCGAGACACGATCACCGGCAAGGGTGGTCGCAACCAGTTCGTCTATCGCACGGGCGCCGACGGCCTCGACACCATCACCGACTTCGTGCCTGGCAAGGACACCCTCGTGTTCACCGACCTGCTGAAGAACGTCGGCATCACCAGTGCCGACCCGCTGGCCACCGGCCACGTCACGTGCACCAACCAGACCGATGGCGCCCTGATCGGCTACGACCCTGATGGCTCTGCTGGCAGCGCAGCCTCTCGCCCCATGGTCAAGCTCAAGGCCGTGCTCTGCTCCGCGATCAACGGCACCTCGTTCAAATTCTGAGTCACTGCAAGGACAACAACATCATGAAATTCCGTCCCCTGCTCATCGCCGCCGCCGCACTGCTCGCCGCCACGGCACAGGCTGCAACGGTCAGCTTCAACGGCGCCATCGACGCTGGTCCGCTGACGACCCAGACCTTCTCGGGCAGCTATGACGTCGATACGTCGGCGCTCACGGGCTCTGGCTTCGAGAGCCTGTCGCTGACCGCCTTCTCGCTGACCTTCCAGCTCACCAACTACAGCCTGACGGCTGGTGCCACCGCCGACTATCAGGACGGCGTCTTCCTGGGCCTGAGCTACAACTACGCCGACGCAAGCCAGGCGCTGAGCATGACCTCGGGCAGCATGGACTTGACCGACGCTTTCCTGCATTACCAACCCACGGGTGGCATCGAGAGCAGCGGTGGCTACAACATCTCAGCCGTTCCCGAACCTGCCAGCCTGGCATTGGTGATTGCCGGCCTGGGCACAGTGGGCTTCGCCGCCCGCCGCCGCAAGGCCTGAGCGGCTTCGCGCTTGTTGAACGGCCCGCCTCGGCGGGCCGTTTTCTTTCAGTACGTCCGCCCGCCCTTGAACTGCGCGTGCTGCCGCCTTTGCAGCGTCGTGCTGCGGCTCATCGCGTCGAAAGTGACGCGGGCATGGGCATGCATGATGGCCAGCCCCAGCGCATCGGCGGCGTCCTTGCCAGGCACGCCGGGCAGGTTCAGCAGGCGCTGCACCATGGCCTGGATCTGTTCCTTCTTCGCGTGGCCGTTGCCGGCGATGGCCTTCTTCATCTGCAAGGCCGTGTACTCGCTCACCGGCAGGTCGACCGACACCAGCGCGGTCAGCGCCGCGCCGCGGGCCTGGCCCAGCAGCAGCGTGGACTGCGGGTTCACGTTGACGAAGACGATCTCCACCGCGGCGCACTGTGGCTGGTAGCGTGCTGTCACCTCGCGGATGCCGTCGAACAGGATCTTCAGCCGCGCCGGCAGGTCGCCCACCGCGACGCCGCTGGTCTTGATCGTGCCGCTGGCCACGTAGGCCAGCCTCGGGCCATCGGCGTCGATGACGCCAAAACCGGTCGTCTGCAAACCCGGATCAATGCCGAGAATCCTCATGGCAGCCATACATCCCTGCGGGCCGAGCGCTGGGCCGCTCCCGAGCCGGCCCGCGCTGGGCGATGTGCTTGCCGGTCGAACCGGCACGCATCGCCGTCCCCTCGGGGGACCGACCGGGCTGGCCCGCGTTCAGCGCGGGCAGACTGGGCAAGGGGCTGCGTCATGTCACCGATAACCCAGCGGCAGCTGGAAGTACCAGCGCACGGAGTGGAACAGCACCGGCGCCGCAAAGCACAGCACGGCGATGCGGTCCAGCAGGCCCACGGCGCCGGTGATGGAGCTGCGGTTGCCCCAGTAACGCACGCCAGCGTCCTTCTTCAACGCCTTCATGACGAGGCCGCCGAAGCCCGCCGCGCCGGCCGTCAGAAAGGCCATGGCGAGCGCCTGGCCAGCCTTGAAGGGCGTGATCCAGAACAGGCCCAGGCCGGCGAGCGAACCGATCACCGTGCCGATCCACCACGCACGCATCGAGAAGCTGCGGCTGATGTGCCGTGCCACCGGCCGGCGGCGCAGCGTGCGCGTCGCGATCTCCTGCGCGATCTGCGACGCCGCCACGACCATGACGAGGAAGAACAGCAGGAAGGCGCCGCGCCCCGTGAAGCCGGGGAAGTCCAGCAGCAGCAGCGCCGGTGCGTGCGACAGGCCGTAGACGCAGACCATCACGCCCCACTGGATCTTGGCGTTGCGCTCCAGGAAGGCGCGCGGGTCGTCGGCCAGCGCGCTGACGATGGGCAGCACGAGGAAGCCGTAGACCGGCAGGAACACCGTGAACAGGTCGAAGAAGCGCGTGCCGCAAATCATGTACTGCACCGGCAGCAGCACGAAGAAGGCGACGATGAGCGTGCGGTGGTCGCTGCGCTGCGTGTGCATCAGCGTGATGAACTCGCGCAGCGCCAGGAACGAGAACAGTGCGAACAGCAGCGTCGCGCCCAGCGGCCCCGAGATCCACGCAACCCAGAACATGCAGCCGCCGATCCACGCGGCGCGCAGGTCGCGGCGCACGCGCTCCCACGTCAGCTCGGACGCGCGACGGGCCTCCTCGTCCTCGCGCTCGCGCAGCGAGTTCAGGAACAGGCCCACCGTCAGCAGCATCAGGAAGCCGAACAGCACGACGAAGAGCAGCGCCACCTGCTCGCTGGCGTTGAGGGATTTCAGCCAGCGCATCAGTCAGCCTCCGCCGGATGGCCGACGACGGATGGGTCGGGCCGCTGCTCCATGACGGCCTCGCGGGCACGGCACAGGAAGTCGGCCTTGCACTCGCCCTCGCGCAGCTGGATGGGCTCGCCGAAGGTGACCGTGCACAGGATGGGCACCGGCACGACTTCGCCCTTGGGCATGACGCGCTGCACGTTGTCGATCCAGGTCGGAATCAGCTGCACGTCGGGAAACTGTTGGGCCAGATGGTAGATGCCGCTCTTGAACGGCATGGGGTTGCCCTTGCTGGAACGCGTGCCCTCCGGGAAGATGACCAGCGAGTCGCCGTTGGTCAGCGCCTCGACGAGGGGTTCCAGCGGGTCTTCGTCCGGGTTGGCGCGCGTGCGGCTGACGTAGATGGCGTTGAAGACCTCGGTCGTCAGCCAGCGCCGGAAGGCGCTCTTGGTCCAGTAGTCCCGCGCGGCGATGGCACGCGTGGAGGCCCGCAACTCATGCGGGAAGGCGGCCCAGATGAGGACCAGATCGAAATGACTCTGGTGGTTGGCGATGTAGATGCGCTGCTCGGCTTTTGGCGGGCAGCCCTTCCAGTGTCCCTGCGCACCCGTGATGAGACGGGCGATGAAGGCGAGCAACTGGCCGGTGAAGGCGGCTGGCGTCATGGGGCGGGATTATCGGGGCCCCTCCCCGCCCGCCGCGGCGCAGGCCGGAGCAGGGTTTACCAATCGTCGCTGCCGCCGCCACCGCCGCCGAAATCGCCGCCACCGCCGGCATCGCTGCCGCCCCAGCCGTCGCCGCTGCCAAAGTCGATGTCGCGGCGGGTGAGGTCGTCGGCGGCGCCGTTGTCGCCACCGCCGAAGCTGCCGGGGATGAGGCCACCGGCGTGGCTGCCGGTATCGGCGCTGCTGTAGTTGCCGCGGTCCTCACGGCCTTCGTGCAGCAGCTTCTCGGCCAGCATGCCGGCGGCCACGCCGCCCGCCACGCCGAGGCCCACGCCCAGCATGCCCGGGCCCGACGAGGGCTGCTGCGGCACACCGTAGCCGCCCATGCCGTAACCACCACCGGCCGGGGCATAGCCGCCGGACATGACCGGCTGGCCCTGCATCTGCGCGGCCGTGCGGCGGCGCATCCAGCTCGCGGCGATCGCGATGAAGGCGATCGCGCCGACGATCAGCAGCCAGACGGGCACGCCGCTGCTGCGCTCCGGCTCGTAGCGCTGCACGGGAGCAGCGCGCGGCGCGGGGACGGGGTCCAGTGACGTCGGCGCGACGGGCCTGGCCTCGGCGGCCTGCTCGCGCTGAAGCAGCTGCTCGAAGTTGTTGAACTTGGCCGAGTCGGTGAACTTGATGGCCGGGTCCAGCGCACGGGCGCGGCGCGTGTGCTCGGCGGCTTCGCCGAACTTGCGCTCGTGGGCCAGGATCTCGGCCAGCACGTAGTGCGCCTTGGCACTTTCGGGCTTGGCCACGACGACCTCGCGCATCATCTTCTCGGCGCCGGCGTAGTCACCGCCCTTGGCGGCGGCCTGCACCTGGTCGACCGTCGGCAGCGCCTGCGCCGCACCCATCCACAGCGTGGACAGCAGGGCCAGGCAGACCAACAGGAATCGGGGGAACTTCATCGCAACACTCCTCAAACCATCGCCCGTGCGCGGCGCGCGCGAGCAAACGGCAGTTTGCGCCCCTGATCTGACACCGGGCCGTCCGGTTTCAAGAGGGTGCGGCGTAGGACGACGGCGCGGTGTCAGCTAGAACCAGTAGTCGGCGACGCAACGCCCGTCGCGCGGCAGGTCATCGAAGCTGTCGAGGCCGTCGAAGTGGTCGATGGGAATGGCCGCCACCGCGGCCGGCTCGGCCAGCCGCAGGTTGACGGCGATGCGCCGGCGGCCGTCCGGCTCCAGCCGGAGGCCGCGCCAGAAGGCCGTGCAGCCGCAGTGCGGGCAGAAGTGGAACTCGATGGCCTTGCCGCGCACATAGGCCTGCGTGGCGCCGCTGACGTGGATGCCTTCGTCCACGTAGTCGTAGGCCCACAGCGCGCCGTAGCGGCGACACACGGTGCAGTTGCAGGCGGTGGCACCGTCAGGCTGGCCGTCGAAGCGCCAGTGGACGCGGCCGCAATGGCAGGAACCTTCGATCATGATCGTCACTCCTGGGGCCGCACCGCGGCGGCGTAGATGGGGTCCATGTACAGCCGGCCGCCGAACAGGAACTCCTTGCTGCCCACCTGCACGAAGCCGGAGCGCCGGTAGAACTCGACCGCGCGCAGGTTGCGATCGTAGACACCCAGCCACAGCGTGCGCGCGCCGCGCTGGCGTGCCCGCGAATGGACCTCGCGCATCAGCCGTGCGCCCAATCCCAGGCCGAGGAAGTCCTGGCCGAGGTACAGGCGCCACAGCTCGATCGGTGCCGCTGCGCTCACGCAGGGCGGTGGCGGTGCGTCACGCACGATGGCGTAACCGGCCAGCCGCCCGTCCATCTCGGCCAGCAGCGTCGTGCAGGCCGCATCGAGGATGACGGCGGCCATCACGCCGGGCTGGAAATGGGTGGCGACGTAGTCGGCGATGTCCTGCGCGTCGTCGAGGTCGCGGTAGGTGTCGGCAAAGGCCTGAGCCGCGAAGGCCGCCAGCGCGGCGGCGTCCTCAGGCGTGGCGGTGCGGATGACGGGCGTGAGCGGTTGCGGCATGCGCCGCATGTTCGCTCACGGGCAGCGGGCGGGTCACGCAGCCCGCATCATCTGCGCGGCCTTCTCGCCGATCATCATGGCCGGCGCGTTGGTGTTGCCGCTGATGAGCGTGGGCATGATGGAGCAGTCCACGACGCGCAGCCCCTGCAGGCCGTGCACGCGCAACTGTGCGTCGACAACGGCGCCCTCGTCGCCACCCATGCGGCAGGTGCCGACGGGGTGGTAGATGGTGTCGGTGCGCCGGCGCAGCAGGGCCTCAACCTCGGCGTCCGAGGTCGTCTCGGTGCTCCACAGCTCGCGGCTCCAGTGCGCGCGCAGCGACGGCTGCTGCAGCAGCGCGCGCGTCAGCTTGAAGCCGGCCACCATCTGCGCGAGATCGTCGGGGTGCTGGAAGAACGCCGGGTCGATGCGAGGCGCGGCGTTCACGTCGGCGCTGGCCAGCGTCACCGAGCCGCGGCTTTGCGGGCGCAGCAGGCAGACGTGGCAGGACAGCCCCTGCCCCCAGCGCAGCTTGCGGGCATGGTCTTCCACGGCGGCAACGACGAAGTGCAGCTGCACATCGGGCCGCTCGACCTCACTGCTCGTGCGCAGGAAGGCACCGCCCTCGGCGAAGTTGCTCGTCAGCATGCCGCGACGCTCGGCGCGGTAGCGGCGGATGGCGCGCCAGAACGCCAGCCCGCCTCGCAGCGACACGCCGAAGCTGTGCGGGCTGTCGCTGGCCATGCCGAACACGAAGTCGGGGTGGTCCTGCAGGTTGGCGCCGACGCCCGGCAGGTGGTGCAGCACGGGAATGCCATGGGCCTGCAGCTGCGCCGCGTCGCCCACGCCGGACAGCATCAGCAACTGCGGCGACTGGATGGCCCCGGCCGCCAGCACCACCTCGCGCCGCGCCTGCAGGCGGCGGGTGACGCCGCCCACCTTGACCTCCACGCCCACCGCGCGGCGGCCGTCGAACAGCACGCGCTGGACCTGGGCCTGCGTCGTGACGCGCAGGTTGGGCCGGCCCAGGTGCGGGCGCAGGTAGGCGCGCGCGGCGCTGCAGCGCTCGCCGCGGTCCTGCGTGACCTGGTAGATGCCGACGCCTTCCTGCACCTCGCCGTTGAAGTCCGCGTTGATCGCGTGCCCCGCCTCGCGGCCAGCGGCGAGCCAGGCGTCCTGCAGCGGGTTGTCGGTGCGCAGCTGGCTGACCTTCAGCGGACCGCCCTGGCCATGCAGCGGCGCGCCGAACGTGTCGTTGCCCTCGCTCTTGACGAAGAACGGCAGCACGTCGCTCCAGCCCCAGCCGGGGTTGCCGAGCGCAGCCCAGTGGTCGTAGTCCTCGCGCTGGCCGCGGATGTAGACCATCGCGTTGATGCCCGACGAACCGCCCAGCATCTTGCCGCGCGGCACATAGCCGCGACGGCCGTTCAGGCCCGGCTGCGGCACGGTCTCGAAGGCGTAGTTGTGCAGCTTGCTGGGCACCATGACGACGGCGCCGGTGGGCACGGTGCCCAGCCAGCTGGTGACGTCGGCACCGGCCTCCAACACCTGCACCTGCGTGCCAGCGTCCTCGCTGAGGCGCCCGGCCAGCGCCGAACCGGAAGAGCCGCCGCCGATGACGATGACGTCATGGCTTTCGTCGAAGCGTTGCGTGTCGTTCATGTCGATATTCAAGGGGGTAGTGCACCCGCGGGCCGAGCGCCGGGCCGCTCCCAAGCCGGCCCGTACTGGCGATGTGCTTGCCGGTCGAGCCGGCAAGCATCGCCGTCCCCTCGGGGGACCGGCCAAGGTACTCCTTGGACGAGGGGCTCCATCTCAGTCAGGCGATCCGCTTCAGCAGCGACAACAGGCGCTCGAAGGTCTTGCCGTAGGGCGGCTGGAACAGCTTCGTGCCGGCGAAGCGCGACTGCACGAACAACGGCTTCTCCTTGCTGAAGGTGCGGAATCCCCACTCACCGTGGTACGCGCCCATGCCGCTGGCGCCCACGCCGCCGAAAGGCTGCTCCTCCTGGCCCAGGTGCCACAGGCAGTCGTTGATCGTCACGCCGCCGGCGTGGGTCTGGGCCATCGCCTGGTCGCGCGCGGCGCGGTCCTGGCCGAACCAGTACAGCGCCAGCGGCCGGTCGCCGCGGTTGATGTGCGCCAGCGCGTCTTCCACCTTGTCGTAGGCCACGACCGGCAGCAGCGGCCCGAAGATTTCCTCCTGCATGACGGCGGCCTCCAGCGGCACGTCCAGCAGCAGCGCCGGCACGAGGCGACGGTCCTGACTCGGATCAGGCTGCTCGTCGTGCGTGCGCAGCACACGTGCGCCACGCCGCGCCGCGTCGTCGATCAGGCCCTGCAGCCGCGCGTGATGGCGCGGCGTGGCGATGCTGCTGTAGTCGGCATTGCCGGCAATGCGCGGGTACATGCGGCGCATCTCGGCGAGGATCTTCTGGCTCAGCGGCTCGACCAGTTCGCGCGGCACCAGCAGGTAGTCGGGCGCCACGCAGGTCTGGCCCGCGTTGAAGAGCTTGCCGAAGGCCAGGCGGGACGCGGTCAGGTCGACGTCGCATGAGCGGTCGACGATGGCAGGCGACTTGCCGCCCAGCTCCAGCGTGACCGGCGTGAGGTTCTTCGCCGCGGCCTGAGCCACCAGACGGCCCACCGGCGTGGAGCCGGTGAAGAAGAGGTGGTCGAACGGCAGCTCGGTGAACGCCTTGCCGACCGCGGCATCGCCGGCGACGACGAGCATCTCCTCCGGCTTGAAATGCTCGGCCACCAGGCGCGCCATCAACTCGCTGGTGGCCGGCGTCAGCTCCGACGGCTTGACGAGCACACGGTTGCCGGCCGCCAGCGCGGCCACGGCCGGCGCCATCGCCAGGTAGTACGGGTAGTTCCAGGGCGCGACGATGCCGACGACGCCCAGCGGCTGGCGCATCAGCACGTTGTGCGCAGGCAGGAAGTGCAGCGGCGTCGCGACACGGCGGGCCTTCATCCAGGCGCGCAGGTGCTTGATGGCGTGGCGCGCACCTGACTCGACGGTGAACACGTCCGCCAGCAGCGACTCCTGCCGCGCACGGTGGCCGAAGTCCTGCGCCATCGCGCTCGCCAGCGCCTCGCCGTGGTCGCGCGTCATCTTCAGCAGCCGCTCGAGACGGTCACGCCGCACCTCGTAGGTCGGCATACGCTCGGCCTCGTAGGCGTGGCGCTGCGCGAGCAATGCCAGATGCAGACGTTCCTGCAACGCGGTGTCCATGGCCTTGTCTCCGGTTCTAGATCGAATCGAAGGAGGCTAACCGCAAGTGATGGGCCGCCCAACAGGGGCGGCCCTGGACTAGAGGGCTGCGTCTAGTCGCGGGGGCGACACGGAGTCTTTGGAATTCGCTGGCCGAGCGCCGGGCCGCTTCCAAGCCGGCCCGCCTTGGGCGATGCTTGCCGGTCGATCCGGCAAGCATCGCCGCCCCCTCGGGGGCTGTGAGGCCGGACACATTGCGCCCAGTGGGCGCGGTGTGCCTGCCGAAGAGCTGCGCCACTGGCCCAGCGCGGTCTGCAAGACCGACCAGGCACGCCGCGTTCAGCAGGCGCGACTGGGCGAGGAGCTCGTCAGTGCCGGAAGTGGCGCACGCCCGTCAGCACCATCGCGATGCCGCGCTCATTGGCGGCAGCGATGACTTCGTCGTCGCGCATCGAGCCGCCCGGCTGGATGACGCAGGTGGCGCCGGCGTCGGCCAGCACGTCCAGACCGTCGCGGAACGGGAAGAAGGCGTCGCTGGCGACGGCGGAGCCGGCCAGCGTCAGGCCGGCATGCTGGGCTTTGATGGACGCGATGCGGGCCGAGTCGAGGCGGCTCATCTGGCCGGCGCCGACGCCCAGCGTCATGCCGCCGCCGCAGAAGACGATGGCGTTGCTCTTCACGTACTGCGCGACGGTCCACGCGAACATCAGGTCGTCGAGCTGCTGCTCTGTGGGCTTCAGGGAGGTGACGACCTTGAGGTCTTCACGCTTCAGGAAGTGGTTGTCTGAGCTTTGCAGCAGCAGGCCCGAGCCGACGCGCTTGCTGTCGCCGGCATTGCGGCCCTGCTGCCACGGCGTGTTGCCGCCCGGCGGCAGCGCGATCTCGAGCAGGCGCACGTTGACGCGGCCCTTGAAGATCTCACGCGCCTCGGGCGTGAACGAGGGCGCCATCAGCACCTCGACGAACTGCTTGACGACTTCGGCCGCGGCCGCGCCGTCCAGCGGACGGTTGAAGGCGATGATGCCGCCGAAGGCGCTGGTGGGGTCGGTCTTGAAGGCCTTGCTGTAGGCCTCGAGCGGGTTCGCGCCGACGGCCACGCCACAGGGGTTGGCGTGCTTGACGATGACGCAGGCCGGCGTATCGAAGCTCTTCACGCATTCCCACGCGGCGTCGGCGTCGGCGATGTTGTTGTAGCTCAGCTCCTTGCCCTGCAGCTGCTTGCCCGTGACCAGCGAGCCGGGCGCCGGGAACAGGTCGCGGTACAGCGCCGCGCTCTGGTGCGAGTTCTCGCCGTAGCGCAGATCCTGCACCTTGACGAACGTCGAGTTCATCTGCGCGGGGTACTCGGCCTTGGAGCCGTCTTCGTTCAGCGCAGACAGGTAGTTGCTGATGGCCGCGTCGTACTGGGCGATGCGGTTGAAGGCTGCGACGGAGGCAGCGAAGCGCGTCTTGTCGCTGGTCTTGCCATTCGCCTTCAACTCTTCGAGCACGGCGGCGTACTGGGCCGCGTCGGTCAGCACCGTCACGTCCTTCCAGTTCTTGGCCGCGCTGCGCACCATGGCCGGGCCGCCGATGTCGATGTTCTCGATGGCGTCTTCCAGCGTGCAGCCGGGCTTGGCGACGGTGGCCTCGAACGGGTAGAGGTTGACGGCCAGGATGTCGATGCGCGTGATGCCGTGCTTCTCCATCGCGGCCACGTGCTCGGGCACATCACCGCGCGCCAGCAGGCCACCGTGGATCTTGGGGTGCAGCGTCTTCACGCGGCCGTCCATCATTTCCGGGAAACCGGTGTGCTCGGCCACCTCGGTGACGGGCAGGCCGTTGTCAGCCAGCAGCTTGGCGGTGCCGCCGGTGGACAGCAGCTTCGCGCCGAGGGCATGCAGCTCCTTCGCGAATTCGAGGATGCCGGTCTTGTCGGAGACGGAGAGGAGTGCGGTGAGTGCCATGGTGGTGTCAGCCAATGTTGTGATCGGTCAGTTTGCGGCGCAGCGTGTTGCGGTTGATGCCCAGCCATTGCGCGGCCTTGCTCTGGTTGCCGCCGGCTTCGCGCATGACGATCTCGAACAGCGGCTTCTCAACGAGCTTGATCAGCATCTCGTGCATCGAATGCGGCTCCTGGCCGTCGAGGTCACGGAAGAAGGCTTCGAGGTTGTCGCGCACGCAGGCGTCGATGGGGTTGGGCGGGGTGTTCTTCTGGGCGCTCATGTTCAGGCAGCGCAGGCTTCGTGGCCTTGCGCTTCGTCGTCGTTGGCTGCGTCGGTCGGAGGCAGCCGGTCGTGGGTCTGGCCGAGTTCGTCGAACCAGTCGCGGAGCGCCTGCACCTGCTGTTCGCAGCGCTCCAGGGTGTTCATGTGCTGGCGGAATTCTTCGCCGCCCGGCAGGCCGCGCACGGCCCAGCCGATGTGCTTGCGCGCGCTGCGCACGCCACTCAATTCGCCGTACAGGCCGTAGTGGTCGTGCAGGTGCTCGGTGAGCACATCGCGCGCCTCGGTGACCGTGGGCGCGTCCAGGTGTTCGCCCGTCGCCAGGAAATGCGACACCTCGCGGAAGATCCACGGCCGGCCCTGCGCGGCGCGGCCGATCATCAGCGCGTCGGCACGCGTGTAGGCCAGCACGTCGCGGGCCTTCTCGGGCGAGGTGATGTCGCCGTTGGCAACGACGGGGATGCCCAGCGCGGCCTTCACGGCGGCGATGGTGTCGTACTCGGCCAGGCCCTTGTAGCCCTGCTCGCGCGTGCGGCCGTGGATGGTCAGCATCGCGATGCCGGCAGCCTCGAAGAGGCGCGCCAGGCGCAGCGCGTTGCGCTCCTCAAGACTCCAGCCGGTGCGCATCTTCAGCGTGACCGGCACGCCACGCGGCGCGCAGACCGCCACGACCGCCTCGACGATCTCCAGCGCCAGTGCCTCGTTGCGCATCAGCGCCGAGCCCGCCCACTTGTTGCAGACCTTCTTGGCCGGGCAACCCATGTTGATGTCGATGATCTGCGCGCCGCGGTCGATGTTGTAGGCGGCGGCCTCGGCCATCATGGCGGCGTCGGTGCCAGCGATCTGCACGGCGATGGGGCCGGGCTCGCCGCTGTGGTCGGCACGGCGCGAGGTCTTCAGGCTGCCCCACAGCTCCTTGCGCGACGTGACCATCTCGCTGACCGCGTAACCCGCGCCGAGGCGCCGGCAGAGCTGGCGGAAGGGCCGGTCCGTCACCCCCGCCATCGGCGCCACAAAGAGCCGGTTGGGGAGGAGGTGGGGGCCGATGTGCACGAGGGGTCTGCTCAAAAAAGAGGCGAGATTGTAGCCATCCGGCTTTTCAGCCCCGCCCCACAATGCCGGCATGGAAGCCTGGCTCGGTCAACTCATCCACGATCTGCTCGCCTCCCTTGCCTTGCCGCAGGTGGGTCTGGTCGCGGTCTTCATCATCACCTTCATCTCGGCGACGCTGCTGCCGCTGGGCTCGGAGCCGGCGGTGTTCCTCGTCGTCAAGGCCGACCCCGGCATGTTCTGGGTGGTCATCGCGGTGGCCACCCTCGGCAACACGCTGGGCGGCGCCACGAGCTGGTGGGTGGGCTATGGCGCGGAGAAGGCGGTCGAGGCCGTCCGCCACCGCGAGCCGCCCAACCCGCGCGCGCTGGCCTGGCTGAAACGCTTCGGCCCCAAGGCCTGCGTGCTGAGCTGGCTGCCCATCGTCGGCGACCCGCTGTGCGCCGTGGCCGGCTGGCTCAAGCTGCCGTTCTGGCCCTGCCTGGGCTGGATGGCGCTGGGCAAGGGCCTGCGCTTCATCTGCTTCACGGTTGCGCTACTCTGGCTGATCCCCGAATCCTGGATGTCATGGATGCAATGAACACACCCGCCTACCAAGACCTCGCCGCCCGCCAGCAGCGCCTGCACCGCCTGGGCCACCTGCAGGCCATCGCCCAGTGGGACCAGGCCGCCAACATGCCCGCCAACGGCAACGAGGCGCGCAGCCTGGCGCTGGCCGAGATGGACGGCCTGCTGCACCAGCTGGCCACCGACCCGGCACTGGCCGGCCTGCTGGACGCCGCGGCCGCCGAGCCGCTGGACGACACGCAGCGCGCCAACCTGCGCGAGATCCGCCGCGCCTGGCGCGCCGCCAACGCGCTGCCGCAGGCCCTTGTCGAAGCGAAGAGCCTGGCCAACAACCGCTGCGAGCATGCCTGGCGCACGCAGCGCCCGGCCAACGACTGGCCCGGCTTCGCGCCCAACCTGCGCGAGGTGCTGAAGATCGCCCGGCAGGAAGCCGAGCTGCTGTCGCAGAGCGCGGGCCTGTCGAAGTACGACGCGCTGCTGGACCTGTACGAGCCGGGCATGCGCAGTTCGGAAGTCGAGCGCGCGTTCGCGCCGCTGCGCGGCTGGTTGCCGGGGCTGATCCGCGACGTCACCGCGAAGCAGTCGACAGAGACCGTCATCGAGCCCGTCGGCCCCTTCCCGACCGCGGCGCAGAAGGCGCTGGGCCTGGACGCGATGCGGCTGATGGGTTTCGACTTCGCCGCCGGCCGCCTCGACGAGAGCACCCACCCGTTCTGCGGCGGCGTGCCCGAGGACGTGCGCATGACCACGCGCTACCGCGAGGACAACTTCCTGCCCAGCCTGATGGGCACCATCCACGAGACGGGCCACGGCCGCTACGAGCAGGGCCTGCCGCGCGAGCTGCTGGGCCAGCCCATCGCCCGCGCACGGTCCATGGGCATCCACGAGAGCCAGAGCCTGTCCTTCGAGATGCAGCTGGGCAGTCACCCGGCCTTCGCCGGCCTGCTGGCGCCGCTGCTCGTGAAGCACTTCGGCGACCAGCCCGCCTTCGAGCCCGGAAACCTGAACAAGCTGCTGACGCGCGTGGCGCCCGGCTACATCCGCGTCGACGCCGACGAGGTGACCTACCCCGCCCACATCCTGCTGCGCTTCGACATCGAGCGGGCGCTGATCGAGGGCGATGCCGAGGTGGATGACATCCCCGCGCTGTGGGACGCCAGGATGGCCGAGCTGCTGGGCCTGGACACGCGCGGCAACTTCAAGGATGGCCCGATGCAGGACGTGCACTGGCCCGCCGGCCTGTTCGGCTACTTCCCCTGCTACACGCTGGGCGCCATGTACGCCGCGCAGTGGTTTGCGACGATGCGCGCGCAGCAGCCAGACCTGGATGCCCGCATCGCCCGCGGTGAGCTGGGCGGCGTGTTCGACTGGCTGCAAACCCACGTCTGGCAGGAAGCCAGTCGCTGGGAGACACCCGAGCTGGTTGAACGCGCCAGCGGCGAGGCGCTGAACCCGGCCCACTTCGAGGCCCACCTGCGCAGCCGCTACCTGGGCGCCTAAAAGAAAAGCGCCGAGGGGTTCAGCCCTCGGCGCCGTTCAGTGCACGCCTCGATCAGCCAGCCGTCGTGCCATTGGTCTTGGCGCGGTGGATGCGCTTGCTCTGGTGGTTCTCGGCATGCTGCACGCGCCGCTGCTCGCCGGCACCGACATGGCCATCAGCCGCGGCGTGCGCTTCGGTGCGGTCCACGTGCGCCTGGCCTTGCTCCAGGTGGGCGGCCTCGCGCTTGGTCAGCGAGCCGCTCTGCAGACCGTTCTCGACGCGCTTCTCCTGATTCACGTCCCGCTGCACGTCGGCCTGCATGCGCTGGCTGGAGGCCGACAGCGGGTTGCCGTTGACGCCGTTGTTCTCGGCCGTCTTGATGTCGCGGCTGGCCTTGTTCTGCGCGGCGCGCAGCTGGCGGCGCTCGGCGGGGCTGAGCTTGCCGTCCTTCATATCCCTGGCCTGAAGCTTGTCGACCTTGGCCTCGTCGCGCTCCAGCTGGCCGGCTTCACGCGTCGTGATCTTGCCGCTCTGCAGGCCGTTCTCGATGCGCTGCTGCTGGTTCGCGTCGCGCTGCACGGTGGTCTGCGCGGTCACGGGCACGGGCGTGGCGGGGGTCTGGGCCATTGCGGCGCTGGTCAGCAGGGCAAGGGCGGCGGCGGCGATCAGGGAAGTCTTCATGGTGAGGGTCCTTTTTCAGCGGTCAGCGACGCTGGCCTGGGCATACAACGCCGCCTCGATGACGCCTGGACGACGCCCGATCAGGCCGTTGCGTGAGCGCTTGTAACGGCCGACAGGCAACAGACAGCGAGCGCATCCGCACAAAAAAATAGGGCCGCCCCAGCGGGGAGCGGCCCAAGTTCAGTCGAACGATCTCTCTTCCAGATCCACTGCGCTTCCCCGGCCCCCCGGCCATCTCCGCGCGTGGCGCCCGGTGGTTGTTGTCTCCGGGCTCGGCCGCCGCACCTCGGTGCAGCAACCGTGAAGCGATTCTGAGCACGTCAGGCCCCGGCCGCATCCCCGCAAGCCCAGGGGGTGTCGCCGCGAGCCGTGAACGGCTTCACAGCATCAGCGCCAGCCGCTCCAGGAACAGCACGCCGAAGAAGCCCAGGCCGGCGATCAGCGTCCATTTCATGATGATCAGCCCCAGCCGCCGCCAGCGACGCTGCCCCGTGGCGATGGAGAACGCGAAGCAGAGGATGGCCGCGAACAGCAGCAGGCCGACGACGAGGCGGGCGATCAGCATGCGGCTGTGCTCACCACGCCGGCGCCAGTTCTGCGAAGCCCTTGGGCGCCGCGCTGTCGTCCTCGAAGTAAACGACCTCGTAGGCGTCCTTGTCCGCCAGCAGCGCGCGCAGCAGCTTGTTGTTCAGCGCATGGCCGCCCTTGAACGACGTGTAGGCCGCCATCAGCGGCATGCCCGCGACCTGCATGTCGCCGATGGCGTCGAGGATCTTGTGCTTCACGAACTCGTCGTCGTAGCGCAGGCCGTCGGCGTTCAGCACCTTGTAGTCATCCACGACGATGGCGTTGTCCATCGAACCGCCCAGCGTCAGGCCACGCGAGCGCATCAGGTCGATGTCGGACGTCATGCCGAAGGTGCGCGCGCGGGCGATCTCCTTCTTGTACTTGCCCGAACCCATGTCGAAGACGAAGCTGCTGCCGGTCGCGGCGACGGCCGGGTTGTCGAACTCGATCTCGAAGCTCAGCGTGTAGCCGTGGTGCGGCTCCAGCCGGGCCCACATCAGCTTCTTGCCCTCACCCTGACGCACCTCGACGGGTTTCCTGACTTTCAGGAAACGCTTGGGCGAGTCCTGCATCGCGATACCGGCTGACTGCAGCAGGAACACGAAGCTGGCGGCCGAGCCGTCCAGCACGGGCACCTCGTCGGCGTTGATGTCGACGTAGAGGTTGTCCAGGCCCAGACCTGCACAGGCGGACAGCAGGTGCTCGATGGTCTGCACCTTGGGGCCGCCGGGGTCGCCGCCCGGGCTGATGGTGGTGGCCATGCGCGTATCGCTGACCGACGTGACGGTGACCGGGATGTCCACCGGCGGGCACAGATCCACACGGCGGAAGACGATGCCGGTGTCGGCGGGCGCCGGGCGCAGCGTCAACTCGACCTTCTGGCCGCTGTGGATGCCGACGCCGACGGCGCGCGTGATCGACTTCAGGGTGCGTTGCTTGACCATCCCCCGATTGTCCCGGAATCAACCCTGGCTCTTGCGTTCCACGGGCAATCGCAGCGATAGCCGCGTGCCCATGCCCGGCGTGGAGTCGATGCGCAGCTTGCCGCCCAGACGCTGGGCGCGCTTGATCTGGCTCTTCAGGCCGCGACCGTGCTGGATGGACTGCAGGTCGAAGCCGGCGCCGTCGTCCTCGACGCGGATCTCGACGTAGCTGCCGTGGTGCCGCGTGACCATGCGTACGCGGCTCGCGCCGGCGTGCTTGAGCACGTTGTTCAGCGCCTCCTGCATCAGCCGCAGCACGTGCAGCGCGTCGGGCGGTTCCAGCCAGGCCAGCGGCGGCAGGTCCTGCACGTCCCAGTCGAGCTTGAGGCCGCCGGTCTGCAGCCGCTTGCCGAGGCGGTAGCGCATCGTCGCCAGCAGCGAGACAAGGTCGTGGCCAACGGGCTCCAGCGAGTCGATGACCAGGCGCAGGTCGTCCACGCATTCGCGCAGCACTTCGACGCATTGCTCGTGCGACATGCTGCCCTGCTCCATCGCCACCAGTGCCGACAGCAGCGACGAGCCCAGGCCGTCGTGCATGTCGGCCATGATGCGCTGGCGCTCCAGCAGCAACGCCTGCTGGCGCTCGGCCTCGCGCAATTGCGCGTTCTGCACCTGCAGCACGGAGATCTGCTCGTCCAGGTCTTCCTGCAGCTGGCTGTTCTCGGCCTGTACCTGCTCGACGGTGCCGACGTAGCGGCGCTGCACCGCGTACAGGAAGCTGATCATGACGGCCAGCGTCGCGAACGGCATCCAGAAGAAATGCTCCGGCCAGGCCCAGCCCGCCAGCACGGCGAGGTCATGTCCGCCGATGAGCACCGCCACGATGAGGGCCAACGCCATCAGGCGCAGCTCCGGGTGGCGCTCGCGCCAGGCGAGGAAGGCCACCCAGGCCGTGCCGACGGCGGCCACGACGGCCGTCACGCTGTACTGAAGCACGACCATGTCGATCTGCCGCAGCCACAGCGGCACGCTGACCACGCTGACGACGCCCACCGCCCCCACCAGCACCCACTCCAGCCGGGGCGCACGGCGCGTCGCAAAGCGCAGCACGAACAGCAGCGCCGGCACGAGGACCCAGGCCATGGACGCATGGGTGGCCCACCAGAACCAATCCTGCGCCAGCGGCGAGGCCGGCGGGCTGACGTAGTAGTGCAGGCTGCGCACCATCCACGCAGCGGCTGCCAGCGCGAACAGCCCGTAGATGGCCTCGTCCGGCCGGCGCAGCCACAGCATCAGCGCGAATGCGCCCAGCACCGCCAGCGTCAGGCTGACGGCCTGGGGCAGCCCCGTCTGCATGCGCACGCGCCACTGCCAGCGCGTCTCCAGCACGTCGCGCGGACCGACCCAAAGGCGCGAGACCGCGTGATAGCCGCCCGCCGGCACCGGCAGCGCGACAACCAGCTCCTGCACCTGTGCGCCGCTCCCCGGCAACGGCAGCCAGACGGGCTGTACCCACTGCTCGCGCTCGGCGTGCTGGTTGTCCAGCAGCAGCCGCCAGCCGCCCTCGGTACGCGCCAGCACGGCGGCCGACAGCGTCACCAGCCGCGGGATGTAGAGCGCCTGGGGTTCGTCGGTTCCAGCCGGCACGCGCACGCGATACCAGCGCATCTCGTAGCCACGCGTATCGCTGACGACGGTGGCACCGGGGCGGGCGCGCACGTCAGGCATGGGCAGCGGCTGCCAGGCCGCCGCGGCTTCCGGCGGCAGCAGGGACGCTGGAAGGTTGAGCCGGTCGTCGGCGGACACGGCCTGGCGGCGCAATGCGGCCCACCAGGCGTCCAGCTGTTCGCGGCTCCACGCGGTGGTGGCGATCTCGGTGGGCGCGGCCTCCTCGGCCGTCTGGTACGCCGTGGGCTGCGGCAGGCGCTGGGCCAGCACGGGCAGGCACAACCCCAGGGCCAGCCACAGCAGGCCCGTACGCAGCAAGCCCCACAGACCCCGGACCTCAGACATCCCCGTGACGACCAGTCCGGCGAATCCGTGAAATCGACGCTGCGCAGGGGTCTCGCTGGGCAGGCGGCAAGGCGTGGCGCGCAGCCAAGGCTGGAGCCTTGGCAAGCGCCGCAACGACGCTGCCTGCCCAGCGAGACCCCTGCCCGAAGGGTGAGCTCCTGGCGGGTCGCACTCGGCGTTGCACGCGCTCGCCGGGTGCCTACCCGGCCGCGCGCCTGCGCCTGGATTGCAGCCCGCCAGGGGCTCACGCACCGCCGATTTCACGAATTCGCCGGACTGGACATTGACATGGGCCGCGAGCATGCCACACGGGGGACGGCCCACCCGTGCCGCCCAGGCAGCGGGAGCGACCGCTCAGCCGCCGGCCGGCAGGCTCTTGCGCGCGGCCTCGCGCAGTTCGCGCGACAGCGCCGTGTCGCCCACCGCCCGCGACAGCAGCAGCGAGCCGACCAGCGTCGACAGCATTGCCAGTGCCTGCTCGCGGCGCTCGCCGGCTTCCGCCCCGGGCATCTGGCGCTGCAACGTCTGGACCAGGCTGTCGACGCCTTCGCCAAACGCCTCCTTCACCGCCGGACCGCCACGCGCCGCGTCCCCCGCCAGCGCGACCAGGCCGCATCCGGCGCCAGGGTGGTCGCGGTGCGCGTCGGACAGATAGGTCCGCACCCACGCCTGCAGGCTGCGATCGGCCTGCTGCTTCCACTGCTCGCGGTTGGTCTGCAGCGCGCGACGCGTGGCCTGGGCGGCGAGGTCGTCCTTGGACTCGAAGTGGCCGTAGAAGCCGCCACGCGTGAGGCCGGCTGCCTGCATCAGATCGTTCAGGCCGATGCCGTCGAACCCGCGCTCGCGGAACAGCTGGGCGGCGTTGTCGAGGATGCGTTCGCGGTTCTCTTCGGCCTGGGCGCGGGTGACCTTCATCGCAGCCTCCTGGGGTCATTGGGGATCGTGGTTGACACATTTTATATGTTGATCGACATTTAACTCAATCATGTCGGTCGACATGAATAAACGGACTGCGAAGGAATCCCCATGAAGCTCAAGAACGCCGTCGTCTTCATCACCGGCGCCAACCGCGGCCTGGGCCGGGCGTTGGCGCAAGCGGCACTGGCTGCCGGCGCCGCCAAGGTCTACGCCGCGGCGCGCGACCCGGCCAACATCGACCTCCCCGGCGTCGTGCCGGTCGCGCTGGACGTGACCGACGCCGCCCAGGTCGCCGCCGCGGCCGCGCAATGCGCGGACGTGACGCTGCTCATCAACAACGCCGGCATCTCGCAGGGCGCGGGCGTGCTGGCCGACGACGCCATCGCCACGGCGCGCCGCCACCTGGACACCAATTTCTTCGGCGTCTGGGCGCTGACGCAGGCCTTCGCCCCGGTGCTGTGGGCCAACGGCGGCGGCGCGGTGCTGAACGTGCTGTCGGTGCTGAGCTGGGTCACGCTACCGGGCCTGACGCCCTACAGCGCCAGCAAGGCCGCCGCCTGGGCACTGAGCAACGGCCTGCGCGCCGAGCTGAAGGCGCAGGGCACGCAGGTCACCAACCTGCACGTCGGCTACATGGACACCGACATGACGCGCGGCCTGGAGGCGCCCAAGTCCGCGCCCGCCGACGTGGCCCGGCTGGCGCTGGAGGGCGTCGAGGCCGGCGCCTTCGAGGTGCTGGCCGACGACATCAGCCGGCACGTCAAGCAGAGCCTGTCCACGCCCACGCCGGCCTACGCCGGCTGAACCCGGGAGGTCGCCATGCTCGAGTCCTCAGCCCTGACGCCTGCACGCCCGGCGACGTCCGCGGCCTACACCGACGGCCATCTCGCGGCGGCACGCCACGCGTTCTCGTCGCCCGACCGCGTGGCGCTGACGGCGAGCGAGAAGGCCGCCCTCACCAGCGCCACCGAACCGCCACTGCGCCACGAAGGCCTCAAGCTCGCGCGCTGGACGCTGGGCACCGGCCCGCGAGTGGTGCTCGTGCACGGCTGGAACAGCCGCGGCGCGCACCTGCTCGGCTTCGCGCGGCCACTCGTCGAGGCGGGCTTCTCGGTGACGCTGTTCGACCTGCCCGGCCACGGCGACTCTGGCGGCCACGCGGCCAGCGTCGTGCATGCCGGCCGCGCCCTGCGTGCGCTGGCGACGCACATCGGAGACGTCCACGCCGTCATCGGCCACTCGATGGGATCGGCGGCGGCGCTGATGGCCTTTGCGCATGGGCTGTCGGTGAAACGCAGCGTGCACCTGGCCGGGCCGTCCTCGCTGACGCCCATGGTCAAGGGCCTGGCCAGGGCCCAGGGCCTCGGGCCAGCCGACGCCGCCGCGTTTGCGGGCTGGGTCGAGAGCTTCATCGGCACGCGCATCGCGAACGTGGACCTGGAACGGCTGCAGCACGGCCTGCGTCACCCCGGCCTCATCGTCCACGACGCCGAGGACCGCACGGTGCCTTTCGCCGCGTCGCAGGCGCTGCACGCCGCCTGGCCCGGCTCGCGCTTCGAGCCTGTCACGGGCCTGGGCCATCGGCGGCTGCTGGTGGATGCCGGTGTCATCGCGCGCAGCGTCGCTTTCGTCGCCGAGCGCGCGTAGACGCAACGCGACAAAGAAAAAGGGCGAGCCTCGCGACTCGCCCTTTTTCAGTTCGGCAGAAACCGATCAGTCGGCCTGCTTGCGCAGGAAAGCCGGGATCTCGATCTCGTCCATGCCGTTGGAGGAAAGCGCCTCCACCTTGGCGGCCGCGCTGCCCGAACGGCCGTGGCGCCACACACTCGGCACGTTGGCGTTCGCGAAGTCACCCAAGCCCAGGCCAACGTTGGCCTGCGCCGCCGTCGGCGTGGCCATCGCAACAGCCTGCGTCAGCACCGGCATGGCCATGCCGTCGGTGCCGTTGCGCACGACCTGCTGGGTCTGCACAACTTGCAGCGGCGCCTGCTGGCGAGCGCGGCCTGCCGTCAGGCCGGTGGCGATGACAGTCACGCGCAGCGCGTCACCCAGCGTCTCGTCGTAGGCCGTGCCGAAGATGACGTGGGCTTCCTCCGAGGCGTAGCGCTTGATGGCATTCATCGCGTTGCGCGACTCGCTCAGCTTGAAGTTGCTGCGGCCGGCGGCGATCAGCACCAGCACGCCACGCGCGCCGGACAGGTCGATGCCTTCCAGCAGCGGGCAGGCAACGGCGGCTTCGGCCGCCTTGGCGGCGCGATCCGGGCCGGTGGCTTGCGCCGTGCCCATCATGGCCTTGCCGGGCTCGCTCATCACGGTCTTCACGTCTTCGAAGTCGACGTTGACGAGGCCGGGGATGTGGATGATGTCCGAAATGCCGCCAACGGCGTTCTTCAGCACGTCATTGGCGTGCGCGAAGGCCTGATCCTGCGTGACGTCGTCGCCCAGCACGTCGAGCAGCTTGTCGTTCAGAACGACGATCAGCGAGTCGACATTGGCCTCCAGCTCGGCCAGGCCGGCATCGGCCGCCTTGGCGCGACGGCCGCCTTCGAATTCGAAGGGTTTGGTGACGACGCCGACCGTCAGGATGCCCATTTCCTTCGCGACGCGTGCAATCACCGGCGCGGCGCCCGTGCCGGTACCACCGCCCATACCGGCGGTGATAAACAGCATATTGGCACCGGCGATGGATTCGCGGATGCGGTTTTCTGCTTCCTCGGCGGCCGCCTTACCCATCTCGGGTTTGGCACCCGCGCCCAGGCCGGTGGAGCCGAGTTGCAGCAATTGGTCTGCCTTGGAGCGGTTCAGCGCCTGTGCGTCAGTATTGGCGCAGATGAATTCAACGCCCTGGACGCCCTGGGCGATCATGTGGTCCACGGCATTGCCGCCGCCGCCACCGACCCCGATCACCTTGATTTGGGTGCCTTGGTCAAATTCTTCGATCATCTCGATGGGCATATCGCTCTCCTAACTGCTGCAATTGTGCCGTGGCACTCAATGAATGACTAGTTGCTGAAACAAAAAATTCGTGGTTTTAGGGAGTCAGAAATTCCCCATGAACCAATCCTTGACGCGTCCAAGCAGGGTTTGCACGGAGCCGGCCTGCTGCGCGGCCTTGAAACCCCGGCTGCGCGACAGCCGAGCCTCCTCCAGCAACCCCATGACGGTGGCCGAACGGGGGTTGGCGACCATGTCGTAAAGAGCCCCCGAATAGGTGGGCAAGCCGCGCCGGACAGGTTTCAGAAAAATATCCTCGGCAAGTTCCACCATGCCCGGCATCACGGCCGAACCGCCGGTCAGCACGATGCCGGAGGACAGCAATTCCTCATACCCGGATTCGCGAATGACCTGGTGGACCAGCGAGAAGATTTCCTCGACGCGCGGCTCGATGACACCGGCCAGTGCCTGTTTGGACAACATCCTGGGGCTGCGGTCGCCCAGGCCCGGCACTTCCACCTGGTCGGACGGGTCGGCCAGCAGCTGCTTGGCCACACCATATTCGACCTTGATCTCCTCGGCATCCTTGGTCGGCGTGCGCAGCGCCATCGCGATATCGGAGGTAATCAGGTCGCCAGCGATGGGGATGACGGCGGTATGGCGGATCGAGCCGCCGGTGAATATCGCGACATCGGTCGTGCCGGCGCCGATATCCACCAGTGCCACACCCAGGTCGCGTTCGTCGGCGGTCAGCGCGGCATGGCTGGATGCGCTCGGGTTCAAAACCAGTTGGTCGACCTCCAAACCACAGCGTCGCACGCACTTGACGATGTTTTCCGCGGCACTTTGCGCCCCGGTCACGATATGGACCTTGACCTCCAGCCGGCCGCCACTCATGCCGATGGGTTCCTTCACCTCATGACCGTCGATGACGAATTCCTGCGGCTCGACCAGCAGCAGGCGCTGGTCGTTGGGGATATTGATGGCCTTGGCGGTTTCGACAACCCGGGTCACATCGACCGGCGTGACCTCCTTGTCGCGCACGATGACCATGCCGGTGGAGTTCTGGCCGCGAATATGGCTGCCGGTGATCCCCGTATAAACCCGGGAGATTTTGCAGTCGGCCATCATTTCGGCCTCTTTCAGGGCCTGCTGGATGGACTGCACGGTGGCATCGATATTGACGACGACCCCGCGCTTTAGGCCGTGCGACGGCGCCACACCCAAACCGGCGATGCGCAATTCCCCCCCCGGCAAAACCTCGGCCACGACGGCCATGATCTTGGCGGTTCCGATATCCAGCCCGACGACCAAATCCTTGTATTCCTTGGCCATGTCCGTCCTCAACGTTTTCTATTTGCGGGTTTACCCGGAGTTTGTGTCGTCACGCCGCGCAGCTTGACCGCGTAGCCATCGGCGTGGCGCAGGTCGGCCGTCAGCAGCGGACTGCGATAGGTCGCCGTGACCTGCGAGATGGAGCGGGCGAACTGGCCGAAGCGGGCAACGACCTCGGCCTCAGTACCGCGGCCCAGTTCGATGACGGCGCCACTGCCAAAGGTCGCGCGCCAGGAGCCGCGGCCGGACAGGTCCAGGCGGTCGATGCTTTCGCCCAGTTTCTCGGCGGCCGGCGACAGCGCCTGCCACATGCGCAGCATGTCGCTGGCGGCATTGGCCGGGCCGGCCAGCACGGGCAGGTCCTCGTCCTCGACGTCGCCGAGGTTGGCCTGGAAGACTTCGCCGAAGCTGTTGACCAGCGCGCGCTCGGCCGTCGCCTCGGTGGCGGAGTCGGCACCGTCGGCGCGCGCCTCCCAGTAGGCTGCGGCACGATGCTCTTCGAGGTTGACCTTGAGTCGCATCGGCCAGACGCGCTGGAGCTGCGCATGCCGCACCCACGGCACGGCCTCGAAGGCGGCGCGGCCTTGCGCGAGGTTCATGTTGAGGAAGGAACCTCGCAGTTGCGGCAGCGCGTTCGCGCGCAGCGACGCGACGCTGTTGCGGCTGACGTCACCGTCCACCTGGATGACACGGAAGTTGAACACCGGCAGCCGCACCACCCAGCGGATCAGCCCCCACGCCGCGGTCGCCAGCAACGCCGTGACGAGCACCGCCGACACCGCATTCATCAGGCGGATGTCGGGCGGCAGCGCGGCGGTGGCGGCAGCATTCATGTTTGCCCCTCGTCCGGCGAGTACGCCGGCCGGTCCCCCGCGGGGACGGCGATGCATACGGCATCGAGCCGCATGCACATCGCCCGACGGGCCGGCTTGGGAGCGGCCCGGCGCTCGGCCCGCAGGCGCGCAGCAGTGGCGGAGACGGCGTTCACTGCTTGTCGAGCCTCGCTTGCGAAAGCAGCCACAGGCACAGCTGCGGATAGTCGACGCCCACGGCTTGCGCGGCCTTGGGCACCAGCGAGTGCGAGGTCATGCCCGGGCTGGTGTTCATCTCCAGCAGGAAGGGCTTCATGTCGGACTTGCGCAGCATCAGGTCGGCGCGGCCCCAGCCGCGGCAGCCGAGCAGGCGATAAGCCTTCAGCACCAGCTGCTGGATGTCGGCTTCGAGCGCGGCGGGCAGTGAGCCGAACAGGTACTGCGTCGTGTCGGTCTCGTACTTGTTCGCGAAGTCGTAGTTGCCGGCCTCGGCGCGGATCTCGATCAGCGGCAGCGCGACGGCCGACGCGCCCTCGCCCAGCACGGCGCAGGTCAGCTCGGGGCCTTCGATGCACTGCTCGAACAGCAGCTCGTCGTCGAAGCCCAACGCCAGTTCGACGGCTCCCTGCATCTCCGAATAGCCGGTGGCCTTGGTGATGCCGATGCTGCTGCCTTCGTGCGGCGGCTTGACGACGACTGGCAGACCCAGCTCGTCGGGGATCGTGCGGATGCGCTCGCGCGTCAGCTCGGCGCGGGACAACGCCAGGTATTGCGGCGTCGACAAGCCCTCGTTGGTCCACAGACGCTTGGTCATCGTCTTGTCCATCGCGACGCCGGAGGCCGTCACGCCGGAGCCGGTGTACGGGATGCCCAGCCATTCGAGCGCGCCCTGGATCGTGCCGTCCTCGCCGCCGCGGCCGTGCAGCGCGATGAAGGCGCGGCCGAAGCCGCCGTCCTTCAGCGACTGCAGCGGGCGCTCGGCCGGGTCGAAGGCATGTGCGTCCACGCCGACGGACCGCAGTGCGGCCAGCACGCCGTTGCCGCTCATCAGCGACACCGGCCGCTCGGCGCTGTGGCCACCCAGCAGCACGGCAACCTTGCCGAGCGCGGTGGCGTCGATGTTCAGATCAATCGGCGACTTCATGCTGCGCCTCCCTGGAAATGCGCCGCCACCAGCCGCGGCAGCGCGCTCATCGATCCCGCCCCCATGCCGATGACGATGTCGCCGTCGCGCGTCAACGCGGCCAGCGCGGCGGGCATGTCGGCCACGGTCGCAACGAAGTTGGTCGTGCCGACGGCCTGCGCGAGCGCGGTACCGGTCGCGCCTTCGATGGGCAGCTCGCCGGCCGAGTACACCTCGGTCAGCAGCACCACGTCGGCGCTCTTCATGACGCGCACGAAGTCGGCGAAGCAGTCGCGAGTTCGGGTGTAGCGGTGCGGCTGGAAGGCCAGCACGAGGCGGCGCCCCGGATACGCGCCGCGCGCGGCGGCGAGCACCGCGGCCATCTCGACCGGGTGGTGGCCGTAGTCGTCGATCAGCGTGAAGCGGCCGCCATCGGCCGCTGGCCATTCGCCATGCTTCTCGAAGCGGCGACCCACGCCGGAGAAATGCGCCAGCGCCTTCTGGATCGCGACGTCGTCGCAGTCCAGTTCCGTCGCGATGGCGATGGCGGCCAGCGCGTTGCGCACGTTGTGCTCGCCGGCCAGGTTCAGCAGCACGTCCAGGTCGGCCATGCCCTCGCGCTGGCAGGTGAAGCGCATCTGCGCGCCGGCCAGCGCCTGCACGCCGACGGCCCGCACGCTGACGCCTTCGCTCAAGCCGTAGCTGACGACCGGCCGTTCGATGCGGCCGAGGATGGCCTGCACGCCGGGGTCGTCCGCGCAGACCACCGCCGCGCCATAGAACGGCATGCGGTGCAGGAACTCGACGAAGGCTGCGTGCAGCTTCTCCACCGAGTGCCCGTAGGTGTCCATGTGGTCTTCGTCGATGTTGGTGACGACGGACAGTACGGGGCTCAGCTTGAGGAAGGACGCATCGCTCTCGTCGGCCTCGACGACGATGAACTCGCCCTGACCCAGCCGCGAGTTGGCGCCGGCGGCGTTGAGCTTGCCGCCGATGACGAAGGTCGGGTCCAGGCCCGCCTCGACGAGGATGGCCGTGACCAGCGAGGTCGTCGTTGTCTTGCCGTGAGTGCCGGCGATGGCGATGCCGCGCCGCAGCCGCATCAGCTCGGCCAGCATGACGGCGCGAGGCACGACGGGCACCTGGCGGGCACGAGCGGCGACGACCTCGGGGTTGTCCGCCGCGACGGCCGTGCTCGTGACCAGCGCCTGCGCGTTGCCGATGTGCGGCGCGGCATGGCCGATCTCCACGCGCAGGCCCAGCGAGCGCAGGCGCTCGGTCGTCGCGCTCTCGGCCGCGTCCGACCCGCTGACCTCGTAGCCGAGGTTGTGCAGGATCTCGGCGATGCCGCTCATGCCGGCGCCGCCGATACCGACGAAGTGCAGTCGTTGGACGGCGTGCTTCACTTGATCATTCCTTCGATTTCATCCGCCACGCGCGCAGCGGCACGAGGGCGCGCCAGCGAGCGGGCCTTCTCGCCCATGGCCAGCAGCGCACCGCGGTCCAGGCCGGCGAGCAGCTCGTGCAGCTTCTCCGGCGTCAGCTCCGTCTGCGGCAGGTGGATGGCCGCGCCGTGCTGCGCCATGAAGACGGCGTTGTCGCGCTGGTGCGAGGTGGTGCTGACGACCAGCGGCACCAGCACTGCCGCACAGCCGGCCGCGCACAGTTCGCTGACGGTGATGGCGCCGGCGCGGCAGACGACGACGTCGGCCCAGGCGAGTGCTGCGGCCATGTCGTCGATGAAGGGCCGCACTTCGGCCGACAGGCCGGCGTCGCTGTAGGCCTGCCAGACGGCGCCGAGGTGATCCTGCCCCGACTGGTGCAGCACCTGCGGGCGCTGCTCGGCGGGCCACAGGGCGAGCGCCTTCGGCAGGGCCTGGTTCAGCGCCCGGGCGCCGAGCGAGCCACCCAGCACCAGCAGGCGCAGCGGCCCGATGCGATCGGCCATGCGCTCGGCCGGCGCCGGCAGCGCCTCGATCTCGGCGCGAACCGGGTTGCCGCTGACGACCGCGCCCGACGTGGACGCCGCCGCGGCGCCGTCGAAGCCGAAGGCGATGCGCCTGGCGAACGGCTTCAGCGCGAAGTTGCTCTTCAGCATCGCCGCGTCGGCGTTCACCAGCATCAGCGGACGACCGGTCAATGCTGCCGTGAGGCCAGCAGGCACGCAGACATAGCCGCCCATGCCCAGCACCGCCGTCGCGCGACGCTTCGCGTAGACGCGCCGGGCCTCGCCCAGCGACTTGAAGAAGCCGACGATGCCGCGCAGCGTGTGCTTGAGCCCCTTGCCGCGCAGGCCGGCGAAGGGCAGCGCGTCCAGTTCGATGCCGCGCGCCGGCACGAGGCGGTTCTCCATGCCGTGCGGCGTGCCGATCCACGACACGGTCCAGCCGCGGCGCTGCATCTCCTCGGCGACGGCCAGGCCGGGAATGACGTGGCCGCCCGTGCCGGCGGCCATGACCACGAGATGGCGTTCCGTCATGAACGACCTCCCCGCATCATTTGCCTGTTCTGGTGCCTGCCGGTCGCTGGTGCTCCCTTCACATGGCTTCGCCATGTGAGCAGTCCCCAAACAGGCAGATTGCCCACTTCGCGGGCTGCAGCCCTCGTCGAGACGATGTCCGTCATGCGCGGCCTCCGCGCATGAGCTGCCTGTTTTCCAGATCGATCCGGAGTACCACCGCCAGCGCCACGCAATTCATCAGGATGGCCGAGCCGCCGAAGCTCATCAGCGGCAGCGTCAGACCCTTGGTCGGCAGCGCGCCGAGGTTCACGCCCATGTTGATGAAGGCCTGACCGCCCATCCAGATGCCGATGCCCTGCGCGTACAGGCCGGCAAAGATGCGGTCCAGCGCAATGGCCTGGCGGCCGATGAGGAAGCAGCGGCGCGTGAGCCAGAAGAAGGCCAGGATCACCACGACGACGCCGGCAAAACCCAGCTCCTCGCCGATGACGGCCAGCAGGAAGTCGGTGTGCGCCTCGGGCAGGTAGTGCAGCTTCTCGACGCTGCCGCCCAGGCCCTGGCCGAACCACTCACCGCGGCCAAAGGCGATGAGGCTGTGCGTCAGCTGGTAGGCCTTGCCCTGGGCGTACTTGTCCTCCCAGGGGTTGAGGTAGGCAAAGATGCGCTCGCGGCGGAACTCGCTGAACGTGATCATCAACACGAAGGCGCCGACCAGCACCATCGTGATCAGCAGGAACATGCGGCCGTTGACGCCCCCCAGGAACAGGATGCCCATCGCGATGGCCGCGATGACCATGAAGGCGCCCATGTCCGGCTCGGCCAGCAGCAGCAGGCCGATGAAGGCCAGCGAGATCGCCATCGGCGTGACGGCCTGGAAGAAGTTCTCCCGCGCGTCCATCTTGCGCATCATGTAGTTGGCCGCGTACAGCGCGATGCCGAACTTGGCCAGCTCGCTCGGCTGGAAGTTCATGACGCCCAGCGGAATCCAGCGCCGCGCGCCGTAGACCACCTTGCCCACGTGCGGGATCAGCACCGCGACGAGCAGCACCAGCGCCACGACGAACACCCACGGCGCGTAACGCTCCCACAGCGACACGGGAATCTGCACGGTGACGAGGCCGGCGACCAGCCCGAAACAGATGGCGACGACGTGCCGCGTCAGGAAATAGGTCGGCAGGTACTTGGCGAACTTCGGGTTGTCCGGCATCGCGATCGACGCCGAATAGACCATCAGCAGGCCGAAGGCCATCAGCGCGACGACGACCCAGACCAGCGTGATGTCGAAACCCTGCAGCTGCGTGGGCCGGCCGGCTGACGTGGACACCCAGTCGCGCACCGGCACCGGGCCGCCCGCCTCATCGCCGCCGTCACGCTTCCACAGCGACTGCAGCTTGGTCGTGAAGCCGGTCAGCACCGCATTCACAGCGTCACCCCGCGCTCGTCGGCCAGCTGCTGCACCGTCGCGACGAAGACCTCGGCGCGGTGGGCGTAGTTCCTGAACATGTCCAGGCTCGCGCAGGCGGGGGACAGCAACACGCTGTCGCCGGACTGCGCCTGCGCCAGGCACCAGGCCGTGGCGGCTTCCAGCGTGTCGTGGCGCTGCATGGGCACGCCGGCGCTCGCGAGCGCGGCCTCGATCTGCGGCGCGTCGCGGCCGATCAGCGCGACGGCACGGGCATGCTGCTGCACGCCCGCCGCCAGGGGCGCGAAGTCCTGGCCCTTGCCGTCGCCGCCGAGGATCAGCACCAGCTTGGCCGGCGCACGGTCCGCGCCGAGGCCCGAAATGGCGGCGACCGTCGCGCCGACGTTCGTGCCCTTGCTGTCGTCGTAGAACTCGACGCCGTCGATGCTGCCCACCGGCTCCACGCGGTGCGGCTCGCCGCGGTACTCGCGCAGGCCGTGCAGCATCGGCGCCAGCTCGCAGCCGGCGGCCGTCGCGAGCGCCAGCGCGGCCAGCGCATTGGCAGCGTTGTGGCGACCGCGCACGCGCAGCGCGTCGGCGGGCATCAGGCGCTGGATGACCAGCGGCTCATCCTCGTCGCCCTTGCGCTTCTTGATCGTCGGGTCCAGCTCGCGGGCGCGCACCAGCCAGGCCAGGCCGCCCTCTTCCGTCAGGCCGAAGTCGCCCGGCGCGCGCGGCGGGTTCAGGCCGAAGCGCACGACGCGGCGCGACACCGTGCGGCCGGGCTTGCCACGCGTGCCCTTCACGAACACCGGCTGCGGCACCAGGCCTTCGACCTCGGCATCGTCGCGGTTGGCAACGATGACCGACTCGCGGCCGAAGATGCGCGCCTTGGCGCGACCGTAGGCGGCCATGTCGCCGTGCCAGTCGAGGTGGTCCTGCGTCAGGTTCAGGATGGCGCCGGCCGTCGGCTCGAAACCCGTCACGCCGTCGAGCTGGAAGCTGGACAGCTCCAGCACCCAGACCTCGGGCAGCGTCTCGAACACCGGGCCGCGCGGCGGCGGCGGGTCGATGGGCAGCGGCGTGTCCTCGTCGGGAACGATCGCCGCGGCTTCGGTGGCTTCTTCGGCGGCAGTCTCTTCCTCGACCGGCACGTCCTCAACTTCGACGGCGATGGCCTCGGCCGTCGTTTCCACCGGCGCCGGGTCCGGCTCCTGGGCCAGCGCCTCGGTCAGCGTGTCCAGCAGCGTCGGGCCGATGTTGCCGGCGATGGCCACGCGCTTGCCGGCGCGCTCGACGAGCAGGCCGGTCATGCAGGTGGTCGTCGTCTTGCCGTTGGTGCCGGTGATGGCGAGCACCGCCGGCGCGTAGCCGTGCTGCGCCTTCAGCGCGGCGAGCGCGTCGGCGAACAGGTCCAGCTCGCCGCGCACGGCCGGGCCGTGGTCGTAGACGGCCTTCAGCCGCGCGTCCAGCGGCGACAGCCCGGGGCTCTTCAGCACGGCGTTGAAGCCGGCCGCGACGTCAGCCGTCAGCTCGCCGGTGATGAACGCCGCCGTGTCGCCCAGCGCGCCGAGCTGAGGCGGCTGCGCGCGCGAGTCCCACACGGTGACCTGCGCGCCGAAGCGCACGCACCAGCGGGCCATCGCGAGACCAGAGTCTCCGAGGCCCAGCACGAGCACGCGCTGCTGATCGAGTTGCGGCAGGTCCAGCTTCATGCGTTCACCGCAGCTTCAGGCTGGCCAGGCCGATGAGGCACAGCAGCATGGTGATGATCCAGAAGCGGATGACGACCTGCGTCTCGTTCCAGCCGCTCTTCTCGAAGTGATGGTGCAGCGGCGCCATCTTGAAGATGCGCCGGCCCTCGCCGAAGCGCTTCTTCGTGAACTTGAACCAGCTGACCTGCAGCATCACGCTCAGCACTTCGGCCACGAAGATGCCACCCATGATGCCCAGCACGATCTCTTGTCGCGTGATGACGGCGATGGTGCCCAGGCCGCCGCCCAGCGCCAGCGCGCCGACGTCGCCCATGAAGACCTGCGCCGGATGCGCGTTGAACCACAGGAAGGCCAGGCCCGCGCCGGCCATCGCGGCGCAGAAGATCAGCAGCTCACCCGCGCCCGGGATGTAGGGCAGCAGCAGGTACTTGGAGAACACCGACGAGCCGGTCAGGTAGGCGAACAGGCCCAAGGCTGAACCCACCAGCACGACCGGCATGATGGCCAGGCCGTCGAGGCCGTCGGTGAAGTTCACCGCGTTGCTGGTGCCGACCATGACGAAGTAGGCCAGCGCCACGAAGCCCCACACGCCCAGCGGCATGCTGATCGTCTTGAAGAACGGGATCAGCAGGTCGGCCTTGGGCGGCAGTTCGGTCGAGAAGCCGCTGCTCACCCAGCGGAAGCACAGCTGCACGACACCGAGGAAGCTGGTCTCCGACACGCTGAATGCGAGGTAGAGCGCGGCGACGAGGCCGATCAGCGACTGCCAGAAGAACTTCTCACGGCTGCGCATGCCTTCGGGGTTCTTGTCGACGACCTTGCGCCAGTCGTCCACCCAGCCCACGGCGCCAAAGCCCATCGTCACGAGCATGACGACCCAGACGAAGCGGTTGCTCCAGTCGAACCACAGCAGCGTCGACACGCCGATGCCGATGAGGATGAGCACGCCGCCCATCGTCGGCGTGCCGCTCTTGGCCAGGTGCTGCTGCACACCGTAGGCGCGGATCGGCTGGCCGATCTTCATGGCGGTGAGGCTGCGGATGACCCAGGGCCCGAAGGCCAGGCCGATCAGCAGCGCCGTCATCGCGGCCATCACCGCACGGAAGGTGATGTAGTTGAACAGCCGCAGGAAGCCCAGGTCGGGGTAGAGACCTTGCAGCCACTGGGCGAGGCTAAGCAGCATGCGGGCCTCCGGTGTTGTTCTGGAGAGCGGCGACCACTTGTTCCATCTTCATGAAGCGGGAGCCCTTGACCAGGGTCTGGCTCGCGCCCGGTTGTTCGTCGAGGGCCGCGATCAGCGCGGCCGTGTTGTCGAAGGCGCGCGCGTTCGGGCCGTAGGCCGCGGCGGCGTCGCGGGCGGCCGTGCCGGCCGTCCAGAAATGCGCGATGCCGCGCTCGGCCGCATAGGCGCCCACCTCGCGGTGGAAGGCCGGGCCATCGTTGCCGACCTCGCCCATGTCGCCCAGGATCAGCCAGCTCGCACCGGGCAGGCCGGCCAGCACGTCGATGGCGGCGCGCACGCTGTCGGGGTTGGCGTTGTAGCTGTCGTCGATCAGTGTGCGCCCCTGCGCGTCGCGCTTGAGTTCGCTGCGGCCCTTGACGGCACGGAAGGCTTCCAGGCCCTGCTGGATGGCCGACAGCGGCGCACCGGCAGCCAGTGCCGATGCGGCGGCGGCCAGCGCGTTGCGCACGTTGTGCTCGCCGGCCATCTGCAGCGCGACCGGCGCCGTGCCGGCCGGCGTGTGCAGCTCCAGCGCCCAGTGCGTGCCCTGCCACTGCGCGTCGCCGGTCACGTCGGCCTCGCCGCGCAGCGCGAAGGTCAGGTGCGGGCGCGAGCCGGCCATCTCGAACCAGATCGGCGCGCATGCGTCCTCGGCCGGGAAGACCGCGCAGCCGCTGGGGCTCAGCGCCTCCAGCACGGCGCCGTTCTCGCGCGCGACGGCCTCGACCGTCGCCATGAACTCCTGGTGCTCGCGCTGCGCGTTGTTGACGAGCGCGACGGTTGGCTGCGTCATCGCGGCCAGAGGCGCGATCTCGCCGGGGTGGTTCATGCCCAGTTCGACGACGGCGGCGCGGTGGCTGCGCTCGTCGTCATGGCGCAGGCGCAGCAGCGTCAGCGGCACGCCGATGTCGTTGTTGTAGTTGCCCTCGGTCGCGAGCGCGTCGTCGCCAACCCACGCGCGCAGGATGCTGGCGATCATCTGCGTCGTCGTCGTCTTGCCGTTGGAGCCGGTGACGGCGATGACGGGCAGCTGCTGCTGGCGGCGCCACGCGGCAGCCAACTGGCCCAGCGCTGCTTTCGCGTCGGGCACCAGCAGGCCGGGCAGGCCCGCTTCGGCGAGGCCGCGCTCGGCCAGCGCGGCGACGGCGCCGGACTGCTTCGCCTGCGTCAGGAAGTCGTTCGCATCAAAGCGCTCGCCGCGCAGCGCGACGAACAGATCGCCGACGCGCAGCGTGCGCGTGTCGCTGTGCACGCGGGCGAAGGCGGTCGCGCCATCGCCCACCAGCGTCGAGCCGGGGAGCAGCGCCTGTGCTTCAGCGAGGGTGAGGAGGTTCAAAGCCCCGCCCTTTCCAGCAGCGCCGCGCGCGCCTCGGCCACGTCGGAGAACGGCCGGCGCACGCCGTGCACCTCCTGGTAGTCCTCGTGCCCCTTGCCGGCGATCAGCACGATGTCGCGCGGGCCAGCCTCGGTGATGGCGATGCGGATGGCTTCCTCGCGGGCCTCGATGACCGTCGCGGCGGGCGCGCCGGCCGTGATGTCGGCCAGGATCTGCGCCGGCACTTCGGTGCGCGGGTTGTCGGTCGTCACGACGACGCGGCCGGACAGCCTGGCCGCGATTACACCCATCTGCGGGCGCTTGCCCCGGTCCCGGTCGCCACCGCAGCCGAACACGCAGACCAGCTCGCCGCCACGCGCGGTCGCCAGGCCCTGCAGCGCCGACAGCGCCTTGTCCAGCGCATCCGGCGTGTGCGCGTAGTCGACGACGACCTGCGGCAACTCGCGCCCGTTGCCCACGCGCTGCATGCGGCCGGGCACCGGCGTCACGTTCGCCAGCGCGCGTGCCACATCGGCCAGCGAGTGGCCCTGCGCGCGCAGCGCACCCGCCACACCCAGCAGGTTGGCGGCGTTGTAGTCGCCGATCAGGGCAGTCTGCACGGCAATGGCTTGCGCGCCCTCGTGCAGCATGAAGGCCAGGCCCTCGCCGGTGTAGTGGAGGTCGCGCGCCGTGATCCGCGCGTCCGAGCGCTGCACACCGGTGGTCCACACGTCTATTGCCAACAGCTCGGCGGCAAGCGAGTCGCCCTTGGCATCGTCCAGGTTGATGACCGCGGCGCGCAGGCCCGGGAAGCCGAACAGCGCGCGCTTGGCCACCCAGTAGGCGTTCATGTCGCCGTGGTAGTCGAGGTGGTCCTGCGTGAAGTTCGTGAACACGGCGACGCGGATGGCACTGCCGGCCAGGCGCCCTTCGACGATGCCGATGCTGGACGCCTCGATGGCGCAGGCGGCGAAGTCGTCGTCGCGCATGCGGGCGAACGCGGCCTGCAACAGCACGGGGTCCGGCGTCGTCAGGCCGTTGTAGTCCAGCTTGGGCGGCTCGCCGATGCCCAGCGTGCCGACGACACCGCAGCGCTTGTTCAGCACGGCCGACGCCTGGGCGATCCACCAGGCCGTCGACGTCTTGCCGTTGGTGCCGGTGACGGCGATGACGTCCAGCGTGTCGGTGGGCTTGCCGAAGAAGGCCGCGGCGACGTCGCCGGTGCGCGCCTTCAGCCCCGGCAGCGACGCGACGCGGGCGTCCACGAAGCCGAAACGGTCGACATCGGCCTCCTCGACGAGGCAGGTCGACGCGCCGGCCGCCAGCGCCGCGGCCACGTACTCGCGGCCGTCACGCGCGTAGCCGGGCCAGGCGATGAAGGCGTCGCCGGGCATGACCTGGCGGCTGTCGGTGCGCAGCGTGCCGGTGCACCACTCCTGCAGCCAGCGGGCGGCGGCGTCGGGGGACTTGAGTCTTGTCAGCATCAGAAGCTCTCTTCCGTGGCGACCGCGTTCTTGTTCGCGACGATCTGGCTCTTCACGTCG
The DNA here is from genome assembly GCF_043555985.1 of Pelomonas candidula. Lineage (NCBI taxonomy): Bacteria > Pseudomonadati > Pseudomonadota > Betaproteobacteria > Burkholderiales > Sphaerotilaceae > Roseateles > Pelomonas candidula. The sequence goes on along the minus strand of NZ_JBIGIC010000010.1, from coordinate 46,015 downwards.
AGGTCGGGTTGCACGCCCAGCAGGCGCAGCGTCTGCGCCGCAACCTGGCTGAACACCGGGCCGGCGACCTGGCCGCCGTAGTGCGCACCGGCGGATGGCTCGTCGACCATGACAGCGACGACGATGCGCGGCTTGCTGATGGGCGTGATGCCGACGAACCAGGAGCGGTACTTGTGGGCGGCGTAGCCACGGCCTTCCTGCTTGTAGGCCGTGCCGCTCTTGCCGCCGACGCTGTAGCCGGGCACCTGGGCCTCGGGCGCGGTGCCGCCGGGGCCGGCGGCGGCCTGCAGCATCAGGCGCAGGTCCTGCGTGACCTTGGGCGAGAAGACGCGGATGCCGGGGACCAGATGGTCGTGCGGCTGGCGCAGCATGCTGACGGGGATGATCTCGCCGTCACGCGCGAACACCGTGTAGGCGCGCGCCAGCTGGAACAGCGACGCCGACAGGCCGTAGCCGTAGCTCATCGTCGCCTGCTCGATGGGCCGCCAGGTCTTCCAGGGCCGCAGCTTGCCGGTCACGGCGCCGGGGAAGTTGATCTGCGGCCGCTGGCCCAGGCCGATGGCCGTGAACATCTCGTGCATCTCACGCGGCTGCATCTGCATCGCGATCTTGGTGGCGCCGATGTTGCTGGAGAACTTGATGACGTCGCGCACCGGGATCACGCCATGGGCATGCGTGTCGGTGATGACGGCACCCTGGAAGGCGTACCTGCCGGGGCCGGTATCGACCAGCGTGTCGGGCGTGACGCGCCCGGTCTCCATCGCCAGGCCGGCGATGAACGGCTTCATCGTCGAGCCCGGCTCGAAGACGTCGGTCAGCGCGCGGTTGCGCAACTGCTCGCCAGACAGGTTCTGGCGGTTGCCGGGGTCGTAGCTCGGGAAGTTGGCCAGCGCCAGCACCTCGCCGGTCTGCGCGTCCAGCACGACGACGGAACCCGCCTTGGCCTTGTTCTCGGCCACCGCATCGCGGATGCGCTGGTAGGCGAAGAACTGCACCTTGGAATCGATGGACAGGTCGATGTCCTGGCCGTTGGCAGCGGGCACGACCTCGCCGATGTCCTCGACGACGCGGCCCAGCCGGTCACGCACGACGGAGCGCGAGCCATCCTTGCCCTGCAGCTGCTTCTGGAAGGCCAGCTCCACGCCCTCCTGGCCCTTGTCCTCGACGTTGGTGAAGCCGACGACATGCGCCGCCGCCTCGCCTTCGGGGTATTTGCGGCGGTACTCGCGGTCCTGGAAGATGCCCTTGAGGCCCAGCGCCTTCACCTTGGCGGCGGTGTCGTCGTCGGCCAGCCGCTTGAGCCAGACGAAGCGCGACTCCGGGTTGAGCTTGGCCTCCAGCTCCTTGCCGGAGATGCCCAGCGCCTTGGCCAGTTCGACACGCTTGTCGGCGTCGGCGTCGACTTCCTTCGGAATGGCCCAGATCGACGGCACCGCCACGCTGGCGGCCAGCGTCTGGCCGGTGCGGTCGTTGATGCGGCCGCGGCTGGCCGGAAGCTCCAGCGTGTGCGCGTAGCGCGCCTCGCCCTGCTTCTGGAAGAACTCGCTGTGCAGCACCTGCACGTAGATGGCGCGCACCAGCAGACCCGCGAAGGCCAGGCCCACGAGGGCGACGAGGAAACGCGAGCGCCACGGCGGCGTCTTGGACGCGAGCAGCGGGCTGGTGGAGTAGTTCACCGCGCGGCCGGAGCCGAGCGCGCGGGCGCCGGACTTGTTCTGTTTACCGCTCACGGGCGCACCCCCGAGGCCACGACGGCCGGCGTGATCGGCCGCATGCCCAACCGCTCGCGGGCCACCTGCTCCACGCGCAGGTTGGTGGCCTGCGCATGGCGCTCGGCCTTCAGCCGCTCGGCATCGGCCGCCAGGCGCTCGCCCTCGGCCTTGATGCGGTCGCGCTCGGCGAACAGGCGGCGCGCCTCATAGGCGTTGTGCACCAGCGCCAGGCCGCTGGCCAGCACGGCGAGGATGAGCACGAGGTTGAGCTTGGCCACCGGATCAGGCCCTCAGCGGTGCGTCGGTGCGCTCGGCGATACGCAGCACGGCGGAACGCGAGCGCGGGTTGGCGGCCACCTCGGCGTCGCTGGGCTTGATGCGGCCCAGCGCGTTCAGGATCAGCGGCGCGGGTTCGGCGAACGGCGCGCGGCGGTCGAACACATGCTTGCTGTACTCGGCGATGAAGGTCTTGACGCGCCGGTCCTCCAGCGAGTGGAAACTGATGACGCTCAGGCGACCGCCCGGCGCCAGCAGCCGCAGCGCCGCCTTCAGCCCCTGGTCAAGCTGCTCCAGCTCTCCGTTGACATGAATCCGAAGAGCTTGAAAGGTGCGCGTTGCCGGGTCCTGGCCGGGTTCGCGGGTCTTGACCGCGCGAGCCACGAGTTCGCGCAGTTCGTCGGTGCGCGTGAGCGGCGCACCGGCTTCTCGGCGAGCAACAACCGCCTTTGCAATCTGGCCAGCAAACCGTTCTTCGCCATAGTCCCGAATCACCTGTGCGATGGCGCGCTCGTCGGCACGCGCGAGGAAGTCCGCCGCGCTCTCGCCGCGCGTCGTGTCCATGCGCATGTCCAGCGGCCCGTCGAAGCGAAAGCTGAAGCCGCGCTCCGGGTTGTCGATCTGCGGGCTGGACACGCCCAGGTCCAGCAGCACGCCGTCCACCTGGTGCACGCCGATGGCCGCCAGTTCCTCGGCCATGTCGGCAAAACCGGCGTGGACGATGGAGAAGCGCGGGTCGGTGATGGCGGCCGCCGCAGCGATGGCCTCGGGGTCGCGGTCGATGCCGATCAGGCGCCCCTGCGGGCCAAGCTTGCTCAGCAGCAGCCGCGAGTGGCCGCCGCGGCCGAAGGTGCCGTCCACGTAGACGCCGTCGGGCCGCGCGAGCACGCCGTCCACCGCCTCGTCCAGCAGCACGGTCGTGTGGCGGAACGTGGCGCTGTCGTTCACGTCGGCGCCCATCAGAAGCTGAAGTCCTTGAGCGAATCCGGCATCGGCCCGGCCAGCACCTCGGCCTCCTGGGCGGCGTGGGCCTTCTTGTCCCAGATCTCGAAATGGCTACCCATGCCCAGCAGCACCACGTCCTTGTCCAGGCCGGCACTCTCGCGCAGCTCGGGAGAGATCAGCACGCGCGCCGCCGAGTCGATCTCGACGTCCATCGCGTTGCCGAGGAACACGCGCTTCCAGCCGGCGGCCGACATCGGCAGCGCGGCAACCTTGTCGCGAAAGACCTCCCACGTCGGGCGCGGGAACAGCATCAGGCAGCCGTCCGGATGCTTGGTGATCGTCAGCCGCCCCTGGCAGAGCAGCTGCAGCACCTCACGGTGCCGCGTAGGAACGCCCAGGCGCCCCTTGGCGTCCAACGCCAAGTTTGAGGCCCCCTGAAAGACGATTTCCGACACTTTTCACCACGAAAGAACACTTCTCCCCACTTTAAGTCCACAACCCCCCATGGTCAAGATTGAGAACAAGTTTTTTCAATGAAATCAAGCACTTAGGGATGGCTGTATAAAAAAACAGCACAACCAAGAAATGTCCTTAATAAATAAGGACTTGCTTTGATATTGAGAAGTGCTGCTTTAGGTTTGACGAACAACAGAACCGTGTTTGTCCGCATCGCGCGGGCCGGAGGGACCAAAGCGGCGGGCATGCGGCGCAAACGAGGAGGGCGCAGCCAACGCCCCCCCTAGCCTGCCGCCCGCGGCAATGTTCGCCTTTGGCTATCTTTGCGAAGGCCCTCGGGCCGAAGTGCAGCCACCGGGAGGACGGCAATGACGACGTGGATAGGCACCAACCAGGCGGGTTGGGACACCCAATCGATCGGCTTTCACAGCGTCAATGGCTGCACGGGCCTGGTCCTGAGCACGCCGCACTGGGTGGCCGGCTGGCACATCGGCGGCGGCGCCGGGGGCGACTACGCGTACTCCGGCCAGACCAAGGCCGGCTTCCAGGCGACGACCTTTCTCAACTACATCCAGGCCATCCACCCCAACCCCTGGCCGGCGTCAGGCATGCCCGCGGGAACTGTCGAACTGCTGGTGGTCTATCAGGTGCTGGATGACTGGAAGACCGTCCTGCAGCAGTTCGCCACCGGCATCGGCTACACCGGCGCCGCGCGCGGCTTCGACGTCAGCGGGAAGACGGGCACCGATTCCTGCGACTTCCTGATCAGCCACATCAACGGGCACTGCACGGTCCAGTACAAGCGGACGTCCAAGATGGACCACGTCACGCAGACGGATGCCGAGCGCCTGAACAGCGTCGTGAAGACGCTGGGCTCGACGGGCATGGGCAAGCCCTTCCAGATCATGGCGCTGACGAACAACGAGTCGGCCTCAGCCACCGTCAAGCCGACGCTGCTGAACGGCGGCCACATGCACTTCGTGCCCTCCAAGAGCTTCGCGTCGATCAACGTGTAGCGCCGGCTGCCTTGATCGACCAGGGCTGGCCACGCCGGTGCGGTTCGCGGCGGTCACCGGCCTGCCGCTGGGTCGACCCGAGGACGCACTGGACCCGTATGCCCGGCAGCTCAGAAGCCCAGCGGCAGGCCTTCGCGACCTGATGCCGTAGAGCGCCCCGGCCCTAGAGCCCCGTCACGGGCTCGATCACCGCCAGATGCGGCACCTCGTCATCGGCCCACAGCCGGAACTGCGCGACGAAGTGCTGGCCCGAGCCGTCCTCCAGGCCGAAGCTGCCGCTGTTGCCGGGCGCCACGTCCAGCGTCATCTGCAGGCCGGCGAGGTAGTCGCACTGGGCGACGCTGGCGTACACCGGCACACCGTCCACACTGCCCAGCAGGCGGTCATCGGCGTTGAGCTTCAACTCGTGCACGGCAAAGCACATCGGCGCACTGCCGGCGCAGCAGCCATGCGACTGGTAGAACAGCAGCGCGCCGTGCTCCGCGCGCAGCCGGGCGATCAGGGCGCGCGCGGCGGCGGTGGCCTGCACGCGGGGGATGGGGGCTGCCATCAGCATTCCTTCAACGAAATGGGGCAGCCGAAGCCGCCCCATGATCTACCGGTCACGAACGCCCGATCAGGGCGCCGTGATCAGAAGAAGCCCAGCGCGTTCGGGCTGTAGCTGACCAGCAGATTCTTGGTCTGCTGGTAGTGGTCGAGCATGGCCTTGTGGGTCTCGCGGCCAATGCCGGATTCCTTGTAGCCGCCGAAGGCCGCGTGGGCCGGGTAGGCGTGGTAGCAGTTCGTCCACACGCGGCCGGCCTGGATGCCGCGGCCCAGGCGGTAGGCGCGGCTGCCATCGCGGCTCCACACGCCGGCACCGAGGCCGTAGGGCGTGTCGTTGGCGATGGCCAGCGCCTCGGCCTCGTCCTTGAAGGTGGTCACGGCCAGCACGGGGCCGAAGATCTCCTCGCGGAAGATGCGCATGTTGTTGTGGCCCTGGAACAGGGTCGGCTGGATGTAGTAGCCGCCGGCCAGGTCGCCGCCCAGCTGCGCACGCTCGCCGCCGATCAGCACCTTGGCGCCCTCTTCCTTGCCCAGCGCGAGGTAGGTCTGGATCTTGTCCATCTGGATGGACGAGGCCTGCGCACCCATCATCGTGTCGGTGTCCAGCGGGTTGCCCTGCTTGATGGCCGCGACGCGCTTGATGGCGCGCTCCATGAAGCGGTCGTAGATGGATTCCTGGATCAGCGCGCGGCTGGGGCAGGTGCAGACCTCGCCCTGGTTGAACGCGAACAGCACCAGGCCTTCGATGGCCTTGTCCAGGAAGGCGTCATCGGCCGCCATCACGTCTTCAAAGAAGATGTTGGGGCTCTTGCCGCCCAGCTCCAGCGTGGCGGGGATCAGGTTGCTGGCCGCCGCCTGCGCGATGACCTTGCCGGTGGCGGTGGAACCGGTGAAGGCAATCTTGGCGATGCGCTTGCTGTTGGCCAGCGGCATGCCGGCTTCGCGGCCGAAGCCGTTGACGATGTTGAGCACGCCGGCGGGCAGCAGGTCGGCGATCAGCTCGGTCAGCACCAGCAGGCTGATCGGCGTGCTCTCGGCCGGCTTGAGCACGACGCAGTTGCCCGCACCGAGAGCCGGCGCCAGCTTCCAGGCCGCCATCAGGATCGGGAAGTTCCACGGGATGATCTGGCCGACGACACCCAGCGGCTCGTGGAAGTGATACGCGATGGTGTTGTGGTCGATCTCGCTCAGCGCGCCTTCCTGCGCGCGCACGCAGCCGGCGAAGTAGCGGAAGTGATCCACGGCCAGCGGGATGTCGGCATTCAGCGTCTCGCGGATGGGCTTGCCGTTGTCGACGGTCTCGGCATAGGCCAGCAGTTCCAGGTTGGCCTCGATGCGGTCGGCGATCTTCAGCAGCAGGTTGGCGCGGTCGGCGGCCGGCACGGCGGCCCACTTGGCGGCGGCGGCGTGGGCGGCGTCAAGCGCCTTGTCGATGTCGGCGGCGGTGGAACGCGCGGCCTGCGTGTAGACCTTGCCGTTGATCGGCGAGATCACATCGAAGTACTGGCCGTCAACAGGCGGCACGAACTTGCCACCGATGAAGTTGTCGTAGCGGGGCTTGTAGGCAATCTTGGCACCGGCCTGGCCGGGAGCGGCATAAACAGTCATGGCTTGTCTCCTGTGCGAATGGGGTAACGCCTGCTGAACAACGCAGAACCCGTGCCAGGCCGCCAGAGGCGCTTGCACACCGCTGCCGGGGCACAAAGCCAAGGGAAATCACCCGAGGACTGTTGCAGCCTGGAGCAGTTCGGCACAGGACGGGACACCGCGTCGCGCTAACACGCTAGTCCGGCGACTCGCCGCTGCCAACCCCCTCGATGTCTCACCGCGGCGCAGCCGGCCGCCGCATTGACACAGTCCTTTGGTGGAACCCAGCACCCGGCGGGCCGCCGAGGTCGCCTGACTGCTCCATCTCGCCGCGATTTCGTGCCGATTGCGACTGGCATGGAGCTTGCGCCTGGGCTGTCCACCCGCCCGCCGCATCGGCATGGCGGCGCACATCCATCAACACCGGAGACAACACCATGCAACTCAAGCCTCTCGCCGCCCTGATGGCCTTTGGTCTCGGCCTCGTGGCCGTCGGCAGCGCATCGGCCGCCGTGACCGAGCAGATGATCGAAGCCTCGTCCAAGTCCGGCCAGGAGGTCCTGTCCTGGGGCCTGGGCACGCAGGGCCAGCGCCACTCGCCGCTCAAGCAGATCAACGCCGGCAACGTCGCCAAGCTCGTGCCGGCCTGGGCCTTCTCCTTCGGCGGCGAGAAGCAGCGCGGCCAGGAGTCGCAGCCGCTGATCCACAACGGCAAGATGTTCGTAACGGCGTCCTACTCGCGCATCTTTGCGCTGGACGCCGCCACCGGCGCCAAGCTGTGGAAGTACGAGCACCGCCTGCCCGACGGCATCATGCCCTGCTGCGACGTCGTGAACCGCGGCGCGGCGCTGTTCGACAACCTCGTCATCTTCACGACGCTGGACGCGCAGATCGTGGCGCTGGACCAGAACACCGGCGACGTCGTCTGGAAGGAAAAGATCGACGACTACGCCGCCGGCTATTCGTCCACCGCCGCGCCCATCATCGCCAACGGCCTGCTGCTGACCGGCGTGTCGGGCGGGGAGTTCGGCGTCGTCGGCCGTGTCGAGGCGCGCGACCCGCGCACCGGCAAGATGGTCTGGACGCGCCCCACCGTCGAGGGCCACATGGGCTACATCTGGGACAAGGACGGCAACAAGCGCGAGAACGGCGTCTCCGGCACGCCCGGCAAGAGCTGGCCAGGCGACCTGTGGAAGACCGGCGGCGCGGCCACGTGGCTGGGCGGCACCTTCGACCCCAAGACCGGCCTCGCCTACTTCGGCGCCGGCAACCCCGCACCGTGGAACAGCCACCTGCGCCAGGGCGACAACCTGTTCAGCTGCTCAACGATCGCCATCGACGTGAAGACCGGCCAGATCAAGTGGCACTACCAGGGCACGCCCAACGACGGCTGGGACTTCGACGGCGTCAACGAGTTCATCACCTTCGACATGGACGGCAAGCGCATGGGCGCCAAGGCCGACCGCAACGGCTTCTTCTACGTGCTGGACGCGACCAACGGCCAGCTGAACAACGCCTTCCCCTTCGTCAAGAAGATCACCTGGGCCACCGGCATCGACCTGAAGACCGGCCGCCCGAACTTCGTGCCCGAGAACCGCCCCGGCGACCCGACCGCCGGCGCCGACGGCAAGAAGGGCAACTCGGTGTTCTCAGCGCCCTCCTTCCTGGGCGGCAAGAACCAGATGCCCATGGCCTACAGCCCCGACACCAAGCTGTTCTACGTGCCGTCCAACGAGTGGGGCATGGAGATCTGGAACGAGCCCATCGCCTACAAGAAGGGCGCGGCCTACCTGGGCGCCGGCTTCACGATCAAGACGCTGAACGACGACTACATCGGCGCGCTGCGTGCCGTGGACCCCAAGACCGGCAAGATCGTCTGGGAGGTCAAGAACAACGCGCCGCTGTGGGGCGGCGTGCTGACGACCGCCGGCAACCTCGTGTTCTGGGGCACGCCGGAGGGCTGGCTCAAGGCCGCGGACGCCAAGACCGGCAAGGTCGTGTGGCAGTTCCAGACCGGCTCCGGCGTCGTCGCGCCTCCGATCGCCTGGCAGCAGAACGGCGAGCAGTACATCGGCGTCGTGTCCGGCTGGGGCGGTGCCGTGCCGCTGTGGGGTGGTGACGTGGCCAAGCGGGTCAGCTACCTCGAACAAGGCGGCATGGTCTGGGCCTTCAAGCTGCCCAAGTAAGCCGATTGTTCCGATGTGAAGGCGCCGGCCTGCGCAGGCGGGCCGGCGCCTTGTCTTTCTCCGAGGTATTCCCCATGCAACCCACCCGCCGCATCTTCATGCTCCAGGCCACGATGGCCGCCCTCGCCAGCCCGGCCATCGCCCAGACGTCGCCCGTCGACGAAACCAGCGAAACCGCCGTGGCGCTCGGCTACAAGCACGACACCACCAAGGTCGATACCGCCAAGTTCCCCAAGCACCAGCCCAGCCAGCACTGCGCCAACTGCCAGTTCTGGCAGGCCAAGCCCACCGACGCCTGGAGCAACTGCGCGATGTTCGGCCGCAAGGCCCAGGTCGCGAAGAACGGCTGGTGCAATGCGTGGGTGAAGGCGCCCGGCTGAAGTGCAGGGCTTCGGAACATTTGCGAATGGCGGCTGTGGGTTGCTGCGACTGCCGGCCATGCCGGATCGCTCTCCATCAGACGTTCACCTCGCTCAGCATGCACATTGGACGCAGCCCACCTGAGTTGCCGATGGGCGCTATCGACCCGAAGCGGACGTCGGAACCGACCTACCAAGCTTCCGGAAAGCTGCCGCTCAACGCTTGAGTTAAGCCGCGTTGCGAAGCAACGTCGGCTTGAATGAATGGTTAGGTGCCAAGCCTAGATGTAGAGAAGCGGCCACGCTAGCCCGCCAAGCGCAAACGCGGAAATGCACCGGAGTGAAAATTTCGATGGACTGCGCGCAAAGGCGGCACATAAGAGCGCCCATGGAAGAATGACAAGCGGGCCAGCAAGAATGAATCCGAGCTGGGATGGGACAAAAAAGATAGCAAGACCGACGGAAATGATGCCGACGACCAGACACCAGACAACCCAAGCGCGTTTGTCTCTTAGCTTTGAGGCAAGTGACTGCAAGTCCACCATTTGCACCTAACGTGTTGTAGACCGCAGGCCAGCGCGGCCTATCACGGCAGTCCGCGCAGTAACGGGTCGCCCGGAAGCCGGGCTAAGTGCTTGTTGCATATGAACTTCCTCCACTGTGCCGCGCTGCCAATCGGGTGCTATTTTTCCGGGCAAATGCCGCGCCGGTTACAAACCTATCGAAGGCGCCGGCCGGCCAGCGGCGCCCGGATGTTGCCATTGCCAGTAGTCCGTGGTTCACGCGGAGAACCCTGGCTCGAGGCCGTCGCGCTGGGGCGGCTCCGGCAGTAGAGACGCCGACTCAACGCTTGAGCACAGGCCCCACACCGTGGTCGCCATGAAGCAGCCAGTCGTTGACGGCTGCTCCTGGCTGGAAGCCGTCCCCGGCAAGTAGCGCTTCGCGGAACTCCGGCCCTCTTTCCCCTTGCTGGTACCGGTACCCTGGCGCACTGCGCGAGAGCCCCCACCAGGCCGGCGACATGACCACATTCAGCGGCTGAAGACGCCGTCAATCAGGCCCCGTCGCAACGCCAGATGTGCCATCGCCGCGGTGCTGGCCAGGCCCAGCTTGTCGCGGATCTGCGCCTGCAGGTTGGACACGGTCTTGGAGCTGAGATGCAGCGCCGCCGCGCAGCCCGCCGGCGTCAGGCCCTGCGCCAGCAGGCGGAAGACCTCGAATTCGCGGTCGCTCAGGCGCTGCAAGCCCTCGTCATCGCCACCGACAGGCGACGGCTGCAGCCAGTGCGCCGGCAGCCCACCGCACAGATGCCGCCGCCCCGCCATGACGCGGGCGACCGCGTCCAGCAGTTCCTGCGGCTCGCTGCTCTTCGTCACGTAGCCGCGCGCGCCCATCGCGAACGCCCGCCGCACCATCGCCTCGCCCTCGTGCATGCTGAACACCAGCACGCGCGCACCGGCGTCGCGCTCCAGCAGATGGCGCAACAGTTCCAGCCCGCCGCGGCCGGGCAGGCCCAGGTCGGTGATGGTCAGCTCGGGCTGGTGCTCGCGGTGCAGGTCCAGCGCCTCGTCCACCGAGCCGGCCTGGGCCACGACGCGCCAGCCCCCGCCCAGCTCCAGCAGGCGCTGGTAGCCGGCGCGCACGACGGGGTGGTCATCCACCAGCAACAGCCGTGTCATGACGCCACTCCGATGGGCAGCGGCAGCCACAGCTCGACGCGCGTGCCTTGCCCGGGTGCGCTGCGCACGTCCAGCCGCCCGCCCAGCGCCGCGGCGCGCTCGCGGGCGCCCAGCAGCCCCAGTCCTGGCGTCTCCGCGCTCGCATCGAAACCCAGGCCGTCATCCTGCACGCTCAAACGCACGCCCCCCGGCAGCACAGCCAGCTGCACCTGCACGGCCGTCGCGTGCGCGTGGCGCAGCGCGTTGGACAGCGCCTCCTGCGCAACGCGGTAGACGGCCATGTCGACGTCTTCGCCAAAGCTCATCGACTCGCCATCAGCGGCCTCGAAGCGGCAGGCCGGCCAGGCGCGCTGCGCACACAGCACCTGCAGCGCGGCGGCCAGGCCCAGAGCATCGAGGTCCGTGGGGCGCAGCTGGCGCAACAGGCGGCGCACGCCCAGCTGCAGGCTCTGTGCGCTGTGCGCCGCACGGCGGGCGGCGTCCTGCGCTGCGGCCAGCTCCGTGCAGCGCTCGGCCACCGCCGCTTCGAAGCGGATCGCCGTGCAATGCTGCGCCAGCTCGTCGTGCAGCTCACGCGCCAGCGACTGACGCTCGGCCTCCTGCACGGCAATCAGTTGGCGCGCCAGCTCGCGGTTGTGGCGCAGCAGCCTCGCTGCCTCGCGGTGGCGGCGCCAGGCCGCCCAGGCCAGGCCGACGGTCATGACCGTCAGCGCCAGCGGCAGCTCGTCCACCTGCCAGGGTTCGTAGCCCTCCAGCACGGCGCTGAAGCGCTCCCGCCACTGCCCCGCGCTGCCCAGCGCCCAGACGGCAAGCGTCGCGGCGCCCACCGCCAGCAGGTCGCGCCGCGCCGGCATCACCGCCACTCCTCCAGCTCCAGCGTGCGCGAACCGCCGATCAGCATCGGCGAACTGGACGGCTCGCTGCGCTCCAGCTTCACGAGTCCGACGCCGCGGCAGTACCACTCGCGCGTGTTCAGTGGCTGGTCGCGCCAGCCGGTCATCGGGTCGACGAAGACACGCACCGTCGCGCTGCCGCGCACGCGCAGGCAGGGCGAGAACCTGCCCGCGGCCGTCTGCACCTCGTCGGCGACGGCCTCGATCTCGTAGGTCATCGGCACGTCGGCATGGCTGTGGCGGATCTCGCGCGGGTACTCGCTGGTGCGCATCAGCAGGTAGGCCGTCGTCGGCGCCTGCCACTGCGTGCCGACGGCGAACGGCGCCTTCAGCACGTAGCGGCCCGGCGCGTCGGCCACGGGCTCGGTCTGCATGTCGCTCTTGCTGGCCACGCGGACGATGCCGCCGTCGTCGGCGCGCAGCCAGTAGTTCACGCCGCTGTCACTGCGGCGCTGCCAGGCGGGCTTGTCGTCCAGCACCAGTGTGTCGCTGCCCAGCGTCCGCATCGTCAGTGTGTCGCGCTCGGCGGCGTCGTTGCCGCTGCGCGTCGTCACCGTGTAGGTCCAGCGGTGGCCGGCTTCGAGCGGGAACCAGGCCTCGTTGCCGGTGCCGGGCGAGCGGGTGCAGCCGGCCAGGGCCAAGAAGAGAAGGGGAAAGCAGCGGCGCCTGAGGCCGGCGTATTTCGGGCCGGGCGCCGGGTCGCTCCCAAGCCGGCCCGTTGGGCGATGTGCTCGCGGCTCGATGCCGCGAGCATCGCCGTCCCCTCGGGGGACCGGCCAGGGCCGCCCGCGTTCGGCGTGGCGAGACTGGACGAGGGGCATATTCATTTCTCCGGCAATTGAGGCAGGGGCATGTCGCGCAACTTGACCTGCTGCTCGTCACTGCCGGGCCGCAGCCAGGCCAGCCCCTTGCGGCCGGTCTTGGGCTCGGCCGTGCCGAGCTGGCTGATGCCGTTACGCACCTTCTTCACGCCGTCGTTCAGCAGTGCGTGCAGGTCCTTGCTGTAGGGCAGCAGGTAGGCCCGCGGCTGCGCGGCGGGCTTGCCGTCCTCGATGGCGTTGACCCACACGTAGAGCGCGCCGTCGCGCTTGCCCGTGGGCTCCTCGATGACGGCGGCCAGCAGCACGAAGCGCTCGGGCAGCGGGTCGCCACTGGGCCAGCCCCACAGCGTGTGGATGGCGCCTTCGGCGTAGAAGTAGAACGCGCTGACGCCGACGACCAGCAGGCCGCGCAGCCACGCGGGCCAGCGCGATTGCAGCAGGGCGAGCAGGCACAGCAGCAGCAGTGCGGAGAAGCTGAGGACGATGGGCAGGGTCATGTTCGTTGCATCAGGCTTTTGGGGAGCGTGTTCACGTTGACGACGCTGCCATCGGGCAGCAGCGTGAAGCGCACGGCGGTGGCCTCGTCGCCCTGGCGGGCCAGCTTGACGGTGCCGTAGAAGACGACGTCGGCGCGCGGGTTGACCTTGATGACCGTCACGGTCACCGGCACGGCCTGGCCGTCGTGCGACTGGTAGTACTGCACGTTGACGATGTGCTCGCCGGGCACGATGCCGCGCAGGCTGACGACTTCCTGCCGGAACGGGCTCTGGATGCGCTGGCCGTTGATGATGGCGGCCGCGTTGCCCTCGCCGCGGTCGTCGCGGTCCAGGTACATCAGCCCGGCCTCGCGCTGGCGGAACCACACCAGGTTGCCGCCAGGGTCCTGCACCCAGGTGTCGATGTCGTCGGGGCTGTTGTCGGGCCAGGCGACGTTGATGAGGTACTCGGCCTTGGACGGCACGTCGCCCGCCTTCAGCGCGCGCGGGTTCATCGCCAGCAGCGCAACGATGAAGCAGAAGACGAAGCCGATCAGCAGGTTGAACAGCATGTCGTAGAACGGGTCGACCTCGGCCTCCCGCGAGCCTCGGCGCAGGCGGCGGGTCACGCGGCGTCCTTCGCCAGCGCGGCGCGCTGGATATCGGCGACCAGGGCGTCGGCAAATCGGTCCAGACGCGTCAGCTGCAGGCCCAGCAGGATGTTGCCCACCAGTCCCACCATCGTCGTCAGCAGCGCCACGCCCAGGCCCGCGGTCAGGCTGCGCAGCAGCTCCTGCGACTGCGCGGGGTCGAAGCTGTGCAGCTTGCCGATGGACAGGGCCAGCATCGAGAAGCCGATGACCTTGCCCAGCAGCCCCAGCTTGAGCTGGATGCCATTGACCCACCAGGCCGTGCCGTGCGGGCCGTGGCTGTGCTCCAGCAGCAGGTCGGTGGCCAGGCCACCGGGCGCGCTCAGGTACTCGGCCGCCCAGCTGGCCTCGCCATCACGCGTGCGGTGCGGCTCGGCCAGCAGCAGGCGCTGGCGCTGCAGCTCGCGCGAGCGCTGGCCGCACCACAGCGTGGTGCACAGGAAGACGGCGGTGATGACCAGCGTCAGCCCGGTCGGGTCAGCGCTCAGCAGCAGCGCCCAGACGCCACGCACGCCCAGCAGCCAGGTGCAGAAGGCCAGGCCGCCGACGAGCGTCAGCCACTCCAGCCACAGCGGCTCGGCCGGGCGCGAGGGACGAGAGATGACCACCGCGCTCATAGCTCGATCACCATGCCGTCATGCGCCACCTCGATGCCCTGCTCGGCCAGCTCGCGGTGCTGCGCGCCGCCGCGGTCGAGGATGGGGTTGCTGTGGTGGATGTGGGTCAGCACCTTGCGCGCCGCGCCGCTGGCCCGCAGCGCGTCGATCATGCCGGGGCGCTCGCCGTGGCTGCGCTGCGGCAGGTGGCCCTTCTCGCTGGCACTCAAGTTCCCGACGCCGGCCTCCTGTAGGCCGTGCTCGGTCCAGAAGCTGCCGTCGACGACGACGCAGTCGGCCTCGCGCATGCACGCCAGCTCGGCCTCACCGACGCCGGCCATCGCCGGCGACAGGAAGAGCCGCCCGCCCGTGCGCACATCCTGCACCTGCAGCGCGATGCACTCGCCGGCGGCCTCGCTGCGCGGCCGGGCATGCCGCGGCGTGCGCGCCGGCACGGCGACGACGGCGAAGCGCAGCGCCGGGAAGCCCGGGATCTCGAACGCCGCGCTGCGCCGGTCGCCGGCGATGGGCAGCATGCGCCAGCGCACACGGCAGTAGCTCTCCAGCACGTGCAGCAGCGGCAGGTCGGCCGTCAGGTCCTCGAACACCAGCGGCGTCGCGTACACCTCCAGCTCGCGGCTCTCGCGCAGGCTCAGGAGGCCGGCGACGTGATGCAGCCGCGAGTCCAGCAGCATGACGGCGCGGATGGGCACGTCGCCCGCATGGCCCGGCTGCAGTTCGCGCGTGTCGCGGATCTGCTGCGGCAGGTCTGGCGATGCGTTGATGAGCAGCCAGCCCTCGCCGGGCAGACCGTCCTGCGAGATGGCGATGGATGATTGCGTGCGTGCGCTGGCGTCGAGCTCGCCGCGCCGCCAGGCGCTGCACAGGCGGCAGTGGCAGTTCCACAGCGGGAAGCCGCCGCCGGCGCCGGAGCCGAGCACGAGGAGCTTCATGAGAAGCTCCGCTGGAAAGAACGGGTCATGGGCAAGGTTCCACGGATCGATGCCCCATCGGTGCAAAACCCGTGCCTTGCGTTTTCGGCCGTTCAGGCCGTGTCAATCGGGGGTTTTGCTCCAGATCGGCACAGTCCGCGGCGCGCGCCCCCTGGGAAAGTCCCTGGCCGTTTTCCGCGCCGGCTTGATGTCAAGCAACAACGCCGCGGCCCGTCCGGGCCGCCGCCGGCGTCACTCGGGCTGCTGCTCGCCGGCGGCGTTCCAGCGCAGCTTGCGATAGATGGTGTTGCGGCTGATGCCCAGCTGCTTGGAGGCCAGCGAGATGTTGCCGCCCACCGCGTCCAGCGTGGCGCGGATCATGTCGATCTCGGCCTGGCCCAGCGTGCGCGCCGTGGCAGGCTCGGCCGCCGGCGCCGCGACGGGGGCCGGCGCGGGCAGCACGGGCATGGGCTCGTAGGACGCCCACGCCGGCGCGGGCGCCGGTGGCGGCAGCACGTGGCCGCCGGCGCGCTGCATGTCTTCGAGGAAGTCGTCGGACAGATGGGCCGTCGTCACCAGCCGCTCGCCGGCCGACATGACGGCCGCCGTGCGCAGCACGTTGGCCAGCTGGCGGATGTTGCCGGGCCACTGGTAGCGGCGGAACATGCCCAGCACCTGCGGGCTCAGTTCGGGCGTGTCCTGCGGGCGCTCGGCCTGCAGGATGCGACGCACGATGGCCTCCAGGTCGGTCCGCTCCCGCAGTGCCGGCAGCCGCAGCGCCAGGCCGTTGAGGCGGTAGTAGAGGTCTTCGCGGAAGGTCTGCGCGGCGATCATGTCGCGCAGGTTGCGGTGCGTCGCGCCGATGACGGCGATGTCCACGGCGATGGACTTGGTGCTGCCGAGAGGCGTCACGCTGCGCTCCTGCAGCGCACGCAGCAGCCGCGCCTGCAGCGCCAGCGGCATGTCGCCGATCTCGTCCAGGAACAGCGTGCCGCCATTGGCCTGCACCAGCCGGCCCGGCGCGCCCTTGCGCCGCGCGCCGGTGAAGGCCCCCTCCTCGTAGCCGAACAGCTCGGCCTCGATGAGGCTCTCGGGGATGGATGCGCAGTTGACGGCCACGAAGGGCTGGCGCGAGCGGTTGGAGTCGTGGTGCACGGCGCGGGCCAGCAGCTCCTTGCCCGTGCCGGTCTCGCCGAGCACGAGCAGCGGGATGCCGCGGTCCAGCACGCGGCGCACCTTCTGGATGACGGTCTCCAGCTGCGGGTCGCCGGTGCGCAGGTATTGCAGGCCGGAGAAGCGCTGCGCGCCCGTGGCGTCGACCTGGACGGGCTCGACCGCCGGCGCCGGCTCGCGCACCTCGGCCACCTCGGCGTCGGCCACGTGCATCCCGGCCACGACGGGCCGCGAAGGCCAGTCGAAGCGTGCCGTGACGAACAGCGTCTGCCCCGTCGGCAGGCTGACCTGCATCGGCGGCGACAGCGGCATGCGGAAGTGGTCGTAGACGGCCGCCGGTGTCGTACCGAGCAGGCTGCTGAGGCTGCGCGCGCGCAGCTCGGCGCCGCGCATGCCGAGTTGGTCCAGCGCCGCGCGGTTGGCGCCCAGCAGGCGGCCGTCGGGCGAGACGACGAGGATGCCTTCCAGCAGCGTGCCGATGAACTCGGGCCGGCTGTGGAAATGCAGGCGCAGGCGGTTGTTGTAGTCGTCCGAGAGCCAGTGGTTCTCGATCATGCGGGCCGACATGCGCACCAGGCCCATGGTGTGCTGGTGGTAGCCGCGGTGGTCGCCGGTCACGTCCAGCACGCCCAGCATGTTGCCGCGCGGGTCGAAGATCGGCGAGGCCGAGCAGGTCAGGAAGCTGTTGGCGTGCATGAAGTGCTCGCCGCCATGGACCAGCGTCGGCGCCTCCTCGAACAGCGCCGTGCCGATGGCGTTGGTGCCCTTGGCGTGCTCGGCCCAGTTCTCGCCCGGCGCCAGCGCCACGCGGTGGGCGCGGGCCAGGAAGCTGTCGTCGCCGACGGCATGCAGGATGGTGCCCTGCGCATCGGTCAGCACGATCATGCTTTCGGTGTTGACGATCTGCTCGTAGAGCAGTTGCATGACCGGCGCGGCGTGCGTGTACAGGCGCTGGTTGCGCTCCCGGGCGACGTTGAGGTCGCTGCGGACCAGCGGGTCGAAGCCGCTCTTCTCGTGGCGCTTCAGGCCCAGGGCTTCGCTGCGCTGATGGCTGCGCTCGATGAAGGCCTGTCGCGGTGGCGCCAGGGGGGCCGCGCCGGCCGGCGCTTCGGTGTCGATGGACATGAGGCTTCCTTGGCCTGCCTCGACAGGCTTGTCTCCGTTGACTGCGCGATCAGATGCCGCGCTCGTTGAGGTCGGCATTCATCGTGTCCCAAACCGCACCGGCTGTCCATGCGCTGACGCAAGCGAGGGCGTGAGCGACTGTGTCAAGTTGGAGCAATCCGGCGCTGGCATGTGGCTTGCAGTTTGAGCCTCGAACCCGACACGGGCCTTGCAGCCCTCGACAACCACGGAGACAGCTTCATGAAAACCCAACCCCTCGTCATCGGCGGCATTCTTTGCATCGCCGCCCTGGCCGCCACCATGCAGGCCTGGGGCCACGGCGACGTCACGCCGCAGGCGGTGGACACCACCAGCCTGCCCCAGCTCGGCGAAGGCTGGCGGCCCGAGAACCCCTACCGCGGCAACGAGGCGGCCATCAAGATCGGCACGTCGGCCTTCAACCAGAACTGCGCCCGCTGCCACGGCCTGGAGGCCATCTCCGGCGGCATCGCCCCCGACCTGCGCCGCCTGGACAACGACTGCACCACGCTGAAGGACGATGCCAAGAAGGCCGCCTGCGTGAAGGAGAACGACGACTACTTCCTGAACACCATCCGCCACGGCCGCAGCCGCAACGGCGCCGTCTACATGCCGCCGTTCGAGGGCGTGTTCACGCAGGAAGCCATGTGGGCCATCAAGTCCTACCTGGAAACCCGCCGGGAGAAGCCGCTGTGAACAGAAGACACCTCCTCGCGTGGGCGGCGGCAGGTGCCCTGACCGGCACGCAGGCCGGCGCCACCACGCTCGCCCAGGTCCGCGAACGCGGCCGCCTCGTCGTCGGCCTGTACGAAGACATGCCGCCCTTCCACCTGAAGGGCAAAGGCATCGACGTCGAGCTGGGCCAGGCGCTGGCCGAAGCCATCGGCGTCAAGTTCTCGCCGCTGCCGTTCATCGCCGACGAGAACATGAACGACGACCTGCGCAACATGGTCTGGAAGGGCCACTACCTCGGCTACGGCCCGGCCGACGTGCTGATGCACGTGCCGGTGGACCGCCCGCTGATCGAGGCCACGCCGCAGGCACGCATCTTCGGCCCTTACTACCGCGAGCACGTGGTGCTGGCGCGGCGCGTGGCGGACCTGCCGGTGCTGGACAGCCTGTCCCAGCTCGGCACACGCCGCGTCGCCGTGGCCGGGCAGACCCTGGCCGGCTGGCTGATGATCGGCGCGGACAACGGCGCCTACCGCGAGCAGCTGCTGACGCAGTGGAAGGACGGCTGCGACGCGGCCCGCGCGCTGCAACGCGGCGAGGTGGCCGCGGCGGCCGGCCTCTCGTCCGAACTGGAGGCCGTGCTGGCCGGCGACACTGCCTACCGCATCGAGCCGCTGCCGTCGCCGCGCGCCCCGCGCGATGGCTGGGCCGCCGGCATGGCCGTGAAGCGCGACGCCACCGACCTCGCCGAAGCCTTGCAGGACGCGCTGAACCGCCTCTCGCAGGCCGGCCGCGTGGGTGAGATCTTTGCCAAATACAAGGTGGCCTGGCGTCCCGCCTGAATCGACCACCGCCCGAGGAGACACCCATGAAAAAGACATTCGCGCAGGCGACGCGAAGGACCGCCCTCGCGCTGGCCGCGAGCACCGCGGCGGCGGCCCAGGCCGAGCCGACCGTCCTCGAACCCGTCGTCGTGACGGCCACGCGCAGCGAGGCGGCCATGTCCGCCCTGCCCGCTTCCATCGACCGCATCGACGGCGACGCGCTGCGCGCCGGCCGCGCCCAGGTCAACATCTCCGAGGGCCTCGGCAGCGTGCCCGGCCTGCTGGCCCGCGACCGCCAGAACTACGCGCAGGACGTGCAGATCTCGGTGCGCGGCTTCGGCGCGCGAGCCAGCTTCGGCATCCGCGGCGTGCGCGTCTACGTGGACGACATCCCCGCCACGCTGCCCGACGGACAGGGCCAGATCACCAATGTCGAGATCGGCACCGTGGGCCGCGTGGAAGTGCTGCGCGGGCCGTTCTCTGCGCTGTACGGCAACTCGTCGGGCGGCGTCATCAGCATCTATTCCGAAGCCCCTGCCGGCCCGCCACGCGTGGACACCGGCGTCGCCTTCGGCAGCGACGGCCTGCGCCGCGTGGGCGCGGCCAGCAGCGGCAAGCTGGGCAGCTTCTCGTACACGCTGGGCGCGAGCCGCTTCACGACCGACGGTTACCGCCAGCACAGCGCCGCCGAGCGTCGGCTGGAGAACGTGCGACTGAACTGGAAGCTGGGCACCGACACGCAGCTCACGCTGATCGGCAACAGCGTCGAGCTGCCCGAAGCGCAGGACCCGCTGGGCCTGACGCGCGCGCAGTGGCAAGCCGACCCGCGCAGCGTCGACCCCACGGCGCTGAGCTTCGACACGCGCAAGACGATGAAGCAGGAGCAGGTCGGTGCGGTGCTGGAGCACGGCGTCGACGCGGCCAACACGCTGCGGCTGATGGTATACCAGGGCCACCGCACGACCCAGCAGTTCCAGTCCATCCCGGTCGCGACGCAGACCAACCCGCTGCACCCCGGCGGCGTCATCGACCTGGCGCGCGACTACGAAGGCGCCGACATCCGCTGGCGCTGGAAGGGCGAGACCGTCAACCTCGTCGCCGGTGTCGCCGCCGACGACTTGCGCGAGCACCGCGTCGGCCGGCAGAACTTCATCGGCACGACGCTGGGCGTGGCTGGCGCACTCCGCCGCGACGAGACCAACCGCGTCAGCAGCGCCGACCCCTACCTGCAGGCGCAATGGCAGCCCACCGCGGCCTGGCTGCTCAGTGCCGGCGTGCGCCACAGCCGCGTCAACTTCAGCTCCGCCGACGCCTACATCACCAAGACCAACCCCGACGACAGCGGCAGCGCGCTCTACGCCGCGACGCTGCCGGTGCTGGGCGCGAGCTACGCGGTCGGCGAGGGGCTGCACGTCTACGCCACCGCAGGCAAGGGCTTCGAGACGCCGACGCTCAACGAGCTGGCCTACCGCGCCAGCGGCGCCACCGGCCTGAACTTCGCGCTGCAGGCCTCGCTGAGCCGCAGCGTCGAGATGGGCGTCAAGGCCAGGCCCTGGGCCGGCGCCGAGGCCACGCTGGCCGTGTTCCAGACGACCACCGAGCACGAGATCGTCACGCAGACCAACGTCGGCGGCCGCGCCACTTACCAGAACGCCGGCGCCACGCGCCGCCGCGGGCTGGAGGCGTCGGGCAGCTGGCAGATCGCGCCGACGCTGCAGGCGCAACTCGCCGCCACGTGGCTGGACGCGCGCTACCAGGACGGCTTCCTGACCTGCACGGCCACGCCCTGCGCCGCGGCCAACCAGCAGGTCGCCGCCGGCAACCGCATCCCCGGCATCGCAAAGACTTCGCTGTACGGCGCACTGACCTGGCAGCCGACCGGCGGCTGGCGCGTCGGTGTCGAAGGTCGGGCGCTGGGCAAGGTCTGGGTCAACGACCTGAACAGCGACGCCGCGCCCGGCTACGCCACGCTGGCGACGTTCGCCGGCTACCAGCTGAGCGTCGGCGCCTGGGACCTTGGCGCGCTGCTGCGCGTGGACAACCTGGCGGACCGCCGCTACGCCGGGTCGGTCATCGTCAACGACGGCAACAACCGCTTCTTCGAGCCCGCGCCGGGCCGCACCTGGCTCGCCAGCGCGACAGCCTCTTACCGTTTCTGAGGAGAACGCCATGCACCGCGTCCTGCCCACGCTTACCCTGCTCGCGGCCACCATCGCGCAAGCCCATGCCGGCCCGCTGGCCTATGTGTCCAACGAGGGCTCCGGCACGCTCAGCGTCATCGACACCGCGACCGACGCGGTGCTGTACGAGCTGCCCGCCGGCGCCAAGCCACGCGGCGCCGTCATCAGCCCCGACGGCCGCCGTGCCTACGTCAGCGACCAGCCCGGCAACCGCCTCGTCGTGCTGGACCTGGCCGCACGCCGCCAGGCCGGCGAGATCCCGCTCGGCGAATCGCCCGAGGGCCTGGGCCAGTCGCCCGACGGTCGCTGGGTGACGGCCGCCGTGGAGGAGAGCAACGAGGTCGTGTTCGTCGACACGCGCACGATGACGCGCAGCTTCGCCGTCAAGGTGAAGGGCAAGAACCCCGAGCACGCCGTGTTCAGCCCCGATGGGCGCTGGGTGCTGGTCAGCGCCGAGGAGGGCGAGGCGGTGGACGTCATCGACGTGGCCAAGCGCGCGCAGATCGCACAGATCCCGGTCGGCACGCGACCGCGCGGCATCGGCTTCTCGCCGGACGGACGGCGCGCCTTCGTCGCGGCCGAGATGTCCAGCGAGATCTACGTCATCAACACGCAGACCTTCACGGTGCAGGACAAGCTGATGGCAGGGCCCAAGAGCAACGGCATCAGCGTGCACCCGGACGGCCGGCGCGTGTTCGTTTCCAACGGTGGCGACGGGACCGTGTCGGTGCTGGACGTGGACCGCATGACCTTCGTCGCGACCATTCCCGTCGGCCAGCGGCCGTGGAACATGGCGCTGACGCCAGACGGCCGCAAGCTCTACGTGGCCTGCGGGCGCTCGGGCGCCGTATCGGTCATCGACACCGAGACACAGAAGAAGGTGGCCGACGTGACGGTGGGCAAGCTGCCGTGGGGCGTGGTGATCCATTGACTGTTCCAGCGTGGCGCAGCAGGCGGTAGTTCCTCGGGGGCCATGACGGGAAGTCTTCCCGAGCCACCGCGCCCCTCGCTCCGAAGAATCGTCCACAACAAGAACGGCTCAGAGGACGACATGAAATCCCATCACCACAGGCTCGGCTTCGCGGCGCTGGCCCTGCTCGCGTGGCCCGCCGCGCAGGCGCAGATCCAGCTGGAACGCGTCGAGGTCGTCGGCCTGTCGCCGGTGGCCGGCGCCGACGTACCGCGCGACTGGATCGCCGCCGCCGTGCAGACCGCGCGCGCCGCCGACATCGAGCGCACCCAGGCGCTGGACCTGAGCAGCTTCATGAACCGGCGGTTGGGCAGCGTCCACCTGAACGAGGTGCAGGGCAACCCGCTGCAGCCGGACGTGAACTATCGCGGCTACACGGCTTCGCCGCTGCTGGGCACGCAGCAGGGCCTGTCGCTGTACCTGGACGGCGTGCGGCTGAACCAGCCGTTCGGCGACGTCGTCAGCTGGGACCTGGTTCCGAAGGCGGCCATCGCGTCCGTCGCGCTGAACCCCGGCTCCAACCCGCTGTTCGGCCTCAACACGCTGGGCGGCGCACTGGCCGTGCAGACCAAGGACGGGCTGAAGAACCCGGGCTCGTCGCTGCAGGCGCTGGCCGGCTCGCACGGCCGCGGTGCCGTTGAGTTCGAGCATGGCGGCAGCACGGCGGACGGCACCCACTGGTTCGTCACCGGCCACCAGTTCGACGAACGCGGCTGGCGCGATGACTCGCCGTCCCACGCGAGCCAGCTGTTCGCCAAGCTGGGCCGGCGCAACGGCGACACCGACATCGCGCTCACCGCCGCCGCCGCCCGCACCGACCTCAACGGCAACGGCCTGCAGGAGCAGCGCTTCCTGGCGCGCGACCGCGCCAGCGTCTACACCAAGCCCGACAACACGAAGAACCGCGCGCTGCTGCTCAACCTCACGCTGTCGCAGGCGCTAGGCGAGCAGTGGACGCTCAGCGGCAACGTCTACGCGCGGCAGATCCGCACCCGCACCTACAACGGCGACCTCAACGACGACGCGCTGGACCAGTCGCTCTACCAGCCCAACGCCACCGAGCGCGCCGCACTGACGGCCGCCGGCTACACGGGCTTCCCGACCTCGGGCGAGAGTGCCACCAACGCGCCGTTCCCGAAGTGGCGCTGCATCGCCCAGGCCCTGCTGAACGACGAGCCGGGCGAGAAGTGCAACGGCGTCATCAACCAGACCCACACCAACCAGAGCAACGCGGGATTCGCGGCGCAACTGGGCTACGACGGCCCGCTGCTGGGCTTGAAGAGCCAGTCCCTCGTCGGCGTGGCGGCCGACTTCAGCCGCAGCCACTTCACGCAGGGCTCGGAGCTGGGCTACCTGACCGCCGACCGCAGCATCACCGGCGTCGGCGCCTTCGGTGACGGCGTCAGCGGCGGCAACATCGACGGCGAGCCTTACGACACGCGCGTCGACCTGTCAGGCAGCGCGCGCACGTTCAGTGTCTTCGCCAGCACCGTGCTCAGCGTGGCGCGCAACGCGCACCTGACGCTGTCCGGCCGCTACAACAGCACAAGCGTGAAAAACCGCGACGCCATCACGCCTGGTGGCGGCCCGGGGTCACTCGACGGTGACCACCGCTTCAGCCGTTTCAACCCAGCGCTGGGGCTGACCTTCAATCCCGTGGCCAGCGTCAACGCCTGGGTCGGCATCAACCAGGGCAGCCGTACGCCGTCGTCCATCGAGCTGGGCTGCGCCGACCCCACCAACCCCTGCAAGCTGCCCAACGCCTTCGCCGGTGACCCGCCGCTGAAGCAGGTCGTCACGACGACGGTCGAGGCTGGCGTGCGCAGCACGGCCGGCGGACCGGTCGCCTGGAGCCTGGGCCTGTTCCGCTCCGACAACCGCGACGACCTGCTGTTCGTCGCCGACAACGCAGCCGGCTTCGGCTACTTCAAGAACTTCGGCAAGACGCGGCGCCAGGGCGTGGAGCTGGGCCTCAGCGCCGAGCCAGCCAAGGGGCTGACGGCGGGTGCCAACCTCACGCTGCTCGATGCCACCTACCGCACGGCCGAGGTCGTCAACGGCGCGTCCAACAGCAGCAACAGCGCAGCGCAGGCCGGCTTCCCCGGCGTGGACGGCACGCTGCAGATCCAGCCCGGCGACCGCATCCCGCTGGTGCCGCGCCGCATGCTCAAGCTCTACGTGGACCTCGATGTCGGCGAGGCCTGGTCGCTCGGCGCCGATGCCGTCGCGATGGGCCGCTCGCTCGCACGCGGCAACGAGAACGGCCAGCACCGGCCCGACGGCATCTACTACCTCGGCCCCGGCTACAGCGCCGGCTACGCGGTCGTGAACATCAACGCCGCGTGGAAGCTGGCCAAGGGGCTGAAGCTGTTCGCGCAGGTCGCCAACCTGTTCGACCAGGCCTACAGCACGGCCGCCCAGCTCGGGCCCACAGGCTTCAACGACGCGGGCAACTTCCAGAGCCGGCCGTTCGCCGCGAACGCCAACGGCGACCGACCGTTGCGCCACGCAACCTTCTACGCACCGGGCGCGCCGCGCAGCGTGTCGGTGGGCGTGAAGCTCAGCTTCTAGGCACAAGCCCTGTACCGCTGCTGCGCGCGGTGACAGCGGCGCTGCAGCGCGCAGCAGTGGCAGGCAGTGGGCACGCCACAGCCGACGCACGGCACGACCCGCAAAGGCGTCCCAGCGCGGCACGGCGGGCTGTCACTCCTGCGCCGTGCTGCAACGCCCCACGACACGGCTCGCTCCACATCGGCACTGGCATAGCGCTTGCGCAAGGCGCTACGGCCACAGCCCATAACTCACAGGAGACAACATGAACATCACCCGCACCGCTCTCGCCGCCGCGCTCGCCACCGCCGGCACGGCCCACGCCGCCGACTTCAAGGCCGGCGAGTGGGACATCAGCCTCGGCGGCATCGTCAACGCCTACTACACGCACACCAGCTGCTCGGGCTCGCAGACCGTCGGCGGCCTCGCGCTGGCGACCAAGGCGCTAGGCTGCGGCGGCACCGATGGCCGCACCGTCATCGGCAACGGCCTGCTGCCCAACGCGCTGACGACGACGGCCAAGACGCGCCAGGAAGGTTTCGACATCAGCGCCACGCTGATGATCGGCGCCGCCGTCGCCAGCGGCGACGCCATCTCCAACAACAGCAACGTCGACGTGCGCCAGGGCTTCGTCACGATCGGCAATGCCGACATGGGCAGCGTCAAGCTGGGCCGCGACTACGGCCTGTTCGGCTCGTCCGCCATCCTCGGCGACATGACGCTGCTGGGCGCTGGCGCGCCGGTCAGCGCCACGCAGCGCAACCGCGTCACGCTGGGCCACATCGGCTCCGGCTACACCTACCTCGGCACCTACGGCCAGATGGCCTACACGCTGCCCACCAGCGGCGGCTTCTCGGCCACCGTCGCGCTGATGAGCCCCGTCGACGCTGCAGGCACGAGCTTCACCGGCCGCAGCGAGCCGCAGCTGCAGGCGCTGGCGTCCGTCAAGTTCGACGGCGGCAAGGCCTGGGTCGGCGTCAAGCGCCAGAAGTTCGACGGCCCGGCCGACACCGGCTTCACGCTGAACGCGGCCGAGGTCGGCGCCAGCGTCAACCTGGGTTCGCTGGGCTTCTCGGCCAACGTGCAGTCCGGCAAGGGCCTGGGCGTGCTGTCCGACGGCGACAGCGGCAACCGCAAGCAGACCAACCTGCTGCTGCAGGCCACCTGGCAGGCCACGGCCAAGGCCAAGTTCGGCCTGAACTGGGGCGAAAGCCGCCTGAAGGATGGCGCAGCCACCGACCTGCGCAGCAACAGCAATGTGACGGCCGGCCTCTACTACGGCCTGACCAAGAGCGTCACGCTGGTCACCGAGATCAGCCGCACGACGTCCAAGCCCGTGACGGGCGACGAGGCTCGCATGAACGGCGTCGCACTGGGCGGCATCGTGTTCTTCTGACAGGGCGCGGGCTCGGGAGAGCCCGGCAACGCCAAGGCGGCGGCAAGGCCATCCCGCCGCCGATCGCCAAACCGGGCCGAGGCCGCGGGCATGCCCGTCGTCCCGGCCTCTTTTTTGTATCGTGGGATTTTCATGCCCACACCCTGTGCCCGCGCCAAGTGTCGATCGCCAGCTATCACTGAACTGGCCTCCTGGGGGAATTGGGAAATTCGCCATTCAACTTTGACGGGCATCGTCATCTAAGTCTGAACTTTTCAGGACAGCCGTCAACAAACTTTGAACTGATAGAGCTGTTCAAATATACAGCACCAACCCCTGACGGCATTTCCTCGGGCCCAGGTCAGTCTCGGAGCGGCCGTAGGTTGTTAGACATGTAAAAATATACAGTGATTCTACTCACCAGCAAGTGCTCGCCATGGCTAACGTACCGCTCGTTTATCTCGACAGCAGCGACTTTTCCGTGCTCTCGAGTGAGGGGCGATCCAGCGAGCATAAAGCCCTGCGGCGCGACCTAGCTGCAATGAGCAGGGCCGGCGAAGCGCGGTTCTCCGCGATACCCGGGGCGATTCAGTAGAAGTTATGCAGCGGTCTCAGGACTTGCTCGAACCCCGTTCCGTAGCGTGTCAGCTTGCGCAGTCACGGTAGGCCCGTCGGGTGGCCGCGAGCAGTTACAAATGTGCTTGAACCGCGGAGCCACCAATTCAAGTAGGTTCTTCCCCAATGGGTCCCGTTAGGACATCGCATACATTGCCTTAAAAAGCGAAGGACAACGTTGTCTGATCGCAACAAGGGAGGAGGATTGACTTTACTGTCACCTAAAAAGCTCGACCTTTGCGATCACGCTTAGGTCTTGAGGTCAGCCCGCCATTTGTAGCGGTAAGCGGCCGACACACTCAATACGCATCCCCGGAGATTTTCCGCGCGCGGTGCTATTTTTCAATCACCTCTGTTTGGCCAGTTTGCGCGGGCTTGTGGCCATCGCGCGCTGTTGTTCAGCGACCTCCAAACATCCAATCCATTCAAGGTTTCAGATGAGTGCATTTTCGCAAAAGCGGCCACGCAAGCTCATGCAAATGGTCGTATGTTTTTTTCTGGTTAGTTCGGTCCAATCAGTTAATGCGGTAACACTGACTAATCCGCCAGTGAGCACAACTGGGAGCTTCACGCTGTCTTGGAGCGGGGGAACTTGGACGTACTCCGAAATATGGGAACGGGGCGCAAGCAGCCGCCTTGGAACAGGTAGCGGAACGAGCGGGGTATTTCCGATTAGCGGAAAATCGAACGGAACATATTACTATGATCTAAAGCCTTGCACGGCTGGCCAATTTGGGACCACCTGCTCTACTATCGTCGGCACCTTCACTGCCGTGGTGTCAATTGGGTCATCCGGCACTGCATCGATTTCAGCATTTGTAAACCAGGGCGCAATTCAAGTGAACTGGACAGCATCGCCAAACGCGACGAGCTACCAGATATTGCGAAATGGCTCCCTAATAGCAACGTCCTCTAAGGCCTCCTACACCGACGTCAGCGTCAGCGCCGGCACGGCTTATACATACTCGATAAACGTCTGCCAGTCCACGACATGCTCTGCTGGGCTGACGGCGGCTCCGGTTACTGCGGGCGCGATAAAAGCAGGGGCGCCGGTTTCTGAGACTTACCAATATGATGCATTGGGGCGACT
This sequence comes from Pelomonas candidula, assembly GCF_043555985.1. Lineage (NCBI taxonomy): Bacteria > Pseudomonadati > Pseudomonadota > Betaproteobacteria > Burkholderiales > Sphaerotilaceae > Roseateles > Pelomonas candidula. The sequence continues at coordinate 18,293 of NZ_JBIGIC010000010.1, read as the reverse complement.
AAATACAGTCACCTCTGGTGGGGCTGTCAAGACCGATTACAGGTATGACAAGGCCGGCAATCGCACCGCCGTCACGGAGTAAATGATGTTCAAATTGCTTTCTGGCATGAAGCTCGCTGAAAAAAAGCGCCGCGCAATTGATTCGAATATGGTGCTTGCCGCATCCTTGCTGCTCGTCTGGCAGGTTGCTGAAGCGGACCGGTTGGATCCTCCCCCGATTCGCTTGATGAACCGACATGGTGTCAACATGGCAAGTGGGCGCCCCTCGCCAACTTTGGTCGACGTATCGATCGGCGACAAAGCTCTCGGCCTTACGCATTCCATCTCGACCTACACAGGCAATATGGTGAATGTTGGAACAGCCGACGAACACATGTCGGGACCCGATGGCCCAAAAGACAAGTTTGCAGGCGTGCTTCGCCTAGTTCTTCATCACAAGCCGATCGGGCAGGAGAACAATCCGTCGGCATGGGTGTACGTGATGCGCGCGTTTGATACCGAGGGCTCTTTTGACTTTTCCGTAAATAGCGACGGCACGTTTACCAGCTACAACGGCGACCCCCGTCAGATTCTTGAGAAGGTCAATGACAGCGCCGGTTACGGAATCGTTTGGACGAAGCCGGACGGCTCGACGTCAAGGTTTGCGTCGTACGCAAATTATGCTCCAACCAGTACTGGTCAAAATGCCGACATTCCGCTCAATCTGACCCAGATGCAGGCCGCCAACGGGTTCACTGTCAACATTCTGGGCAATGTGGCGAATGTGTTCACGAACACTGGCTATCAACTCAAGTACGTGTATTCAGCCCAGGATCCCAGCCTCCCATACGACGATCCGACGAACACATCCATTCCCCCCATTGGATGGGGCAGTGAATCGCCAAAGTATGTTGTCGCAATCAATAACACTGTCGACTATTGCGACCCCAGTTACTTGACTCAGTATCCAGACGTAAATTCCGCCTGCCCAGGGCTGACTGTAAATAATTGGCCGAGAGCAACGTATCTATGGCCGTCTGGAATGCCAAGGGCAATGTTCCTTCAAGAGAATAGCCTAGTGGTGTTGGATTCAGAAGGTGGTCGAACAGAATACAAGCATCGACCATACGCGAAGCCCGCGCAGGCGGGCGATCCGAACTTCCGAGCAGTTCGACTGGTCGGCATAAAGAGCTCTCGCGCCACCGTTTCTGAAGTAACGTACGACTACAGTACTACCGACTGGATCGCGAACGGCACATGGAAGGTATGGTGGACGCCGGGAGCCATCGCAACACTTAGCTTATCAACCATCGGAAGCACAGCCTGGGGCTACACCCTAAATCAGCCCTACCAGCCTCTAAATGGCGTGAGCACTGATCGCTACAATCAGGGAGGCCGCACATCTCTTTTAGTCGCAAACTACCAATGGGGGTTGTGGATGGTTAACGATCTTGACTATTCAGCAGGATGGGACCAAACCTATAAAAACCAATTGCAATACCTGACGGATAATGTGACTGGAGTAAAGATGGCTTATGGTTACGACGATCGCTACAATATCACCTCTGTCACAAAAAATGGGGTGACCGTTCAAACTGCCGGCTATCCTGCGACGTGCAGCAATCGCAAAACTTGCAACCAGGCGACTTGGGTCAAGGACGGCAACGGCAACCAGACTGACTTCGAATACGATCCCAATTCCGGTCAGATTTCACGCGTGCGAAAACCTGCCGTGATGTCTGGCGGCATCAGCGTACGGCCGGAGATTCGCTACACCTACACGCCGCTCTACGCCTATTACAAGACCAGCGCGACGGGGTATGCGCAGGCCAGCACGCCGGTTTACTTGCTGACGCGCGAGCGCACCTGTTTGACCAGCGCAACGATTGCTGACGGCAGCGGCTGTACTGGTGGCGCAGCCGACGAAATCATCACAGATTACGACTACGGTCCGGCCAATGCGCCCAACAACCTGCTGCTTCGCGGGGTGACGGTGTCGGCCTATTCCGAGGGCGCCCTCCAGACGCGCCGCACCTGCTATCAGTACGATAATTTCGGTAACCGCATCGGTGAAATCAAGCCTAAGGCAGGCTTGGCCAGCTGCTATTGAGGGATGGGGAAAGAAATGAAATCGTCCAAGATTCTCCCCAAATTGGTGGCTGTGGTTATCCTGACATTGCCAGCACTGCTGGTGCACGAGGTAGCGCAAGCCTCCCAAACCTACCAAGCCTATTTGACCGCCACACGCTACGACGGCAATCGCCAGGTCACCGGCGTGATCAAGCCTTCAGCCAATGGTCAGGCCCCGTGGCCCGCGGTCCGCAACACGTACGACCCCGCGCGTCGGGTCCTCGTGTCGGTCGAAGAGGGCGTGCTGAACGCTTGGCAAGACGATACCGTGTCACCCCTGAACTGGGGTTCGAACTTCGTACCGAATCGCAAAACTGTCTATACCTACGACAGCCTAGGCCGCAAGGCCACTGAATCCCAAGTCGGGACCGACGGGCAACCCGTGGGTCTGGTGCAGTACAGCTACGACGACTGGAATCAGGTGATCTGCAAAACGGTGCGGATGAATCCCGCTGCTTACGGCAGTTTACCGGCGGACGCTTGCACTTTGGGTGCCGAGGGCAGTGACGGACCGGATCGGATCACCCATTATTCCTATAACACGTACTTCCAGATGACAGTTGAGACCCGGGCCTATGGTGTCCCGGGCCTTCAAATGGACTACGTCACCAATACGTATGGCGGCACGGCCACCGCCACCAATACCTTTTCTTGGCTGACTGACCAGAAAGACGCCAACGGCAACGTCACACACCTGGACTATGACGGCCTCGCTCGGTTGAGCAGGATCTCCTTCCCGAGCAAAACTGCGCCCGGCCAGTTCAGCACCACCGACTTTGAACAATACGGCTACGACAACAACAGCAACCGCACGGTGCTGACCAAGCGGGACGGGCGGGTCATCAACTACACGTATGACGCCCTCAATCGCAATACGCTGAAGGATGTTCCGGATAGCGCCGTTGATACGGACGTCTATTTGGGCTACGACCTGCAGGGCCATCCCAGCTACGCCAACTTCGGTAGTGCAAACGGGTCTGGCGTTGCAACGGTTTACGACGGTTTTGATCAACTGGCCAGCGAAGCAACGAGCGTGGGTGGAACGACCTATACGGTTTCCCACAAGTACGACCTCAATGGCAATCGCACGCTCATCACGCACCCGGACGGAACACCGTTCAGGTATGAATATGATGGATTGGATCAGCTGACCTTCATCAAGGAGGGCTCCAGTACCACGAGCCCGGTATTGATTCAGGTTGGCTTTGACAGCCAGGATCGGGTGGGCGCGCTGTACACCGGCGGCACATCCTCTGCGACGACGACATTTCAGTATGACAATTGGTCGCGCAATTACCTCAATAGTCTCGTGCCGACGGATGCCAATTACGCCTTCAGTGAAACGGCGTCGTACAACCCTGCCGGCCAGGTCAAGCAGATGGCCTTCAGCAACGACAATTTTCAGTATCGCGAGAAAGGCAGCGCGAGCGGGAGCTATGTCGCCAATGGGCTGAACCAGTACACCTCGGTAAGCGGCACCGCCTTTAGCTACGACGCCAACGCCAACCTCACGGCTGACGCCAGCACCAGCTATGGCTATGACGTCGAGAACCGGCTGGTCTCTGCCAGTGGCGGCCACAACGCCACGCTGGCCTATGACCCGCTGGGCCGCCTCTACAAGATCACCTCGGGCAGCCAGTCCACTCAGTTCGTTTACAGCGGCAGCACCCTGATCTCCGAGTATCAGAGTGGGAGCATCGCCAAGCGCTACGTCGCCGGCAACGGGGTTGACCAGCCCCTGGTCAGCTACAGCGGCAGCGCCGTCGGCGCCGGCAATCGCCAGTTCCTCCATGCAGATCGCCAGGGCTCGGTGGTTTCGGCGACGAACAGCTCAGGCGCCACGGTCTACGTCAACGCCTATGACGCCTATGGCGTGCCAAGCGTGGTCAACCAGGGGCGCTTTGCGTACACCGGGCAGACCTACTTGGCCGAACTCGGGATGTACTACTACAAAGCACGGATCTACTTTCCTAGCCTAGGTAGGTTCTTGCAAACCGACCCGATAGGGTATAACGATGATATGGATCTTTATACCTACACTGGGGATGATCCAATAAATAAAACCGATCCCTCGGGTCTTTGCATTGAAGACTTTTGTATAGCCGAAACAATATTTGTGAGCCGCGTTGTATATGGCACATATAGAGCATATAAGACTTATCGGGCAGCTCAAACAATCGCAAAAATAATTGCCACAAACGAAAGTTCGACACAGTCGAATGAACAGGAAAAAAGTGCTCCTCCCAATCCGAACGGAAGTAAGGGGGGGCCAGAACATCAAGAAAAAGTAGCAGAGCGAGCCAAAGTGCTTAGAGATGAAGGCCACACGATTGAAAATGGTGGCGGAGTAAAACCAGAAGAAATAGTTCAGACTCCAGGTGGCGATAAGGCTAGCCGCCGACCTGACATAACTACAACTGGTCCAGATGGCAAGCCCTATCGAGAAAACATTGGCCGAGCCAACAAAAATGGCGAACCCATTGCTCGCGAGAGAAGGGCTCAGAATGATATCAAGGGGGCCACAGGACAGTGCGCATTTACTGCATACATCCCCTGCAAAAAATGAGCAAGCATCGCACAGCAAACGTTAGTTTTTTTTGCTTACCTGAAGAATTAAGCAAAGCTTTAGAAAATATTCTATCAGAGTTAAATTTGAAATTATTCTTTGCAGTAGAAAATGGAGGGCTCTTCAATTTCCAAGAGGCCCCTCTTTGGGACGGAAGCCAAAACGGTCGTCCAATATTTTATGCCTTGCCGGCCGATGTCGACAATAATTACAGCAGAAAATCCCTGATGGGGATTGTACAAATTTGGTTTCCAGTTGTTGACGATAAGCTCTTGCGCATGGGCAACCTGGCGTTTTCTTCCATTAACGAACCGTCAGACGACCTGCAATTTAAGCTTTTCTCAAAAGTTAAACATTTTTTTAAAAAGAATTTCCTTGCAGGAGTGGTTGGAATCAATTCAAACCTTGGGAGGGAGCACATTTACAGAGATATATATGTTTCACATTTGGCACAAATTGAGGCCAACAAAGGAAAAAAGTTATTTCCCAAACTGGAGGGCGGGTATGTTTCTTTTCGCCCACTCTAAGAGCAAGGGGGGGGGGGCTCCAAAATCAATTCTTTTACCAGATGGATTGATGCCTGAATGTGGAATAGTCTTAAAGCGTGCCCACCAATCGACGATTTGAGAGGTGCGCGCCGTGAATTCATGGATCTCTTCGCATGACGGCCTGTTGCACCATTCACCAAATGCCGCCAGCACCTGCCTATCCCTCCCGGCCTTCGTACCACTGTTTGATCAATCCGCTCAAACCCACCAGCCCTATCTCACTGCTACACCTTAGGGCGAAATCAGCCTTCCGGCAACGGCGCGGCCTCGTGGTTTTTACGTTCTCCTTTAAGAATTTCGATGTGTAGATTGAGTTCAGCCAGCAGTTTTTGAAGTCAATTGTTCTGCAGGTCCAATGCCTTCATGCTATTGATATTCGCGACTCTTCGTTAAGGGGCTTCGGGCAAAGACGTTGATCCGACCTTGTGCGCAACCATAAGCTTTAACTCATTCGAAACTGATTTGAATCCATCTACTTTTCGAAATACATGGTGGCAACTCTGTCTTCGCGATCGGCAGATAGTGATAGTCATGGCAGCGCTGGCCTTCTTGACGTCTGGCATCGGATGTTGGTGGATGGCCACTGACGGCAATTCAGTCGAAGTAAGGAATGGTCGGATATCCGTTGATGAGCGTGCTCTGCCAAACAGTCAATCAAGTTCGAGCATCGTGGCGCAAAAGGATGTCTTTTCGGGGCCGAATTCTGGTGAGCAACGACCGTCTCAGCAGCAGCCTAAAGGAGCGGCGGAACATCCGTCAGCCCCGTTAATCGAAACCGCATTGAACTCCGAGAGTCAGGTGGGTATAAAGGTACGGCGATTCAGGGATGCGTCGTCTGCACAATTGAGTGGTATGACCTACGGTGGTTCAGTAGTTGCTTTCGAACTTCGCGGTCCTTACATCGGGCTCAAACGCTGGACCGCGATGATGCTCTCATCCTGGCCGCGTAGGCTCGTGCTCAAGTCCCTGGATTTGACGCACACCGAAGGTGACGACAACTCGGGAAAGGATGTAGAGGCACGCGTGGAATTTCTCTTCATTCCAGCGGGATCTTCACCATGACGGAGCGACGTCGTGCCGGGTGAGATGCGAGAGCGGCACGCGGGTCAAGCATCGCAATTTCATTCCTCAATCCGCTGGACATTGCTGGCGAGCCTGCTGGCAACCGCTTGGGCGTTGTGGTGGCCCAAGAGTGTTGAAGTTGCTGCGCCAGTTGCGGCTGTTGACAGAGCGCTCCCGCCCCTGCAAATGCCAGACGTTTCCAAAGGGGACGCAGGGCTCTTGCACGAAGCACTGGCCGACCCGTTTTTTCCTAAGCCGGCTTCTGCTGCAGTTTCTGATGCGACAGCCGCAAGTGTTTTATCTCCTCAGGCTAAGTTGTCACAGGTGCAATTGCCGACGCCGACGCCGCCGCCGATGCCTCCTCGTATTGCTGGTAGCTTCACCGGGCCAGACGGGGAAACCAGTGTGTTCGTGGCCGAAGGCAGTCAGCTGTTGCCGGCCAAGCCCGGACAGACGCTGGGCGGCGGTTACCAAGTGGAGGCCATAGGCCAGGGTGAGCTGTGGTTGCGTCATCCTGCTGCATCGGAACCCGTGGTGTTGCCGATGCCTGCCGCATCTGCAACCGGCACACTGCGCGTCTCGACCGGTCAGCCAATTGCGACAGGATCAGGACAAAGCGAGAGGTAGATGTGAGAGGGACGTATGCCGTTGCTCCAGCGCGGAGCAGGGAGGGGATCAGCGTAGTAGCTGCGCTGGATGGGCTGGTAAGGAATTCATTTGGCGCCTCGTTCATCCTGGTTGTGTTGCTGGTTCTCGGGCTGAGCGGCTGCGCCAACCCAGCGCAAATCGAAGCTGAGCATTTGCAGGCGGCCGGCCGCCCAGAAGAAGCCTTAAGCGCGCTGCAACGCGGCCTGTCGCTGGACCCTGAAAACGCTTCTCTACGTAGCTACGCCCTGCGGCTTCGCACGGACACGATGAACATTTGGCTAGCTGAAGCCTTTCGCTTGCTGGCCCAGGGTCAACTGGACGAGGCAGCGCGGCTGCTGGACCGCGCCCAAGCTCTGGAGCCGAATTCCGCGCGGGCCGCGGAGATGCTGCGGGCCGTACAGACGGAGCGCCGACTACGCGAAGTTCAAAGCGAGGCAGAAGCGCTTTTCGCGCGCGGCCAGGCGACTGCGGCCTTGCGCATGGCGGATGAGGCACTCAGGACCAACCCGCGCCACGACGGACTGCTGGCACTGCGCCGCCAGATCCTGGTGGCGCAGCGGGATGTGCAGCTCAAGGCGGCGCAACTGGGTCTGGCTGAGCAGCGACCAGTGTCGCTGGACTTTCGCGACGCGGGGCTTCGCCAAGTGCTGGACGTGGTGAGCCGCTACAGCGGTTTGAACTTCGTGCTGGACAAGGACATCCGATCCGACCTGCGCGTCACCATCTACCTAAAGAACGTGCGCGTGGAGGATGCGCTGGACCTGCTGGTGAGCACGCATCAGCTCGCACGCAAGGTGCTGGACGAGCGCACCGTCCTTATCTACCCCAATACGCCGGATAAGCAGCACGAATACCAGGAGCAGGTGATCCGGGTGTACTACCTCGCCAATGCCGAGGCGAAGGGGGCGGCGGCCTTCCTGAAAGCGATGCTGAAGGTGAAGGACCCGTTCGTGGACGACCGCAGCAACATGCTGTCGTTGCGCGAGTCACCTGAAACTATGGCCCTCGCCGAGCGCTTGATCGGGCTCTATGACACGCAGGAACCCGAGGTACTGCTTGAACTGGAAGTGCTGGAGGTGAGCAGCACGCGGCTGACCGAGCTGGGCGTGAAGCTGCCCAGCAGCGTGGGCTTGTCGCTACTGCCAGCCAGTTCCGGTGGGACGCTGACGATGGATCAACTACGCCGGGTGGGCCAGGACCGAATTGGGGTCTCGCTCGGTAGCGCCACGCTGAATTTGCGCCGTGAGGTGAATGACGCTCAAGTGCTGGCCAATCCACGCGTACGGGCCAAGAACCGCGAAAAAGCCAAGGTGCTGATTGGGGACAAGGTGCCCATCGTGACGACGACGACTGGGCAGGCGGGCTTCGTAGGCGACAGCGTCAGCTACATCGACGTGGGGTTGAAGCTGGACCTGGAGCCGACGATTTATGCCAACGACGAGGTGATGATCCGGCTGAGCCTGGAAGTCAGTTCGTTGGCCAGCCAGATCAAGACAGCATCCGGCACGACGGCCTACCAGATCAGCACGCGCAATGCCGGCACGGCATTGCGCTTGAAAGACGGTGAGACGCAGCTCCTGGCCGGTTTGCTGAGCCGAGAGGAGCGCAGCAGTGGTACTCGCGTGCCCGGTATTGGCGATCTGCCCTTGCTGAACCGCATATTCGGCAGCCAGTTGGACGATGGCAGCCGGACAGAGCTGGTGTTGTCCATCACGCCGCGCATCGTTCGCAATCTGCGGCAAATGGACCCGAGCGAAACAGAGCTGTGGGTGGGCACCGAGGCCTACACACGGTTGCGGCAGGTCGGAGGCCGGGTCGCGCCGGAAAACCTGCCATCCTCGCGCGCCGCGAAGTTGCCAACGACTGCTGGCGTGCAAGTTCAGTTAGCGCCCGGCTCCACCGCGGAAGCATCGCCCGGCGAAGCCGCGCCCCCTGCAGGAGTCGCCAGCGGACCACCCGCAGCGAACTCCGAAGCTCTGCCCGCCAATCAGGTGTCCCTGCGTTGGCAGGCCCCTGCACAGGTGAAAGCCGGACAACCATTCAGCTTGGTACTGGTGGGAGAGGTGTCCGGCGCCTTGAAGGGCTTGAGTTTTGGGCTGCAGACCGAGCCGGATCGGCTTCGATTGCTCCAGCCCAAGGCAGGAGCCTTCTGGGCGGCGCAGGGCGCGCCGGTCAACATCACCTCGGCTGCAAATGAACGTTCGGGCCGCATCGACATCGGGCTGCTGAGGTCTGAAGGAAAGCTGTTGACAGGCACAGGCGTCTTGGTTGAGCTGACCGTGATGGCGACAAAGCCAGGACGCCTGGACTTGAGCGCTCCGCAGCTCAACATGATTGGCGCGGATACCAATCCACCAACGGTGCTGCCACCGGAGCCAGTGAGCATTGAGGTGCTTCCGTGAAGCTGTCCTGGCGTTGGTACTGCGACAGCGGCGCTCGCCATGAAGGCGGGTACACGCTGGTGGAACTGCTCGCGGTGCTGGCCATCCTCTCGGTCCTGGCACTCGGCGTGGCGCCGTTGGCAGAACTGACCGTGCAGCGCCGCAAAGAGGACGCCCTGAGGGAGGCGCTGTGGCAGATCCGCTCGGCCATCGATGCTTACAAGCGTGCTGCAGATCAAGGCCTCATTCCCAGGGCGCCTGGAACATCGGGCTATCCGCCGAATCTTCTGGCGCTGGTGGACGGCGTGCCTGGTGCCGGCGGGCAGCGCCAATATTTCTTGCGGCGCCTGCCGCGGGATCCATTCGCGCCGGTTGGCGTGGAGGCACTTGCGAGCTGGCGTCTTCGGAGCTATGACAGCCCGCCGAATGCGCCGCATCCCGGAGCTGATGTCTACGACGTGCATTCGATGTCTGACGGCCGCGCCATGGACGGCGACCTCCTCAAGAATTGGTGAGGACACGTGCGCCCCCCTCAACGTCCTGGCCGCGGCTTCACGGTGATCGAATTGATCGTCGTGCTGGCGGTCATCGGGCTCCTGCTGAGCATCGTCGCGCCGCGCTACGCCAGGCACGTGGACCGCTCCCGCGAGACCGTGCTGCGGCAGAACCTGGCTGCGGTGAGGGACGCCATCGACAAGTTCTATGCGGATCGAGGGCGCTACCCCGCCGATCTCGACGAACTGGCGCGCGAGCGCTACCTCCGCGAGGTGCCCATGGACCCCATCACCGACCGACGCGACTCCTGGCTGGTGCAGGCGCCGCGCGCGCCGCAGCAAGGCGGTGTCTTTGAGGTGCACAGCGGAGCCGGTGGCCAAGCCAGCGATGGAACACCGTATGCGAGCTGGTGAAAAGCAACGCCGCCAGCTCAGACGTAGCCCCGCGCATGCGAGAGGCTTTGCATTGCTCTATGTGCTGATGGTGCTTGCAGTGCTGGCGGGCACCGTCTCCGTGGTCGCGCAGCGGTGGTCCGACCAGGTCGCCCGCGCCAAGGAACTGCAGCTGCTGCGCGTTGGCGATGCGATCGCCAAGGCACTGGCTGCCTACCAGGCGAGTACGCCGGGTGTGGACAAGCGTTTCCCCCCTCGCCTGGAAGATCTGGTGCTTGATCTCCGGTTCGGGAATCCGAGGCACCACTTGCGTGAGTTGTATCCGGACCCCATGACGGGACGACCAGATTGGCAGCTGCTGAGGGACTCGCGAGGTGGGATCGTCGGCGTGCGCAGCAGCTCGGATCGGCCGACCTGGCGCCGCGTGCCCCAACGTATGGATTTTGTGGATTTGCCTGCGGCGACCCGGGTGTCGCAGTGGGTTTTTACGCCGAGGATGTTTCCATGACCCGACGCCCTAACCACTCCGCTTGCGCTGCATCGGGGTTTACGTTGCTGGAACTGCTGGTGGTGATCCTCATCATCGGCCTGTTGACCGGGATCATCGGCCCGCGGCTGATGGGCCAGATCAGCCGCTCGGAGGTGACCACCGCGCGCGCGCAGATCGCCGCCCTCGACAAGGCCGTGGAGGCCTACCGGCTGGACATGGGGCAGTATCCGAGCAGTGGACAAGGACTGCGCGCACTCGTCTCACCGCCAACGTCGCCAGAGCGTTGGCGTGGGCCGTACCTCAAGGGGGCGCTCCCGCTCGATCCTTGGGGCTCGCCGTATCAATATCGGGTGCCAGGCAGCAATGGGCGCGATTTCGACATCGTGAGCCTGGGACGCGACAAGGCGCCTGGCGGCTCCGGCGACGACGCTGACATCACCAACTGAGGGCTGCGTGGAATTCGTGGCCCGCCTCTTCGACCCCGCGCAGAACGGGATCAGGGAAGCCCGCGTCCACGCGCAGGATCAGGCGGAGGCTAGAACGCTCCTGACGGGCGAAGGCATGACGGTGCTGGCTTTGCAGCCAGTGCGTCGTTGGCCTGGACGCACCGGTGGCACGCAGTCTTTGGACATTGCCCTTTGGTGCCGCGAACTGCGGGCGCTGTTGCAGGCAGGGCTGTCGGTGGTTGAAGCGTTGGAGGCCTTGGGTGCCGTAGCTCAGGCCAGCTCCGTGTATGAAGAACTGCTGGCTCGCCTGCGCGAAGGAAAGGCATTTTCCTCAGCGCTGGCGGAAACCCAACGGTTTCCCGCTCTGCTCATTGCGTCCGTGAGGGCCAGCGAGCGCACGAGTGATCTGGCGCACGCGTTGGATGCATTCCTGCGATTCGACGAATTGGTAGGGACGTTGCGCAGAAAGATTGTCAGTGCTGCCATCTATCCGGCGCTGGTCGTCGGGTTGGGTATCTTGATCGGCCTGTTCCTGCTGTTCGTCGTCGTGCCGCGCTTGGCGTCGCTGTACGCCGAGGCAAGCGCTGGCGTGAGTGCCGCGACACGGATGCTGATCGCCGTCAGCTCGGCGCTCACCGGGCATCCCGAGTGGGTGCTGGGCGTCGCGCTGTCGTTGGCCGTCACCGTCGCATGGCTTTGCACAGGCCCGAGGCCAAAGTCGCTCGGCACATGGCTGTTGCAAGCGTGGCCTTGGTTGGGCCGCCAAATCGGCCATTTTGAAAAAGCCCGGCTCTTCGAAGCACTGGCGCTCTTGGTTCAGGGCGGGTACAGCCTCCATGAAGCGCTGGGGGTCTGCGTGGGCATCGCGCACAGTCCTCTGACCGAAGCGCGACTCCACACGGCCCAACAGAGAATTGAGCAAGGATCGTTGGCGTCAGCGGCCTTCACGTCGGCAGCGCTCGCGGACCCGGTCGCTGAACGACTGATGCGCGCTGGTGAGCGCGGCGGCGAGTTCGACCGAGTGCTGCGTGCCATTGCGGAGCGCCACCGGCAGGCCTTCGAGACTTTCGTGGAGCGGGCGACCCGCCTTGTTGAACCCGTACTTCTGACGTTGGTGGCACTCATGGTGGGCGGTATGGTGGTCCTGCTTTACATGCCCGTGTTCGATATCGCGGCTTCTATCCGATGAGCGCGCAGACATCACCATCGGCGATCCAGCCATCGCAAGTGTTGGCTGAACTTGCGTCTGCTAGATCCTCGGACACGATCGGCACCGTGCTCGACAGACTGCTTTCCCGGCGTCCGGACTGGCCATGGCCTGAGTTGCTGGCGAGGGATGCTGGCGTGCGCTGCCTGGCGGATACAGGACCGTTGACGCCCCTGGCTGTCGCTGCGGATATCCCGCAGGGTGTCGCCTTCCTGCAGAGCGACTCGCCGCTGTTGGCAATGGCGGATCCTTGGGATGCGGATCTCTTCAGCGCCGTCGAGAGACTCGTGGGCCTGCAGTTGGAGCCGGTTGCAGTCACGGGTCAAGAACTGGCGGCGTGGCGGGGCGCGGTTCCTGCGGAGAAGCATCCATCCAGCGCCCCGCCTTCAAAAGCTCCAGCAAGTGGAGTCTCGGCCGAGAAGGTAGTGTCGGCGGTGGTTCAACTGGTCGACCGGGCGCTGGTCGGGGCCTGGCGTAACGGGGCGAGTGACGTCCACTTCGAATGCGACCGGCAGGGTCTATGGGTGAAGCATCGCCTCGATGGCGTCATGGCGCCCTTCGAGCGGCTCGACGGCGCGTCGCGGGCCGAAGAGGTGATCTCTCGCCTCAAGGTTCTTGCCCAACTGGACATCACGGAACGGCGGCTCCCTCAGGACGGCCGCTTCCGATTCGGGTTCGACGGCCAAGAGGTGGACTTGCGTGTTTCCATCATGCCCAGCGTCTTCGGTGAGGATGCGGTCCTGCGCTTGCTGGACAAGTCGACGCTGCGGTCCAGCGGGCGCGAGATCACATTGGATGCGCTCGGCTTTGAACCGGACAGCAGGGATCGGCTCAGGCACCTGTCCAGCTTGCCCCATGGCATGGTGCTGGTGACGGGGCCGACTGGCAGCGGCAAGACGACGTCGGTCTATGCGGCTCTGTCGGAAATCAACACCGGCAAAGAAAAGATCATCACCATCGAAGACCCGGTGGAATACGAGTTGCCTGGGGTTTTGCAGATTCCGGTCAACGAGAAGAAGGGGCTGACGTTCGCCCGCGGCTTGCGCAGCATCTTGCGTCACGACCCGGACCGCATCCTGGTGGGGGAGATTCGAGATGCAGAGACCGCGGAAATCGCGGTGCAGTCGGCATTGACGGGGCACCTGGTCTTCACCACCGTGCATGCCAACTCTCTCTTCGACGTCATCGGGCGCTTTCGGCACTTCGGGTTGGACATGTTCGGCTTCGTGTCTTCGCTAAACGGCGTGGTCGTCCAGCGCCTGATGCGCCGCCTCTGCACGAACTGCGGTACGCGACGAGAGCCAACCGCGGCGGAGGAGCGCTGGTGGCTGCGACATGCACAGGAATTCGGCGAACTGCCGGTTGATGTTCCTTGCGCGAACGGTTGTGAGGTCTGCCACGGGACCGGCTATCGAGGGCGCTTTGTCGTGGCGGAGGTCCACCAGATCGGCGACCTGTTGCGAGACCGCATCCTCGCTGGCGCGGAGGTGAGCGAGCTCAAGCGAATGGCCTTCGAAACCGACGACGCCATAGGCGTCACCCGGCCGCTCTTGGTCCAAGCTGTAGGCCATGTCGGGCGAGGTGAAACCACTCTGGAGGAGATTTTTCGTGTGGTGGGCCAGATCTGAAAGCGTCGACGTCTACTTGTCTGGCGGCGTGGCCGCCATTCGCCGCCGCGGCGTTGACACGCTGGTGGAGTCCCTCGCTGCTCGTTCGCGCGATGACCTGTTGGCGGAGTGGGCGGCTACCGTTCCCCGGGCCTACTGGCGTGTTTGGCTTGGCGGAAGTTTGTGCCGCCTCAAAAGGGTTGATGCCGTGCTAGGCGTCCGCACGATCGAAGAGGCTGAGGCTGTCATCGGTCGGCTCGCAAGTGACAGCGGGCAGGCGATGGAGGCGCGATTGGCGCTCTGGTCCCGGAAACGCCCGTGGGTGGCATGTTGCAGCCCGGCCGGGTTTGTTGAGAGCCTGATGTCTTTAGCGGACAAGCATCGCATCAACTTGCAGAGCATTCGTCCTTGGTGGTCGAGCGTATCCACTGATCGAGCCAGTGGCGTGGCCTGCTGCGACAACGAGTCCATATCGGCCTGGTCGACGGACAAGAAGGCGCGAGTGCTCAGGTGCTCCACGTCGCTGGTTGAGGAAGGGCGCCAGGCGCAGGCCCTTCGGCGCATGCGGGTTGCCGAGCCGCTGCGGGCCTACCGGTTGGACCTGCAATCGCCGGTAGCTACAGGAAAGGCCGGTTTCTCCGTGACCTCCCTTGACGAGGATGCCGATGCCGCCGCCAGCTGACCTGCGGTTTGAGCTTCGGCCGAGGAGGCCTTCGCGCGTGCTGCGTGTAGCGGTCCTGCTGATGCTTGTCGCGACGGCCGGGCTGTTTGCAAACAGGCTCGTCCCTCAATGGAGGTCATACCGGCATGGCGGAGAAGAAGCCGAGGGGGTTGGGACGTCGGTGGCACCACCGTATGCCGAGGTGACGGCCTCGGCGCCGGAGCGCGATGCCACCGCGGTACTGGATGATCGGCTGCATGAGGCTGAGCTGTGCGTCAAGGGATCTGCAACCTTGCAGCGTTTCACCTACGACGCTACCCAGCAGGTGGCGTCAATGCACATCAACCTCCGTGAGCCTGAAGCGCTGAGCGCCTTGTTGGATTGCCTAGAGGCGAACACCGCCGGAACTGATCGATGGACGCTGTCGAGCTACGAAGCCCTAGACGGCGCGGCGACCGGCGGTAGTGTTCAGCGATCAGGCCAAATCGTCCTCACGTCGGCGCCTCAGTGAAGAGAAGGCGTTGTGGGGGACAAAGAAAAGTTCGCCGAGCGCCTCGTGCTTGGCAAGCATGAGATCAAGTCACCGGCGCTCTCGGCGTTTGCTGAGCAGCGCGACGACCTAATGCACTTCCGAACACTGACCAGCTTGAAACGAGTGCCTACCGCCGTCGCCGCCGAGCGGCTTGTGGATTGGTTGAAAAGGTTTGATATCGACGTCGACCTGGTGGCAGCCGCCGGGGAGCACTTCGATCTGGAAGCACCCGGCTTCACCCGGCCGCCGCCGCGCCCACGCGCCATGCTGGTGATGATGCTGGGCGCCGTCATTCTTTTCTACGGCGCGCTGACAGCAGGCTTGTTCGGCGCACTCACGCCCCCCGTTATTCAGGTGAAGTCCAGCCAGATCTGGTATGCCGTGGCCAATGACCGTGCGACAAAATTCCGCATAGGAGGAGAACCCGCACCAGTCATCGAATCAGCCAACTGCGGCGATGCGGCTGCCATTGCAAAAACGACTCTCTACCCGTCCCACGACGTCGAAGTGTTGTGCGAGCTGATGTCGTCGGACGTAGGAAAATCGAAGCTGCATGGCGCCCAGATGGGCCAGATGCTGTTGGCCGCAATCGCAACTCCCCTACTCCTCTTCGCAGGGATCAGGCTGTTCCGTAGCCTTCGGAGAGCCGATAAGGCCAATAAGTTGTACAGGCTTGTTAACCAGCGCAGGGCCGCTCTAGATCCCAAACCTGAAGCCGTTGAGAAAGCTGCAGAAGGGGCTGGGGCCGGCGACGATGCGGCCAAAGGGCCAAGCGGGCAGTAGCCACTTCGGCCGACATTGCGAGTTGCAATGCCCACCCATTTCGCTGGACGCCACCACAGCGCCCAGCATCGTGACCGCAGCTCTGTCTGTGCCGGCGTTGCTGCTCGGCGCCCCCAATGCCGGCGGTCATTGGGGGCCGCATTTGTTTACGAGCCGTTGGATCGACCTTTTCCAACTTCCGTCTGCGGATCTTGCGACGCAGGCAGCCCTTCCGCGGGCGAGGGGACTTTCTCAGCGGCCGTCGCCAGAATAGCCTTTCGCCGGGTCAGGGCCAACGGCTTGGTCGAGCCAACAAGTAGCGTCGCATGCCGAGGTTCCGAGCCCTTGAAGGCGCGGATTTGATCCCGCGTCAGCCCCGTCCCGAACACACGCGCCGCTTTCTCCGCCAGCTCGGCAGAGATAGTGACGAACTTGCCGGGGGAGACTCGAACTCGCTTCACAGGAAGATTTTCATGTGCGGTCGCCCCGGCGGCCACCCAAAGTGCCCCACTTATGGCCACTCAAACTGCTCCACCCGGCCGGGGTGAATTGACCCGCTGAACACGGTCGGTCAGGCGCCTCAGCCCTGACGAAGGCAGGACGTAACTTCCCGCCCCTCGACAGAGGGGGATTCACGAGGTGAACGTCTTGAAGCCGCATCTACAAACCACGATCTGGACGCTCCTGCGCGCGGGCAACAGCCAGCGCGAGATCGAGCGCCGAACCGGCATTTCCCGCCACACGATCCGCGACTACGCCAAGCGCTTCGCAGCGCAGGCGGACCCACCCCAGGATTCAAACTGCCCCGGGGTGGCCACCGGCTCTGAGGCTGGCCCACCCAGTCAAACTGCTCCACCCCCGGCCACCGGCTTTGCCACAGGGCGCAAGCTCGGCGGCGTCGCTGTGCGAGCCCCATCGCACCTTTATCGAAGCGCAGCTGCGCCTGGGGCGCAACGCCGTGGCCATCTACCAGGAGCTGGTGGATGAGCACGGCTTTGCCGGCCGGTACAACTCCGTCAAGCGCTTCGTCGCTCGATTGCGGGTGCATGCGCCCGAGCAGTTCGACCGCCTGAGCTTCGCACCGGGCGAGGAGATGCAGGTCGACTACAGCTATCGCCACGTCAAGCTCGTCACAGAGCAGCGGGTGGCGCTGGCACTGAAGCGCCTGGAGCAAATGGCGCCCAACGCAGACGCCTGCGATGGGCTACCCACGCAGTCGCACGCCCTCATCCGCAGTCCTCACGAGTACGGCGAGCTGTTCGCCAAAGCCGCCGCCGCCAATCAAGGAGACCTCTTCGCATGAACACGCAAGACATCGAGAACACGCTGCGCAAGCTGCGCCTGTCCGGCATGGCCCAGACGCTGCAAACCCGCGTCATGCAGGCCCAGGCCGCGCAGGAGCCGTTCCTGGACACACTGACCGCACTGCTGCAGGACGAGCTGGACCGTCGTCGCAGCCGCCTCATGGCACGCCGCTTCAAGCTCTCCGGCCTGGAGGAGAAGCTGTCGCTGGCGGACTTCGACTGGCGCTTCAACCCGAAGCTGCCACGCGGCGCCTGCTTCGAGCTGCACAGCTTGAAGTTCATCGCCGAAGGCAACAACGCGCTGCTGGTCGGCAAGCCCGGCACGGGCAAAAGCCACATCGCAAAGGCGGTGGCCTACCAGGCCACCTTGCAGGGCTATGACGTCGCCTACGTCGAAGCCGACGCGGTCCTGGCCCGCTACGCCCTCGCTGAGCCCGACGAACGCGCCCGGCTGCTCAAGGGCTGGGTGGCCGCGGATCTGCTGCTGTTGGACGATTTGTTCCTGGCCCGCAAGATTGGCGAGCACGCTGCGGAGCTGCTGCAGACGCTGGTTCATCAGCGCTACAAGCTGCGCCGCTCAATCGTCATCACGTCCAACCGGATCGTCCAGGACTGGGGTCGCTACCTCGGCGACGCCACCATGGCCACAACCATCCTGGACCGCCTCATGCATCGCTGCGCGATGCTCGAGTTCGAGGGCAAGAGCTACCGGCTGAAGGAGGCGTCCGCGCGCCTGGTCATGGCCTCAGACCCCACATAATTCCCTCGTCCTGCCCGGAGCAGTTTGGGTGGCCACGAGTGGAGCAGTTTGGGGTGGCCATCGGGGCGGTCGCGGTTTACGCGCTTCTTCACGGCGCGCCCCTGCTCGTTTCAGCATGGTGCCAAAAATCCACGCCATGGCGACCATCAAGATCGACAGCCAGAACCCCGGGTTGGTAAGCAGGTCGGTGTCCATGTGTTGGCGCCGATCTAAATTTGACCCACCCTGCCGATTGAACTTTGACCCAGGGCTTGGGGCCGGCATCGGCTGACGCCGGCTGTGGACAACTGTAGCGCTGAGCTCGGTCAGCCCGCCTCGTCGCG